>NZ_JAFLVR010000072.1 GCF_017315985.1 Candidatus Enterococcus murrayae | reverse complement strand
TTTAAATATACAAGGTGAAAGTATGTTCCCTTCTCTAAGCTGGCTATGATAAACTTAAAAGAAAATGCATTGAAGGAGTAAAAGATGAATAAAGCAGATATTCAAGCAATTTTAGCTCATCGGTATGATCAAGGTTGGGATTATTGGACGACAGAGGATAAGCGATTGGGGAAGGGCGCTCCTTTTTCTTGTTTAGAATCAGCAGAGTATTTGTTGGAATTGGGAATGGACCCGCAAGAGGAGATCTTACAAAGAGTTGCGGAACTTTTATGGGAATGCTGGCGCGAACCTGGAGAGTTTAAACTGTATCCTAAAGGTGCTGTATTTCCTTGTCAAACAATTCCAGCAGCTATTCTTTTAGTTCGTTTAGGTCATGGAGAGGATCCTCGAATGAAGCAGACAATGGATCACCTATTAGCAACACGTTACGATGACGGTGGTTGGTGGTGCAAAAAATTCTATTATGGACGTGGACCAGAAACGGAATTTTCAAACCCACTACCGACATTAAATGCGCTAGAATTATTTCGACGGACAAGCTTTGTTGAAGAAGCAGAGTTAGATGCCGCTGTGGAATTTCTGTTGAACCATTGGGAAACGAAATTACCCATTGGACCATGTCATTATGGAATCGGAACATTGTTTATGCAGGTAGAGTACCCATTTCGCGGATATAATCTATTTTACTACCTTTATGTTTTGTCTTTTTATAAGAAAGCTCGGAAAGATCCGCGTTTTAACGAAGCATTTGAATCATTGAGACAGAAAACGATAGAGGATCAGATAGTTGTGGAACGCGTAGTCCCGAAATTACGCAAATTAAACTTTTGTAAAAAGGATCAGGTGAGTGTTCTAGCGACTAAACGCTACCAGGAGATCGTTGCCAATTTAGCCAAATAGAATCTATCTCCGTTTATTGCGTATCTTTTAATAAATAAGGAGGTAGGCAGCAATGAAGTTAATCGAAATAAAAAGAGAATACGGACTCAATCAAAATACGTTTTATGGTTGGTTAAAAGAAAATCAGATGATCGTAAAAGAAATGACGGGTTATGTTGTCGGTCCCAGTGCTCTTGAAGGAATGGAAACAAGTACCAGCAAGCGGGTTAATGAAGATGGAGAGGTATTGATCACCACTCAAGTGATCGTGGATAATCAAAAAATCCCTCAACTACTGGAGCAATATGAAGCATCCGGTCTGCCAAGATTATATTCTCATCAAAAGCAGAAAAATAATTCGGAAGCAAGTTCTATCAGTGGATTAGAAAAAAGAGTCGATATTCTTGAAAAACAGGTATATATTTTAACAGAGCAGCTAACGCTATTTTTGAAACAGAATAGCCAAGAACATAAAGTTTAGTTTGATAAAACGCGCAAAAAAAAAGAGCTTCTTTTTCCCGACTTGGAAAAAGAAGCTTTTTAATTTAACCATAAAGAAAGCAAAAAATTCTCACATGAATAAATCGCTTTGCAGCAGGTATATCCATGTCTGGCTTCACGAACTAGCTTTATCGGCAATAAGCTGAGCGAGTTCGTGAAGCCTTTCTTGGGGCAGTTTGCGTTACGCTATGATTGTTCCTACAGGAAAAATTCTTCTGAAAATTTTTCGAACAAGAGGTCCGGCAATGAGTAGTTGAAAGGGTAGAGCCATGATAAGATTTTTTAAAATATTGCTTCCCCAGACAATGAAAATCAGGTTCCACTCTTGAGTTTTGCTCAACACTTCGATTGTACCGTAAAGGGACATGAAAAAGACCATCGGCAAGACCATACAGCTGGATATCGTTAGGACTTTGCGTAAGGGACTGGCAAAAGTCGGCAGTAGCTTGAATGCCACTTTTTTAGCTGGAGTCGAAACGACGAACCAATCTAAAATCAAAGCACAGAAGTAGCCTAACGGCAGACCAAGCCAAGCAGATTTAAGAACCTCCATGGTGAAAGCTCCTGAATGCAGATAAATATTGTATAAACTCATCCAAAAAACCATCACAAAACACATAATTAACGTATAAACAAAACTTTCTCTTTTATTTCTTGGCATAAAAATCCTCCTAATTTTTTGAATACAGTTCATTTCTACTAAGGAAATCATTTTTCAAAAAAAATGACTAGGAATGTCGTTGGGCATTTCGTTAAAGCGAAACATTCCGACCTTCATTGAAGATAGTAAACCTCGTATCCATCTTATAATTTATTAAACTGCTAAAAGCAGAACTGACAAAAAAGTGGCAATCGTATAACTCGCTACGATTGCCACTTGGGATCTTCACTGCGTTATGGAAAGGCATTTTTTGCTTTTTCCATTATATACAGATTTTCCTCTTTCATGTAAGTAAAACTTTTATTTTTTTTCACCAATCTCATCTTTTAAGCGATAAATCTTTGAAGGACGTCCAATTCCGACTGGACGCTCGCCGATTTCATCAAAATATTGCAACATTGCTTTTTTGAAATTGGAGTGATCGACTGTTTTGAAATCGACCCCTAAAAATTTAGCAAAAACTTTGCGCGCTTCTGTGATTGTAAACTCTTCACCTAAAACTTGCAGGATCAATGGCTCATGATCCATTTTATTAACGACCCGATTGAAAGCCTTGCGAATGATCTCATTGTGGTCAAAAGCTAAAGTATCTTTGCCAATTGATTTTCCCGTTTCTAAGTCGATCTCGATGGAGATGTCGTCATCGCTGGTCAGATAAATCGTTTCACCATGACGCTCCATATTAAACCAGCGAGCATCTTGAGTGTCATCGCCAGCAGTCGGCGGCACTTGTCCGATAAAGGCTAAATAGCTGACAGTAATCACCCAACCGCGAGGATCACGATTTGGTGAACTGAAGGTATGTAGTTGTTCAACATTTTTTCTGCCGATAACCAAGCCAGTTTCCTCCGCAGTTTCGCGGCGAACGCTATCATTCGTGGATTCATTCCGCTCGACAAAGCCGCCAGGCAACGCCCAAGAATTACGGTAGGGATTTCCGCGACGCTGGATTAATAAAATTTTCAGCTGATCTTCTTCTTTGTTATAGCCCATAATGACAATATCAACGGTGACAGAAGGTTTGTCATATTCAGGATGATCCTGTTCTTTATACCAAGCGACGAATTCAGCTTCGTCAGCTTCGTGTTCATAATAATCTTTTTCTGCTTCTTTAGAGGCAAATTTTTTCATGCTTTGTTCACCCATCTTCTTATTATAAGTAATCGCTACTTTATTGTAGCATGAATATCTAAAAAAGGGGAACTCCGCTTGGAATTCCCCTTTTGATTCATTCAACTTATTTTGTTGATTCAGTGGTTGCTTTTTTGTTTGAACTATTTGTAGTCAAGAAGTCAGATAAGATATTTTCGAATGAATCATCTTTGATCTTCACGTTCGCTTTCTTCAGTTCTTTAGCGATAACTTCAGAAGAGAACGTTTGGTCAGCCATTTTTGTATCTTCTGCGATTTGTTTCAATTCTTTCTTGTATTTATCCATGTCATTGCCTTTAGAAGAATTTTTCTCCATTTTAACAATGTAGTAGCTTGATTGGTAAGTAGATGAATCCATTGCAGTAACTACATCAGAAACTTCTCCATCTTTCAACTTAAAGGCTGCTTCTTTTACTTCAGTTGGAACTGTTGATGATTGAGAATCAAATTTGATTTCTCCGCCATCTTTTTTCGTTGTTGCATCTTGTGATTTTTCTTTTGCAATTTTAGCAAAATCACCTTTGTCATCTAATTGTTTCTTTATTTCTTTGGCTTCATCTTCGCTGCTTGCTAGAATGATGCGGGCTGTTACTTCTGGATGGAATGAATCCCAAGCAGATTTCAAATCTTTATCGGTGATTTTCACATGCGATTTTAAGCCTTCTTGGAAAGCCAATGATTGTTTCAAATATTCTTTATAAGATTTTTTCGTATAACCAGCAGATTTCAATTGGCTTTCGAAGCTATCGCCTAATTGTTTTGCTTGTTTGTTGTATTCTTTATCGATTTGTTTATCCGTAACTTTATCCCCATAAGCATTTTCGAAAACTTTGTAGATAATCATATTACGAACTAAACTTTGGTTCGTTTGTTCTTTTTTCGCTTCATTATAAAAATCTTCGACGGTGATTTTTCCGCCCTTCATTGTCGCGATGTCTTGATTAGAACTTCCTGAACAAGCCCCCAGTACAATTACGCTAAGTAAGCCAGCAGTGGCTAAAAGAATCTTTTTCTTCATTTCTTTACTACAACTCCTAAAATTATATTTACATACGTTTGTTATTCCTTTTCAACTATAACATACCTAAAAATGCAAAGGAAAGGGGGTAAAAATAGTTTCCGAGAAAATTCACAATAAAGGCACAATTATATAAGTGAAACAAGTTAATTATTATTTTTCTTCAACAGGTCGTTCTAAGGAGAAGCGGCCCTTTTTGATAGTTGTTTTTTCTTCTGTTTGAGGCAATGATTGATCGATTTTCTTCAACTGTGCTTCGATCTGTTGGATACGAGGATCGGCTTGAAAACGAAATTCCTCAATATCCTTTTCGACGCCAGACTTGAAGGCAGGAACTAATGTATCAAAGGTACCTTTTAAAGTAACCAGTGACTCTTGGAATGCTGTTAAGTTATCATTCAATTCGTCCGTTAATTCGACAAGGTCTCGCGTGTTGGTAATTAGTTTTTCACGTGTTTCTTCACCCTTACGAGGTGCGAATAGAAGCCCGCCAAGTGTTCCCAGTCCGGCGCCAAAAAGAATTCCCTTAAAAAAGCTCATTTATTTCACCTGCTCTTTGATCTGATCAGCGATTGCCTGCATTTCTTCGGGCGTCTGCTGATCAGTATGGTTGCCAAAATGAATCGAGAAATCATCCTTTTTGCTGTAACGGGGAACTAAATGTATATGAGAATGGAAGACAGACTGATAAGCTAATTCTTTATTATTATTTAAAATATTTAATCCTTCCATTTCAGGAAAAGCTTCTTCGATTGCACGGGCAATTTTAGGAATACGCGCAAACACATCTGCTGCCAAAGTATCATCATATTCAAAAATATCAGTCACATGCTGTTTTGGAACAACGAGTGTATGCCCTTTTGTTGCCTGCGAGATGTCTAAAAACGCATAGACTTTTTCATCCTCATAAATTTTGTAGCTAGGGATTTCTTGATCGATAATTTTACAAAAAATACAATTTTCCATTGCAAACATCCTTTCTGATAGCTCAAGATTATTTATTTCTGAGTCGACGGCTGCTAAGAAAAAAACAGAAGCCGTCGCAAAATCTTCTTTTACTTTACCATAACTTGTTATACTTGTGCTGGAAAAGGTCAGGAGAAGATTAAATATTTGCGGGATTCTGCTATAATACTAACTAAGAAAATGGAGGGGAAAAGATGAGCTTAGCAATTCAGCATGTTACAGGCGGTTATGGACACTTGCCTGTTTTAAAAGATATTAATTTTGAAGTTAAAAATGGAGAGATGATCGGGCTGATCGGATTGAATGGGGCTGGGAAATCCACCACCATCAAAAATATTATCGGTTTATTGACACCGCAAAAAGGAACAATCACAGTTGACGATTTAACCTTACAGCAGGAGCCAGAGAATTATCGGAAAAAGATCGGCTATATTCCTGAAACACCATCGTTGTATGAGGAGCTGACGTTGCGAGAACATATTGAAGTAACAGCCATGGCTTATGATATTCCAAAGGAGGAGGCAATGCAGCGGGCGGAGTCACTGTTAAAAACCTTCCGTTTAGAAAATCGTTTGGATTGGTTTCCTGTGAATTTTTCTAAAGGAATGAAGCAAAAAGTGATGGTGTTGTGCGCGTTTTTGATACAGCCAAGTTTGTACATCATTGATGAGCCGTTTCTCGGATTGGACCCATTAGCGATCAATGCCCTATTGGAATTGATGGTGACCATGAAAGAGCAGGGGGCAGCAATCTTGATGTCTACGCATATTTTGGCAACCGCAGAAAAATATTGTGATCGATTTATTGTTTTACATGAAGGAGAAGTAAGAGCGCAAGGCACTTTACGGGAATTACAAGCTGAATTTAATTTGCCTGATTCTTCTTTAGACGAAATCTATATCGCACTGACAAAGGAGAAGGAACATGCATGATTTTTTTCTATTAAGGCGACAACGCCATCAGAAAAAAATGATGAAATATATGCGTTACGTGTTGAATGATCATTTTGTCTTGGTGTGCTTGTTCTTAGTCGGCGGCCTAGCCTTTTACTATTCGAATTTATTAAAGCAATTGCCGCCAGATTTTCCATGGAGTTTGCCGATTGTGGGTGTTATATGGTGGTTTGCCTTGCCGTTTGGCAAACTAGCGACTTTAGTCGAGCCTGCCGACATGGCTTTTCTATTACCAAAAGAGAAAGAAATGGGAGATTATTTATCTCGCGGATTACGGCACTCACTCGCCTTTCCGTTTGTTGTTGAGCTGCTTATTTGCGGAGCGTTGCTGCCATTGGTAGTTTTAGCTAAACAAATCAGTTTTACCAACTTTTTCTTCTATTTAATAATGTTGTGGGGATTGAAATTTTCTCATCTGCGGCTGCAGCGATTGGCTTGCTATCAGAAAACACAGGAGCAGACACAGCGGCTGCTGGTATTATGGTTTATCGTTAGTGGAGCAATCCTATTTGTCAGTCTGTACAGTACTGCTTGGATCGGTACAGTATTGTCTTTAGCAGCCACCTTTGCCTTTATTTCGTTGACGCAAGAAAGAAAACGATTATTGGATTGGAGCAAAATGATTGATCGTGAAAATGCACGATTGCATCGAATTTATCAATTCATTAATCTATTTACGGATGTACCTGAAGTGGAGGCGAAGGTTCGTCGGCGAAAATATTTGGATGGACTATTGGCTAAAATCTCATTCAAACAAGAGAATACGTATCTCTATTTATTTGCTCGAGGAGCCTTGCGAGGTGCGGAATTTGGCGGTCTGTTTTTCCGTTTGCTGATTGTTGGCGGAGTGTTGTTGTTCTCCTTGAATGATTTCCGCTTTGTAACGGGAGTTAGTCTGCTGTTTGTTTACTTAATCGGATTTCAAATGATTCCTTTATACAATCAGTTTGATTATATTAGTTCGACCCAGCTTTATCCGGTACCAACGAAATATAAAAGAGCAGCTTTACAAAGATTGATGGTCATTCTTTTGTTCGCTGCGTCCATAATTTTTACCTTATGCAGTTTGGTCCATTTGTCAATTGTTGAAAGTTTGCTCCTATTAGTATTGCTTTTGATTGAAATCGGCTTGTTTGCTTGGTTTTATCTTCCAGCAAGAATAAAGAAAATGGAGGTCTAGTGAATGAAAGTATTATGGAATGAAAAAATTGTAGATGAATCAGAAGTTAAGATTGATCTTGAAGACCGCGGGTATCAATTTGGCGATGGTATTTATGAAGTGATCCGCATATATGACGGGTACATGTATATGGAAAAAGAGCATCTGGATCGTTTATGGTTCAGTGCAGAAAAAATTCGGATGTCTCTTCCTTTTACAAGAGAAGAATTGAGTCGGCGATTGCATCGATTAGCCGATGAAGTTGGATTAGAAAATGCACGCGTCTATTTCCAAGTAACCCGCGGCACAGCTAAACCGCGGCTGCATAATTTTCCCGATCCAAAAGAAGTTCAGCCTGTGTTAATGGCTGATATTCAACCTGCAGCACGTCCAAGTGCAAAACAAAACATCGGCATTCGGGCTGGGTTCGTTGAAGATAGACGTTGGTTGCACTGTGATATCAAATCAATCAGTTTATTAGGTAATATCCTAGCTTTAGACGAAGCACAGCAAAAAGGCTATGATGAAGCTGTTTTGGTTCGTAATGGTAATGTGACGGAGGCATCAGCGTCAAATTTATGGATGGTAAAAGAGGGTGTGGTTTACACACATCCTGATGGCAATTTAGTTTTGCCAGGTATTGCAAAGATAAAAATTCGTGAGCTGACGAAGGCTTTAGGTATCGAATTGCGGGAAGAGACCTTTACTGAGAAAGAACTATTAGTGGCCGACGAGTGTTTCAAGACTAGCTCTGTTGCGGAAATCATGCCGATCATTGAAATCGATGATCAAAAAATCGGTAGCGGTATGCCAGGAAAAGTTACCAAAAAAATTCTCAATGCTTATATTGAAGCAGTGAATTTAGCTGTTCAAGCACATCGCGATGAAAAATAATCAAAGAAGAACATACATGCCCTTGACGAAGTGCCTTTCCCCGACTAAAATAGTAAATACGTTTAAAATGCTAGGGGAGGGCCTTGGGAATGGAGTTTCAGTTGGATAGTGACTGGCGTGTGCAGCCGATCAAAGGCGATACGGGGAAAACGTATATCGGCTATCGAGACGAAGATCGCGTCTTCATTAAACGAAATACCACTCCAATGTTGGCAGCCTTATCCCGTGAAGGAATCGCGCCGAAGCTTGTCTGGATCAAGCGGACAGGGAATGGTGACACGTTAACTGCACAGGAATGGTTGGATGGGCGAATCCTTGAACCAGAAGAAATCCCTCGTCGGAATGATGTAGTGGATGTATTGTATCATCTTCATCACTCGCCTTCATTGAAAGTGATGCTGAAGAAAATGGGTGGACGTCAAGTGTCACCGCAACAATTATTGGGAGATTACGAAGCGAATCTGCCAACGATGATCGAGCAAAATGGGTTCATTGAGCTGGTTTATGATTATTTGAAAAAAAATATTCCAACGTATGCGAAGAAAAATTATACTGTTGTCCATGGTGATGTGAATCATCGAAACTGGCTGGTCTGTTCGAATTATTTATATCTAGTTGATTGGGACTCGGTCATGTTTGCTGATCCAGCACTGGATATTGGAACGATTTTAGGTAATTACGTACCGCTCTCCAGCTGGAGTAAATGGCTTGTGCGGTATGGTATTCGACCAACGGATGAAAACATGGAGCGCGTTTATTGGTATGGCTTGATGAGTCTGCTTCTTGAAATTGCACGACAATACAAGCGTGAAGAGTACCATCATATGAATCAATCGATTTTACAATTAAAACGAATTTTTGCTGGAAGCTGAACGTTTCGTTCAGTTTTCTTTTTTGCGAGCCGCAGGAATTAAGGTTTTTAATGAGCTTTTCTAGTAGAAAGAGAAGAATTAGCTGGAGCGTATGCGGTACGAAAAGAATACATTTAAGATAGAATTTTTGGAGGAAGACAATGCGAGTAAGAAATCGTCCGGGCGCAGCCGAAATGCTGGCAGCTCGCCCTGAATATGTAGTGCAAGACCCTGAAGCATGGAAAGGACGCTGGTCTGAACGCTTCGGAAATGATCACCCGATCCATATTGAAATCGGAATGGGGAAAGGACAATTTATCACTGGGATGGCTGCAGCGCATCCAGAAATCAATTACATTGGTGTAGAGATGCAGGTCAGTGTGGTTTCAATGGCATTGGACAAGCTGGTTGAAGCAGAATTGCCTAATTTACAGCTATTGCACGTTGATGGATCAGAATTGACCAATTATTTTGCTGATAGTGAAGTTGATCAAATTTACTTGAACTTCTCAGATCCCTGGCCAAAGAAAAAACACGAGAAACGTCGCCTAACATCGCCGAGTTTTTTAACAGTAGATGAAGAAATCTTGCGTCCAATGGGAGAAATCCATTTTAAAACAGATAATCAAGGACTATTTGAATACTCCTTGAGCAGCTTTTCAAAATACGGTATGACTCTTGAGCAAGTGTGGCTGGATTTACATGAGAGCTCCTATGAAGGAAATATCATGACTGAGTATGAAGAAAAATTTTCGAATAGAGGTCAGCGTATTTACCGAGTCGAAGCACGCTTTCAAGATAAGACTAAAACTGAAAAATAGATATTTAACGAAGATGAATCTTTTTTTGATTCATCTTCTTTTTTTTAAAGCCATCAATTTTTTTTACGTATATTATTTTTGAGGTGAAAGGAATGGAGATCGAACAGCTTTCAGACGAATTGATTCAGTACGGCTTCGAGCATCAGATGCAAGACTTATATTTATTACCTCAGGGAGAGAAGTACCGCTACTTTTTTCGCCGAGGCTCCTTCTATGAGCGTGAAGACTCAAATCTATCCTATGTTAAAAATGAAATGTGTGTGGTTACTGCATTGCAGCTGATTAATCGTTTTAAGTATCTGGGTCAAATGGATGTTAGCGAAAAAAGAAAGGCACAATTGGGTGCGATCTCCTATTCCTTGCCTCATGGGGAACAAAGGTTAAGGCTTTCTACCGTAGGAGATTATTTGCATCGTGAAAGTTTAGTTATTCGTTTTTTACATCAATTTGGTCATAGCAAAGAAGTTTATCATCTACCAGAGCAATTGAGCATCCTTCAAAAGCAGGTAAAGAGGAGAGGGCTTTACTTGTTTTGCGGCCCTGTTGGTTCAGGTAAGACGACTTTGATGTATAAGTTGGCAAGAGAAATAGAGGGGCGTGTACTGACCATAGAAGATCCAGTAGAAATTGAAGAACCCGATTTCCTGCAGTTGCAGGTAAACGAAAAAATTTACCAGAGCTATGACGAATTGATCAAATTATCCTTGAGACACCATCCGGATGTATTAATCATTGGAGAGATACGTGATACGAAGACAATTCAAGGTGCAATCAGAGCAGCCCTGACAGGACATTGCGTTTTCGCGACTTTGCATGCTGCCAGTTTAGAAACTGCTCACGCAAGGATAATAGAGCTAGGCGGTGAAGCTTCGCTACTCAAGGAATGTTTACAGGGAATTGTTTATCAGGAGCTTTTGTCGCTCAATGAAACGATTGGCTTATTAACTAGCTATCGATTTTATCATGATGACCTGCTATTTACTTGGGAGGAGGGTCTCGAGGCGTGTGGAATAGAACCAAATTAACTAGAAAGCAACGAATTGATTTTGTTCATCTATTAGGCGATTTATTGGAAAACGGCTTCAGCTTACAGCAGTCTTTCGATTTTTTTGTTAACGCAAATCTTTTTCTTCCATTAATTTTAGATTCGGTTCAACGGGATCTTCATCAAGGAAAAAGTTTAGCCATGAGCTTTAACCAATTGAATTATTCGAATGATCAGATTTTACAAATTGAATTGGCTGAATCTCACGGGGACTTAGCGCAAACATTATTAGGTATTGCGGAACAAATGAGATTAGTGCAGCGTCAACGAGAAAATTTTCTCAAAGCCGTTTCTTATCCGCTTCTTTTACTAATATTTTTAATAGTAATTTTGTTAGGAATGCGTTTTTTTCTATTGCCGCAATTGTTAGCTAGCGGAATGATACGAGCAGGGGATTTTTCAGTACAGTTGATTGAATCAGTACCGGTTATTGGATTGGGAATGATTGCTTTTTTACTATTCCTTCTTTTGTGTTGGCGGTCTTTTGGAAAGCGCCATACTTATTTAGCTAGATTTGGTTATTTAGCAAGAATACCTTTGATCGGTACATTATTCAGCAATTATTATTCTGCTTATTTTGCTTTGGAGTGGGGAAAGCTTTTTCAGCAAGGCTTAGAGTTGAATCAAATAATTGAATGTTTGCTAGTAATTGAAGGCAAATCATTAATGCAGGAAATGGCTGCTGATCTGAAAGTTCGTTTAGCTCAGGGGAATACCCTAGCGGAGGAAATAGAAAAGTATCCTTTTTTAACAAAAGAATTCAGCCGAATTGTTTTCCAAGGCGAAGCCCGAGGGAATTTGGCTAAAGAATTATTAACCTACAGTCAATTAGTCTGGCGCCGCTTTTTTAATCAATTAGAATTCTTATGTTCTTGGCTGCAGCCCCTTGTTTTCTTGATCGTGGCACTTTTAATAGTTAGTTTGTACTTAACGATGCTCCTGCCTTTAACGAATTTGGAGGGAATCTTGTGAAAAAGAAAGTATCCGGTTTTACATTGTTAGAAATGTTAGTTGTGCTTTTCATTATTAGTTTGCTGTTGCTGCTCTTTGTTCCTAAGTTGATCAATCAAAAGGATAGTGCGACAAAGAAGAGTGATTCGGCTATCGCAAAAGTTGTCGAGACCCAAATTGAAGTTTTTGAGTTAGATCACGGTAGAGCACCTAGCAAACAAGAATTAATTGATCAAGGCTATGTGAAGGAGAAGCAGTATGAAGCCTATGAGCGGGATAAAGGGAAATAATAAAGCTGGTTTCACTTTAGTTGAAGCGTTAATTGTACTCTTACTGGTTTGTAGTTTTGTTTTATTGCCAACAGTAGCACTTAAAAAATGGCAGCAGCAGCTGGAAAAGACTTTTTTCTACTATCAATTTGAGAAATCAGTTTTGCATCTTCAGCAAGTGGCTATTACAGATCATCGCGGCACTCGTATAGAGCTTCATAAAAATCAACAAATGATCATATTTTATACTATTCACACGGAACTAGCATGGAAACAGTTAAAGCTTCCGCAGTCAATTCAACTAGAAAGCAAGGACACCATTTTTTTTAGTGCCGGCAAAGGGAATATTTCTACTGATCAGCCGGGGAATGGGAACATCCCCAAGGTTGTTTTTTCTGATGGTGGTCCAATCACCTATCAATTTCAAATGGGGAGTGGTCGATTTGAGCGGAAATGAAAAGGGATATATTTTGTTAGAGAGCTTGATTAGTCTAGCAATTTTAATGGTGATTGTTTCCAGTTATGTAGAGGTGACAGTTGAGATGCAGATGGAGAGTCAGCAACGACTGAGCAGTCTCACAAATTATCGCGATCTTTACACTGAAACGCGACGTTGTCGTCTGCATTCTGTAAAGCCGGAAAAATCCCAGATCGAAGTTTCCTTAGAAGAAGGACGAGCATCAAATCAACAAGGAGGGATTCTGATTGTTAAGGAGTAACGGCTTTACATTATTAGAAAGTTTAGTTGCGCTATTGATGCTTAGCGGCATTATTTTGCTGCTATCGGGTCTTATCCAGCATGCCCATAAAATGGAACAGGCGTTGAGCGGGTATCATCAGCTGGAATGGGAAATATTTTTACTTCAATTAGATAATGAGTTAGCTGATGCAGACTACATAGCTGCTACGCAACATGAAATCTTAACTAAAATAGAAGATAAAGGGAAAATGGTTCCATTAAACATACAGAAGGTCAATAAAAGAATTATCAAAAGACAATCTGGCGGGAACCAGCCATTATTGACAGGAGTGAAGCAGTTTGTTTGCCAAGAAAAAAATCATGGAGTGGATTTTGTCGTTACGTTCACTGATGGAAAACAAAAAGAAGGTACATGGATCTTTGAATAGCCAAGGCGGAGTATTGCTCTCTGTGCTTTTGGCTATTTTTTTATTTAGCTTTTTAGTGCTGAATTTAACGACCAGCTATCACCAAACAGCAGATTTAGTGTCACGAACAGAGCAACTGTATCAGGCAAAAATCGCGAAAGAACTTTTTCTAGCAGATTATCCCAAATTGAATGCTAAAAAAGGCACGTGGATGTTCAACAAAGGCGAGATAACCTTTGAAACAGAACAGACTCAATTAAAGATTATAGTGAAAATTAAAAAGAAAACATATCATTTTTATGAAAAAAATAGCACATCAAATTCCTCGAACTGATATAGGTCATGAGATCAAGCAAATATCGGCAGATATATTGTAAAGGATACTTTTATGCTGAATTAGAAAATCAATAATAAAAGAAAGAAAGCGATTGATTAATTGGAACATGTCCGCTAAAATAGAACAGGTATCGTGAGTGTTATATTAGTTAGTGAGGTGCAAGATGAATCCAGAAAAAATAGAAACAGCTTTTTCTTTGATGGAAGAAGCGATCATCGCGTTGCAACATTCACTAAGTACTTCTTTTTTTGACGCTTACATCGAAAATACGGAGAACTTAGTTGACAATGCAAAAGTACGTGTGCTTGATCAACAGCCAGATGAAGCTACTGTAAAAAAAGTAGAGACACTTTATCAAAAACTTTTGGGATTAGAGTTAGGGAAAGAAGATTGGCGCAAATTAACGCAATTGGTTTTACTAAAAGGTTCAAAAACTGAAGGTTTACAGCCCAATCATCAATTGACGCCTGATAGTATTGGTTTTTTATTTGTCTTTTTGATTGAACAGTTGACATTGAAAAAGGAACAACCATTAGAAATTTTAGATATTACTGTCGGTATGGGAAATCTTTTACTGACGACACTGATTAATCTACAAGCGGCGAATTATTCTGTTAAGGGGATCGGCGTAGATAATGACGAAACGCTGCTCGCGATTGCTGCTTCGGATAGTCTGTTAATGGATGAAGAAATCAAATTGTTCCATCAGGATAGTCTGCAAGACTTATTAGTCGATCCAGTTGATTATGTTATCGGTGATCTGCCAGTGGGCTATTACCCGAATGACCAGCAGGCCGAAAAATTTGCGACTCACTCTGAAAAGGAACATAGCTATGCGCATCATCTATTGATGGAGCAAGCGATGAATTATGTTAAACCAGATGGCTTTGGCCTGTTTTTAGTGCCAAGTAATTTCCTTGAAACAGAGCAAGGACCGTTATTGCAAAAATGGTTGAAGAATGAAGTATTGCTGCAAGGAATCATTCAACTGCCAGATGAATTATTTATATCAGAGCATTCACGCAAAAGTATTTTATTGCTTCAGAAAAAGGGTGAGACGGCTGAACAAGCAGAAAAAGTGTTATTGGTTCACCTTCCGTCATTAAAAGATCCAACCAAAGTAACAGAATTCTTTAAAAAATTCGAGGACTGGAAGTCTTCTAATTTATAAACTGCTCAAGTGAGCAAAAGGGAATCCAATTATAAAGGAGAGTTAAAATGTCAAAAACAATTGCAATCAATGCAGGTAGTTCAAGTCTAAAATGGCAGCTTTATCAAATGCCTGAAGAATCAGTCATCGCAAAGGGGATCGTTGAACGGATCGGCTTGAATGATTCAATCTTCACAATCAAATATGGCGATGGACAAAAATTTGAACAAATTTTGGATATTAAAGACCATGAAGTTGCGGTTCAAATGTTATTAGATCAATTGCTTGAACTAAAAATTATTGCGTCGTTTGATGAAATTACTGGTGTTGGTCATCGTGTAGTAGCTGGTGGGGAATACTTTAAGGATTCTGTTTTGATCGATGACGATGTCTTAGCAAAAATTGAAGAGCTAAGCGAGTTTGCGCCATTACACAATCCGGCTAATGCAATGGGAATCAAAGCTTTCCGCCATATTTTACCAAATGTAACGAGTGTGGCTGTTTTTGATACTTCTTTCCATGCAACAATGCCTGCGACTAATTTCTTATACAGTATTCCTAAAGAATATTATGATAACTATTCTGCTCGTAAATATGGTTTCCACGGAACGAGTCATCGCTATGTCTCAGAGCGCGCTGCTAAGTTGCTAGGCAAACCAATCGAGGAAACAAAAATCATTACAGCTCATATCGGAAACGGCGGGTCTGTGACTGCTGTTGAAGGTGGCAAATCAGTGGATACATCAATGGGCTTCACACCATTAGCTGGTTTGACGATGGGGACACGTGCAGGGGATATCGATGCTTCATTACTTCCATATTTGATGGAAAAAGCAGGAATTAAAGATATCAACGAAATGATCGATGTCTTGAATAAAAAATCGGGCGTATTGGGTCTAACAGGCATCTCAAGCGATATGCGTGATATCGAAACTGGTGCTGAAGAAGGCAACGAAGATGCGATATTAGCGTTGGATATCTATTGTGACCGTATTCGTAAATATATCGCTCAATACATTTCAGTGATGAATGGTGTAGATGCAATCGTATTTACTGCTGGTGTTGGAGAAAATGCGGATCCTGTTCGTCGCATGGTTTTAGAAAATATGACTTGGTTCGGTATTGAGATTGATGAAGGAATCAACAAGAGCATCCACGGCAAAGAAGCAGAACTTTCAACTGAAAATTCTCGTGTGAAAGTTTATGTTATCCCAACCGACGAAGAAGTAATGATTGCTCGCGACGTTGAACGTCTAAGTAAATAAGCAATAAAGCCTTTGCCCAAAAGCGGCAGAGGCTTTTTTTATCAAAAAATCTGAAAGCATAATTTTGTTGTATCAGAACAAAACTATGCTATTTTTTTATGCTAAACTTTTTATGAAAGTGAGAGTGACTGTTATGAGTGAAAAAAGAAATATTGAGCGTTCCATTCAAGAATATGTTCCGGGGAAACAGGTCACACTTGCTCATTTGATCCCTCATGCCAATCAGGAGGTTTTTGAAAAGCTTGGACTTGAACATACCGGTAATGCGATCGGAATCTTAACGATTACGCCAAGTGAAGCATCAATAATTGGCGCGGATATTGCCAAAAAATCAGGGAATGTTTCGATTGGTTTTATGGATCGTTTTAGTGGAGCAGTGGTGATCATCGGGGAAGTATCCTCTGTAGAATTCGCATTGAAGCAAGTAACAAATTCACTGGCAACGATTTTAGATTTTGATGTTGCAGAAATCACCAGGACATAAATATGAAGCGTGTCATTTTTATTGGAGAGACGGGTTCTGGAAAAACAACCTTGATGCAGATTCTTAATGATTGGGAAATCAAATATCATAAAACACAGCAGGTTTATTTTACCGATAATGTGATTGATACACCGGGGGAATTCATGGAAAATCGTTTTTACTACAATGCTTTAGTAAGCTCGGCAGTTGAAGCTGATTGTATTGCTCTCGTTCAAAGCATTGCGAGTAAACAGAATTATTTTCCTCCTTGTTTTTCTTCGCGCTTTACGAAACCGATGATCGGGATCATTACGAAGACTGATTTGGAGCATAGTCCAGCTGAGTTTGAGCTGGCGCAAAAAAGATTACGATTAGCTGGTGCTAAAAAAATATTTTCATTATCTTCCATAAATAAATCAGGCATTACAGATTTGAAAGAATTCTTATTAACAAATGAGTTTTGACAACATATCTATTCTGAGTTATCATGTACTCGTGAATAATTGAATAAGAGCATTTGGAGCAGGGAACAAGGTGCGAATCCTTGGCAGACCCTTTCTACTGTATGCGCGGACAAAATCTCAATAGGCCACTTTCGGGAAGGCGAGATGGAGGATGAAGCGAAGTCAGGATACCTCTACTTTTGCCGAGATAATTGTATTGGGAGAATTATTTCACCATGAATAGTCCAAGTGACGTTTATTTGGTGAGGTGTCTTCCAGACACCTCACTTTTTTTTGCGAGTTCCACTGTTTATTAGTCATATAGCGAAAAAAGAAATCATTGATGATGGTAAATCGGATGCATACGAAAATAAGCTAGCTGTTGTAAAAAAAACAGCCGAAATTCGACTGTTTAGTATAGAGGCTATTTTATTTTCCGATAATTGACGGGAGTCATGCCAACAAGTTCCTTAAATATTTTGCAGAAATAGCTGGTTTGCGAATAGCCGATATTTTGTGAAATAGACTTGATACTAAGGCTCGACTGAGTTAAAAGAACTTTTGCCTGTTCAATTCTTTGTTGATTCAAATAGGTAATAAAGCTGACACCGATTTCTTTTTTGAATAAACGGCTGAAATAGAATTGGCTCAGGTAAACATGGTTAGCAACATCCTCAAGGGTTAAATTGGTGGTTAGATTGGTATCGATATAAGAAATAGCTTTACGAATTTCATCATTTTTTGAGTTTATAGGGTCTTTTGTTTCTTTTTTATTCGAGTGAAAGTTAAATTTAATCTGCTCTCGTGGATCATTATCATTAAAGTGGTAATCGCCAATTGTTTTTAATAAGGCAGCCGCGGATTCAATTTGAGTCGTATTGACAGTCTTGACTTTCTTTCTCGCTTGACGTAATTCTGGGGAAGATTCCCAGTGAGTAACGATCGGATGGATACGGGTAAATGGGTTCTCAGCGTCATCAGTCATCTCTACTTGGCCAAATAATGCAAAGCCGATTAATTGATTATTGCGAATAATAGGTAATGAAATATCTGTAAGTCCGGCATGGCAACGATAAATACAAGGGTTACCATTTTTTGAGGCCTCCAAGCCTCCAAAGGCATCACATTTTTGGCAAAGAGATTTGAACTCTGGCTTAGAACGCATTATCTGACAAAAAGGGGAGAAGTTATACAGGTCGGAAGTTTCCTTTCCATGTATGTCAACAATGACCGAGCCAAAATCTGCAGCGAGAGCAAAATCTTGGATTGTTTTGGAAAGTTGCAAGGAACTTTGCGAATTCAGTGTACTGATATTTTCCATGTAAGCGCCTCCTAGTCATCTATCATTCTACCAGAACCTAAATTCATTTTAAATCTAGTTCATACCAATAACATTATTTTGACTAGCAGAAGACAAAATTTTGCTATTTTGTAACTTTAATCGATAGTTGATTAAGGCTTATTTGACGTTGTCTTGACACATTGCAGCGACAAAATTTTAATATTCCAAATAATCGGATTAAAAGATAGGACAAATTTGTTCTATCTTTTTTGTTTATCATAATAAATGTAAGTGCTATCAAAAAATTAGGAGGAATGTTTTATGCAACAGGAAGCGTTAGGAATGATTGAAACTAGGGGGTTGATTGGTGCCATTGAAGCAGCCGACGCAATGGTAAAAGCTGCGAATGTTTCCTTAATTGGAACGGAGAAAATTGGTTCTGGATTAGTCACTGTTATGGTACGAGGAGATGTAGGTGCAGTAAAAGCAGCAGTTGATGCAGGAGTTTCTGCAGCCGACGCAGTAGGAGAAGTTGTTTCTAATTATGTTATTCCACGTCCACATACTGAAGTTGAAGGCTTGCTCCCTAAGTCAGAATAGAAAGGGTGGGATAGCTGATGGCAAACACAGATCAAAAGATCGAAGAGATCATGAAGCGCGTGCTCGCAAAAATGGAAACAGGAAATGAGATGAAAACCACAAACGGAGGAGATCGAAAAATGATTGAAAAGCAATGTGCATTGACAGAATTTGTAGGTGCTACAGAATTTGGAGACACAATTGGTTTAGTAATTGCCAACGTAGACTCATCTTTATTAGAAACAATGAAATTAGAGAAAAAATATCGTTCAATCGGAATTGTAGGCGCTCGTACTGGTGCCGGACCTCATATTATGGCTGCTGATGAAGCTGTAAAGGCAACAAATACTGAAGTTATCTTGATTGAAATGCCTCGTGATACAAAAGGCGGAGCTGGTCATGGTTCGATCGTAATCTTTGGCGGCGACGATGTATCTGATGTGAAGCGTGCGGTAGAAGTTACTTTGAAAGAAGTAGATACACGTACCTTCGGAGACGTATACGGCAACGAAGCTGGACATATTGAATGTCAATATACAGCTCGTGCAAGTTATGCGTGCAATAAGGTTTTTGGCGCCCCAGTTGGAAAAGCGTTTGGGATTTTAGTTGGTGCTCCTGCCGCAATTGGAGTTGTAATGGCTGATACGGCATTGAAATCAGCGAATGTTGACGTAGTTTCTTACGCAACACCGCAAAATGGGCAAAGTTTCTCAAATGAGGTAACGATGACAATTACAGGAGATTCAGGTGCTGTTCGTCAGGCGATCATCTCGGCTCGCGACATTGGTTGTCAATTACTGGGAACCATGGGAAGCACGCCTAAAAATGATCAACCATCATACATTTAAGAGTGGGAGTGAAAAATAGATGAAATCAAAACGATTTGAAGAACTAGAAAAAAGACCGGTCAATCAAGATGGTTTCGTGGATGAATGGGTAGAAGAAGGATTAATTGCGATGCAAAGTCCTAATGACCCTAAGCCAAGTATCAAGATTCTCAATGGTGAAGTAGTTGAGCTTGATGGAAAAGACAAAGCCGATTTTGATTTGATTGATTCATATATTGCTCAATACGGAATTGATTTGACTCGCACAGAAGAAGTAATGGCAATTCCTTCTAAAGAATTAGCGAATAAAATCGTTGATCCAAATATTTCTCGAGAAGAAATCGTACAGTTAACGACTGCTGCTACACCAGGGAAATTGAATGAAGTAGTCGGCTATATGAACGTAGTTGAAATGATGATGGCTGTACAAAAAATGCGTGCTCGTCGTCGTCCGACAACCCAATCTCACGTGACGAATGTTCGAGATAATCCGGTACAAATCGCTGCCGATGCGGCTGAAGGTGCTTTGCGCGGATTTGACGAACAAGAAACAACAGTAGCTGTAGCACGCTACGCGCCGTTTAACGCGGTTGCGATCATGGTCGGCTCGCAAACTGGCCGTCCAGGTGTCTTGACACAATGTTCGTTAGAAGAAGCGACAGAGCTTGATTTGGGTATGCGCGGATTTACAGCTTATGCAGAAACAATCTCTGTGTATGGGACTGAGCAAGTGTTTACCGATGGGGATGACACTCCTTGGTCTAAAGGGTTCTTAGCATCTTGTTATGCTTCCCGCGGATTGAAAATGCGCTTTACTTCTGGAACTGGATCAGAGGTACAAATGGGTTACGCAGAAGGCAAGTCAATGCTTTATCTGGAAACTCGTTGTATCTATTTAACAAAAGCTGCCGGCGTTCAAGGCTTGCAGAATGGTTCGATCAGCTGTATCGGAGTTCCAGGGGCAGTACCATCAGGAATTCGCGCTATTCTAGCTGAAAACCTGATTGCTATGCTGCTTGACTTGGAAGTTGCTTCAGGAAATGACCAAACCTTCTCACATTCTGATATCCGCAGAACTGCACGCTTATTAATGCAATTCTTACCGGGAACAGACTTCATTTCATCAGGTTACTCGGCAACACCAAACTATGACAATATGTTTGCCGGTTCCAACTTTGATGCGGATGATTTCGATGATTACAATATCATCCAACGTGACTTAAGAGTAGACGGCGGTTTACGACCAGTCAGCGAAGAAGATGTAATTGCGGTTCGTAATAAAGCAGCGAAAGCTTTACAAGGTCTATTTGAAAAATTAGGCCTGCCAACGATTACAGATGAAGAGGTTGAAGCAGCAACTTATGCTCGCGGATCACAAGACATGCCGGAACGTGACATGGTTCAAGATATTAAAGCAGCACAAGAATTGCTCACTCAAGGTAAGACTGGGCTGGATCTTGTAAAAGGATTGTCAGAAAGCGGATTTGAAGATGTGGCAGCAAGCTTGCTCAATCTTTTGAAACAACGTGTAGCTGGAGATTTCTTACAAACTTCTTCAATATTTGATGCGGATTGGAATGTTATCTCTGCTGTCAACGACAAGAATGATTATGCTGGACCAGGAACAGGTTACCGACTTGACGGTTCAGAATGGGAAAAAGTAAAAGCGATCCCTAAAGCAATCAATCCGAAAGATATTTAAGGAGGAGTAAAAATGACAGAACTGAATGAAAATCTTTTACGCTCCATTATTAAAGAAGTTCTAACAGAAATGGAAGCGAATACTGGAGATCAACCTGTTGCGTTTGAACAACCAAAGGCAGAACCTGCAGCATCATCCGATTGGTTTAAATCTGTTGGGGTTGCTCAACCAGGAAATTCTCAGGATGAAGTAGTTATTGCTGTAGCACCGGCATATGCAGAATCACAAACAACGAATATTCTTGGTGTTCCCCACAAAGATATTTTAAAACAAGTGATCGCAGGCATTGAAGAAGAAGGATTAAAGGCTCGAGTGGTTAAAGTTTATCGTACTTCTGACGTTGCCTTCGCAGCGGTTGAGGGAGATAAATTATCAGGCTCAGGTGTTTGTGTGTCGATTCAATCAAAAGGCACGGCAATCATTCACCAAAAAGATTTGCAGCCTTTATCCAATCTAGAGCTCTTCCCGCAAGCACCGCTGATTACCTTAGAAACATATCGGTCTATTGGGAAAAATGCTGCAAAATATGCCAAAGGCGAGTCACCAAATCCAGTACCAATGATGAACGATCAAATGGCGCGGCCGAAATATCAAGCTTTGTCAGCTTTGCTCCATATTAAGGAAACAAAACACGTAGTAATCGGAAAACCAGCAGAAGAAATTTCTGTAACTTTATAGTGAGGTGACTAGAATGAATGAGCAATCTATCGAGAGTTTGGTTCGAGGAATCTTAAAAGATATGAATAATGGTGCAAGTCCCGCAGCATCAGAAAATCCAGTAAGTTCTGGAGCAGCAACTGTTGCGGATTATCCGATCGCAAAGAATCATCCTGATTGGATCAAAACGAAAACAGGCAAGACCTTAGACGATATCACTTTAGAAAATGTATTGAATGGATCATTAACACCTGACGATTTGAAAATCACTCCGCGCATTTTGAAAGCACAAGGAGAAATTGCAACGAGTGCAGGTAGAAAAACGATCGCTAACAACTTCGACCGTGCATCTGAGTTAACGGCTGTTCCTGATACACGCGTGTTGGAAATGTATAATGCTTTGCGACCTTACCGTTCAAGTAAACAAGAGCTGTTAGATATCGCGAGCGAGTTAGAAACAAAATATGATGCGAAAATCAGTGCGGCTTATGTTCGTGAAGCGGCTGCGCATTATGAAAAACGGAAAAAACTTAAAGGTGATAACTAATTTCTAGTTCGGAAATTCAGGAAGAGGAGCAATGAATGATGAAACGTGTAATTGGGATTGATATTGGAAATTCCTCAACTGAAGTTGCTTTGGTTGAAATTGATGACCATCAACATGTCCGATTCCTAGAATCAGCAATTGCGGAAACGACTGGAGTAAAGGGAACGAAGAAAAATCTATTTGGTATCTATAAGGCGATCAACGAGGCCTGTCAAAAAAATAGATTAAAAGTCGAAGAAATCGATTTGATACGCATCAATGAAGCAACTCCTGTAATTGGCGATGTCGCAATGGAAACGATCACCGAGACGATCATCACCGAATCAACGATGATCGGTCACAATCCTAAAACACCCGGCGGTTTAGGACTGGGAGTCGGAACGACCCTTCGTTTTGCTGAGATCGAAAAGCTGGGCAAGAAGGATACCCCGTATATTTTGATTATCGAGAAGACGTTTGATTTCGATGATGTCGCTCGTCGAATCAATCATTTTGTTGCAAATGGTTATCTCATTACAGCGGCAATCATGCAATCCGATGATGGGGTTTTGGTAAACAATCGTTTAATAAAAAAAATTCCAATCGTTGATGAAGTTTCTTATATTGATAAGGTTCCTGTCAATATGCTGGCTGCAGTCGAAGTTGCTGAGACAGGCCGCGGCGTTTCACAATTGTCAAATCCTTATGGGATCGCAACGGTTTTTGATCTTGATTCTGAGGCAACTAAGAACATTGTTCCTGTTGCACGTGCCTTAATCGGAAATCGTTCTGCTGTAGTCATAAAGACGCCAAAGGGCGATGTCAAAGCACGAACGATCCCTGCCGGAAAAATCGAGATCACTGGCGGAAATCGTCGTAGTACGGTTGGGATTTCAGCGGGTGCTGAAAAAATCATGGAGGCTGTTTCGGCCTTCGACGTGATTGACAATGTAACCGGAGAATCTGGAACGAACGTTGGCGGTATGTTAGAGAAGGTTCGTTTAACGATGGCGGAACTAACTGATCGCCCAGTCAACCAAATCTTTATCCAGGATTTATTAGCGGTCGATACCTTTGTACCGATCAGTGTCAAGGGTGGATTAGCCGGAGAGTTTTCGATGGAACAAGCAGTCGGAATCGCCTCTATGGTTAAATCCGATCATTTGCAGATGTCAAAAATTGCAGATGAAATTCAGCAAGATCTAGGAATCAAAGTTGAAATTGGCGGTGCGGAGGCGGAGGCAGCTATCTTAGGAGCTCTGACTACACCAGGAACTTCAGCTCCATTGGCAATTTTAGATTTAGGCGCTGGTTCAACCGATGCCTCCATCATTAAAAAAGATGAGACGATCGTGGCGACACATCTGGCTGGTGCCGGTGACATGGTGACAATGCTGATCCAATCAGAATTAGGCTTGGAAGATGTTTATTTGGCTGAAGATATCAAAAAATATCCTCTAGCAAAAGTGGAAAATATTTTCTATATCCGTCACGAAGACGGCTCGGTTCAATTCTTTGATGATCCGCTAGATCCGGTATTGTTTGCAAAAGTAGTTGTCGTAACGCCTGATGGGTTTGTACCAATACCAGGTGATGATTCAATCGAAAAGATTCGATTGATCCGACAAACCGCGAAGGAACGTGTTTTTGTAACCAATGCGTTGCGGGCGCTGCGCAGGGTCAGTCCTACTGGAAGTATTCGCGATATTCCATTTGTGGTAATTGTTGGAGGATCAGCTTTGGATTTTGAAATCCCGCAGATCGTAACCAACGCCCTGTCTCATTATGGGCTAGTAGCAGGCCGCGGAAATATTCGACAAATCGAAGGACCGCGGAATGCTGTTGCAACTGGGTTGATCCTTTCCTATTTGAGGGAGGGATTCGATGGAGCTTGATTTAAATGTGCGACCAATAGTATTGATCTATCTCTCTAAAACGGCTTCGACGGATGATATTCAATACATCCTTTATGGCTTGGAGGAAGAGAAGATTCCTTTTGTGATTGAGCAAAAAGATTTTCCAACTGCGACAGAGGCTGCGTATGCAGCGGCCAACACGTCTTCATTAAATGTTGGAATCGGGTATGTTAATAATGAAGCCGCCCTTCATTATAAAAATTTGGCACCAGAAACTCCTTATCAATCGATTCAACGAGTTGTAACTTGTCCGCCGTTGATTTTGAAAAGCTTTGGCGGGAATGCGGCACGTTTAGTAAAGGGTGTGCCATTCAAATCAATTGATCCTATGGAGGTGAAAATATGAAACAAGCAATTGGCTTAGTCGAAGTAACAGGATTGGCTAGTGCAATCGAAGTATCAGATACGATGGTCAAGGTAGCGAATGTCGAGCTCTTAGGCGTCGAAAAAGCAAAGGGCTTCGGCTGGATGACAGTGAAGGTTGCTGGCGATGTCGGAGCAGTGAAGGCTGCTGTAGACGCTGGTAAAGCAAAAGCTGTCGCAAACAATGTGTATCTATCAGCACTGGTGATTCCTCGCCCAGCCAATAATTTAGAAAAATATTTCTTTACAAAAGAAAAAAAGACCTCTGATTTACCTGTTGAAAGCTTGGAGAAAGCACCAGTGGAGAATGAACCTGCGGAATTGCCAACTGAGAAAATTGAAGAGGTACCGCAGCCGAATGAACCACCCGTGATTGATGAACCACTCAAGGAAGAAAGCAGTAAAGAAGAGGAAATCAAAGAAAAACCCATTAAAGAGGAACCAAAGAAGAAAAAAAATCCACCTAAAGGGTCAAAAAAATCTTCAGATTCCAAAAAGAAAAAATAGATGGAAGAGAATACACGACTTGAAGACAGGATTGATTTCTGTGGTAAAAAATTTCTTTGACATGAAATAGGAGGAATAGACATGAATGATGCATTAGGAATGATTGAAACAAAGGGACTAGTTGGAGCGGTTGAAGCAGCCGATGCCATGGTTAAGGCGGCAAATGTCACACTAGTTGGAACTGAAAAAATTGGTTCAGGCTTAGTTACCGTTATGGTTCGCGGCGATGTTGGTGCAGTAAAAGCAGCAGTGGATGCTGGAAGTGCGGCTGCTGAAAAAGTGGGAGAAGTGGTTTCCGTTCACGTAATCCCAAGACCGCATCACGATGTTGATGACGTTTTAGTACCTAAAGTAGGCAATGAATAATTTTAGCATTGAGGAAATTAGAAAAATTGTTCGTGAAGTGTTATTGGAGATGCAAGCAGAAACATTTCCAATTGGCATCTCTAACCGACACATACATTTAACGGAAGAACATTTTGACATTCTATTTCCAAATGAATCAATCGAACCTTTGAAACCATTAAAACAGCCGGGAGAATTCGCTTCGAAGCAGACGGTGACTCTGATAGGACCTAAAGGAGAGATCAAAAAGGCTCGTATTTTAGGCCCCTTACGGAAACGTTCACAGGTAGAGATTTCAAAAACCGATGCACGAACTCTGGGAATTCAAGCACCGATTCGTTTATCTGGTAACTTAGAGGATGCTGTTGAAATCACGATTCGCAGTGAAGCAGCTGAGTTGACGATTCCAGCGGCGATTGTGGCAAAGCGCCACATCCATTTAAATTATCAGGATATGGAACGTTTAAACTTAAAAGAGGGTCAAGTTGTTTCAGTAGAAATTTTTGAAGGAGCGCGTAGAGTCCTATTTAACGATGTTGAGTTGCGTCCCGGAAAGAATTTTGTTTTAGAAATGCATGTAGATACAGATGAAGCAAACGCTGCAGATATACAGCCAAATACACGAGGACGGATTATTAAAGAATAATCCAAAGGAGGAAGTATGGAATCAATCGAAAAAGCCAATCAATTATTAACATCTTTTCATGAACTTGTGAATACAAAACAAGCTGAGGAGTTCGATCCTGAAGATGGCTATAAAGTTGGAATCGATTTAGGTACTTCCTCTATTGTACTGGTTGTTTTAGATGGAAAGGATCGGCCGATTTTTGGTGCCTTTGAGTATGCGGATGTCATTCGCGATGGACTGGTCGTTGATTATCAAAAATCCGTTCAAATCGTTAATCGACTGCGTGCTCAAGCGGAGGAAACGCTGGGTTTTCCTTTGAAGGCGGCCTCAGGTGCAATTCCTCCGGGAACCGTCGGCAATAATAAACGAGTGGTGGCGAATGTCATCGAGAGTACGAACATGCTGGCGGATCAATTAGTCGACGAACCAACCGCAGCCGCTTTAGTTTTAGGTGTAGATGAAGGAGCGGTCGTGGATGTTGGTGGTGGAACGACGGGTATCAGCATCTTTGAGAATGGTCAGCCGATTATTGTAGAAGATGAGCCTACCGGCGGGACCCATATGACACTAGTGATCGCCGGAAATAATAAAATCTCCATCGAAGAGGCTGAGCAGATCAAACGTGATCCAGCACGTGATCGAGAAAATTTTATTATTTGTCGTCCGGTGATTCAACGAATGGCGGATATTACTGCCAATGTGTTGAAAAAGCATCCAACAGATCCAATCTATGTCGTTGGCGGAGCTTCTTATCTGTCTGAATTTGAAAAAGAGTTTTCCAATTATTTGGACCAAAAGGTTTATAAACCAAAATATCCTCAATTTGTTACACCAATTGGAATCGCGATGTCTTCCATTCCAATCATCGATTAAGGTAGTGAATGTAAAACAGCGTTCCAATTGAAAGAGCAACGATGTCTGCAATAAGAATTGGGAGTAAGAATATGGACGAGTTAGTTGAGCGTATTATTTCAATCATCAATCAGCGAGAACAAAATACCTTATTTCTTTCTTGTCGTACGCCTTCCCAGATTAATCAAGGAATTAGCGGCTTTTTATACAATAAGCATATTCATTTGACCGAAGTAGATATCCTATTTTTAGAGCGGTTCATCAAGAAGGACGATCAGGATCCTCTAGTGAAATGGCTGTATCAAAGCTATGACTATGATTGTTCCCTGACCTTCGAACTGGCTTTTTCAAACACGGATTTGATTCCAAATGAATTATTCAACGAGTGCAGTGTGAAATTGCTGAACAACCAAGGAAAACAATATTTTCTATTTCCTAACAAAGTGATCACCTATCAAAAAATCGCTATGCTGACACAAAACGACATTTTGCTGTTGGCTGCTAATCAATTAGTGACAGATTTGGCCAAGGATCGATTACAGGAAAAGAAAGTTATTGTGGTAGAAAAGGATGCCAGTTCTACTTTTCGCAGGAATCTAATGAAGAAGAACTAATTTCAAGGGAAGCTAGAATAACGTGAAAATTAAGTTAGTAGAATGGTATACGGCACGAAAAGCAGAGATTTTTCAAAAGAAAAATCATCCTTAATTAGAGAAAGGAGTTCAACCCTATGCTGATGGCAAAAGTAGTTGGGAGTGTAGTCTCGACCCAAAAAGATGAATCATTGGTGGGAAAAAAATTAATGATCATCCAACCGATTAACTCCGAGCAGCAGGAAATCCGCTTCCAGCAAGTGGCGGCGGATACAGTAGGGGCTGGTATTGGAGATTACGTCTTGTTGACCAGCGGTTCTTCTGCCAGAAAACTGTTTTCGACTTCTTCAGATGCTGTTGATTATGCAATCGTTGGAATTATTGACACGTTTGATTTTTAGGGAGCTGAGGAAAGTATATGGCGATTTATACAAAAACGGGAGACAAAGGAACAACAAGCCTTTTTGATGGAACAAGAGTAAAAAAATCAGATCTGCGAGTCGATACCTACGGAACATTTGACGAATGCTGCGCGCAAGTCAGTGTTGCTCAGAAGCTAGCAGAGGATCCTGAGACAATCCAGCATTTGGAATGGGTTCAGCAAAAATTATTCCGATTGAATGCAGAGATTGCAACAGAAAAAGATCTCCTCAAGCTAGAAGCAAAGAGCACATTGATTTCAGCTGGCGACATTCAGCAGATGGAAGAATGGATCGATCAATACACCAAACGCTTGCCTGAGCTGCATAGCTTTATTTTACCGGGTCAAACCCTTTCGGCAGCACAACTCCATGTGGCACGCGCTATTTGCCGACGTGGTGAACGACTGCTGACAGATTTATCGGATTCTGCGGAGATACGGGAGGATGTAAGAAAATTTGTTAATCGGCTATCTGATTGTCTTTATATCTTTGCCCGAATGGAAGACCACCGTGGAGATGAAAAAAAATTGGTAGATGAGATTTTGCGGCGTTATCTTGAACGAAGCCGTCCTCAGATACACGAGAGTCAGTTGGGCAGACATCATGAGATCTTTCAAGCCTGTGAAGAAGCAGCAGAAAAAATAGCTGTTCCTGTTTCAATGGCGCTTGTTGATGAGACTGGCAGTCTTGTGAGCTTTTATCGAATGGCCGGAGCACTCCTAGTCAGTGAAGCTCTAGCGCAAAAAAAAGCATACACGGCTGTTGCGATGAAGACCCACACTCATGAATTAAAAGAGCTGGTTCAGCCGGCAGGAGATCTTTATCAGTTAGAGACCTTAACGGACGGACAAATCGTTACTTTTGGCGGCGGCTTTGTAATCAAAGAGTCATCAGGTAAGGTTTTAGGCGGGTTAGGTATCAGCGGCGGTGCAGTTGAAGAAGATATGGCGATCGCTCAAAAAGGTTTAGAGAAGTTGAAGGAGATTTGACATGCGTGAAGAAGAGATGAAGGAATTGATCGTTAAAATTCTTCAAGAAGCTCAAACAACAACCTCTCCGGCGAAGGAATTTGGTGTTTTTGAGACTGTTGAAGAAGCGATTCATGCGGCAAAATTTGCCCAAGAATGCTATGAAAATCAAACCTTAGAAACAAGAAGAAAAGTGATTGAAGCGATTCGTTGCGGGATGAGACCGCATATTGAAAAGATAGCCTGTGATACGTTAGAAGAAACTGGAATGGGGCGTTATGAAGACAAGCTGCAAAAACTCCAGCTAGTTTTGGATAAAACACCAGGTGTGGAGGATTTGCGTACAGAAGCGTTGACTGGAGACAATGGAATGACTCTCTATGAGTTGTCGCCTTATGGTGTTATCGGAGCCGTCACACCGAGCACCAATCCAGCAGAGACGGTGATTTGTAATGCAATCGGAATGCTGGCAGCGGGTAATGCAATCTATTTCAGCGTTCATCCAGGAGCGAAGAAAATCTCACGCTGGGTCGTAAGCAAATTGAATGAGTTTGTTTATGAGGCGTGTGGTATTCAAAACTTGATTGTTACGATCGCTGAGCCTTCAATCGAAGCAGCCCAAGAAATGATGGTTCATCCTGATGTGCCGTTGTTGGCAATTACAGGCGGACCGGGTGTAGTACGCCAAGCATTGAAGAGCGGGAAAAAAGTTATTGCGGCTGGTGAAGGCAATCCGCCATCACTTGTTGATGAAACAGCAAATATTGAAAAAGCAGCGAAGGATATCGTGATCGGTGCATCATTTGACAACAATATTTTGTGTACAGCAGAAAAAAGTGTCGTCGTTGTTGAGCAAGTAGCGGATTATCTGATACTTCAGATGGAAAAGCAGGGTGCTTATCTGGTTCAAGATGAAGCTGTTATCCAGAAAATGGTTGATATGACGATCATGGAAAATGGCGCGCCGAGCCGGAAATTCATTGGGAAGGACGCTAATTATATTTTAGCCGAAGCGGGTATCAAGGTAGACTTTGATGTGCGTGTCATTATTCTACGCGCAGATAAGATCCATCCTTTCGTTGTGAAGGAGATGCTGATGCCGATTCTACCGGTTGTTACGGTAAAGGATTTTGATGAAGGATTAACAACGGCGCTGCAGATTGAAAATCGCCGTCATCATACCGCAACGATGCATTCCCAAAATGTTGGACGGATGAATCTGGCTGCGAAGAAATTCCAAACATCGATTTTTGTTAAAAACGGCTCATCCTTCGCGGGATTAGGCTTTGGTGGAGAAGGACCAACAACTTTCACGATCGCAACACCTACGGGAGAGTGTACAACTTCAGCTCGAGATTTTGCTCGGAAGCGCCGTTGTGTGCTGACCGATGGGTTTTCAATTCGTTAAGAATTCGCAAGAGACAGCTATTCATTTGAGCAGGCAGTAAATGCAAAAATGATAGCGTGAAATACATCAAGTATAAAACTTACTCTTGGTTAGGGAGAAAGGAGGGAAAGCTATTTGAAAAAATGGTCGATGAAGCCGGAAATTTATTCTGGCTTTGCCAGTCTTGAACGGCTGCAGCAGTTTGAAAAGGAGACCCTCTGTTTTGTATGTGATCCTTATCTGGCTGAGTCTGATAGCTTAAAAAGAATTTTAGGTTATGTGAAGCGGACAAACAGTGTTGAGATTTTTTCTGATATTATCCCAGATCCTCCGATCGAGACTGTCGTACAGGGAATCGAAAATATGACGAGAGTTCAGCCGACAGTGGTCATCGCCGTTGGCGGAGGATCTGCGATCGATACAGCGAAAGCAATGCTGTTTTTCTACAAACGAACGACTGGCAATAAGGTGAAGCGTTTTGTTGCTATACCAACTACTAGCGGGACCGGATCGGAAGTAACAAGCGCCTCTGTTATAACAGACACACAAAACAAAATAAAGTATCCGATTTTTCATGAGGCAATCATTCCTCACGAAGCGATTTTAGATGCGAGCTTGGTCATGTCCAGCCCGCCATCGGTTACAGCTTTCAGCGGTTTGGATGTATTGACTCATGCGATTGAATCATTGGCTTCAGTCAATCGAACAAATTACACAAATGCTTTGGCTGAAAAGGCGACAGAATTGGTCTTTCAGTATTTGCCGACTTGTGTGAATCAAGGCATGGAAATAGAGGCTCGGGTTCAGATGCATGAGGCATCGACACTAGCTGGTCTGGCCTTTGATGCTGCTGGTCTGGGGGTATGTCATGCGATTGCCCACCAGGTAGGAGCAAACTTTAAAGTTCCCCATGGGTTAGCCAATTCGATGCTGCTCCCTTATGTGATAGAAGCGAACAGCAAGAATAAAGAGACAAGAAGGAATTACGCGAGAATTTCACGTAAATTGGGTATTTGCCCACCAAGCCTGCCAGATCATTTGGCTGTTTCGAATCTGTCTCAAGCTGTTCAGCAGCTGGCTATTGAGTGCAAAGCACCGATTAAATTGAATAGCTTTGGTGTTCAAGAAGATGCTGCATTACTGGCTGAGGATGCCATCGCAAACAATGCATTAAATGATACAACATTCAAGACCAATCCAATTCAGTTTACGAAAGAAGAAATTAAAGAGATTTATCGCAAGATTATTAAATAAGAATGATCAATGCAAGGAAAAATAAATACATTAAAAAGAATAAGGATGTCAGTTCCTCTTTTCACAGATTAATTCAGTAAAAAAGCGAGAAAATAAAAAATGAACTAGCTGAAATATGAGCGGTTTAGAGGAATGATATACGGCATGAAAATCAGACTTATTTTTCTGCAAGGAAAATAAATACATTAAAAAGAATAAGGAGGTCTCATGATGAATAGTCCTGTATTTGGTGAATTTTTTGGTACGGTTGTCCTGATCCTTTTTGGTTCAGGTGTCGGTTGTTCCGTCAATTTGAAAGGTACCCTGGCAAAGGGTGTTGGCGCTAGCTGGTTGTATATTGCAATGGGCTGGGGTGTTGCGGTTATGCTGGGAGTTTTGAGCAGTGGTCATTTTGGTTCGCCTGGTCACTTGAATCCAGCGGTGACTATTGGTTTTGCCGTAGCGGGTTCCTTTGAGTGGGGACAAGTAGCGCCATTTATTATCGCTCAAGTAGCGGGTGCATTTGTTGGGGCATTGATTGCTGCGATCCATTTTTGGCCGCACTTTCAACAAACAACGGTGGAAGAAGGAAACAGCGTTGGAATTTTTGCTACTGGACCAGCAATTCCAAACACAGCGTTAAACTTAGTTAGTGAAATCATTGCTACTTGTTTCTTTGTATTAGCGATTCAATTAATGCCAGCTGATATTCCTCCAGGATTGCAGCCATTGATGCTTGTATTTGTCTTGATTGGTATTGGTCTATCTCTAGGATCAACCACAGGCTATGCAATCAATCCTTGTCGTGATTTTGGACCGCGTTTGATGTATGCGTTGATGCCAATTCCAAATAAGGGTGATGCGAATTGGGGCTATGCTTGGATTCCAATCGTTGGACCAATCATTGGTGCCTGCATTGCAACTTTATTAGTAAAAGGAATCGGATAAACTTATTACGGTGAATTCGCCTGCTGCTTACTGGCAAAAAGCCGAATTTCACTATTAGCAAGGGGGAAGAATATGGCAAATAAAATCATGTCCATCAATGCCGGCAGTTCCTCGTTGAAGTTTCAATTATTCGAGATGCCAGAGGAAGAGCTGTTAATAAAAGGATTATTTGAGCGGATTGGATTAGAAGATGAAATGTTTTTTTTCTATTCGATGAAGGAGACAAAAGTCAAAACATCGGTTAAGGGGAAAACGCATGAAGAAGCGATCAATTTTCTATTGCACTTTTTGCTGGAAAGAAGTGTCTTAACTAGTTTAGATGAGCTTTCTGGCGTAGGGCACCGAGTTGCTCATGGCGGGGAGGATTTTAAAACATCCAGCCTGGTTGACCAAGAGGCTCTAAAGAAAATCAAGGATCTAAGCAAATTAGCGCCCTTGCATAATCCTGTAAACGTCGTAGGGATCGAAGCGTTGGCAAAAGAATTGCCGGACTGTCCGCAAGTTGCCGTTTTTGATACCTCTTTTCACCAAACGATGGAGGCGAAGAATTATGTTTATCCATTGCCTTATCGTTTTTATGAAGAAGATAGCGTGCGGCGCTATGGGTTTCACGGGACTAGCCATCAATTTGTCGCTTCAGAAGCAGCCAGCTATCTCGAAAAACCATTGGAGTCGCTAAAAATCATTTCTTGTCATTTGGGAAATGGGGCGAGTATTTGTGGTATCAAAGATGGTAAATCAGTGATCACATCAATGGGCTTCACGCCATTGGCAGGTTTGATGATGGGGACGCGATGCGGCGATATAGATCCATCGATTGTTCCGTTTTTGCAAAATGAAAAAAATCTTTCTGCCAGCGATATGGATAAATTGATGAATGCTGAATCCGGGTTTAAAGGCGTGACGGAATTCAGCAGTGATACGCGAGATATTATCAGCGAGGCTGAAAAGGGCAATGAACGAGCGAAATTAGCTTTGGACATGTTTGCCGGTCGTGTCAAACAAACGATCGGGGCTTATGCTGCGGAGTTGGATGGGATTGATGCGTTGATTTTTACTGCGGGAATTGGTGAAAATTCTTCAGAAATCCGTCAGATGATTTGTGAGGATTTAACTTTCTTTGGTATTCAGATCGATCAAAACCAAAATCAGCAAAACAGCAAACGAATCAGTTCGGCGGCATCTTCTGTAGAGGTACTAGTAGTTGAGACGAATGAAGAATTGATGATCGTCAGAGATACGTTTGACTTAATCTAATTAATAAACAGATAGAGCTGGAGACATTTGCTTCCAGCTCTCTTTGGTGAGAATTTAGGGCAGAAAAATACCATGGAGTTCAATTCAATTTGAGTCCATGGTATTTTTTATTATTGGAGAAGACTGTCTATCAGCTCTGGGCGCGGATTAGACAAGACGATCTTGTTAATGAGCATCGCCTGATCTTGGGCGCCGTTTGCGCCTGACTCGACGGCTGCTTTTACTGCGGCCACATCACCAGTCAATGTAACGAAGGATTTTCCAGCGATGCCTGTGCCGAGCTGAATAGCTAGAAGCTCAACATCCGCTGATTTGACAGCGAAGTCTGCTGCAATGATCGAGCCTGTCGCTGAATAATATTCCAGCACACCAACCGCTTGAATGTTTTCAGGAACTTTGGTCATATTGATCGCTTGAATCACAGCAGGATGAATCCGCGGAATCAATAGCTGACCTACTACATAACGACCGCCAAGCTCAGCTCCGACTTCCATCGAACGTTCGATCGCCGCAACCTGGCCGCAGATCATGATGTAATATTTTCCAGGGCAGCTTGCTCGTGCCATGATCAATGTTGCGTCTGCGGCTTTCAGCATGTAGTCCACGACTTCGATTCCCTTAGCGATACTGTTCAATTCTAAAAATCCGATCGTATCCATTATTTTCATTAGTTGCCCCTTCTTTCAATTGTAATACTTTCAGCCACAGCAGTTACTGTGCCGGCAATGCTGGCATGAATATCTGCCCCTAGCGCTTTCTCAGGCTTTCTTCCAATCAAATCGCCAACCTTGACTTGATCGCCAACTTGAATCGCCGGCTCACAAGGTGCTCCAATATGCATTTTCAGTGGAATGTTGACGCTGCTTGCTTCATGCTTATGAAGTTCTTCCACTTTTAAATCAGCGTATTGCTTCAGTCCATCCTTCAGTAAAATTTTCACTGGCGGAACCTGTTGATACTCACGCATCAAAGTTGGAGTGAGCGGCTTATCATCTTTCTGGTAGCGAATCCCTTTTTCTGCTAAGCGCTGCTTCACATAGATGTTGACCTGACGCGGCAGCAGATCCATTGGACAAGCGATCGCTTCACAAATGCCGCATTCACAACATAGGAGTGCTTCCTTCCAAATAGGGTCATCATCAATATCGTCAGGTATATCCGTGATTGTCAGATGCCTCATCACGCGGTGCGGATGAATTGGATGCCCAATTTGATAACGAGGACATAGCTCGGTACATAAGCGGCATTGAATACAGGAGGTTCGGGCTTTGTTGATCATTTGAGGGATCTCTTTTTCTAGCAATTCATAGATAAAGTCCCGCTTTTCCATAATAATGATCCCAGAAGTCGTTTTCGTAACAACCTGTTGAGAAAAATCTTCCTTAGTTCCCGTTTTCCCCATCATTGGACCGCCGTTGATAAACATGAAATCATCGATCGTCGCGCCGCCGGCTAAAGCCAAACAGTCATCAAAAGAAGTGCCGATCGGAACTTCCAAGATTTTCGGTTCTTTGACTGCGCCTGTGATGGTCAATAGTTTATGAGTGACGCTTATTCCTTGTTGCGCTTGGTAAATATTAAGCATGGTGGAAATGTTGGAGATGACACAACCGACTTCTATCGGAATCCCTCCCGGCGGAACCGTCCGTCCCGTAACCTCAAAAACCATGACCTGTTCGTCACCTGCTGGGTAAAAGTTCTTCATTTTGAAGATAGAGATTGGCGCTCCCTGTTCTTGGATCGCTTTTTCCAAGGCCGCGATTTCCTTTGTGTAATGGCCTTTTGTTGCGATCACTAGGTGCTTGGCTTTTAATAATTGACCGACCGCAGCGATGGCCTGAACGCACTCATGAGCATAATGATTCATGACATAGTGGTCTGTTTTCAGGAGCGGTTCGCATTCTGCTGCGTTGATAATAAAATACTCTGCTTCGGTATTGTATTTGACTGCAGTAGGAAAACCTGCGCCTCCGCAGCCTACGATACCGGCCGAAGTGATTTGTTCCAATAGCATACTCGTTCCTCATTTCTTTAAGTTAAATAAGAGCGGTTACATTTTTATAGGATTAATTGCTGTAAAAAATTATTTCGGGTTGTTTGGATCAATTGGCAAGCCGCTTCAGTGGTTGAGAGCTGTCCGCGCTTTTTGAACAATGCTTGTGCCAGCATCATGGAAAGCCCTTTTGCCAAGAACGTCTCTTCAGGACTAGCTAAGCAATCAAAATCTGGAAATTCTCCCAAATTGGCGATTCGATTGATATTAGCCATAGCCAAGTAGCCCAGCGAATCTTGTAAAATTTCTAAGAAGCAGTCCTTCTGAGCCCCAGCTGTATGGTCTGAAAAATAAGTAAAATACGTTTTATAGGTATCCTTAATGACCTGTAATAGAAACTCACACATGGAAGCATCGCCTTTGATACTGAAGGCCGCATATTGAGACAGGATGTTGGCTAAGAAATAGCCGATATCGTAGGAAAAGGGTCCCGTCATGGTGTATTCCATATCGATCACTTTAAAAGAATTCTGCGAAACAAAAATATTGGAAGAATGAAAATCGCCATGGATCAAGCACTCGTCCTTAGTAGAAATACGTTCAATCAAGGTGTCCCACTCTTGCTTTATGACAGGCTCTTCTAAAATTGCATCTAGAATATCCAGCAGTGCTTCTTCATAGGCTGTTTTCGGTTCAGCATTTCTTGGCGGCGGCTTCAAAATGAAATCTGTGATAATGATTCGCATGTCGCCATTTTGAAAATAGCTTTTTAACGCATGCCAATAGTCGGCGGATAGTTTCATTTTTGCTGTCGCTAAATGTGTCCGAGCAAGATATTCTCCGACCTGTTTTCCCAAACGCGGAAATTGCTGACCGCGGCAAAGTGAAAAGCGCAAGACCGTTAAGTAGGAGAGATCCTCCATAACAAAAAGATGGGCTGTGGGATCGGCAAAATAGGTTTCAGGAACCATCTGGGGAGCTAAACCGGCTCGCAGCTGATAGGTCATGTACTCCAAATAATTCCGTTTTGGATCGATCGGAGCTAGTGCGATACCGCTGGAGACGGTCGTTTTTGAATGCTTCGTAATGTATTTTTTATTGCCTTGTTTGAGGATATAAAGATAATTCAAATAGCCATCAACGTATTTGTCCTTTTCGTTGGAAAGAGCCGTCACGATGAGGGGACTAGTTTTATTGAAAAGGGTGGTTCGTTGAAGCAGATAATCTGCGAGCGTATGTTCACTAATCTCCATCGTTTTCCTCCTGTTTGAAATTGAAAAATAGAATGTTTTCTGGAAGCTCATTAAAGCCTTTAAATAAAAAGGATATCCCGCAAAAATCCTATCCTATCAACCATTTTATCGAATCTCAGTAGGAAAATATATAATAAAAATATGCACTGTAGAGTGAATCAAGGAAAAGCCTTTCATGACTTGAATTACCAGAAAAGTGCAAATAAATTGAGCAAAAAAATACAATAAAAAAACCGTCTTCGTAAAGAAAACGGCTATAACTCATACATTGATTCTTCGTAATTTTCAACATAATAACGGAAATTTTTTCTGCCACGGCGAATGATCGTATGCCCTTCAGCTTCAAGCTTTTCGATTTGCGCCTCCACACCGCCGGGAAACTTCGGCTGGAGCTCTCCTTTTGCTTTTAATGTTCGCCAATAAGGTGTGGGGTCTGTGTCACGCTGTTCACTTGCCCAAGCAGCGATCGAGATAAAAGCACCTGCTGTAATTGGCTCGGTGAAGTCACCGCCGTTTTGTTTGGCTAGAAAGTCTCTGATCGCACTGGTAGTAATGATTTTGCCATAAGGGATCCTTTTCATAAGCGCATCATAATCCAATGGGGGTGCGAAGTACATCTTTGTTCCGCCATAGCGTTTGATCGTCGCCTCATCGGTGACAATCTGCATCTTCGGCATTCCTTTATCTTCATTCAGCATTGCATTGAAATCCTTTTGATCCTCATTTGCCATGAGGGCCACCTCCTAACAGTCCAATTAGTAGTCATTACGCGCGTAAGTCCTATGACTAGTTTACCCAGTAGAAAAGTATCATGCAATGAGACAGTTTAATATTTATGAAAAATCGTCGGCACATTTTTATCCAGCTTTTTAGTAGTCCATACGATCAAAAATTCTTCGATAGCGGCTAAGCAGCCGCAAATCAAAAGAATGATCCCAAAAGGAGTGACCGGAATGATGAGCAAAAGAATCGGAGATAAAAAGAGCAATAGTCCAGTCAATTTGTTCAGATAGGTATGCAGACTGGCGAATTGATGGAAGCGAAGGGCGCCAATTAAATAAGTGAGACAGCGAATCAGTACGATGACTAGTGCGCCCCACAATAGAAATGCCGGCAATTTGATCGTTAAAATTATTTTTAGCACGACGACGATGAAGAAAATCAAATCAGCGATACTATCTAAAAAAGTGCCAAAAGCGCTCATCCAATTCATTTTTCGAGCGATCCAGCCATCGAGGATATCTGTCACTCCTGCAAAGAAATAAAGTGGAAAGAAGAAACGATCAGAGACGACGAGTATCAACAGGGAAGCTAAGATGCGAAAAATGGTCAATAGATTAGGTATGTACTTCAAACAATCGCTCCTTTATCAGTGGATCAATTTTATTTCTCTGGTAGAGAATCCGCTCCTTGAACGGGTGTCTTTGTAAAAAAAGAAAGGGTATTTCTTCTAAGTTATAACTTAACTTTATCATGTTCTTAGCTTGTTTGACATGTAACTGAAATCAAAATGTAATGAATTTGTGCTACTTTTGATAAAAAGGGTAAAGAGGAGACGAAAATGACAACAACATTGATTATTGATCATCCGTGGAAGGGCAGTTTTAATCATGGTGTCCTGAACAAATTGGTCGCAGGTCTGGACCAAGATCAAAAAATCTATCAGGTGATCGATCTAAATAAAGACGGCTTTGATCCAGTCATGAAGCAAGAGGAATTGGCCGTTTACCAAAGTGGCTCCGTTTTAGATCCATTGGTGTTGCATTACATGAGCTTGCTGCGGGAAACGACACAGTTGGTATTGATCTTTCCCATTTGGTGGTACAGCTCACCGGCAAGTTTAAAGGGCTTTCTTGATAAAGTACTGCTAAATGATTTCGCTTTTTTTGATGGCGGCAACGGCATTCAGCCTTTGTTATCGGTCGATTCGGTCGTAGTCTTCACCACCTCTGACCAGCCTACAGAAAGCTTGGAGCAGCACTGCACCCGAAGCTACAAACATCAGTTGACGACCACATTAGAGGATATTGGTATGCGCAATATTTCTTGGTATCATATCGGCTCAGTGAAAAATTTGACGGAGGAAGAGCGTCAAGAATATCTTGATTCGGTTTATAGTAAAATTTAAAAGGATTCGGAGCTCAGCAGTAAATGGTGAGCTCCGTTTTTTATTTTATCACTTCAGCTGCTTTGGTAGGCGGTCGATTCAAACTAAGTAAAATAATTGAGGAGAAAAAATAACTTTTAACAGAAAATAAACTTTTGTCGCAATCTCAAAAGTTTCTTTAAGTTTTCTCTATCTAGCCGCTAGATGGTCTTGCGCCGCCTACTTTTTATCGGTACACTGCTAAGGTACAAAAGAAATACCTATTTTATTTTGGGCAACAAAATGGTATATGTAACAACAGATGGATTCATTTTTCCCATTGTGAAGAATGAACTCTTTTAAATGAACTAGGAGGACTTATTTTTTTATGGAAAACGAAAAAGCAACACAGCCGAATAAAAGCGACTGGTTTTTACGCTTCATCAAAGGAATGTTCATCGGCTCGGGATTTATTCTACCAGGTGTCAGCGGCGGAGCTCTGGCAGCAGTATTTGGTATTTATGAACGGATTATTTCATTTTTGGCGCACATTACAAAGAATTTTAAAGAGAATGTCTTATTTTTCATTCCAGTCGGTCTAGGCGGCTTAACAGGAGTGTTCGTACTTTCTTTTGCGGTCAGCTTCTTGCTGGGCGAGTTTGAAACGATCATGCTGTGGTTCTTTGTCGGCTGTATCATCGGAACAGTGCCGGCCTTGTGGAAGGAAGCAGGAAAGAAAGGGCGAGGAACAAAGGATTATGTGATTATCGCTGTTAGTTTTGTTGTCGGCTTCTTGTTCTTATGGAAGGGCTCTGGCTTGTTCGGTACCGTTGACCAAAACTTTTTCACTTGGATGATCGCAGGCGCTTTGATTGGTTTAGGGTTGATCGTGCCAGGTCTCAGCCCTTCAAACTTCTTAGTGTATATGGGCATGTATAAGGCGATGGCCGATGGCTTCAAAACAGTCGATATGGGTGTCATCATTCCTATCGGGATCGGCGGATTAGTGACGGTCTTGAGCTTATCGAAGGTCATGGATTGGGTTTTCAGCCGTTATTATGCACCGATGTATCATTTTATTTTAGGGATTGTTTTTGCTTCAACGGTCATGATTGTACCGACAGATTATAGCGGAATCGGCTTCCTTGGATTCCTTGGTTGTGCGGTTTTATGTGTTTTAGGTGCGGCTTTAGGATGGTGGATGAGCCGTCTAGAAGAACGCTATGTTCCAGAAGATTAGAAAAAAATTTGAAATTGGGGCTTGCATTTTTGATGAGAAGTCTTTAATATGGTGTTAAGCATTTGGACTAGTAATAAATTTTATCGGCAGCAGAGAGTTGATTCACCGTCTGAAAGATCAACACGCCCTCTGAGATTTATGAACCTACCAAAGTTGATTGCTGTGAAAGCAGCACGCGACTCCAGCGTTATTGGAGCTGAAAGTTGGGTCGGCATAGTCTGACCAAGCAAGGTGGTACCGCGAAATTATCCGTTTCGTCCTTACAAGTTGTAGGGATGGAACGGTTTTTTTATTTTTATTTTTAGGAGGAAGCATGAATGACAAACTTACAAAAAGAAGATTTTTCAAAATGGTATTTACAGACAATCCAAAAAGCTGACTTAATGGATTATTCACCTGTTCGTGGCTGTATCATCTTTAAACCAGATGGCTGGGAATTATGGGAACATATTCAAGAGGACTTTAACAAATACCTAAAAACACAAGACATTCGTAATGTCTACTTCCCAATGCTGATTCCTAAACATTTCTTGGAAAAAGAAGAAGAGCACGTAGAAGGTTTTGCACCAGAATTGCCATGGTTGACAAAGGTTGGCGATGAAGAATTAGAAGAGCCATATGCATTGCGTCCAACCTCTGAAACATTGATCGGGGATGCTTTCTCTAACTGGATCAATTCTTACCGTGATCTTCCTTATGAAATCAACCAATGGGCGAACGTTTTCCGTTGGGAGAAAAAGACGATGCCATTCTTGCGTACGTCAGAATTTTTATGGCAAGAAGGTCATACGGCTCATGAATCAGAAGAAAATGCTCGTGAACGGACAATGGGTATCCTAGAAGCGTATGCTACGTTGATCGAAGACACATTGGCGATTCCAGTATATCGTGGACAAAAAACACCTTCCGAACGTTTTGCCGGAGCGGTGGATACTTATTCTGTAGAGGCAATGATGCGTGACGGGAAAGCCGTCCAAGCAGGAACGTCTCATTACCTTGGTCAGAATTTTGCGGAAGCCTTCGACATTAAATTCTTGAACCGTAATAACGAACATGAGCATGTATACACGACTTCTTGGGGAATCTCAACTCGTTTGATCGGCTCATTGATCATGGTTCATGGGGACGAACAAGGACTTGTCTTACCACCAAAAGTAGCACCAACACAAGTGATTTTGGTTCCAGTTGGACCTTGGCAAAAGAACCCAGCTATTCTTGATCGCTTGCATGAATTGAAAGCTTCGTTAGTTGAAAAAGGCTTGCGTGTTCGTATCGACGAAACAGACAACACACCAGGCTATAAGTTCAACGAATGGGAATTAAAGGGTGCGCCATTACGAGTAGAATTCGGGCCTCGCGACTTAGAGAACAATCAAGCCGTAATCAAAATGCGTGATCTTGATGACAAGGAATCCGTGTCATTAGACAGTATCGAAGATTACATCGTGGAACAACTAGATGTTATGCAAAAACGTTTATTCGTAAGTGCGCAAAAACGCTATGAAGCGAATGAACATACTGATATTGATACTTTAGATGAGTTGAAAGCACACATTGAAAAGTCTAAAGAAGCCGGCGAAATCCCAGGATTTGTTTTGATTGGTTGGGATGGCAGCGATGAAACTGAAGCTAAGATCAAAGAAGAGACTGGCTTCACGACACGAAATATTCCATTTAACCCGCCTGTTGAAAAAACAGTCGACATCGTTAGTGGAAAGCCTGCGAAACACACTGTTTGGATCGCGCGCGCTTATTAATTTGAGGAAGTCCGCTACAGCATCACTTTTATATATAGAAAGTTTTTGCGATTACTGTTTTATCAATCAGCCACCAGTAAGCAGGACGGTCGGGAATTTGGTTTCCCAAAAAGGTTGATCTGTGCGGTTATATTCTTAGAGTCTGGAACGATCAAAGACATTTGATTGTTCCAGACTTGTTTTTTTGTTTATTTTACCGAAGTTATTAACTATTTTAAATGAAAGATAAAGGATTATTTTAGATCAAGTGATTTTATTCAATATATTTAAGGTATAATAAATAATTGATATAACGAAAAATGGAGAAAAATTGAATGAAGCGAAACTATCTATTCAACAAACGTCTTTTGTTTGTTTCGATTATTATTTACGTTATTTTTGTGTGCGTCATCGTGCAAAGTGTCTATGTGTTCCGTAATCTTTATCGTGATGCGGAGGATGCTTATATTGAACAGGTCCAAAAAGATATTCAGGAGGCGTTGCAGACAAAGCATTGGAAGGCCGACTTGGATAAAATCGTTGAGAATGTGGCTCTTGAGGTGATTATCCGCGATCAAGAGGGAAATCGCCTATACTCAACCATCGAACTGGCTGATAATGCGAAAATCAAAGGCGTGGTAAATGATAATGCGAAGTTTTTAGAGTCCTTTGAGCAAACTCGAATCAATGGAGAAAAAGGGTCATTGTGGTATGTCATTTACCAAGTGCCCTTCGTTAAGGTATTGCAGGACTTTATTGTGAAGTTCAATGTGCTGATACTACTGATCTATATTGCATTAGTCCTAATCATTATCTGGCTGCAGCGCAAGCTCTTGACCCCGCTGTATCAAATATCCACGTCATTGGATCGCGCGGAACGAAACGAGCTGGATGAGCAAGCACTCACGGAAGTAGACGATCAGCTGAATGAACGCTTAAATAACTTCTTTTTGAAGCAAAAGCATACGCTGCATTCCGTCTATGGAAAAAATACACATCTTGAGATTGCCTTGGCTTTAGAACGAGAACATTTAGAAAATACGATCAACTTATCAAAAGCGATGGTGCATGATTTAAAAGGACCGCTGCATAACCAGCTATTGGAAAGTGAGATGAAGCTGATTGAAACCAAGGAGCGGCAACAGCGGGAGTTCTTCAAAAATGAAATCGCAATCTACAATCAATTACTATTGGAGATTAACGATATTTTGCATCAATTGCGAGAAAATATGTATGAGTTCGATGCGGGGATTGAGCAGTTTGATTTGGTCGATATGGTGCGAACCTCTCAGCTATATCAAATGAATGAATTGAAGCACAAGAAGTTAAGCTTCTTTTTTGATGGACCGGAGCAGGCGATGATTTGGCAAAATAAGGTCGCCGTTCGATTATTGCTTCATAATATCAGCTCGAATATGGTTCATTACACCTTAGAAAATTCGGAATTAGAAATCTTGCTTGAGCAGGTTGATAAGGATGTGCACTTGACCTTTAAGAATGTCACTCAGAACCACCATATCCAAACGATTCTGGAAAGTAATCAGTCGCCGTTTCTAAAGCCTAAAGTCACGAAGGATTACTCATACAGCAGCGGCAACGGAATCTATTTGATCAAAGATTTGGCAAAGTTCTTACATGGCTCTTGCGAGTATCTAATTGAGGAAAATTATGTAGTCACACGACTAGTGATTCCGAATGAGGAGAAATGTGATGAAGACAAATAGGGGAGTTGTATTTATTTTATTCTGGCTGTTGCTGGGGTTTCCTGTCAGCTCTTTTGCGGAAGAGAAATCGGAGAACGCTCTTTGTTCAGGAACATATTTTCCAAATGTCACCATTAGCAGCAAACAAAGGCAAACCACGATACCGCTGAAGGTGACGATCACCTCCAAGCATGGAAAGATCGTTGAACAAAAGCAGGTAGGAATAGACGGCAGAGCGTTTGAGTATGATAAGAAGGCAAATCTGAAGGCTCTAAGTAAAGAGGAACTAGCTGAAATGGCGGAAATTCATTTTTGGTCTTTAGGAGATGGCCGAACACTTGCGATCGATGAATTCAAAGTAGAGACATTAGATAATGTAGAAAGTCGTCTTACCTTTTACAATTTTGAAAAGAACGTTCAAAAAACAGTCCACGCCTATAAAAGCGGCGATGAGATCCATGCCAATAAAAAATACTCGCAGGTGCAGCTGCAAAAATATGAGAACCTCACCGGAGATTCAAAGGAGCGAGCATGGAATATTGAATACCGGACGATGTTTACGTATATGATTCTGTTACTGACAATCTGTCCGACGATTCTAGTCATTGTCCTCATTATTTTCGTCTATTTACAGACACAAGAGCTGAACAAAATTATCCATCAGAAAAAAAGCAAACGATTTTTTCTACTATTGTTATTGCCGACTGCCTTTTCATTTGGAATAGAAGGGTCCGCTCAGGATTATGATTTACAGGAAATCTATCTAACGCAAGAGCAAGCAACGACATTGGCGGAAAAGAATCAGTTGGAAGCCTATCTTATCGAACATTCTGGGATTCAAGAGCAGTTGCAGGACGCAACCGTTCAGATCGATCTCAAGGAATTGACGACACGGTTAAATCAGCCCCGTGAACAATTCGTCGAGACCTACCACTCGCGAACATTGATCGTTGGAGATTATGAAAACTATATTGTTCATACGATCGTTTTCTTTTCTGTATTGATCGTCCTGCCCCTCTTCTATTTCTTGAATAGAAGATTTAAAACCAATCAAGAATAACACGTTTTTGACGAAACTATCGAGGAAACCGTATGATACGGGATTTTCTCGATAGTTTTTCATTACATATAATCATTATAAATATCATTAGTTATCATAAAAACACTTAAACTTCACAAAACACACGAAAATATGTTTGATGAACATAATTTTTATTGATAAAATCGTATTAAAATTATTATTAATTTGTTATCATAATTATATAACCCTAAAATAAATTAAATAACGAGGAGAAATAATGAGGAAAAAAGGTTTATCAATGGGAATATTAGGTGAAGTTAAAAGGGGAGGATATTAATGAAAAAGAAGCCGATTGCATATGTTGGAACATCCATTTTATTGTTTAGCACGTTGATGCCGACGGGGATTGTCTTTGCGGAGTCAATCACGATCGAGGCACCAACCGAACAGACTGGAGCGACACTCGAGTCTGTTCAAAGCGATATCAAAGTACCAGAAAAACAGGAATCAGCACCAGTCTCTTCACAGGAAGCAAATCCAGAAGAGGAAACAACAGAATCAAGCGTACCTCAGGAAACAGAAGAAAAAGAAGAGACAAAAGAAGAAGCAGTTGTTCCTAACATGACACTTAAACGAAAAGGCTCTGATAAGATCGAAGCAGGCGACAAGATCGAGTTGAAGCTTTTTGGAAACTTGACTCAAGCAGCTCTTTCATTGCCAGAAGGGTTAGTATTCGATGAAAAGGATCATCTTGACGGAGAAAACAAGCTTAGCGAAGATTTTGCATGGAACGAAGAAAAACGTGAACTAACGATCAAAAATATCGCTGAAGAAGAAGCGGCAGCGACAACATTTTTCTTAACCGCTGAAAAAGCTGGACATTATGAATTGACCGTCTTCGATGAAGCTGCAGATTACGAAAGTGAAAAGCTGGCCTTTGACGTAGAAGAAAAGGAAGAAGTCAAAGAAGAAACTGAAGAATCAAAAGAAGCAACAAAGGAAACAACTGAATCAAGCAAGGAAGAAAAACAAGAGAACAAAAAAGCGACAAAGACAAAGAAAGCGCCTAGAGCGAATGAGGTGATTGTCGGAATCAATGCTGATACGACATTTAGAACTTATACGAATCCGGTTACTGGCATAGCTCCGACTGAATATGCAGTAGCTGTTCCGTTATCAATCAGCACTGCGGGAATCAAGGGTGTAAAAGTCGAGATTCCGTATGGCTTCACACCTGATACGACGAATCCAATCTTCAAAGATTTTGAAATGACTGATCCAATTTTTTCTCTAGTTACACCAGCTGCACCTGCGGCTGATTCAGTCGTTGATCATTATGAAAATGACACGACCAATCAAAAGCTGATCATTCATTTGAAGGAAACGAAGACGACCGTTGAAACGGTCAACTTGCGTTTTAAATTCAACTCAGATTATGATGCTAAGATACCTGCAGATCAAATAATTTGGCAAGATTTACAGGCAACAGCATATGACTCTTCCGCTGCTCAATTATCACAATCAAGCAAGGTACAATTAAAGAGCAATGCGCTAAATGGGATAGAAACAACCCTTAATTTATTTAACCCTAAAACAACGGATTATACGACGGGGCCAATCACAAATCGAATGGAATTGAAAAATAATCATAATAAACAATGGCTGTTAGATGGGACCGCGAAGAATCGTGCTTTTGTCGAAGTGCCGACTGGATCAGTTCTTTCAACTAATATGACAGATTATTTTGGAACAGATGGAAAAACAACTAGTGATGATTCAAGCATACCGACAGGCTACACTCGGTACTATCGAGATATAGCCGATCAGAGTTCAGATTTTAACTTATGGCAATTGGCTGGAAATGTAAATGTTAATAAGCAGCAAATGGATACACAATTTACTCCGCCGAGTTCAATTGCAGAAAATGATTCCTTTTCAATTACCATTGGAATGATCACCAAGAAAATCAATGCGAAAGCCACAACAGTAACAGATACAGTTACCTACACAAAAAAGGCCCAACCGGATTGGGAGTTGACACATGGTCTTAAAGTTCATAATACAGGAGTATCAGGGGACAGAAAAGCGGTTGTAATATTGGATAAACCTGCGTCTACTAGTAGACCAAATTATGTGATTGGTTTTAGTACTTATCCGCATACTAATACGTATAAGAATACCGGGAAAAGAGATATTACTGGAACCAGCTTTACCTTATATCAAAAGAGTACTGGCTCGGAAAAAATTAATTTCAATGGAATCACTATACATGGGACAACACTTGATAACACAGTAGCTAAAAGTTATTATCAAGCGGAGTTTGAAATAACAAATTCCACTGGAACGTCTCGTACAGAAACAACAACACCTAAGAGTGGAGTACATTCCCTTACGTTACCTGCTCTTGCTACCGGTGAATACATTAGTAAAGTAACCGTCACACCGATGGGGACTGATGGAACAACGGTGGGGGCATGGCCAACAGGAAATGGCTTTGCTTTTGGATATTCTGCCAAAAATTGGGATAATGGAAAGTGGCCGGATGGTTCGACCATTCCGACGGATAAGTTATCGAAGGTCCAAATGGGTGGATACTTGACTTATGACAATGAGGAGAATGGGCAAGCTCCTGCTTCGACTTCAATTGAAATGAATAGCGCAGAAGTGATTTATGCGCCAGATTATACGACAGATGCGTATGCTAATTTTACGAGCGGGGATGCAAATAGTCGACAACCAGGGGATACAGTGAATTATGAAATTCAAGGGTACAATACCTTACACGCTATTTCAGATTGGAAAAACCCTATCATTTCTGTAGCTATTCCGAAAGTTTTAGAAATGCAAGATCCTGGAAACAACAAAGATTTTTATGATGAAAAAAATGGTGTGAATCACCCAGGAGCTGTTCAAGTTGAGCTATTGAACTCTGATGCAACATATAATTATTATCGCTTCAAAGTTACAGGTGATGGGCCTCAAGTAGAAGCAGGAGTAGCTTTTAAAATCCCTGTGGCTTTCAAGGTAGCATCCGGAACACCTGTAGGAAACTATCCGATCCCAGCTGTTGCCGCTTCTAGTGATAAGTTTCTTCAAATGGACCGAGCAACCAATAACTTTTCAGATGGTATGGCGAAAAATTTGGGTCATGACAATACCGTCTTAGGTTCATACTCAGGAAGAACTAGTAGTTCTCATACACAATTATCCATCGTCTACGCGTCAAAACTAAACGGTGATTCGGCTGGTCGTGCGGCAAGTGGTGATGCTTGGACAGAAACAACGCATTTTGCTGTCGATAAAAAAGGCACACCGCAAATGAAGGCGACGATCAATAATATTGGGAATACAAGTTTTACAAGCGTTCGTTTGTATGATATTTTACCTTCTTCATCAGATGGTCGCGGTTCAACTGGAAATATTGATTTTACAGGGTTAGATAGTTCAACCGGTACGGTTTATTACACAACACAGCCGATAAGCTCATTGCCAGATTACAGTACTGATCTGCAAACATGGAATGCTGCTAAGTTAGCAAGCCATGGCTTCAGTACGACTCCTCCGTTAGATATAAAGGATGTAACAGCGATATACATCGATTTTGGTTCTCACATTGTGGCACCAAATGACAAGTTAGACACTGTTATGAATTTCTTAGTACCGGATGCGGACAATCAAAAGGCTGTCAATCAATTCCAATACTCTGCGAAGGAAATTGGATTGAATACGGTATTGAATGCGAAAAGTTCTGAAATCACCTTTAGTACGGAGGTTGCCAAAGTAGCGTATGACGAGAATCTGCCGAGCTTCATGGCACCAGGGGAAACAGCGGCAGGAAATATGCCGGATGATCAGGCTGTGCTGCTTGATACTTCTGGAAAAGGCTCGATCACATTATCTACGAAGAAACCTACAATGACAGGCTACACCTTTGTTAAGTGGCAGGATAAAGCAAATGCTAGCAAAGAGTATCAACCGGGGGATAAAATCGACTTTACTTCTGCTTCAACCGAATTAAACTTGAAGGCAATTTGGAAGGCTGTTTCAGTCAATGTTACCTACAAGAAAAATGATGGTTCGACAGCAAATGCGGATGTAAAAGCCTATAACTTTGGTGATACAGTAAGCTTATCAGCAGTGACAAATCCAACGCGGACTGGTTATCAATTCAAAGGTTGGGGAACGACTGCTACGGCGGTTACCGCAGACTTTACCGATGGGACACAAATTGATTTTGTTACGGATAAGACGGTTTATGCCATTTGGGAAGCGAATGCTTATTCCGTTCAATTTGACAAGAACAACGGTACAGGCAGCATGACCGATCAAGCCTTCACTTATGATATCGCAGCTAAGCTGAAGAAAAACACATTTACTCGTCCTGGCTATAAATTTACTGGTTGGGCGAAGGCAGCGAATGCTGTTTCAGCGGAATACACGGATGAAGCTTCTGTAAGTAATCTGAGTACCGCAAACAATGGTGTCGTGAAGCTGTTTGCCATTTGGGAAGCGCAAGATCAAACGATTCAATTTGATGTGAACGGCGGAGATCTCTCTAGCAAGCCAAATGACATCATTGAAAAGACAGACACCAATGTCGATATTTCTAAAGTGGCAGCTCCAACTCGAAAAGGCTACACATTTGATGGCTGGTATGATGGAGCGACAGCAGTCACTGGTACGATCAAGATGCCTGCCGGCGGTATGATTCTGAAGGCTGCATGGAAAGCGAACAAATATAAAGTCGAATTTGACGCGAATAAAGGAACAGGTACGATGACAGCGCAGCAGTTCACCTATGATGCGGCGCAAAATCTAACAGCGAATACCTTTACTCGATCAGGCTATAGCTTTGTCGGCTGGGCAACCAGCAGTACGGGTAAATCGGCATATGTCGATCAAGAATCCGTAAATAATCTGACGGCTAAAGACGGCGATACGATCAAGCTTTATGCTGTTTGGTCAGCGACAGCACAGGTATTGCAGTTTGATGTCAACGGCGGTGATCCTGCTACGAAGCCTGGAAACATTAATTCGAGTACAGATGCAGTGGTAGATATTTCATCTGTCAAAGCTCCAACTCGAAAAGGCTACAAGTTTACTGGCTGGTATGATGGGGCAACGAAGGTAGGAAATTCGATTGTTATGCCTGTAGGCGGAAAGACGTTGAAGGCTGAATGGGAGGCCATCTCTTATAAAGTGAATTTCCATGCCAATACCGGAAAAGGCACGATGGCGAAGCAAGCATTCGTTTACGATGCAGCACAAAATCTAACGAAGAATACCTTTACTAAAGACGGCTATGCTTTTGATGGCTGGTCGAAAGCTCAAAATAGTCTAGGCTATGATTATGTTGACGAACAAAACGTGATGAATCTAAGTGACACTCATGATGCTGAAGTAACTGTATATGCGTCATGGCGAGCATTGGATCAAACAGTGACCTTCGATGTCAATGGCGGCGACGTTGCGACAAAACCGCTTGATATTGTTCAAGTAACTGATTCGGCTGTTGATATCTCTACAGTTGTTTCACCAACTCGCACAGGGTATAAATTTGCTGGCTGGTATGATGGCGCGACCAAAGCGACGAATACTTTCAAAATGCCTGCAGGTGGGAAAACTTTACGAGCAGAATGGACACCGATCGAGTATTCTATCGAGTTTGATGGAAATAGCGGAACAGGTACGATGGCCGCTCAAAAATTCGACTATGATCTAAATCAGTCTTTAAGGAAAAATGAGTTTACCAAAGCGGGTTATAGCTTCACTGGCTGGTCAACGAAGAAGGGCGATCCAATCGTTTATTCAGATGAACAGGCCGTTCAAAACTTGACGGCTACAGATGGCGACAAGATTACGTTGTTTGCGAACTGGAAAGCAGATGATCAAACGATTACCTTTGACGTCAATGGCGGGGATGAAGCAACAAAACCAGCAAACCTCGTGGCACCAACGGATTCAACAGTTGATTTGACAAAAGTGAAGGCACCGACTCGCACAGGTTATACCTTCAAAGGCTGGTATGAGGCGGCAGCGAAGTCAGATGATAGCTTTGCGATGCCTGCTGGCGGTAAGAATCTGCGAGCAGAGTGGACACCAATCAGCTACAAGATTGTCTTCGATGGCAACAGCGGAGCTGGAACAATGGCTGATCAAGCGTTTGAATATGATACAGAGCAGAAGTTAACGAAAAACAAATTTACCAAAGCCGGCTACAGCTTTACTGGCTGGGCAAGCAAGAAGGATGGTAAAGTTGAATTTACTGATGAACAGGCGCTTAAAAATCTGACTGCCACAGCAGATGACAAGATCACTGTTTACGCGATCTGGGAGGCTGAAGATCAAACGATCAAGTTTGATGTGAATGGCGGAGATGAAGCGTCACGCCCAGAAAATATCGTGGCTAAAACGGGTGAGAAGGTCGATATCGACAAGGTTAAAGCACCAACTCGCACAGGCTATGAATTTGCCGGCTGGTATTTGAAGGATAAGAAAATTAGCGGTGTGATCGAAATGCCTGTAGGCGGAATGACACTTGTCGCTAAATGGACGAAGAAGGATGATCCTGGTAAGCTGCCTGGAACAAGTGATTCAGGTACAGGAACATCTATTTCGCGGAGTACCTATCTTTCTGGCCGTATCTATCGAGGCACGGATACTTCAGCGAAGAACTTGCCGAAAACTGGTTCGGAATCTCAGAGTCCACTGACTGTCATTTTAGGTTTATGTATCTTAGCGGGTACAACTATCTTGGCTTGGCTAAGAAGAAGCAAAAAGGATACAGAAGAATAGAATAAGGATAAAAGGCTTAGAAGCATTCTAATATGCTTCTAAGCCTTTTTATTATTATTGAATCTAAAAAGAAAAATAGTTATTTTATTTTTTGTTTATATCGAGAGAAACAGCAGTTTCGCAAGAAAGATATTTTTCTGGGAAAACAACAATAAAATAAAGATATTATTAGGGAAAAATATCCTGATATCGTCTTGTTCGTGCATTATACGCACGTTTAGCGCACAAAACACACAAATTTAACGGTAAAAATAATAAAAATATATAATAATGTTTTGAAAAAACCTTTAGCTTTTGTTAAGATTATAATTAGCAGGAAACGTTATTTAGGGTGTAATTAATTAATTTTTTACTAACTAAATTAAAACACCGTTATATAAACGAAAAATATAGATTATTGAACAGTTAAGTTGAGAAGCAGACGATTGATGGAGGTATATAAAGTGAACAAGCAAATTCTATTGGTAGAAGACGATGAAAACTATGCGGAGAAATTACGACGAGCGATTATCCATGAAGGCTATGATGTGACATATCTGAACACGCCTATTAAGGCTGTGGCTGAATTTACTAAGAACAATTATGACTTGGTTATTTCGGATTTCTGTATGAAGGAAATGGATGGCGTCAAGTTATTGACAATTTTAAAGGAGATCAATCCTGCGATCCGCAGCATCATCTTAACAGCCTTTCCAGAAGAGGAGGTAGAGATGGATGCGATCGATATTAGTGTCGATCACTATTTGAGCAAAGATAAGAGCCTCATGATCATGCTCAAATACATTCATTACTTGTTAGAAAAAGAAGTCAGTACTGAAGCAGTCAGTTCTTACAATTTGAGTTCAACGATTGAGCAAATCACGGTTGATACAAAGAGACGGGTCGTGGAAAAGGAAAATGAGGTCGTTCCCTTAACTAAGAAGGAATATGACCTATTAGTTCTTTTTCTAAAAAATAAAGGGACAGCCTTGAGTCGTGAAGATATCGCCGAGCAGCTTTGGAGCAATGATATTGAAAATATCGACTTACGAGTGATTGACGGCCATATCAAGCGTTTAAGATCAAAGCTGTCACTTTTTAGTATTTCATCGGTTCGCGGGTATGGCTACAAATGGAGTGAATAGGCGAACAACTAAGTTTCGGGATTAAGGCAACCAAGCCTTTTTTCAAAAAAAAATTATTGGAGGAAGAATAATGAAAATGAAAAAAACTTTTGTCACTGCACTTGCGGTAACAACACTAGGCGCGATTGGTGTGGGGAGTGCGTACGCTACCGAAGTAGATAAGGGCGACACTGAAGTAGGTATCGGATTCGTAGACGCACATATTCCTGGGGAAAATGACGGAGATCTACAATTACGCTGGGTACCTAAAAAATTAGACTTCGGGAAATACAACGATGTAAACAGCAAGTACACAGAGTTCTCAGAAGCGAGCACGAATAATTATTACGTTGTAGTACGTGATACACGTAAAGATGACCAAACGGGCACAGTGAATGATACAAATACTTGGAAGGTTAATGCGAAGTTGGGCGAAATCGTGGCAACTGGGCAACCAACGAAGAAATTAACTAAGGCTCAATTATTCTTTGATTCGAAGGCTCATGGTTACGAAGGAGAAAATGATCCGAATACAGATGCAACAACGATCAAAGCTGCAGCAGGACATGCCGCTGCGAAAAACAGTACCGTACCAACAGTTAATGCGAAAACACAATTAGAGGCTGGTGGAGCGACAAAAGAATTGATGCGTCAAACTGATCAAAAGAATTCATCAGATTGGGCAGCATCGCTTGAAAATATCAAACTAGGTGTGGGCGGTAAGCAAAGTGAAAAAGGCTACTACTACTCAGGCACACTTACATGGACACTGGATGACACATTATAGTCGAGTTTAAGGATAGCGTTGTCTATCCTTAAATCAATTTCAAATTGACGGAGGTTTGTACGTTGAAAAGGATAGTTGCTAGTTTACTCGTTTTCATTTGTTTATCAATGTCGTTTTCATCAACCGTTTTTGCTGATGAAAATGAAGATAAAAAAAATCGGGACACCATGGGATTCACTGTTGAGACAGTGCTTCCTTCTAATCAGGTTGATCCATCAAGAAGTTTCTACTTTTTAAAAGTTGTTCCTGGGGAGGTTCAGCGAGTTCAATTGAAAATCACAAGCACCAGAAAAGAAGCTCGGACAGTTAAGGTATCGCTAAATGATGCGGTGACCTCTTCCGAAGCCTCGATCGACTATGGTGTCGATAAGCCAGAGCTGGATGATACCTTAAAGAATCCTGTCACGGCGATTGTTAAGGTCCCAGAGGAGTTTAAGGAAGTCACCGTTGAGAATTATGAAGAGAAAACGATTGAATTGGAAATAACTCCACCACAGGAAGCGTTCGCTGGGATCAAGCTCGGAGCGGTTCGATTGATCGGGATTCCTAACAGCAGTGAAAGCAAAAAGACCGGCTTAAAAGTAGAGACTGGCTATACCATCGGGATGGTGTTGACTGAGGATGCGACGCAATACAATTCTGGCGGCGAGCTGCATTTCAAAAATGCGGATGTTCTGCTTTCAAATGGCAGCAAGGTAGTCGGTATTTCGTTGCAAAATGATCAGCCCAAAATGATCGACCAATTAAAGATGAGTGTGAAGATTCGGAAGAAGGGCTCGGACAAGGTTCTTTATGAGAAAAAAGGCGAAGACCTTTCTGTAGCGCCGAACACGCACTTTACGTATCAGGTTCCATTAGGATTAGAAAACGTGGAAGCGGGCAAATATTCAGTAGAAATCGTCGCTCAAAATGAAGAAAAAACTTGGAAATGGACGAAAGAGGTTTCGATTACAAACGATGCGGCGAATAAATTAAACGAAGAAACCGTAGATAAGGTAATCACCCCTAGTTGGGTACCGATCGCAACGATCGTATTAGCCGCAGCTTTGCTGGTGCTAGTGATTGCTTTGATAAACCGAAATCGCTCCATCCGAAGAAAGAAGTAAAGGAGAAGATGATGAAAAAGAATAAGACATTCCTATCTTTCCTTCTTTTAATAGTATCCTTCCTGACTATTGGTGTTCAGCCATTTACCGTGAGTGCAGCTGAAGTAGACAATGCCGAAACAGAGGCAGGAATCGGTTTTAATACCAACAAGGATGAACCCACACTGCCGAGTACTAAAAAAGAAGAACCGACGCAGCCTTCGAATGTCCGCACACCAAGTGTTGTGGATGCAAGAAGTCAAACTAGAATCTACCGCAGATTGCCGCAGACAAATATGCAGCAGCAATTCTTGTTAAGTCTAGCGGGAATGCTGTTAGTTGCGTTGATTCTAATTGTAGTCACTCACAGAGATAGAAAGAAGGTGCGCCCAATTGAATAAACGTTTAACGAAGGTTTTCAGTTTTACAGTGATCGTTTTATTAGCTTTGGGTGAAAGCAGCCAGCTCGTTCAGGCTGTGACCGAGGAACCGACAGCTACAACACCAGTAAGCGAAGAGGTAGTGCCAGTACAGGAAACAATCAACTCCACTGAGTCAACTACCGCTTCAACTGAAGAAGAGACAGAAGAAACATCTTCAAGTAGTACAAAGGATTCCACTGAGTCAACAAAGGAAAGCAAGGAAAAAGCAGATACAGATAAGATCAAGCCGCAAGCTGCTAATGATCCAGTTACTATCCCTGATCCAGCCCTGTATCAATGGATTCGTGCAACCTTGAATCATTCGACCTATGGTCAGAGTATTCCTGACGGGACACCGATCACGGAAGTGCAGATGGAGATGTTAACCTCATTGACTCGTGGGTCGATCAGTGGAGATTACACAAGTATCTCTAATTTAGAAGGGCTGCAATACGCAGTTAATTTAGAAACCTTGAATTTTATCGGAAATAGCACAACTGGACGAGGAAGTGATCAATTTACCGCCTTGCCAACAGGGTTCAAAAAATTGACAAAGCTGAAGGAGCTTCTTTGTTATCATGGAGAGTTAACTGATATTGATGAGCTGAAGGATCATCCTTCACTAGAAGTCTTCTCAGCTGCACAAAACAAGTTGACTTCTTTTAAAGGACTATCTGGCTGTAAAGAACTACAGGTCATAAATGTAAATGGCTCAGAAAACAATACGTATAATCAAAACGGAGCCATTGCCAATTTTGAAGGACTAGAAAGCGCGACGAAGCTGCGAGAAATCTCCTTTAATAAATACAATGAACAGCGGGGAGATACGTTAGCAAAGCTAGGCGAAGCGGAGCCGTCCTACGTAGGATACGGACTTCAATCATTAAAAGGACTGAACTGCGCGAATTCTTTAGAGGTTCTTTCTTTGGCAGGTCATCCGGGATTGCACACATTGGACGGTCTAGAAAACTATAGCAAATTGAGCAAACTAGTGGTAACTGGCTCACCAAATTACAATGGTCGCGATTATTATTATGAAAATCCAGGCGGCGTCACTGAGCTGGTTTTTGATCCAGGCATCCATACACCGACTTATCATACACGTGGATTAAGAGGCGCCAATGCGATCACTGCTCTAAGTACGTGTACAGCACTAAGCGAAGTAAATTTATCTAATCAGGCGATTGAAGACATCAGTCCGCTTGCAGGAAAAACAGCGATTAAGGAGCTGAACCTTTCAAGCAACTTAATCCAAACATTGACTCCGCTGTTGACAACAAACAAAATAGTCAAGCTGGATGTTTCAAATAATCTGTTGCCCAATCTTTCGGGGATCGAAAATACAGATACCTTGGAGGAATTGAGATGTTCAAGTCAAAACGCTGGTGCGTCACAAATGAAAATCAATGCGTCTTCAGGTACAGCCTTTTATTTAAAAGGGCTTTTGTCGGATATTACAGCAATCAATCCTAAAAGCTTAAAGGCATTTTATTGTTATAGTAATCGCTTAGAAAATATAGATAGTCTGATAGGGGCATCGAATCTAACCCATTTAATTGCTAATAATAATCAGCTATCAGACATCAAAGGTGATCTTTCGGGCTGTACAAGTCTGCAGGAGGTAAACTTTAGCAACAATCTATTTGTTCGTTTTGAGGATATGGGATTAGAGGCTGCCAAGAATTCTTTGAAAACGCTATTTATGAAGGAGCAAGGTCTTTTTACATCGACGACATCGAATTACTTGAATACAAAAACATTGCTGGAAAAATTAGATGGGTTGAAGCAATTTACCGTAATCGAAATAATCAATATGGAGACGAATAAAGTCACAGATGCTGAAATGGTGCATATACCGGATTCCATTATTGATCTGCATATCGGTCAAAATGAATTGCAGGATAAGGCTTTTTCAACGATCAAGCCTACGACGCACACACGAATTCAAAGGATTTTTGCTAGTAATAATCATATAAGTGATATTACGCCACTCGAGAAGCTTCCAACCTTAACACGCTTATATGCTCCCGGACAAGGGATTAAGGTGCCGAAGAATGGTGGAACCGCTACTAAAAAGACGTCACCTATCGGTTATGAGATCGATGTTTTAAATACGGATGCGAGCGGCGGCTTGAGCTTCGTACAAAGTAGTGGCTGGGGAACGGCAACACCTTCTATAAAAGCGGGAACTAATATTCTAAATATTGACGATCCAAACTATGATTTGGATAGCCGTTCACCTTCAGCAGATTTTAGCTATACTGGAAACTCGGCCATAGTTGATTTTGTCTTTTCGGGAACGATTACCTTTGATGCGGATTATGATATTGCTACAGCGGCATCAGTCAAATTAGTACCTACGGATATCGATGGCAATGAAATTACTGAGATTCCGCAGGGCGGAGTGATTTATTGGCGAGCAACGGTTGACAGTAAAGACGCAAAATATTTGATGAAGCCTGATTTTAGAAATAGCCTGCAAGGTACACCGCATGCGATATTGAATCTTTATACAGAGCCGCTTGACAGTCAGGCAAGCGAATATGTAAACGGTGCTCGCGTAGAAATAGACGGGGTATATGTGCCGACACCTGCAGGTATTTGGTCAGTAGTTGATGCATTGGATAATCAGATTAATAAGGATAAAGTAGCGGTAATCACTACCGTAACAAAAGTGAACGATAACGCGACACCAGGCCAAACTGCGAATATGTATTTCAATGTTCAAGGGAAAAACTTTTCGCGAGTGGGTGAAACGAAATGGGTCACAATCAAAGCGAAAGCTCCAGAACTACTGAATTTATCAGCGCCTGAGCGTTTTGATTTTGGCAGAAAAAATGAAGCGAGTAAGAAGGCACAAACGTATAGTTTAGACACAAAGAGACATTCAGCGTCTGAACAGACGGATGGTTTCAAGGTTCGTGTGACAGATTCAATGCAAACTACCAACCGTGTAGATTGGAAGGTCGTGGGTAAATTAAGCGAGCTGACAAATTCAAAAGGAAATGCATTAAAAACAGCTGCTGTTTCGCCTAAACTAACGTTAAGTGATATCTCCTTGTACAAGATCGCAGATGCAGGTGGGGCAGAAACAGCCACTCCAATTCCTAATGGCACTAGCGGAAATCCGACTTGGCAGAAAAGTCTTGCGTTAACTGCCGGCGGATCTTCTGTAACCTTATCGGAAGCGCCCAAAGCTGATGGGGAAGGCGTTTGGGATTATCGTGTTCCATTTGATAAGGTAAAACTGGAAGTGCCGGCGAATGTAAATGGTCAAGCTGGCTATACGTTCAATGGGAAACTTACTTGGACCTTGGATGACACATTATAATTGTTCAGGCAATTGAAGAATCAAAATTAAAATCGAGTGGATGGGGATGTGCAAATGATGAAACCAATGTATTGGGTGTTTATTCTTGGGGCTATCGGAGTGATGTCTTTGATCGCTTTTGTTAGCTGCTATATAAAGGACAAAGAACTGAAGAAAGAACGTGGGTTGACGGAGAGGTTTTTAATACTGGACTGGACACTACTACTTGTTATGGTTGCCTCATTTGCTTGTGCAGTCTTTGTTTACTTGGATATTCAAAATCAAATCAACAGCTTTACATTTTAAGTGAATATTGAGGTACTTCTTTGAGTACCTCAACTATTCTTATAAAAATACCTGTAATATAACTATTATTATTTATTAAAGGCAAAGAAGGTGAATACATATGAGCCAAGTATTAATATTAACGCGAAATATTCTATCTGATGGCGATCTGCAAGAAAAATTGCAATATTTAAACTATGAAGTACTATGTTCCTCTAGTCTGCTTGACTACTTGATTCAGAACCAAGCGTATCCAGACTTGATGAACCATTTCCAATTCATTATTTTTAGTGAAACAGTATCGAATACAGAGATCAATTTTCTATTGCCGCTTTTTGAAGCGAAAAAGAACCTGCTGTTTCGAAAGGTTGGAGAAGCAACGGAGTCGGAAGAGTTAGTCACAATCAAAGAAGTTACTACGATCAATCTAGGCATGGATTCATTGCGAGAAAAGCTGATGGATTCGGCGCTTCTTCACTCGGATCATACCAGCTTCAGAAGAGCCGGAATTGATTCTAGCTTTGGGGCAAAAATCAAAATTCCAGATCAAATGTACCAACTGAATCTCTCTAAGCTGGAAGAAAAAGTCTTTAATGTGCTGTACCATTCAAATGGTAAGGTGATTACTCGGGAAGACTTATGCAACAAGGTATGGGGAACTGGAGTAACGAATTCACATTTGTCACATCTTTCATCAATCGTAAAAAAATTGCGAAAGAAAATCGAGATGGTCAACTTGTCTGAAGAGGCGATTAAAACGATTTGGGGAGAGGGCTATCAATTATCATCAGAATTCTTTGCATAATATGTAAAATGAAATGATCAAAAGTCAAATACGTCTTTTGATCATTTTTTTGTGGGCAAAATTTTGGCAGCTTATCGGTACGAGCGGGTCAAGCACTACTACTTCAAAGTGGGGTTCTTTTCATTTCCTATAATTGTAGGTAGAATAAGAGAAATCGATCATGATGGAGGGATCATATGAAAATTGTTGTATTAGACGGTCGCGCATTGAATCCAGGGGATTTAAGCTGGCAGGGTTTTGAAGAATATGGAGAAGTTGTGGTTTATGATCGGACTTCTTATACTGATAAGCAGGAAATTATTGAACGGATCGGCAATGCGGAAGCGATTCTAACAAACAAGACACCAATTGATGAAGCCGTTCTGGCAGCTGTGCCTCAATTAAAATATATTGGTGTGGTCGCGACAGGGTATAACGTTGTAGACACAGAGGCAGCTAGAAAACGAGGGATACCAGTCACAAATATTCCGGCATATGGAACCGATGCTGTGGCGCAGTCCACGTTTGCATTGTTATTGGAGATCGCGAACCAAGTAGGTCTGCACAACCAATCTGTACACCAAGGAGAGTGGCAGAAAAGCATTGATTTCACCTATTGGAAATCGCCGTTAATGGAGTTGAGAGGGAAAACATTAGGATTGATCGGTTTTGGCGAGATTGCGCAAGCAGTCGCGAAAATCGCTCATGCTTTCAATATGAATGTCATTTATTGGAATCATCGACCAAAGGAGTCGCAGGCTGAGTGGCTGCGTCAGGTTTCCTTAGAGGAGCTCTATCAACAAGCAGATATTATCAGTCTGCATGTCCCTCAAACCTCAGAGACGGAAAAAATGATCAATCAGGATGCGATCCAGCAAATGAAGGATGGAGTCATCTTGCTGAACACTGCACGCGGAGGGCTGTTGGATGAAGAAGCAGTGGCTAAAGCGTTGGATGAGGAGAAAATTTATGCAGCGGGAGTTGATGTCGTTTCGAAAGAGCCGATGACGGAAGATAACCCATTGTTAAAAGCTAAAAATTGTTTTATCACGCCTCATATTGCTTGGGCACCGCTGGAGACACGGACCCGCTTGATGGGAATCGCTGTAGATAATTTTGCGGCTTTTCTAGCTGGAAAAGAGAAAAACGTAGTAAATAAAAGAGGATAGAAGTTCAGTATTTCTGCTTAAATGATGGAAAAATGGATGAGCATTCTGATAAAAGATACCGTCTTTTTTAATGAGGCGGTATCTTTTTTGTTAAGAAAAATTGTCATAATCGGAAATTGAGACCACTTAGTCTATTTGAAAAAAATACATAAACGTTACTGACGAAGCATTGCTAAACACAGTACATAATTAATAGTTATTTTTTAAGTTGATAATCCAAATGATAAAGATAGTAAATAGTCGAAAAAGTTATTACCCAAAAGCTTTATAAAAATTTACGGATAAGAATACTTAGCTGAACCTATTTACAACCGAGTTATTTTATGTATAAAATATCGTTGTGAACGGTTACATAGTAATGATTATAAGATAGTAACTACAGACTAATGGATGGAGGATGAAATAATGAAGGAAGCAGTATTAGGGCAGAGACAAATTTTTGGTATGTTGAGAAAGAGTTTGGAGAAGCGTGTGATTCAGCGCTATGAACAAACAAGAAATGCCGCAGAGATTGTTGAGGCTGCTGTAGCTCTTCTGATTCGCGACGCACTTTCGGTTGCTGATTTTTCCTTTATGTTTCCAGAGATCATCCGCGAGATCTACTTGACTGCCAAACCTAATGATTGTTTGCGCCGTCACTGTGTCTATTTTCAGAACTATTTTTCCGATGAGGAAGAATGGCAAACGGTTATCCATCGTCTATTTAAGAATAAAGAAGAATATCATGAATTTACCAAGGAAACTTGTTTATATAGAGAATTATTAGAGAAAAAGGCCCGAGAAACGGCTGAAAAATCCGATTTTCAATTTGATCTTGTCTCGATTTTTAAAGATACGAATGGGAAACGCTACACGTGGACACTGCGAGATACAAAACGTGTTTCTCGAGGATTGGAGGGTGAGACCGCCGAAGTGTTAGAAATTTTGACTACTTTAACGATTTTCCAAGCGGCAGGAGTTCGTCGTTTTGCAGAATACGTGAAATTCAAAAGCGTTTTATCGAGTATTGATGCGTGGCACGAAGCCGATCCAGAAGAGCAGGAAGAATCGCCTGCTTTGGAGTCGCCTGAGGATAAGCAACAGATTTCAGTACGAACGGAACAAAAAGAACTGACTTCAAAGTCTTCAAATGAACGTATCAATCAAAAGCCGCTCGATCAAGGTACGGCAGATCAAGCAGACAAACTGCATTCACTTTTGGAGAATTTGCCGCTAAATGAGGGAAGTGCGAGGTCATTCGCGAATAATCCTATTGCGACAAAGAGTCCTCATATAAAGAAAACCGCTGAGAATCCGCAAGAATCGCAAACCTCCAACAGGCGGCCCGACAAAGCTGAGGAGCATAGTAAGCAAGTACCCGAGAAGAAAAGCTGGGAATATACAATCAAAAAACTACTTGGCAAGGTGTAGCTGCGTGTTTGATTTGAGGATGGTACTCCTATCCCCAATTAGAAAATAATACGCAAAAAAACGAGCACCAAAGTACTCGTCTTTACATGATTGTCATGATTTGAAGAAAAAACCAATTCTTTTTCTTCTATTTAAATAGTTGATCGATCTTATCGAAATCCTCAGTGGCTAATCGAATATCAACTGCCTTGGCATTTGCTTCGACTTGATCTGGGCGTTTTGCTCCAGGGATGACGATATCGATTTGCGGGTGCTTCATATACCACGCTAAGACTAACTGGGTAATGGTCACATCATAATTTTTCGCGATTGGTGCTAATTGGTCAACCTTTTTAATAATTTCTGCAAAGCGTTCTCCCTTGAAGTCAGGATTTTTACTGCGTAAATCACTATCTTCAAAGTGAGCTTCTTTGTCATACTTTCCTGTTAACAGGCCAGAATCTAGTGGATAGTAAGGGACAAAGCTGATATTGTTTGCTTTTAAATATGGAAATAATTCTTGCTCATGCTCTCGGTGAATCAGGCTGAAGCGTTCCTCGACGATATCGACATAGCCGTCTTGATTGGCTTCTTTTAGCTGCTCCAATGAAAAATTAGAGACTCCGATGGCACGAATTTTCCCTTCTTCTTTCAATTGATGCAAAGCAGCCACGGCTTCATTTTTCGGCGTATCTTCATCGGGAAAATGGATGTAGAAGATATCAATATAATCTGTTTGAAGTCTTTGCAGAGCAGCTTCTACGGCATTTCGCAAAAATTCTGGTGAGTTATTGAATTTGCCATCCTGCTGCATGTCATGAGCGGCTTTGGTTGCTACGATTACTCGTGAGCGGTCAAATTCCGGCTCCTGTAAAACTTCCCCGATCAATTCCTCGGAACGTCCGCGCCCATAAGAAAAAGCCGTATCCAGCAAAGTAATGCCATTGTTAATAGCGGTACGAACAACGTCTTTTCCAATTTCGTCGGTCAAATTAGGATAAAGGTTGTGTCCGCCTACCGCATTGGTACCCAAGCCAAGGGCACTCGCGTAGACTTGTGATTTTCCAACTCGTACATCAGTCATTTAATTTCCACTCCTTGTTTTTTGTTTCATTAAAGAAACGCTCATTCTTTTTCAAGTTTAAAATAAAGTATGGAAAAAAGCGACCATTCTTTTTTATTATTCAGATATAGCCTGGAAATCACTTGACTTTCGATGTTTTTTTTAGTAGCTTAAGAAGAGATAAAAACATCAATGAAATATCTATGAAGGAACCAGTAAATTACCAAAAAACGTACAGAAAGAATTGCCTTGGCTGAAAGCAATTTCGTGAGAAGTAATTGAAAGACAGTCTGGAGATGAGTGCGTGCAAAGCCGCTCCGTTACGCAAGCGTTAATTGCTAGAGAAAAAGAGGAGAACTCTTTTTAAAAATAGGTGGTACCGCGAAACTTTCGCCCTTGTTCATTCGAACAAGGGCTTTTTGTGAGTTCTGCTTTTTGCAGTTTGTTGTATTTGAACGGTAGTTTTACGTTCATAACAATATAGTGGACAAGCTGTCTAGCAGAATCGTATGCGTACGAGGATAAGCGCATTTTTCCGATTTTTGGAAAAATGAACATCCAATATTGCGAGCTAGCTTGTCAGTCACGCTTTTTGCAGTATTAACAGTGGAAATATGTATCACCATGATAAAACCTGTTTTTGCTCAGTCAGTTTAGCGTGATGATATGCGTACGAGGATAAATTCATTTTTCTGGTTTTTAGAAAAATGATTTCCATAGTACGAGCTAGCTGCTAGTTTACCAGTTTCATTTCTTACCTTAACAAGTCAGGACATTAAATACACTAATAGGAAAAAGGATGTCAGTTCTGCTTTTCGCAGTATACAAAAGTGTTTAGCTAGAACATCAAGAAAAAGCTAACTGAGGATTGCCTCACTTAGCAGAATGATATACGGCTTGACCATCAAACTTATTTTTCTGAGAAGAAAAATAAATACATTAATAGGAAAAAGGATGTCAGTTCTGCTTTTCGCAGTATGCAAAGCGTTTAGCCAGAACATCAAGAAAAAGCTAGTTGAGGATAAACACACTTAGCAGAATGATATACGGCTTGACCATCAAACTTATTTTTCTGAGAAGAAAAATAAATACATTAATAGGAAAAAGGATGTCAGTTCTGCTTTTCGCAGCATACAAAGTGTTTAGCTAGAACATCAAGAAAAGGCTAACTGAGGATAAACACACTTAGCAGAATGATATACGGCTTGACCATCAAACTTATTTTTCTGAGAAGAAAAATAAATACATTAATAGGAAAAAGGAGACCAACCATGAGTTATCAGCGACCAAAAGGGACCAATGATATTTTACCGGGAGAAAGCGAAAAATGGCAGTTTGTTGAAGAGACTGCGCGTCTAGTGTTCAACGACTATCAATATCAAGAAATTCGTACGCCGATTTTTGAGCATTACGAGGTAATTGCCCGCAGCGTAGGTGATACTACAGATATTGTTTCGAAAGAAATGTATGACTTTCACGACAAGGGAGATCGCCATGTGACCCTTCGTCCTGAAGGAACCGCACCGATTGTACGGGCATATGTTGAAAATAAATTATTTGGACCAGAATTCAAGAAGCCTTACAAGGTTTTCTATACTGGCCCAATGTTCCGTTATGAACGTCCGCAAAAAGGGCGATTGCGTCAGTTCCATCAAATCGGTGTTGAAGCCTTTGGCAGTGAGAATCCAAGCTTAGACGTGGAAATCATGGCGATGGCGATGGACTTCTTTAAACAATTAGGAATCAATCAATTGCGTCTAGTGATCAATACTTTGGGTGATAAGGAGACACGGGCGAATTATCGTCAAGCGTTGATTACTTATCTCGAAGCTCATGAAGAAGAATTGAGTGAAGATTCACGTCGTCGTTTACACGAAAATCCTTTGCGTGTGTTAGATAGCAAGGATCGCAAGGATCAGCCGATCGTTGCGGGTGCACCAAGCATTTTAGATTACTTGAGTGATTACGCAAAAGAATATTTTGAAGGTGTTACCAAGACGTTGGAATACCTGGATATTGCTTACGAAATCGATCACCGTATGGTCCGTGGATTGGATTATTACAACCACACGATCTTCGAAATCATGAGTGATGCACCGGGAATGGGTGCTCAAACAACGATTTGCGGCGGCGGTCGCTACGATGGTTTAGTTGAAGAGCTGGGTGGTCCGGAAACACCGGGTATCGGCTTTGCGATGGGAATCGAACGTATTCTATTGACTCTCGAGCAAGAGGACGTGATGATCCCGAGCGCAGCAGGTCTAGATGCTTATGTAGTAGGACTTGGTGAATCGACCAATCTGGAAGCCTTAAAGGTTGTTCAAGCGATTCGCGGATTTGGTTTTTCTGCTGATCGTGACTTTATGGGACGAAAAGCCAAAGCTCAATTCAAGACCGCTGATAAAGAAGGGGCGAAGCTTGTCTTAACATTGGGAGAAGATGAATTGGCAAAAGGTGTGATCAATGTGAAGGATTCGGCTACTAGGGAAGAAAAAGCCTTCCCATTAGCAGCTATTTATGAAGATTTCGCAGCGATCTATGATGAAATGACCATGCCAAAGCTTGACTAACTGAAATAAATCTCACCTATAAAAGGGTAGATTACTTAAATAAATGGAGGAATGAAAAAATGGCTAGACGTACAGTCTATTGCGGACGAGTGTCCGAGGAATATTTGGATCAAAAAGTGACATTAAAAGGGTGGGTACAAAAACGTCGCGATTTAGGCGGCTTAATCTTTATTGACCTGCGTGACCGCGAAGGCATCGTGCAAGTGGTCTTCAATCCGGAAGAATCAAAAACCGCTTGGGAGGTTGCGGATCAATGCCGCAGCGAATTTGTTGTGGAAATCACTGGGACAGTAATCCGTCGGGATGCCGGCTCTGTCAACAAAAAAATGGCGACAGGTGATTTTGAAGTTAAAGGGGAAGATATCACCATTTTGAACAGCGCAAAAACACCGCCGTTCTCAATTGAAGATGAACAAAATATCAGCGATGAAGTTCGCTTAAAATATCGTTACATGGATTTGCGCCGTCCAAAAATGACACAAAACTTGATGATGCGTCATCGTTTGACTCAGTCTGTGCGTCGTTTCTTGGATGACAATGATTTCTTAGATATTGAAACACCATACTTGGCGAAGTCTACACCAGAGGGCGCTCGTGATTACTTGGTGCCATCACGTGTTCATGCCGGCCATTTTTATGCGCTGCCGCAATCACCGCAAATTTTGAAGCAATTATTGATGACTGCAGGATTTGACCGCTATTATCAAATCGTTCGCTGCTTCCGTGATGAAGATTTGCGTGGCGACCGTCAACCAGAATTTACTCAGATTGATATTGAAACCAGCTTCTTAACGGCTGAAGAAATTCAAGAATATACAGAAGCGATGATCGCACAAGTCATGAAGGATGTTCGCGGTGTGGAAGTAACCTTGCCATTCCCACGAATTACCTGGGATGAAGCGATGGAACGTTACGGATCGGACAAGCCGGATACACGTTTTGACATGGAATTGATCGATGTAACAGATATCGCTGCTGCGACGGATTTCAAAGTCTTCCGTATGGCTTCAGACAATGGCGGTGTGGTTAAAGCATTGAACGCTAAAGGTGCAGCTGACAAATATTCACGTAAGGAATTGGATCGTTTGGGTCAATTTGTTGGTCAATTCGGTGCCAAAGGCTTGGCTTGGATCAAGGTTGACGAAAACGGTGAATTAACCGGACCGATCGCGAAATTCATGGGCGGCGTCAGTGAAGACTTGAAAAAAGCGACGAACGCAGAAGCGGGCGATGTGCTGATGTTTGCGGCGGATCAATTCTTAACTGCTGTGACTGCTTTAGGAGCAGTACGTGCAAAAGTCGGCAAAGAGCTTGGCTTGATCGATGAAAATCGTTTTGATTATCTATGGGTTGTTGATTGGCCTCAATTTGAGTTTGACCAAGAGTTGGGCCGTTACGTTTCTGCTCACCATCCATTTACGATGCCGATGGAAGAAGACATTGCGAACTTGAAGGAGCATCCAGAAAAAGTTTATGCGCAGGCTTATGATATCGTCTTAAACGGGTACGAGTTAGGTGGCGGGTCATTGCGTATCAATACTCGCGAGCTGCAAGAGCAAGTCTTTGAAACACTGGGCTTCACTCGTGAAAGTGCTAATGAACAATTTGGCTTCTTATTAGAAGCGTTAGATTATGGCTTCCCTCCAATCGGCGGAATTGCCCTTGGTCTGGATCGTTTTGCGATGTTGCTTGCTGGTGAAGACAATATTCGTGAAGTTATCGCCTTTCCTAAGAATGGTAAAGCAGCAGATCCTATGTCTGATGCACCAAGCACGGTTTCACCATTGCAGCTTTATGAGTTGAATATTAACGTGACTGACATCGAAGAGTAAAAAAATAAAGGATATGTTTTGACCTATTCCGTTTCAAAAATTTTCATAACTCTAAGAATATACTAAGAGAAGTGCCTGTCGCCATGGCAGGTGCTTTCTTTTTTTCATGAAAATACGTATAATGTGAGTGAAATTTTGAAATGAGGCGGACATAACATGATGAAAAAGAAGATAGAGGAGTGGCCGCACCACGATTACGCCACCCGATTATCTGTCGCAGTTGTTTATGCATTCTTAGCGGCGATTGCCGTAAACTTTTTTTACCAGCCAGGACACATCTATTCCAGCGGCGCCACGGGCTTTGCGCAAATTCTAACGACTTTGTCGCATCGCGTGATCGGCTTCACTGTACCAGTCTCCATCACGTTATTTTTGATCAATGTGCCATTATTTTTCTTAGCATGGTTTAAGATTGGTCATAAGTTTACGATTTTTACTTTCATCACAGTTTTCTTGACATCTTTCTTTATCCATATCATCCCACAGACGACCTTGACGAAAGACCCGATCATCTGTGCGATCTTCGGTGGAGCGATTATGGGTGTCGGCATTGGTTTTGCCTTGAAAAACGGTTTATCTTCTGGTGGTTTAGACATTTTGAGTATCACGATCCGCAAACGGACAGGTAGTTCCGTCGGTTCGATCTCGATTATCTTTAATGTTATCATCATGCTGATGGCCGGAATTTTATTCAGCTGGCAGTATATGTTCTACTCTGCTTTAGCGATCTTTATGAGTGGGAAGTTGACGGACGCTCTTTATACTAAGCAGCGTAAGATGCAGGTCATGATTGTGACCAAGTGTCCAGATCGTGTGGTTGCTAGTATTCAAGATCAGATGCGTCGGGGCATCACAATCATCAATGAAGCAGAAGGGGCCTATAAGCACGATAAACAGACAGTTCTGTTTACTGTTGTCACACGCTTTGAGCTGCCATTACTAGAATCAATCATGCGGGAAAATGATCCAGATGCCTTTGTGAGTATCTCAGAGAATGTACGGATCATGGGTCGGTTTTATGAAGAATCAATGGACTGAAGGCTGGGACAATTGTCTCAGCTTTTTTCGATATATTCCTTCACGCGCTTCTTTCCCCCTCGAAATGAGGGATAAGATGTTCGTATAAAGGATCATGTTCTATTTCAAAACTTTGCTACAATAGGAGAAGGAGAAGTAGCGTTCTTATTTAGGAAAAACTAGGCAGAATCAGACTTTCTCATCAAAAAGTATAGTGATTAAAACTTATTTTTTTAGGAAATGCTTTTTTTATTGAGAAAATGTTGCAGTTTGCTAAATTTATACGTATAGTTAATTTGACATTCTATAGTAAAGTTGGAAAGTAAACTTATGGGAAAAAGACTAAAACATAGTCGCTATATTACTGGTTTTGACGGGATTCGTTCCTTGGCAGTAATCGGCGTAATATTATATCACTTAATGCCTGCGCAAATGCGGGGCGGATATCTAGGAGTTCCTGTTTTTTTTGTGGTCTCAGGCTACTTAATCACGGATTTATTAGTACAGGAATGGAGGCAGACAGGGCGTATCGATATCAAGCAGTTCTATTACCGTCGAATGAAACGGTTGTATCCTGCGTTGGTTACGATGCTAGTCGGTGCTTCAGCGTACATAACATTGTTTCAGCGAAATCTTTTGAATAATTTGCGGGGCAATGTCATCAGCAGTTTGTTTTATGTAAATAACTGGTGGCAGATCAATCACGGTATGTCCTACTTTGATCGCTTTTCTGGCGAGTCTCCATTTACGCATATTTGGTCACTGGCTGTCGAGACGCAGAATTACATTTTTTGGCCGATTGTTTTTGTCCTTTTGATGAAGCTGGTGAAAAATAAGGGAAAAGTCTTTCTGGGGATACTAGGCGCGGCTCTTTTCTCAGCGATTCTGATGGCTGTCCTATTTGTACCGGGACAAGATCCTACTCGTGTTTATTATGGAACAGACACGCGGTTGTTTTCGATTCTATTAGGGGGCGCTTTGGCGTTTATTTGGCCAAGCACGCGATTGAAGGCGAAAATACCATCGCAGGCCAAGAAGATCTTGAATGGCATCGGATTAGGTTCACTAATATTGTTGATTCTAGCGTTCTTGTTTTTACGAGATGATTTATCGTTTGTTTATTATGGCGGGATGTTCTTAGTGAGTCTCTTGAGTGTGATACTAGTTGCGATCACCGCTCATCCGGGCGCCAGCTGGAATCGCTGGCTGACGAATCCAGTCTTTACTTGGATCGGAAAACGCAGCTACGGAATCTATTTATACCAGTTCCCAGTGATGATCTTTTATGAAGCAAAGGTCAATGTAGCGAATCATACGTTTCTTCATACCATCATGGAAGTTATTTTGATTCTTTTTGTCACAGAGCTGTCTTATCGCTATGTAGAAAGACCGTTACGCTCGTTCAATTATCGCCAGACTTTTGCGACGCTCAAGGAATCATTTTGGGCGCCAGTCAAGAGCCGCAGAAAAATCGGCTTCATTTTTTCCAGCTTGATTACGTTGATCGCAGTTGTAGGGGTAATCATTGCTCCGACCAATAGTGTTGATGCGAATCAGCAGGCCCTGCAAAAGCAAATCGAACAAAATAAAAAAGCTGCAAATAAAACGGAGCAGCCTCCAGTCGAGGATTCTAGCGGTACGGCTCAATCTGGTGAAGCCAGTAGCGCTGAGCAGCCGCAAAGCCTAACAGACAAGTATGATTTAAGTAATCGTGAGATCACTAAGGCTAAAAACTTGAAGGTGACGGCATTTGGCGATTCTGTTTTGTTGGCTGGTTCAAAAGGGCTGACAGAAATTTTCCCTAAAATGGTCGTTGATGGTGAAGTAGGTCGACAATTAAAGGATAGTCCGCCATTGCTGCAGGCCCTGAAGGATAAGGGCGAGTTGAGCGATACGATCTTATTAAGTCTAGGTACGAACGGAGCATTCAGTAAAGACGATTTTGCTCAAATCATGAATGTTTTGGGGAATAAGCATCAAGTCTTTATTATCAACACCCATGTTCCGACTCGTCGTTGGCAAAATGATGTGAATGCCAACTTAGAAGCGGCATCGAAGGAATATAAGAATGTTCATCTGATTGACTGGTATGATTTCAGTAATGATCATCCAGACTGGTTTTATGACGATCAGGTTCATCCGAATGATGTCGGCTCAACACATTATTGCCACTTGATTGCAAAGGAAATTTTAAAAGGTGTATAGAAAGAAAAAACGTTTTGTGAGTTCACAAAACGTTTTTTCTTTGGTTGTCTCGCAGGTATTTTTCTTTTTGTCTGCGGGGTAATTTTTTAAATGCGAATTCGGCCTTGGTCGCTTCACTGCGTGTTTCAAAGCGTTCGGCATGAATCATTTGAACGGGCCGGCGGCTTTGTGGATGGGTGTATTTTGCGCCAGTACCAGCATTGTGTTCGGTTAAGCGACGAGCTAGGTCCGTCGTGTAGCCGCCGTAAAAGCTTTTATCGTTGCAAAGTAATACGTAAAAAAATTGATCAGTTGCCATAAAGCATCTCCTGTAGATCGGCAGAGTAGCTGCCGGATTGATCATAAGTATATAATGGTGGAAGAAAACGCAGTCCTTCACTTTTGCCGTCTTTGATCCCTTCGATCAGCAGGGTATTTGCTTCTTTTCCTGGTTTGGGATAAACGAATTGGATTCTTTTGGGGGCGATGCGATTTTCGCGCAGACAATCTACAATCTCCAGAAAACGGTCGGGCCGATGAACCATCGCGAAGCGTCCATTCATTTTTAACAGCTTTGCAGAGACACTAACGACATCCTCCAAGGTTGCGTGAATCTCATGACGAGCAATTGCCAGGTGGGGATTCGGATTCTTTTGACTGGCAGGCAATTCCTTAAAATAGGGCGGATTGCAGACGACTAGGTCAGCAGAGTCCGCTCTGAAGACATCAAAGGTGTTTTTCAGGTCCAGTTCATGCATGGTCAGCTGTTCTTCTAAATTATTCAGAGCAATGCTGCGCTGCCCCATGTCAGCTAGGCGTGGCTGCAATTCGATCTGATCGATGGCCGCTGCTGTTTTACGGCTTAAAAAAAGACCGATCGCTCCGTTTCCGGCGCAAAGATCGATGATTTTCCCACGTTTGGGTACACGGGCGAAATTGGCTAATAAAACAGCATCAATGGAAAAAGAGAAGACTTCGGAACTTTGGATAATCTGGATATCCTCTGCGTAAAGTTGATCGATTCGTTCACCTTTTCTTAACAATTTCTTCTGCCCCCTTAAAAAAATCATACTGTTGTATTATACTACGTTTAGTTAGGTAACTGAAAGGAAGAAAAAATGTTTTTTAAATTTATTCGCGTAATCGCTCGAGCAATCTTAGCTGTTGTAAATGGCAATGCTCACTATCAAAATCAAGAGAAATTACCAGAAGGAAATTATATTTTGGTTGCGCCTCACCGTACCTGGTGGGACCCAGTCTACATGGCACTTGGCGCATCGCCAAAACAATTCAGTTTTTTGGCCAAAGCGGAACTATTCAAAAATCCTGTGCTGCGTTTTATTCTGGTTCATCTCAACGCTTTTCCTGTGGATCGGGATAAGCCGGGGCCTAGTGTCGTGAAGCGGCCAGTGAAGATGTTAAAGGAATCTGATAAAGGCTTGATCATGTTTCCAAGCGGAACGCGCCACTCGTCAGAATTAAAGGGCGGGATGGCTTTGATTTCTCGTCTATCGAAAAAGCCGATCGTGCCTTCTGTTTATCAAGGGCCAACGAAATTTTCGCAGTTGTTCAAACGAACACCGGTGATTATTCGTTTTGGCGATCCTATTGATATTTCAGATATCAAAAAAATGGACAAAGCAGGCTTAGCTGAAGTAGAAAGACGGGTACAAGGTGCTTTTGATCAGCTTGACCAAGAGATCAATCCAAACTATAAATATGTTGCCAAAGAAAAACGCTGATTTCTCAGCGTTTTTTCTTTATCCAAATAAGGGCATGATCCACGTCGACCAGATCCAGCTGATGGGCATCACAAGGAGCATCGCTGGTATCATGTCGGCGGTAGGAAACATCTTGACTTTAATCATGCGAAAGCCGGTCGCTAACATTAAAAATCCGCCGCAGGCTTTGAAATCCAAAATCATTGAAGGAGTAGTTAATGGAAAAATGACTGTCGCAAACAAAAATAGACCGAAGAAAATAATGAATTGTGGAATCGCAATCACAGAAACCACATAGCCGATATTGCAGGCAAAAATAGCGGCAGTAAAGAAATCTAAAATTGATTTTGCAATCAAGATCGTATGATCTCCCGTCATGCCTTCTGTCAGGCTGCCGAAAATTCCAGTTCCGCTGGCACAAAATAAGACAACGATCGTCACAAGGGTACTCAGATAATCATCGTAGGACAGCTTCAACGTTGGTTGCGGAAACTTAGCGATCGGTTTTTGCAGCAGCAGAGCCGCCCCATTGATTTTTTGATTGAATTGTAAAAGCAGCCCTAGCGAAGTTCCCAAAATGATAGCTAAGATCACGGCAGGCATATTTGCCATTTGACTGATGCTGGGAATTCCCATCGCCATCGAACACACACCGAAAATCAATGTAATCTGTTCCTTAAAATCCTCAGAGAGCAGGTGTCCTAGGAACCCGCCTAAGAGACCACCAATAATAATTGAAAATGAATTAATAATAATACCAATTGGCACACAGCTTCCTCCTTTTTTCGTTGCACTCACTTATCGTAGCCTAAAATGCGTTGAAGAGAAAGACTTTTATGGGACAACATCCGCTTGCTGAGCAGAAAAAAATGGGAAATCGTGTTATACTTTTGGGAAGGACTAAAATAGGAAAAGGGTGGATCAATGAAAGTTTTACATACAGCTGACTGGCACATTGGAAAGAAACTCCACGGCTATGACCTGCTGCCAGATCAAGCATACATTCTTGATCAAATCAAAAAAATCGCGAAGGAGGAAGCGGTCGAGGCCATTGTGATCGCAGGCGACTTATACGACCGTTCTGTCCCTTCTGAGGATAGCGTTCGGTTATTAAATCAAACCATCGTCGATTGGAATCTGACAGAGCAATTTCCGCTATTAGCTATTTCAGGCAATCATGACAGCGCTACGCGTTTGGCCACAGGAGCGCCTTGGTTCAATCAGGCGAATTTTCATCTTCATACTCGGCTGCAGGAAGCTTTTTCACCGATCGAAATGAAGGATACGCAATTTTTCCTGTTGCCGTATTTCGAACCTGTTGATGCGCGTATTTATTTTGAAGACCCAGAATTGCGGACGATTCAGGCAGCCATGCCGAAAGTTATCGCAAAAATTAAAGAAAGCTTTGATCCGCAGAAAAAGCATGTTTTAGTGAGTCATTTTTTCGTGGCAGGCAGCAGCAAGACGGATTCTGAGACCAAGATTGAGGTAGGCGGTCTTGATGGAATCAATGGCGTGCTATTGGAGGACTTTGATTATGTGGCGTTAGGCCACCTGCACGGCAAGGATGCATTGAAGATGGCAAATGCGCGCTATAGCGGTTCGCCGTTAAAATATTCCCTTTCGGAAAAGGATCAGGCAAAAGGCGTTTGGATCGTGGAGACCGAAACGGGGGCGTTTTCATTTCGAGAATTGACACCGCTCCATGAAGTTCAAGAGCTGCAGGCCGATTTTGAAAAATTGCTGACGCCGTCCTTTTACTCAACGATCGATCGTGAGAACTATCTTTCGATTCTTTTGGAGGATCGAGCAGTGATCCCTAATCTGATGAATCAGCTGCGGCAGGTTTATCCGCGTATCATTCAGGTGGAACGAGCGAATGGCTTTGAGACTGCGGTCGAAACACGGTTAAAAACGGAGAATATCAAGGAAAAGTCTCCGATTGCACTGACGGAGGAATTCTTTACGGAAGTTTCTCAAAATGAGTTGACACCTCAGCAAAAAAATTGGATCGAAGAGGGACTGCATTCGATTCTAAAAAAAGGAGGCGCTAGCTGATGCTTCCAAAAAAAATCATTATGGAAAATTTTGGTCCGTTTCTGCGTGAAGAAGTGGATTTTGAAGAAATGTCTGAAGCGCCGCTGTTTTTGATCAGCGGGAAAACCGGTGCAGGTAAGACCACCATTTTTGACGCTATCACCTTTGCCCTATATGGGGATGCTTCAGGAGGGGTGCGCTCGTCGAATGAGATTCGCTCCTCCTTTGCCGAACCGACGGAGGAGACGCGTGTCCAATTTTTATTCGAGCACCAAGGACGGCTTTATTCTATCGAGCGTTGGCCGAAGCAGACTTTAGCCAAAAAGAACGGCAAAGGCGAGACGACAAAAAATCAAAAGGTTCAACTAAGTATTTTTAATGACGCAGGTCAAGAGGCGGAGGCGTATACGAAGATAGATGCGGTGAATGAAGTGATCTATCAGATTCTGCATTTGCAAAAGGATCAATTTCGTCAAATCGTGATGCTGCCACAAGGCGAATTTCGAACCTTCCTAAACGCCAACAGTACAGAGAAAGAAACAGTCTTGCGCAGTTTATTCGGAACGAATTTTTACCGTAATTTCACTGATAATCTAAAGCTGCAAAAGCTGGAGCTAGAAAAAGCGGTTGGCGAACTGACGACACGAATCGACCAATTATTTCAACAGGTCGTGTGTGAAAAGGGGGCTACCTATGAGGAGTCCTTGAATCTGGCTAAAGATTATTTAATAGAAGAGAAACAGCAGTTGGCAAAAAGCCAAAGGGCACTTGCTGAAAAGCAGACTGAGCAAAAAGCGCTGCAGCAAAAGCTTCAAAAGGCACAGGAGCTTGCTGAGAGATTCCGTCAAGCGCGTGAAACGCAGCAGCAGCTTTTGCAATTAGAAGAACGTATTCCTGAGCAAGAAGAAAACAGACGGCAATTCGCCCAAGCGAAAAAAATAGAACGCATCCGCCCAACCTATGAGCGAACGCAAGAATTAGAAAAGCGACAGATTCAGCAAACACAAGCGGCAAATGAAAATCACCAAAAGGCCGAAGAGCTGGAACGACACTACGTGGATTGTCAGAAACAAGCGGCAGCGTTTGAAAAGGATCAGGCAGACTGGCAAGCCAAGGAGAAAGAGCTGCAAAGCTTGGAATCCTTTTTACCTTTAGTGAAGCAAAGAGAGCAGCTGCTAGAACAAAAAACAGAACTGCTCAACCAACTGACGCAGCAGCAAAATCGCTTGACTCAGGTGAATGAAAAGGTAAAGGCGCACGAAGAAAAGAAACAGACGCTGGAGGCTAAACAAGATACTGAAAAAGCTTGGCAGGATCGACGTTACGAAGAGCTGCAGTTCCAGCAAAAAATCGTCCAGCTGCAAGAGCTGGATAGGCAGATTTTTGAACAGCAGGAGGAAGAAGAGGACCAGCAAATCAAGTTGGCTCAATTAGTCGAGACCGCCAGCCGCACCAGCAATCAATTAACGAGTGAGCTGGCTGACTACAAGAGCTTAAAAAGTCAGTGGGCAGCGGCAGAGATTGCTCGCTTAAGTATGGATCTGCTGCCTGGCGAACCTTGTCCGGTCTGCGGATCGAAGGAGCATCCTGATCCCGCGCAGCATGCTGAGCTGTCAACAGACAATTTGGGACAGCTGCAGGTTGCACTTGAACAGCAGGAGGCTCGGATCAAACAGTTGGAAGTTATCCGAGAACAGGCGGAAGCCCGCTATGAAGTAGCGATGAAGGCCTTTGACCAATTGCAAAATGAACGATTGGCTGCTCAAGAGGCACTGGAACAGCAAGTGAAAAGCTGCCAAACGACTGTTGAAGACTATTATCACTTAGAGGTGGCCGCTGAACTGGGAGAGCTGAAGACGTTTCTTAGTGAACGTCAAAAGGAAACGGCTGATGCTCTGAGGGAACTCTCAGAAAGCAATCAGGCGCTTCAGCAGCTGACAGCAGAAATCTCAGCGAATCAAACGCAAAAAGCAGAGGTGGAAGCAAATCTGACTACTGTTAATGGCGAACTCCAGATTTTACAAGGTAGGCTGGCTAGTCTAGAGGAGCAGACGGCCGATTGGCAATTGACTTCTTTAGAAGCACGGATTACTGAGTTAACGGAAAGCTTAAATGACTATCGCAAGCAGCTGCGAGTACATCAAGAGCGGATGAAAGAAATCGAGCAGGAGCGGATTCGCTTACAGGAAAATCAAAAGCTGTTAGCTAAGCAGCAGCAGGAAACAGCGGATAGTCTTATAAAGTACCGAGACCAACTGCAAGAGCACTTAGCGAAAGCGGGAGTGGCGATCGAACAATTAGCCGCGTCCCCAATCGATCTATCCCTGTTGGAACAAGCGATCACCGCTTTTGATCAAGAGCTTGTAGTTTTAAAGGATCGGCAGGAGCGCTTAGCCGAAACGATCAAGGAGCAGCAGGAGCCTGATTTGGAACCCATGCAAATTTTATTGGCGGAAAAAGAGGAGGAGGTTACTCAATTTCAACAGCAGTATTATACTAAGGAAAATCAACTGCGGCAGCAGCGCGAGCTGATTGAAAAAATTGAGGTCCTGCAGGATCAAAGCAAGGAGCAATTGAATGAGCTGAGCCAAATGATCCAGCTGTATCAAACAATGAACGGGGACAACCCGCAAAAGATCAGCCTAGAGCGGTATGTATTACAATGGTATTTGGCAGAGGTCTTGCAGAGCGCCAATCAGCAGCTTCATCAATTGACAAAGGGACGCTATCATTTTGAACTGAAGCAAGAAACCGGCCGCTCTAAAGGAAATACCGGGTTAGAGATCAATGTGTATGATGACAATGCGGGCGCAGCGCGCAGCTCCCATACTTTGTCAGGTGGCGAAAGCTTCATTGCCGCGCTGTCTTTGGCATTGGGCTTAGCTGAAGTGATCCAGAATCAAGCTGGTGGGATCGCTATCGAGGCGCTATTTATTGATGAAGGCTTCGGTTCCTTAGACGAAGAGGCGCTGGAGATGGCGATGGAAGCCTTAGAGGGGATTGAAAATGCGGGACGGATGATCGGCATTATCAGTCACGTCAGAGAATTGAAAGAACGTATCCCACAACAAATTATTGTGGAAACTAGCGGAACGGGACGCAGCAGCATTCGTTACCAGCTAGAAGGATGGAGTGAAGCGTAAATGAGATGGAGTATTCCAGAAAAAGTGATCGAACGCGGCAGAACTTACTTGAAAGAGGGGCGAGTCTTGTCCGTTGAGGCAGATCCGGCTCGACGCGTTTGGCATGGTGAAGTATTAGGCAGCGAACTTTATCTGGTTGATTTAGATGGCAGTGGAAAAGAAAATGATATTTGTGCTTGTCCATATTGGGAAGAGCACGGTTATTGCAAGCATACAGTGGCAGTCGAGTTGTATTTACGAGAAAAGGGACTCTCTCGCGTGATCAAGCCAGAAACTGTCTTGCCGAAGAAGATGGAAAGCAGTATTTCCTTTGCGGATTTATTGAATCAGGGCTTTTCTCGCTTGGCGAAGGAAGCAGAACCGCTGCAGTCCTTATTTGTTGAGTTTGTAGTAGAAGCGATCCCAACCAATCCTTATCATCCAGAGCTGGATGTTTTAGCTGTGTCCCTGCGGATCGGCAGTAATATCAGCAAGCGCAGCTATATCGTGAAGAATTTGTATGATTTTCTGCATGCTTATCAAACGGATTCGGCCTATACAGTCAACAAACAATACAAATTTCAAATCGAGGCAGGGGCCTTTGATCCTAAATGCCGCGACTTGATCGAGGATCTTGTAGGAATCAGTGAGACCTATCAGCTGTTGGGCAAAGCAGGATTGCAGGTCAAGGGCAAACTAGATAAGCGCTATCTTTTATTACCAGTTCATCGTATGCAGGAGTTGCTGGAGGCGATGGAAAAGACGGGAAACTTGAGCATAAGCTTAGGGGAAAAGACGTATTCAGAAGTCCATGAAGGTCAAGAATTGCCATTGTCCTTCACTTTAGAAAAACGTGGAGAAAATGATTTTGGCTTGACGATCGAGGATGGCTTTACGAATTACTACAGCAATTATTTCTTAGGCTTTGTAGAAAATTCCTACTATTTAATGACTCACGAGCAGCAGGACACATACATCACCCTGAAGCAATTAATGAAACGGCTGAAGGAACCAGTGATTGCCTATGAGCAGCGTCAGCTTTCACAATTGTTTACGGAAGTTTTTCCTTATTTGCGGAAAATCGGGCGCGTGATCGTCTCAGAGGATGTAGCGGAAATTATGAAGGAAGAACCATTGCGGGCGGTAGTGATCTTTCGAAAAATCAAAGGAATGATCAAGGCGGAAGCGGAGTTTCACTACGGCAATGCCTACTTTTCTACGAATGAAGCCCATCAGCCTAAGCTGCCGAACAATGTTGAAATATTAAGGGATCGCAAGAAGGAAAAACAAATTTTAGACCTTTTTGATACCTATCGCTACGAAAAAATCGATACAGGTTTTGAGAAAAAATTGCCGGTCAAGGACAATCTTTATTACTTCTTTAAAGTAGAGGTTGAGGAATTCAGGCGTTACGCCGAAGTTCGTATGGGGAAAAAACTACGACAGCTATTCCTGGATGGCGAGGAATTTCAGCCATCGATCGAAGTGAATCAAGAGGGCTCATGGCTCGATATTAAGTTCGATGTAACGGGGATTAAAGATAATGAGATCGATCAGGTGCTCAACAGTTTGTTGCGAAAGGATCGCTTCTACGCATTGGAAAATGGAGAAGTTCTTTCCTTTGATTCGGAGGTCTTTCAACAAACCAGTGAAATGATCAATCAGCTGCGGGAGAAAATCAGCGCTAAAGACGGCTTGATTCGTTTACCGAAGAGCCAAGGGCTTATGCTGGAGCAGCGATTGAAGGATAATCCACAAGCCCAGTTCAGCGAAAGCTTTACTGCGATGGTAGAGGACTTGACCCATCCAGAAAACTATCGAGCAGCCATGCCGGACAATCTTCAAGCAACCTTGCGGCCCTATCAGGAAGCCGGCTTCCGTTGGTTGAAAATGCTGAGCGATTATGGCTTCGGTGGCATTTTAGCCGATGAAATGGGGCTTGGGAAAACGATTCAGGTCATCACCTTCTTATTAGCTGAGAAGATGCAGCAGCCGATCAAAGCGTTGATCGTGACTCCTGCAAGTCTAGTGTATAACTGGCAGGCAGAGATCAGGAAGTTCGCTCCTAGCTTGGAATCTATTGTTATTTCAGGAAGTCGCGGCGAAAGAGAGCAGCTGCTTTCTGAAGCGGGTGAGATCGTGATTACCTCATATGCCAGTCTGCGACAAGATATTGATCTGCATGAAAAAATGGGGTATCAATACATGATTCTTGATGAAGCCCAAATGGTGAAAAATGCTTCAACCAAGACTTCCAGCGCCTTAAGAAATTTATCGATACCGCATCGTTTTGCGTTGAGCGGTACACCGATTGAAAACAATCTGGAAGAGCTGTGGTCACTGTTCCAAACAGTTATGCCGGGATTTTTCCCACCGATTGGCCGTTTCCGCCAATTAGCTGTTTCAGAGATCGCCAAGATGATCCAACCATTTGTTTTACGACGCGACAAGGATACGGTCTTGCAGGAACTGCCAGAACGAATTGAATCGAATGTATTGAGTAGTCTGACAGATGAGCAAAAGACTGTTTATCTGGCATACCTTAAGCGGATGCGCCAAGAGGTCGATCAAATGGACTCTGCAACATTCCGTAAGCAACGTGTCAGCATTTTAGCAGGACTGACCCGCTTACGCCAAATCTGTGACGATCCGCGTCTCTTTATTGAGGGCTATGAAGGCGGATCAGGAAAATTGGATCAGGTAAAGGATCTGATTCATGCTGCGAAGGAAAATGGCAGACGCGTATTATTATTCTCGCAGTTTACCAGCATGCTTTCGATCATTGAGAAGGAGTTTGCGGAGGAAGGAATCTCCAGCTTCTACTTGCGCGGCAGCACCAAGGTTTCCGATCGGCTCAAAATGGTCGATGCTTTTAATGCAGGAGAAAAAGATGTTTTCTTGATTTCGTTAAAAGCCGGCGGAACCGGATTGAACCTTACTGGGGCAGATACCGTCATTTTATATGACTTGTGGTGGAATCCAGCAGTGGAAGAACAAGCCGCTGGACGAGCACATCGTATCGGTCAGAAGAAAGTCGTCGAAGTTTGGCGTATGATCGCTGAAGGAACAATTGAAGAACGCATGAATCAATTGCAGCAAGAAAAGCGTGAGCTGTTCCAAAAGGTTATTCAAGGAAATGAAGAACAAACGAATAAGCTTACCGAAGAAGATATTCGCCTGATCTTGAGTTTAGGCGAGTAGACAAACAAAAACGAAGGCTCCTATCTCTATCGATTCCGATAGTCTAGGAGCCTTCGTTTTTTTTTGCGTTAGATCATTTTTGTTGTAAGGGCCTTATTTAAATCGCTGAAGCTAGTGATTTCTTCATCAAAAATGGCTGTCTGTCCACTTGGGATTGCTCTTCTTTGATGATTGAACCACCACACGGACCATCCAGCAGCTTTAGCACCGATGACGTCATTGTCAAAGCTGTCCCCGATATATAAAAGTGATTCATTTGTCAAGTCTAACCGTTCTTCCATTAGTTTGAAGATTTTGGGATCAGGCTTTTGAATTTGAACACCATCTGAGATCAAAATCTTTTCCGGTGCGATCCAATCGGTCAGGTGCAATGCGTTGAGTTTATCTTCCTGACGACGCACAGGTCCGTTGGTAATGATGCCCATCAGCACTTTTTGTTGGACTAAAAAGTCTAAGGCGCTATGGACTTCAACCGGAAGTGAAATTGTCTGCAATGCTCGATCGTAGGCGGTTTGAAAGGCATCCAGTTCAGCGTCTGCTGGAGTAAAATCAAAGTCCGCTAATGCGAGCCGTATTCGTTCGTACCGCATTTTTTTCAAAGACCATTCCCCAGTGATTGATTTCATATAATGAAAATCACTATAATAGCGAAAACGAATAAAGAGGGAGTTCATCTTATTAGCTGGAAATGTTGGGAAGAGGGAATTGATTGCTGCTGCAAAGGGAGCTTGCTGTTCATATAAAGTATCATCTAAATCAAATACGATTCCTTGGATCATTGGATCACTCCTAAATTCTAGTTGGATTCATTATACCAAAAATGCTCTCCCTAAATCTTTAATGAGCTGAAAATTCGCGCGTTGAGATAAAGCTTGTTATGTTATAGTTGCCTTGTGAAATTGAAAAAAACATGAGAGGCAATCAATCAAAAATATTCCTGCGAAAAAAAATAATGATTGAAAGGGGAAAAATGCGCGAGTTTTTAAGGTTTCCCATTTTTTGAAAACTCTATAAAAATTTTGGTGAATTTTGATTTTTTGAAAGCTGTATCTGTTTGATGAGATTTTTTTAGTGAATAAATTTGATACAGAATTTCCTCTTATCTAGCGCAATAAAATAACTTTAAAATAATACCCAAGATATTTTATCGTTCAAACTATTTTAAAATAATTCTAAAAAGGGCTTGAGATACGGAGTTTCAACGGCGCCTTTTTTATTTTCAAAAACATAATTTTAATGTTTTGAATGAATAAAAAAATATTTTTAATTAGAAAGAGTCGTTTTTTTTGTAAAATCCAGCTTCTTCCTGTTACAGTTTTTAGAGCTGTTATAGCACTGTGTAAAATGAGAGTTAAATCATTGTTCTCTCATCTTAATAGCTCAGTGTTGTCGTGACACCCTCTATTGCGTTGAAATAAATTAAATAACATTAATATTTGTAAAAAAATTGTCGAGCTCCTCTTTTTTTTGTTACCTTTTTTTTGTATAATAGAAACAGATAGCAGGAAGCTAGTATTACCTGTTACAAAAATTGAGAGTCAAGAAAAGGAGTGATATGCATGTTAACACTATATACTTCCCCTAGTTGTACATCATGTCGGAAAGCACGTGCTTGGCTACAGGAACATGAGATTCCTTATGTTGAACGAAATATCTTTTCTGAGCCATTGAACATTGATGAGTTGAAGGCCATTTTACAAATGACTGAGGACGGAACTGAAGAGATCATTTCAACCCGTTCGAAAGTTTTCCAAAAGTTGAACATGGATTTAGATGAATTGTCACTGAAAGAATTGTTGGACTTAGTAAAAGAAAATCCTGGATTGTTGCGTCGTCCGATCATGATCGATGAAAAACGTCTGCAGGTTGGTTTTAATGAAGACGAAATTCGTCGTTTCTTGCCTCGTGACGTTCGCCAATATGAATTACGTCAAGCCCAATTAATGGCTGGATTATAGAATGAATACCCCGCACAGGCGGGGTATTTTTTTCGCTTTTTTATAGTAGAAGAAATTTGGACAAGTCTGTATTCAACGCAGCAAAATCTTTCTTAAAATGGAAGCCTCGCATCCCAGTTTCTTCAGCCGCCAAAATATTGGCTGCAGAATCATCGATAAAGTAGCATTCAGCCGGATTTAACCGAAAGTGGCTGTAAAAGGCTTCAAAAATCTTATGTTCTGGTTTTGCTAGTTTCCAATCAGAGGAAATAAAGAACCCGTCAAATGAGCAGCGGCTAGGCACCATTTCTTCATATACGTAATAGTCTTGAGGTGCATTAGATAGAAGATAGACACCAAATCCTTTTTCTTTTAATTGGCGCGGAAGCTCTGCCATTTGAGGCAGTGGATGAAGACCGTTGTACCAAGTTGACAGCAGTTCATCAGCGATTTCATGTAATTTCTTCGGCAGTCGTGTTTTTACAGATAATGCAAGTTCTGATTTTGTGATGGTCCCTTTATCAAACCGCAGCCAGTCTACTGAACCGAATATTTCCGAGCAAAGAGCAGTTTGCTCCTCTTCATTTTCAGTTTTTTCACGGACGAAGCGCACGGGATCAAAATCAACTAAAACATTTCCTAAATCAAAGACAATATTCTTGATCATCAAAACCCCTCCTTAAGCAAAAGTATACTTCACTCTATTGTCCAAACAAGAGATAGTCGATTTTATTTATTGATTCATAAAAAACTTTCCTGTGTAGAAGAGAACCTGATCAGAATCGGAGAACATCGGTTTTTTTCGGCTCCCAAGACAATGAGCTGGAAGATGAGATTTGCTTTTCTATTTATAGGAATTTAATAAAATTCGTCGGCTTTCTTTACTTTTAAACGGAATCAGTTACAATGAACATATAATCTATCTTTAAAGTGAGGTGTGCCAAGATGGAGATGGAACACATCAATGAGAATACGATCCGTGTCATTATCGAGAATGAAGATTTAGCTGAACGGGGAATTACTTTTTTAGATCTGCTGGGAAACCATCGTGAAATCGAATCTTTCTTCTATAGTATTTTAGAGGAAGTGGATATTGAGGATGAGTTTAAAAGCAGTGAGGCCGTTACTTTCCAAGTACTTCCGAAAAATGACGGACTGGAATTATTTATCAGTAAAAACCTGACGCCTGAGGATATCAATAAAATGAACAATTCCACAGATTTTGAAACAAATGATTTTGATCAATTGATTCGTCAGCAGATTTTAGCTAATTCCGAGAGTCTGGAAGAAGATGGAAAAGTAAGTCGCTTAAGAGTCTTTCAACTAAATAGTTTTGAAGACATGATCGAATTAGCGAGCTATCACTTTTTAGATGAGGCTTGGTGTGATTTATACCTATTGGATGAAACATATTATTTACAAGTCTATTTTGACCCTGAAGTTTTCGGTGAGTTTGGATTAGCAGACGTCATCGCTGAGATTTTAGAATATGCTCAAGATTCAGCTGTTTCTACAGAAATGCTGGAAGAGTATGGCAAGCTTCTAATGCATCGTGATGCAATCGAGATTACACGTGCTCATTTCAATTAGCGTGTTTAATACCATCGTTCTTTGGAACGGTGGTGTTTTTTTGTTCCACGACTTAATTTTGATTCCTCGAAAAAGACAACTGCTCTAGCAAAATAAATCGCATTGAATTTGGATAGAAGCAAAGTGAATTGCGTATCTTTCTTTTGAGGTGAAGGAAATGCTGTTTGCTTACACAAAAGAAAAAAAGATGATCAGTGCTTCGGAAATAGAAGACAGTCAAAATTATTTTTGTCCAGACTGCGGGGAGCAACTGATCCGAAAAGCAGGGAAGATCAAGATTCCCCATTTTGCTCATACAAGTAATGATCGTTGTTTTGGATTAAGTGAGGGAGAGACACCGGAGCATATCCAGTTGAAGCAGTTGATTTTTAAGTGGGGAAATCGGTTTGAAGGGGATTGGAAACTGGAAGCGCCTCTCACAGATTTACCACAACGTCCAGATTTATTGCATGAGCGGCTTGCAGTAGAGATCCAATGCTCTTCGATCAAGGGTTCGCGGCTGGCCGAACGAATAACGGGGTATCATCAGCAGAATTATCAAGACTGGTGGCTATTAGGAAGAAAGCTTTGGCCAGCTGAAAAAATTACTCAGCTGCAAAAGCAATTCTGTTCCTTTGATAAGTACAAGGGACTCCATCTATGGTTGTTAGAAAAGGATCAGATTCGTTTGCTTTATCACATTCATGAGACCGATCGCCTGGTTTACTGTGAGGAACGCTGGCCTAGCTGCTCCATGCCCTTAAGTGAAATTTATCAGACTGCTGTGACTAAACGGCCGCTTCCGCTTTTTCCTACTATAGAAAGTATCAATGAGCGTAAGCAGTCACTGAGTCTGATGCTTGTTCAGAGCAATCCCAAGGTTCGCGGACTGCAGCATTATTTTTATCAAGAGCGAAGACATCTGCTCTATTTACCGGATTGGATGTATTTTCCGAGCCGCTATTTCTTCTTTTATCAAGAGGATCTTCTGGTATTTCGCTATTTGTTCCAAAAGGAAGGGAAAAATGCATCTATAATATTTGATAAATTTCTGGCCTATCGAGCAGCAAATCAAAGAGAATGGTTATTTCATCGAATTGATCAGCGCGAAATATTGGAACGGCTTTATCTTGAAGCGATTTTTTGTCAAAGAAAGGCTAAAGTTTCATCAGCCTGACTGCTTTTGAAAATACTTTTTTCTAAATTGTGGTACTATTGAGAGTGATTGAATAGAAGAGAAGCCACTTGAACTTTGTTGGACGTGAGTCGGGAGACACGCTACGATGAGAGTCCTGTTATGCTAAAGAGAAGAGTGCCTCAAAACAAGTTAGGAGTGTTTTTATGAGTGATGCAAAGCAATTGCCGAAACGGCAGGAAGTACCCACTGAACTGACTTGGGACTTAACTAAAATTTTTATTGATGATGCAGCATTTGAAGAAAAATTTCAAGCCTTATCCGCTGAATTAACAGAAGTGGATAAGATTAAAGGAAGTTTGGCTCAAGGTGCGGCAGAATTTTTAACAGCGATCGAATATGTCTTAGATATTTATCGCAAAGCGGAAGTCATTTATGTTTACGCGCATTTGAAAAATGATGAAGATACCGCTAATACAACGAATCAAGCACTATACGCGCGTGCATCTAGCTTGATTGCACAGGTCAGCGAGGCGGTCAGCTGGTTCGAACCAGAAATGCTGCAATTATCAGATGAAGAAATCTGGGCGTTTTTTGAAGCAGAACCAAAGCTGGAGTTGTATCGTCATTTTGTTGAACAGATCATCTCGGAAAGAGCGCATGTTTTGCCAGCCGAACAAGAAGCGCTGCTGGCTGGAGCTAGTGAGATCTTCAGCAGTTCAGCAGATACTTTTTCAGTGATGAATAATGCGGATCTAAAATTTCCAGTGGTGAAAAATGAAGCAGGAGAAGATGTTCAATTAACGCATGGTGTTTATGGACAGCTATTGGAAAGTACAGATCGCGAGGTTCGCGAAAAAGCGTTCAAAGCCTTGTACTCTGTTTACCATCAATTCCGGAATACATTTGCTTCCACATTGAGTACCCATATCAAGGGGCACAATTATAAAGCGAAGGTTCGCGGCTATGCTTCAGCAAGAGCGGCTGCTTTAAGCGGAAATCATATTCCAGAAGACGTCTATGAGACATTGACTTTAGTTGTGAATCAGTATTTGCCATTACTCCATCGTTATGTGGAACTGCGCAAGGAGCTGCTTGGGTTAGAAGAGCTGCATATGTATGATCTTTATACACCGCTTTTGGCGGAGGCGCCAGTTAAATTTACCTATGAGGAAGCTCAGGCCAAGGCGCTCGAAGCATTAAAACCACTAGGCGAAGAATATTTAGAGGTTGTAAAGAAAGCTTTTGCTGAACGCTGGATTGACGTAGTAGAGAATCAAGGGAAACGCAGCGGTGCTTATTCTTCTGGTGCGTATGACACGCAGCCATATATTTTGCTGAATTGGCATGATCGTTTGGATGAGCTGTATACCTTGGTTCATGAGATGGGCCACAGTGTTCACAGCTACTTTACTCGCCACACCCAACCGTATGTTTACGGCGATTACTCGATCTTTTTAGCCGAGATCGCATCGACGACGAATGAAAATCTTTTGACGAGCTATTTATTGGAAACGGAAAAAGATCCAAAGATTCGCGCATATATCATCAATCATTTTCTTGATGGTTTTAAGGGAACGATCTTCCGTCAAACTCAATTTGCCGAATTTGAACATTTCATTCACACAGAAGATGCGGCCGGAAATCCATTGACAAGCGAACACCTAAGCGAGTTCTATGGTGAGCTGAATGCGAAGTACTATGGACCGATCGTTGTAAACGATGAGGAAATCAAGGATGAGTGGTCAAGAATTCCGCATTTCTACTATAACTATTATGTCTATCAATATGCGACGGGCTTCTCAGCGGCAAGTGCTCTAGCGAAGCGGATCGTTGAAGGGGAACCAGAAGCACTACAAAAATATCTGGCATACTTGAAGTCCGGCAGCAGTGATTATCCGATCGAGGTCATGAAAAAAGCCGGAGTCGATATGACGCAACCAACGTATATTGAAGATGCTATGGAAATCTTTGCTTTGCGTTTAGACGAACTAGAGCAACTAGTTGAAGAATTAAAGGCTTAATTGAAATATAAAAAAAGCAAGCAGAAGCGAAAGCTTCTGCTTTTTTGTCGGCTCATTCACAAAAAAAGGACGTAGGAGTGAAACTTATAAGTAGGGTGAAAATATTTATTTTTATTAAAGATTGATGCTTTTTAACGATTTATAGGAAGCTAGCTAATTATAAAAAGCGATAATTAATAATTCGGTTTAACGCCTGTTTCATGCGGAAAACCTCGTATTCATAAGATAGATTTATTCAAATAGTTGAAAGAAATTTTACAAATGGAATTTCTCTTTTGTTAATTATTGTGCGAAAATTAGCGTGAATAGAGGGGGGGATCATAATGACAAAACCAAATAAAAGAGACAAGATTGATTTGTTTTTAAAGCTGTCAATTGCGGTCATGTTTATTACTGGTTTTTTGATTTTTATGTACCCGTTCGTCGTGGACTCCGTCAATAATTACATTGATCAGCAGCGTCTCGAAGAAGTTCAGGATAAAATGGAGGCACGCTCAGAAGCTGAAAAGAAAGAAAGGCTGGCGAAGCTGAAAAAGGAAAATGAAAAATTGAAGACGATCATTCCCGGAGCCGGGAGTTTCGATGACCCATTTGAATCCTCTCTGCGGGGAACGAAAAGTCCAAAGAAGGAATATTATGAGAAGCATATGATCGGAGCAATATTCATTCCCAAAATAAAAGTCAGTTTGCCGGTTTATGATGAGACGAATGACTTTTTACTGGATAAAGGAGCCACCGTTCTGCAAGGGACCTCTTTTCCAGTAGGTGGAAAAGGGACACACTCGGTAATCACCGGGCACACAGGCTTACCAGAAAAAAAGCTGTTTACGGATTTAGAGCAGCTTAAGAAGAAGGATAAGTTCTTTTTACATATTGAAGGGAAGAAACTGGCTTATCAGGTCGATCGTATCAAGATTGTGAAACCTGATAAGTTTAATGCGCTTAAAATCGAAGCGGACCGTGATTTGGTGACGCTGTTGACCTGTACACCTTATGGGGTCAATAGTCATCGTTTACTTGTTACCGGGCATCGAGTAGGCTATCCGATCGAGGCGGCTAAAAAAATCAAGGAAACAGAAAAGTATCATCGGCGACGCGTGTATTATCTCATTGCCGGCTGTCTATTCTTCTCACTGATTTTTGGTTATTTCGTTTGGCGGAAAATCATCCTTTACCAATCGAAAAAACGGGAATACAATTTTGTCTTCTATCTATATGAAAATGGAGAGCCATTACCAGGAGTGCGCGCATTGCTCACTCATAAGAAAGATGTTGTACGGATTGACGGCAAGCTTGTTCATACAGTCAGTGACGGCTATGGAAAAATTGAGTTCAAGCAAATTCCCGGCGGTGTCTATCGTGTTGAAACAGAAAATGGCCTGAGCGTAAAAGGAAAAGTATGGCGGCTGAAGGATAAAAAATTCAAGATTCTTAAACACCGTGGATACAAGAATATCAAACAGAAGATTAAGCATTTTATTATTGAAAGCAAGGTGAACTAGGGTGAAAAGGCCGCCTAAGACTAGAAGTGCCAAACAGCAAATGATCAGTAAGATCTTAATGATCGTCGTCTTTTTGGCTGGGGTGCTGGTCATGATGTATCCCTTCTATATCAATGCGGTCAATGACTTTGTTGATCAAAAAAGATTGGAAGAGGTACAGGAAAAAAATAAACAGCAAAATAAAGAAGAAGTTCGCAAGGCGAAGGAGCGAATGAAAAAGCGCAACGAAGAATTGAAAAAAAATGGTCTGGTTCCGAAAGCACCTAAGTTTACGAATGATAATGAACGAAAGATCGTCAGTGATGCTTATATCCGTAAACATTTGATCGGAGCAATCAGTATTCCAACGATTGAGGTCACGCTCCCTTTGTTCGATACAACAAATGAAAAGCTGCTGCAAGAAGGGGCAACGGTTTTGCAGGGAACCTCCTTTCCAACGGGTGGGCCCAACACGCACTCAGTTATTTCTGCTCATAGCGGGCTGCCGGAGAAAAAACTTTTTACCGATTTAGAGGATGTAAAAAAGGGTGAGATATTTGTCATAACACTGTTCGAAAAGAAATTAGCCTATGAGGTAGAAAAAATTGATGTGGTCGAGCCAAGTGATACCTCAGTGATCGAAATCGAACCTGGCCGAGATGTCGTGACTTTATTGACCTGTACACCATACATGATTAATAGCCATCGCTTATTAGTGAAGGGACACCGAGTTCCTTATACGGAAAAAATGGCAAAAGCAATTAAAAAGGCAGATGATACTCGGAAGTTAAAAGAACTATTGATTTTAGCCGGTGTCGGGCTGACTGTGCTGCTCCTGCTTTTTGGTATTTATCGTGCGGTTCACATGTATCTTTTGAAGAAGCGCCGATTTAATCTAAATATTCTGCGAACAGATCAAGCGGGGAATGTTTTGGCTAACAGAGAAATCGCCATGTACACTAAAAATGGGAAACACCCCGTTCAAAGGCAGGGGATTCCATTAATGGTAGCGACAAATGAAGAAGGGCACGCTCGTTTTGAAAATATTCCTGGCGGTGTTTATTGTATTAAAGATAGTGACGGGCTCAGCTTCAAAGTAGGGATCAAGAAATTGCGGCAGGATAAAATAACTCTCTATTTAACTAAGCAACAAAAGAGCTATATTTTTACCAATAACAATGCAGTTCAAATCAAAAAATAAAGAGTCATTGCTTTTTAGGCAATGACTCTTTATTAGATTAGCGATAAGTGATTATCAACATCCGATTGTCTGATCGGAGTATTTTTACTTTGAGATTCTAAGAAGGCAATCAATGAATCTTTCGTATTATATGTATCTAAAATATGATGGATCGTATCACAGCCCTCGATACGAATCCCGGCATCACAATCGCCGCCATAGTTATAAATCACGGCGGAAGGGTGTGAGGTGATGGACATTTCATGAGCAATCTGCTGATCCGTTAGAAAAGCTTCCTGCACAAATGCCGAATGACGGTCTTCTAAGAACATCTCCAGGTCACCGCCAACTTTAGTAAATAGTTGGATCGCCAGCTTCTTTGAGTAGGGCTGCTTTTGTACGCCGACTGTTTCTTGTAGTTCAACTAAAAAATCACGTCCACGCTTTTTCCCTTGAAGGTGGGCAGCCTTGACATCTAAAGCCGCGGAATGAATCTCCTGTGATAACTCTGTACGCAATTGAATATCTTTTTCGGAGGCGCCGATTCGGTGCATGAATTCCGAGACGGTGTTTAAGTTCATGATAGGAATCAGACGTAACTGAATCTTCATATCATACTCATTAATCAAATCAATGATCCGTCGCTCAAGCGATAGACACTTTTTCCCGATCGGGTTAACAAACAAATAAATTTCGATCATTGGAGCCCCTCCATTTCCTTCTCTCGCTGTTGCTGTTCAGTTACTGCTCGAGCAATTTTATTTTGTGTTTTTCGGTAAGGCAAATCGAATGTTTTTAAGAGTTGATTAAACTCATCTTCAGCGAAATCCGCATCACTGACCTCTAGTTCTAATTCAAAGTCATGCATCTCACCGTACCAGCTTTCGTCTAGTGCGAGCTTTCCTTCAGGAATTGTAAATTCTGCACGTTTTGTGATTAATTTCCCAATTAGGTGCAAGTCTAATTGGGAAATAGATAATTGCTTCAAACGGTCTAAAATCTCGCCAGCTTCAGCGGCAAAGCGCGTCTTTTCAAGGGCTCGATCTACTTCAGCAAGTGTGAGATCATCCGTGACCTCCAAAAGCCCAACCGCTCGCGGTATTTTTAAAGTCGCCTCGGCACTGTCAGCAAAGCGACGGATTCTTAAGCCCATCCCTTGCTTTTTTAATTGGAAATCAGCTGTATCAAAGTAAAGGTTGGTTTGTATTACAAATTGATCACTTGTAATATCATAGTAACGTAACAATCCTTCGTACTCGTTTTGTGTTAGCATACTCTTGAATTCGATTTCAATTTCTTCACTCAAACTTATTTTACCTCGGATTCTAGAAAATTCCTAATATAAGACATCCTCACATAGAATAACCTAGATAGTCAAACGATTAGAACTAATTCCATAAAAATGTTAGTATTTTGTAATATTTGTTAAGCGTGAAAAATATGATAATTCTTTCTGCGGAAGGTTTGTGATAAGATAAGAAAGAATGGAAAAATGAAGCGAGGGATATGCGATGGAGAGAGACTGGGATTCATTTCTTGCTCCTTATGAATTGGCAGTAGCGGAGTTGAAGATAAAATTGCGGGGACTGCGTAAGCAATACCGTACGAGCGGGGATCATGTCCCAATCGAATTTGTGACCGGACGGGTCAAGCCAGTGGAAAGCATCCTTAATAAAGCAGAGCTGCGGGGAATCGCGCTGAATCGTCTAGAAGATGAAATGTCTGATATGGCGGGGATGCGCATCATGTGTCAATTTGTTGAAGACATTCCTTTAGTCGTAGAAATATTGCGCCGCAGAAATGACATGAAGATTATTCAAGAGCGAGATTATATAACAAATCGAAAAGCCAGCGGGTATCGTTCGTATCATCTAGTAATTGAATATCCTGTTCAAATGCTGGAGGGAGAGAAAAAGCTGTTAGCTGAAATCCAAATTCGAACGTTATCCATGAATTTTTGGGCAACGATTGAGCATTCAATGAATTATAAATATGAAGGCCAAATACCTGAAAATATCCAGAAACGATTATTCCGCGCTGCAGAGGCGGCTTATCAGTTAGACGAGGAAATGTCCAGCATTCGTGATGAGATCCAAGAAGCACAGCACGTGTTTAATCGTAAGGAGCAAAAAAAGGAAGTGGGACAACGTGGGATTACGAATCGGAATCATCCATAATCAAGAAGAAAAATCAATTCGAGTGTTGCAGCGGCTGCGTGGCTTATTAGCGAAGAAGGATGATTTAGAAATCGTGGATCGTAATCCAGAGCTGGTGATTACGATTGGCGGAGACGGAACTTTGCTATCGGCGTTTCACCGGTACAATCATCGGTTAGATGAAGTTCGTTTTTTAGGTGTTCACACAGGTCACTTGGGATTTTACACAGATTGGCGCGATTATGAGCTGCCAGAATTGGTGAACAGTTTAAGTGAGGAACAAGGGAAAAGCGTCAGCTATCCTCTTTTGGATGTTGTTTTGACAACGATAGATGGTGAGAAAAAACACTTCTTAGCTTTAAACGAATCCACGATTCGTAAAGGCAGCCGCACAATGGTGGCGGATGTTTATATTAAAGAAGAATTATTCGAGCGTTTTCGCGGAGACGGCTTGGCTATTTCTACGCCTACAGGCTCGACCGCCTATAATAAAAGTGTCGGCGGTGCTGTGGTTCACCCAAGCATCAACGCGATGCAATTAGCGGAAATTGCTTCATTGAACAACCGAGTCTTTCGTACATTGGGTTCGCCAAGTATCATCGGTTCCCATGAATGGATCGATGTACGGCTGAAGGGCAATGAGCAGCATCTGATTACGATCGACCAGCTTGATATCAATCGCAAAGGGATTACGTCGATTAAATATAAAATTGCGGAGGAACGAATTCATTTCGCTTCTTATCGGCATATGCATTTTTGGCATCGAGTGAAGGATGCCTTTATTCGAGAGGATTAATTTTGTGGAATTCAAATGGACTTATCAAGAGCAGACCAGCTCACTTGTACGGACTTTTTTAAAACGCCAAGGGATTTCAAAAAAATTACTGGCTAAAATCAAATTTCAAGGTGGAAAAATTTTAGTGAACGGGACCGAACAAAACGTCTTGTTTTCTTTAAAACCACGTGATATTGTAACTGTTGTGATTCCAGACGAGGAACCTCATGAGACTCTGCTGGCTGACAACATTCCCATTGAGATCGTATTCGAAGATGAACACCTGCTGGTTGTAAACAAGCCAGCTGGAATCGCCTCGATCCCAGCTCAATATCATCCGCGTGGGACGATGGCCAATCGGGCCAAGGCCTACTATGTGGCACAGGGCTACGCCAATCAGGTCGTTCATGTAGTTACACGTTTGGATAGGGATACAACAGGTTTGATGCTGTTTGCAAAGCATGGCTTTGCCCATGCAAAATTGGACCAAAAATTGCAGCAGAAGCAATTTGTCAAAAAATATCAGGCGTTGGTTTCTGGTGCGGTTGAAACCTTACAATCTCATGGCAACATATCCTTGCCAATCGGCCGTGACTTGTCTTCCTTATTGAAGCGCCAAGTAATTGAAACCGGACAAACGGCAGAAACAGAATACTGGTTAGAAAAACGCGATCAGACATGTGCTTTAGTGGATGTTCAGCTGCATACGGGGCGCACCCATCAGATTCGGGTTCATTTTTCGGCAATTGGGTGTCCATTGTTAGGGGATGAACTCTATGACGGCCGATTGGATTTAGGGATCGAACGACAGGCGCTGCATTGCTACTCCTTATCCTTTCCCCATCCCTTCAGCAATGAAAAGCTGCATTTCAAGCTGCCATTAGCACCTGATATGGCAACAATAGCTGAAACAATTTAGGAATTATAATACACCGTCAAATAATTTAAACGAAAAAAAGAGTCGGGCAGAATAGCAGAATGATATCCGAACCGACAATAAGCTATTTTTTGCTTTATAAAAAA
>NZ_JAFLVR010000071.1 GCF_017315985.1 Candidatus Enterococcus murrayae | reverse complement strand
TAGCGGTTGGAAAAGAAGTCGACACGAGCGAAGTAGGAATCGGTTTTGCGACCGAAAGCGAGCAACCAGCGCCAAAACCCATAGAACCGAAAGAAAATGTCATTCCACTAACCACGCGGCAAGCAGATCAACCCTATCAGGGCACACGTGCCAAGAACTTGCCTCAGACTGGGGATCAAACTGCTGGCATTCTGCGAGCATGGGGAGTCGCATGTATGATCGCCGTCTTTTGGCTGTTCCTCTTCAAGCAGTTGCGAGAGGAGGAGGACTATGAATAAAATTCTACGTCTTTTCTTTTGTGTCAGCCTGTTGGCAGCACCGTGCTTAGGGGCTGGCACTGCAACGGTCGTTGCAGAAACCGAGATACCAGAAGAAACTGTTGTCTCTACGATTCCAACGATGGCCACTGAGCCAGCGGCGAGTCAGCCGGAGGATTCAGCAACCATTCCTGAAAAGGAACCCGAACCAAGCAAAGACAAACTGGAAGATGTCCCAGAACCGGAAGCGACCAAGGAGTCTGAAGAAGAGGAAGAGAAGCCCGGCAAACAACCTACGACCAAAGGCGCCAGTCCTTACGCGGTCACGTTGATCGAAGGGGTAGATATTGATGCGGCGTTTGCGCAGATGTTAAGGACAAAACCGAATGTTACAAACTTAAATACTTCATGGTCCGGCTATGGAAAAGGACAAGATCAGTTAACGGATATGGATATGGAGGCTGTGACAAATATAGCAGTAAGAGGAGCGTCCCTCACTAGCTTGAAAGGCATCGAATACGCGATAAATCTTGTAGACTTAACTTGCTCACAGAATAGCCTAACCACTTTGGATTTAAGTAACAATCCTTTGTTGGTTAGATTAGACTGCTCACAGAATAGCCTAACCACTTTGGATTTAAGTAACAATCCTTTGCTAACGCATGTGTCTTGTCGTATAAATCAGTTAACTGATCTTGATGTAAGCGATACTCCTGTCTTGACTACATTAGATTGTGCTGGCAATAAGCTAACAAGTTTGGATGTAAGTAACAGTCCTATGTTGACCGTTTTAGAATTGACCAGTAATGCGTTAACAGCTCTGAATGTAAGCAATAATCCTATGTTGACCGATTTAGATTGCTATAATAACAAGTTAACAAGTCTAGATGTAAGTAACAATCCCAACTTAATTTCACTGAACTGCGGGCATAATACTCTGAGTAGTCTAGATTTAAGTGCTACTCCTCTTTTAGAAACATTAATTTGTCATAGCAATTATGAAGGTTCATTAGCTCATCCAACGCTAAGCCACTTAGATCTCAGAAAAAATGTTTTATTGAAGCGGTTGGACTGTTATAGCAACGGTTTTGCTGACAATACCTTAGACTTAACGGGCAATCCACTGCTGGAAAGGTTAATATGTGATCAAAATAATTTTACCACTCTAGATTTATCTAATAACTCTTCGTTAATAGAGTTATCTATAAGTGGAAATCAATTGACAAATCTAAATTTCATAAGCGCGAGTGCTAATCCGTTATTGGTGTCTTTGAGTTGTTCGAACAATAAAATAACCGACATAACTGGAGCATTTGGGTTGACCAATTTGATCCAATTTACGGCTAACAATCAGATGATTCAGTCGGGTATACCACCAATTGCTGGTGGAAACGCGACAGTTGATGTACTAAAAACCTCTGCAAGCACTGGATTAAGTCTCTCCAATATCTCTATTGGCGGTTCACCTATTCTCACACCTAATGGAGATAAAATTGAATTATCCAATGTGACATACGCTGATTTAAATAATAAACAGTTACAGTT
>NZ_JAFLVR010000070.1 GCF_017315985.1 Candidatus Enterococcus murrayae | reverse complement strand
ATATAGCATGAAGAAAGGAGAAAATGATGCAGTTATTGATTTTAACCAAGGTTCCTTCTTATGAGGAAGCCTTCGAAACCCAATTAAAACAACTAGGAAATGAGGTTTACTGCTCAAATAATTTAATTGCCGCACTAAAAAAAGAGGGGTTTAACAAGCAATTTTTATTACAGTTTGACGGAATCATTTTTAGTGAATCGTTATATGACAAAGAAGTAGAGGAATTGATCCAGAAAATGCAATATGGCCGATTCAAATTGTTTCGCCGTGTCGTTGAAATTCGCCGCGATGAAGCGATGGAGTCAAATTTTGATGGCTTGATTCCTGTAAATTCAAACTTGGAAAGATTACGAGAGCTTTTATTAATTGCTGAAATTTCTCGCTTAGCATTTCAAAAAGAGGAATATGCTCAGAAAATGAGTGTGAAGCAAAAACTGTCTGATTTGAATTTAAAATTAAAGCAAAAAGAAATAGTCGATTATTTGATCCAATCTGGCAATCGAACAGTATCTAGGGAGGAAATCAGTCGCCAAATTTGGAACAAAGAACCAAATAAGTCTGTTTTAGCGAGCTTGTCAAAGGTGGTCTCCAAAGTAAATGAAAAGCTGGAATATGAATGTGGACATGGAGCAATTCAAACGGTATGGGGACAAGGCTATCGATTAAAAAAGGAGTTTTTTGATTATTTTGAAAACGATCTTCCAGGAAAACAAGCAGCTGAAGTTGAGAATTAGGCAGAGAGTTTAAAAATATTAGGGAGGTGACGCTTAACGGGCAGCAAGCAAGAAAATTATTGATGAAAAAAGGAGCGAAAAAGAAAAGGAGTGTACGAGAATGAAAACAAGAATCACAAAAATTCTTGGCAAAATGACTCGAGTAACAGCGACCATTTTTATGGTGCTGTCGTCATTGGGTGTCAATGGTCTGTCTATGATCGTTGAGGCAAAACCGGCAGGCGGGAATACTGGCTATGGGCAAAATGCTTACGGTTATATGTTTGAAGGTGGTGCAGGAGATGTACGGACTATTTCCTATGCTACAGGCGGAAATGAACCGATGGGAAATAAGTTCATGTTTTGTACAGAGTCAGGAAAATATGTAAGCCCATCATCTAATTTTACAAATGCTAGTAAGTCAGTAGATTCGTCTAATGCAGCAGCCATTGGGGCATTTATGTATCACGTATTAGTTGCTGCACCGGCGCCAGACCATACGAACCATGCAGCGATGTCATATTTTACCCATACTGAGTTGGAATCATCTTCAGCAACTAGAGCTGATTTTTTAACAAAATTTAACAGTCGATTAACTAGTGGTGATGCAGAAGCTGTTGCGACTAAAAAGAAGAATGATGAAATCAGGGCATTGGCTAATGATTATTATGGACCATATACATTATCACTAAATCTAACTGAAGTTGCGGGTCAAAAGAAAGCTAATATGAACTTGTCGCTTAAATCAGCAGCAGGTAAAGAGATGAAAAATGTTGATTTGCGTCTGTTTGGCGGCAAATTAGAAATGAGTATGACAGGAGGACAATTTGTACCTAAGTCCGGTGGAGCAGGTTCTGGAACAATTACCTTAAACAGTATTGCTGAATTAGACAACTATACAGCAAACCAAGGACCAGCTGGCAATCCCTTGAACATTACGGCAAAAGTGACTAAACTTCCTGGCCACCAAATGCAGCGTTATGCTTGGGCAGACAGTCAGAATATGATAACTGCCTATACTGCTACTGGGCTAAGTAAAGAAGCGTCAGCCAAGATTGAGTTTACAAAAGTGCAAGAAAAGTTCACGCCAATCGGAACAACTGTTTCTAAACAAGATGTGCAAATCGGACAACAGTTATCTGATCAAGTATCGATTAGTGTGGAAGGAAACAAGCCTTGGCCGAATATCGTTAATACTGAAACGCCAGTCCCGGCTTCATTTGAAATTGACTGGTATTATTCGCCAACAGATTATGGAAGTCAAAAAATTGATGTAAATAGTTTACCTGGAGATGTAACAAAATTACCTCACACGGATACATTCACGGTAAATGCTCCAGGTGCAAGAGAGGTACCTTCGGCAAACGTCGCTGACAAACAAGGATTCTATTATCCTGTTTTAAAACTAATTAAGAGCAATCAGAATACACCGGATGCTTTTGACAAAAGTTTCCAAGCGCAATTTAATGAAGAAAACGAAAAAACCAAAGTCATTGAAAAGTTTGCAGTTCAAGGAACAACGGTTTCTAAGGTGCAAATCAAAGAAGGCGAAAACCTAGAAGATAAAGTGAGTATTTCTTTAGCTGAAGGAAATTGGCCAACGATTATCGGGACGAATAATAAGGTTCCAGTGAAATTCCAAATTGATTGGTATTACTCAGTAATCGACTATGGTACGCAAAAGCTTGATGTAAATAGCTTGCCGGGAGATATTTCTTATATCGGCAGCGATACTCAAACCGTAACCGCAGCCGGGGATTACACTGTCACATCTCAACACAAATCAACTGGCCCAGGTTTTTATTATCCAGTATTGAAAGTTGTTGTGGCAGATCAAGCAAATCAAGAGCATTTTACGAAAGGCTTTCAAGCACCGTTTAATGACGACAATGAAAAAACGATCACTAAATGGAAACCAGAGGTAAAAACGGAAACAACCGTAGCGCAATTATCACCAAAAGGTGGGAAAGTTGCTGATAAATTAACGGTTTCTGGAAACAAAGATGGCCATGAGTTAGTTGTTAAGAGTACCTTATATGGTCCTTACTTGACTAAGCCAGACTTTATTCAAAGTCCCAATCAACATGAAGGTGGAAAAACAACCGTGCCGGCAGGGTCAAAAGTTGCTGGATCTGTTTCAACAACAATCAATGGAAACGGTACGTTTACTACGCCTGAGATTGAGGTAACAGAAAAAGGATGGTACGTGTGGGTAGAAGAAATCACATCTACAACCTATACGGAAGAATGGCATTCGAACTTTGGTAGCAAGGATGAGTATGTTGTTGTTCCGTGGGTACCAAATATTGAAACAACCGTTTCAGATGCTTCAGGTACAGTTGGTGCTCAAATTTACGACACGATCAAAGTGCTGGATCTTCCTGGAATGTGGGGGCTGCCAATCGATGGCAAAGGCAATTTGAATGATTGGAGCAGCAAAAATCCTGAATTGATTGGTAAAGATCGTGACCCAGATAAGAATGGGGACTACAATTTGCCGAATGGTTGGGGAACTGGCGGCGAAACGGCTGAAGAGCTGACCGCTACCTTCACCATGTACTACAGTCCAACAAAACCCATTCGAGATGATAAAATCCCTGCTGGTGCAGAAATTTTTGATGTTGTAAAAGCACCGCTAATCTCTGGTGAATTACGGACAACTGAGTTTAAAGCTTTTGATAAAGCAGGATGGTATACGATCGTTGTTACTGGCGGCTCTGATTCAGGACGTTTGGCTAAATTCCAAACAGATTACGGTATTCCTTCTGAAACGGTTCATGTCCCATCAGGTAGTGAGGAAGAGTTTTATACTCAAGTAAATGAAGAAAATGTTTTTTCTAATATTCCTGTGTATGACAGTTTGCATGTGAACAAGTCCTTGACAAGTGACAATGCAGAAGTAACCTTCACACTATATAAGTACAGTGACAAAGCCAATGATTTTGATTATTCACAACCTAAGGAAATCGCTAAATCTTCTAAAGGAATGCCAATCAAAAAGTATGGCGAATATAAATCAAACGCTAAAGGTTACGGCTTAGAGGATGTTCGAGTAACCGACGAAGGAACATACGGCTGGGTCGCAAAGGTTGTTGATACTAAAACCAATAAAGTTATCTATGAAGGAAAACACGGTGATCCTGGAGAAGTTTTTAATGTACACAAGCTAAATATTCATACGAAGGCGTCTAGTAATGACACTTATTTAGGAGAACCAATCTATGATACGGTGATTTTAGAGACGACTGTTCCAGATGGGTACTATGTAATCGTTGATTTATACAAATTCTCCGATAAGATCAATGATTTTAGTACTGCTGAAAACGCGACAGCAGCAGATATTGTCTGGACTTCTGATAAGATCAAAGTCAGTGCTTCTGGTGAATACAAATCAGGAACATTTACACCAAAAGAAGTCGGATCATATGGATATGTGGAGAAATTGTATGACGACAAAGGGAATTTAGTTCACACTGGTAAAAAAGGTGAAGAGACGGAAAACGTGATTGTTCGACCTAAAATTGAAATTGGAACAAGTGCGAAGGACAAAGATTCTGAAATCAATGAAGGAAATGCGGTAGATGAAAACAGTCAGCCGAAAGAAGAGATGACAATCATCGATACCGTTTCTTATAAGGATTTAGTAGTAGGACGCGAATATACTGTTAAGGGTGTCTTGATGGATAAATCAACAGGCCAAGCATTTGTTGATTCTGAAGGCAAGAAGGTAACCGCTGAAAAAACATTCTTAGCAGATAAAGAAAATGGCACGATCGCTTTAGAGTTTGTCGTGAAGAAAACAGACATGCGCGGAAAAACGGTAGTCGTGTTTGAGAAGCTTTACGAAGGTGAAAAAGAAGTCGCGGTTCACGAGGAGATTACTGATAAAGATCAAACAGTAAATTATCCTGAATTGGAAACAAACGCCAGTGATGCTGGTACAGGAACGAATGAAGGAAACGCAGCAGAAAAAGTAACGATCAAAGATGAAGTGAGTTACAAAAATCTGATTGTTGGCCGTGAGTACACCGTTAAAGGTGTATTGATGGATAAAGCAACTGGGCAGCCATTCTTAACCGCCGAAGGTCAGGAAGTCCATGCTGAGAAGAAATTTATTGCTGAGAAGAAAAATGGCACGATCGAATTGGAGTTTGTAGTAACAAAAGGAGATCTGGTTGGTAAAACAGTCGTAGTCTTTGAGAAACTATACAACCAAGACAAAGAAGTGGGCTCCCATACTGACATAGAAGACGATGACCAAACCGTTTCTTATCCTAAAGTCGGTACGAAAGCCGCTGAGTCTAGTATACACGGTGATAAAGTAGTTATCGAGGATAATGTGTCATATGAAAATTTAATTCCAGGAAAAGAATACACTGTTAAAGGTAAATTGATGGATAAATCAACAGGAAATGTATTCCTAGTTGATGGTAAAGAAGTGACCGGCGAAACAACCTTTAAAGCACCAGATTCAGGTAAAGGAACAGTTAAAGTAACATTTACCTTTGATCGCAGTGCGTTGAAGGACAATAAAGAACTGGTAGTCTTTGAACGTCTGTATGGCGCTACTGGAAAAGTTGTTGCGACTCACGAAGATATCGATGACGAAGACCAGACGGTGCCGGTACAGCCTCCTGCAGAAGTGAAAACATCTGCGAAAGACCAAGAAACCGGCATGAATCAAGGAAATGCGAAGGAAGAAGTAACGATCGTTGATACAGTTTCTTATAAGAACTTGATTGTAGGTAAAAATTACACTGTCAAAGGTATCTTGATGGATAAGGGAACGAATCAGCCATTTAAGACAACAGATGGTAAAACCGTTTCAGCAGAGAAAACTTTTACGGCTGAAAAACAAAATGGTACGATCGACCTTGAATTTAAGATTACAAAAGGTGATTTAGCTGGTAAATCAGTCGTCGTTTTTGAAACATTGTATCTAGGAGAAAAAGAAATTGCTTCTCATACCGATATCAATGATGATGACCAAACAGTCGATTTCCCAGAAGTGGAAACGAAAGCTATCGACAAAGATACGGAACAAAATGAAGGATTAGCAAAAGAAGAAGTAATCATTGTTGATACCGTTTCTTACAAAAATCTTCAAATCGGTAAAGAATACACCGTTAAGGGTGTCTTGATGGATAAGAAAACGAATCAACCATTCTTAACAACTGAAGGTAAAGAAGTTCATGCTGAAAAAACCTTTACCGCTGAGAAGAAAAATGGCACGATCAATCTTGAATTCGTGGTAACAAAAGGTGATTTAGCAGGCAAAACAGTTGTCGTCTTTGAAACTCTTTATCATGAAGATGTCGAAGTGGGCTCCCATACCGATATCGAGGATGAGGACCAATCAGTCAATTATCCGAAGGTTGGTACGAAAGCAGCGGAAACTTCGATTCATGGTGACACCATCGTGCTTGAAGATACTGTAACGTATGAAAACTTGAAGCCGGGGCAACAATACAAAGTTGACGGTGTCTTAATGGACAAAGCAACTGGCAAACCTTTCTTAGTAAATAAAGCGGAAGTTGTTGGTTCAACAACCTTCCATGCAAGCAAAACAGGTTCAGGAACGGTTAAGGTAAAATTCACCTTCAATCGTAATGCGTTGAAGGAAAACCAAGAACTAGTCGTCTTTGAAAAACTTTATGGTGTTAAAGGTGTCCTAGTTGGTACTCACGAAGACATCAATGACAAAGAACAAACGGTTGAAGTGAAGCCCGAAGTTGAAGTAGAAACAACAGCGGTTGATAAAGATACTGAAATGAATGAAGGACTTGCGAAAGAAGAGGTCCGCATCATTGACACTGTTGAATACAGAAACTTAAATGTTGGTCAGGAATACACGGTTAAAGGTGTCTTGATGGACAAGGCAACGGGGAAACCATTCCTGACAACCGAAGGCAAAGAGGTTCATGCTGAAAGAACCTTTACAGCAGAAAAACAAAATGGCACGATCGATCTTGAGTTTGTGGTAACGAAGGGGGATCTGGCTGGTAAAACAGTCGTTGTCTTTGAAAAACTTTACCACGAAGATAAAGAAGTTGGTTCACATACGGACATTAATGATAAAGATCAATCCGTCAACTATCCTGATGTCGGAACAAAAGCCTCTGAAACAAGTATTCACGGAGATACTGTGAAGATTAAGGATATTGTTTCTTATGACAATCTAGTGCCAGGTAAAGAATACAAAGTCACTGGTGTCTTGATGGATAAAGAAACAGGTGAAGCCTTCAAGGTAGATAACAAGGAAATCACTGGTGAAGCGACCTTTACAGCAAATAAAAAAGGTACGGGTACAGTAGAAGTTGAGTTTACATTCAGTCGTAAAGCTTTAGAAGATCCTAAGAATCTAGTCGTTTTTGAAAAACTTTACAATTCGGCTGATAAACTCGTTGGTACTCATGAAGATATCAATGATAAAGATCAGACGGTCGAAGTCAAACCAGAAGTTGAATTAGAGACAGATGCGATTGACAAAGATACTGAAATGAATGAAGGTCTTGCCAACGAACGAGTGACGATCGTGGATACCGTTTCTTACCAGCATTTAAATGTTGGTCAAAACTATACCGTTAAAGGTGTCTTGATGGACAAAGCAACCGGAAAACCATTCTTGACTCGTGAAGGTGATGAGGTTCGTGCAGAGAAGACCTTTAAAGCAGAAAAATCAAATGGTACGATCGATTTGGAATTTGTTATCAAACGCGGCGATCTAGCAGGAAAAACAGTGGTTGTCTTCGAAACACTTTACCATGATGAAAAAGAAGTGGCAGCCCATACAGATATCGAAGATGAAGCTCAAACAGTCACTTATCCGAAGGTTGGGACACAAGCTTCTCAAACAACGGGAAGTACGGATAAAGATGTAAAAATCAAAGATATCGTTTCCTATGAAAACCTTGTTCCTGGTAAGGAGTATACCGTTGAAGGTGTCTTAATGGATAAATCAACAGGCAAACCATTTATTGTTGCTGAAAAAGAAGTAACAAGTAAGGCAACCTTTACGGCTTCTGAAACAGGTTCGGGTACGATTGAGGTTGAATTCATTTTCCCACGCAATGAAATTAACGAAGAAACAGTGTTGGTTGTCTTCGAAAAACTTTACAATGCGGAAGGAAAATTGGTAGGCGTTCACGAAGATCTTGAAGATGAGGATCAAACTGTTCGGCAGCCGCAGGTTTCAACAAAAGCAAAAGATAAGGACTCAGGTACGAATGAAGGCTTTGCTGATGATGAAGTAACAGTAGTTGATGAGGTTAGCTACAAAAACCTGATTGTAGGCAAAGAATACACGGTGAAAGGTGTCTTGATGGATAAAGCGACCAACAAGCCATTCTTAACTCGTGATGGCAACGAGGTTCATGCAGAAAAGACATTTAAAGCAACGAAACGCGATGGTACTATTGAGTTGGAATTTAAGATCACGAAGGGTGATTTAGCTGGTAAAACTGTCGTTGTTTTTGAAACCTTGTATCAAGACAAAAAAGAGGTAGCAGCTCACACGGATATTGAGGACAAAGATCAGTCCGTTCATTATCCAAAAGTTGGGACGCAAGCAGCTGAAATCAGTAAAGATAGTGATGAAGACGTTATTATCCATGATATCATCTTCTATGAAAATCTAATTCCAGGTGAAAGCTATACTGTTCGCGGGAAATTGATGATGAAAGAAGCAAACGCACCTTTCACTGTCATGGGGCGTGAAGTAGAGAGTCAATCAACTTTTGTAGCAAGTGACACGGGCACTGGAACGGTCGAGATGCGTTTCACTTTCCGTCGCAGCCTATTGTCGAATGACTTAACACTGGTAGCCTTCGAAAAATTATTTGACGCGAAGGGCAATTTGATCGGTTCTCATGAAGACATTAATGATGAGGCGCAAACCGTGACAGTTAAGAAGACGAATCCTGACCTGCCGTCTACTAAGGGGGACACCTTTACTGATGGTGGCAACTTGTCGGGTGGATCATCATACGGAACTAGCGGCGGGGGGACTTTACCGCAGACTGGTGAACAAGTATTGAAGATTCTACCATACATCGGATTTGTTATCGTTGTTCTAGCAGGTGCATTGTATTTCTATAGAAAGAAACAAGTTTAATTCTCGAAGTTCGACGTGAGTTATTCCAAACGAAAAAGTACCCCGCTCAAAAATATTTTTGAGCGGGGCTTTTTATCGTTCTAAAAGGTGTGAATTGAGCTGAATGGGCTTTTTCAATGAAAAATAAATTTTAGGCTGCGGTAGCTAAATCCAAATTCTTTTCATTAAAAGTATCTCCATGATTCAAATCACCATATTTCAAGCCGCGTTTGAACCAATTGATTCGTTGCTGGCTAGAACCATGAGTAAAGCTATCCGGTACTACATAGCCCTGATATTCCTTTTGCAAGGTATCATCTCCAATCGCGTTCGCTGCAGCGATCGCCTCTTCAATGTCTCCTTCTTCCAAAATCGGTTGGCCTTGGTAGGTTTCCCCCGCTAAGTATTTTGAAAAGCAGCCAGCTAGATAATCGGCCTGCAATTCCAAACGAACGCTATATTGATTGTATTCAGATTCAGAAACATGCTGTCTTATCTTATCCAACTGTGCAGAGATACCTAGCTCGTTTTGGACGTGATGCCCAACTTCATGAGCGATAACGTAAGCCATGGCATAGTCCCCTGTTGCACCATATTTATTAGATAGCTCATCAGCGAAGCTCAAGTCCAAGTATACATTTTGATCTGCAGGGCAATAAAATGGTCCGACCTGTGAACTAGCCTGTCCACAAGCAGAATGAACACTATCAGTGAATAGCACAAGCTTCGGATTTTGATAGGATTCGTTAAGTTGTTCGAATTCATCATTCCAATAATCTTCCAAATGGGCAAAAACAACCGCCGCAAATTCTTTTTGATCCGTGTACTCTTTTGAAGAAACATCTTTTGTTTCATAGGCTGCAGGGGTAATACCGCCACCCAAAGTATCGGTCACTGTACTTAAATCACCGCCTGAGATAAAGAAAACAATAATAGCAATCAAAAAAATGCCGATACCTCCACCAGCAGCCATTTTCCCTGTCGGACGGCCGCTGCTGCCTGATCGATCCTCGACATTTGAACTTTGCCGATCTCCTCGCCAACGCATAATACTTTCCCCCTTTTTCTCTCAAGTTTATTTTATTCGAAAAGCCCGATAGAACCAAAAATTATGATCAATAACTACTTTGGAGAAGAAGCCTTTTTTAAGTAGGGCGGATAGTATTCAATCGATTGAATTATAAGAATTGTTATTTTAATGCGAGAGAATCTGTTGAAATATTTAATGTGAACTTGATAAGTTTTACTTTTATCTTTGTATTTATTTTCACTATTTTGATAGTTTATAAAATATTTGGGTAAAAAAGAATCGAGCGTTTTCAGTCAGAATTGGCATCTAAATGTTGATAAATCAAGGCTATTCGATGTTTATTCAATAATTTAAAAAATATTATTGAAATGTATTTGTAACATTTCTTTTATATGCATGATATATCACTGTGTTAAAATTACTTCTGACGTTATGCGATCTATCATTCTAAATCAACATAATAGCCGGAGGAATAATTAGTGAAAAAGAGTTTATTATCAGCATTGTTAGTTTGTACAATCGCTGTATCAGCAGTACCAAGTATTGCTTTAGCCGATAACTACGATCAACAAATCCAAGAAAAAGATCAAAAAATTAGTGATTTGCAAGGAAAACAATCGGATGTTCAAACACAAATTGATGAATTAACAGGTGAAATTGCTACAGTCAGCGGAAAAGTCAAAGACTTAGAAGCAAAGCAAGATCAATTAAACAAAGATACAATGAAGTTGCAAGAAAAAATCGCTACTTTGAAAGTACGTATCGCAAAACGTAACGAAGTAATCAAGAACCAAGCCCGTGATACACAGGTGAAGGGACAAGCTTCTAATTATGTTTCAGCTGTTTTAGAAGCAGACTCATTATCAGATGTAATTGGCCGAGTTCAAGCGATGTCAACAATGGTCAAAGCAAACCATTCTTTGATGGAACAGCAAAAAGCCGACGAAAAAGCGGTTGAAGAAAAAGTCAAAGACAATGAAACGAAAGTTGCTGAAATTCAAACGAACCAAAAGGAATTGGAAGCACAAAAAAATGAGATTGCTAACAAACAAGCTGAATTGAATGTTGTGAAAGCAAACTATGCTGCAGAACAAGCAACAGCTGAACAAGATAAATCTAAATTGAAGAAACAACAAGAAGAAGCAAAAGCAGAACAAGCCCGTGTCTTGAAACAACAGCAGGATGCTGAAAAGGCTCGTAAAGCTGAAGAAGCACGCCAAGCCAAAGAAGCGGAAAAAGCTCAAAAAGCTTTCGAAGAATCTCAAGCTAAAGCAGCTCAAGAACAAGCAGAGCAAGCCAAAGAGGCAGCTGAAAGCTCAACTTCTACTGCATCATCAAGTACGAGTGAAGAAAGTTCAACGTCATCTTCTGCAACGACAGAATCAAAAACTGAGACAACAAGTTCAGCCAATGATACAAATACACCAGCGCCAACACCTGCACCATCAACAGGGACAGGCGGAAACAAAGTGGATCACACAGGTTCTGGTAATATGTATGCAGTAGGACAATGTACATGGTATGTTAAAAATGTTGCACCTTGGGCTGGCACTTATTGGGGGAACGGATGCCAGTGGGGCGCATCAGCAGCAGCTGATGGTTTCCAAGTAGACGGCTCACCAGCAGCTGGTTCGATCGTTGTCTTTGCGCAAGGTCAATCAGTTGGAACATGGAATGCGGACCCTTCATACGGACACGTTGCTTATGTTCAATCATACAATGCTTCAAATAATACAATCACTATAACTCAAGGCGGTATGGGATTCCCATCACCGACTGGACCAAATACTGCGACATTAAGCGCAGCCGGCTTACAATATATTCACCCATAAGAAATAAGCAAAAGAGTTTCCGATTTTTTCGGAAACTCTTTTTTTGAATTTCAAAAAAGGGAAAAAATTGAATCAACCGCTTTAACGATAACCGGCTTCACGGACTAGCTTTATCGATAATAAGCTGAGCGAGTTCGCGAAGCCTTTCGAATAGAAAGAGATTGCTAACTAGAATTTTTCAAATCGAGAAGCAATAACTAGAATTATAAATAAGTTAGCAAGTCTTGAAAAAGCAGTGCACTAGAGGCGGCACCGGGATCAACATGGCCAATCGAACGTTCTCCTAAATAGGAAGCGCGCCCTTTTTTAGCTTGTAGTTCGCTTGTGTGTTGTTCAGCTGCTTTGATGCTATCTTTTGACAAAGCCGCTTTTTTTAATTCTTGGACAACGGGGTACCAGACATCCACCATGGTCTTATCTCCAGGGGTTGCTTTTCCACGAGATTGAATACCTATTAACCCTGCTTCTAACAATTCACCTAATTGTTTCTCACTAGTAATTTCTGTAATATCTTTTGTCGCTTTAGTTAAACTCATAAAAGCTGAACCATATAAGGGACCAGAAGCGCCTCCAACTTTAGAGATCAATGCCATGGAAAGAACCTTGAAGGTATCGCTAATTGTACTTGGCTGTTTTGCTTCAAAGGCACTCCTATATTCACTCATACCTCGGTTCATATTATTTCCATGATCACCGTCACCAATTGGTGTGTCTAATTCGCTTAGATAGTCTTTATTTTCTTCGATAGATTTACCAAAGTCTGATAACCAAGCTTGAATTTCTTTCACTGTTACTCTCATTCTTTCCTACTCCTTTAATAGCTATTCTTTTTACCAAGAGATTGTTGAGACATCGGCCGATAAAGCTTTTTGCCAAGTCTCATCTGTTAAATCAATGAAAGTCAGTGATACCCCCTGCATATCAATAGAGGTCATGTAATTGCCGACTTTATGGAAAGAAACCTGGATATTTTCTTCAATCAGCAAATTCAAAACATCATTGATAAAGATAAACTGTTCCATTAATGGTGTGCCGCCCATCCCATTGACTAAGACACCAATTTTTTTGGGCTTTTGATCGTAAGCATGAATCAGCTTTCCAACAAGTTCTTTAGCTAGTGATTTCGAAGGCTGTAATTTTTCTCTGCGGTAACCTGGTTCACCATGAATGCCGACACCAAATTCAATTTCATCTTCAGCGAGTGAAAAGCCCGGTTTGCCAACTTCTGGAACTGTTGCCGCTTTTAAGGCAACGCCGATTGTTTTCGTAGATGAAACGACACGATCGCCTAGTGCCTTTAGCTCGTTTAGACTTGCTCCGTTTTTAGCATTAGCTCCAAGAATTTTATGGACCAAGACAGTGCCTGCTACTCCGCGTTTACCAGCTGTGTAGGTACTGTCTTCTACTGCGATATCATCATCTACTACAACGATCTCAACAGGAATATCGTTCATCTCTGCTAAATCCTTAGCCATTTCAAAGTTCAAAATATCCCCAGTATAGTTTTTAACGATCAATAGGACTCCCTCGCCTTGATTTGCTTCATTGATGGCTATTTCGATTTGATCGGGTGTGGGTGAAGTAAATACATCACCTAAGACAGCGGCACTCAACATTCCGTTGCCGACAAAACCTGCATGAGCCGGCTCATGTCCACTGCCGCCGCCAGAGACAAGTCCTACCTGTTTAGCGGTGGTATTTTTTGCAATAACCCGAGAATCACCGATTCGATGGACGAGCTCAGGGTAGCTTTTGACGATACCAGTAAGCATTTCTTCGATACTGTCTTTTGGCTCATTGATGATTTTTTTCATTTTAATTCCAACCCTTCATAGGAGCATTTTTTGCTTCTGCTAAAATATGTTCGACGTCATCGGAAACGCTCGCGGTAATTCCAGCAGCGAATGCGCCTTCAACTAATGGGGCATCAACCAAAACATACTTAGCCTGTTGATCCTCCTCTAACATATCAAAGGCTAGTTCAGCACTTAAAACGGCGCTGCCTAGATCGGCGAAAACGAAGAATTTATCGACTGACTTCGCTTTGTTAACTGCTTCGACGATTTTGGTCGGATCACTTCCTAATTCACCATCGGAAGTGCCGCCTAAAGAAATGATTTGAAGCGATTCGCTTTGAGCCATCTGTTCGATCATTTCCTTGATTCCATCTGTAATTTTTTGACTATGAGAAATTAGTAAAATTGCTTTGTTCATCAAACTGCTCCTTTCGTTTTTTTGATCAATCTGTAAATGGGTTATTTTTGATGAGCATCTTTGTAGGCTTGGCCGATTCGATCAGCAACGATGATGGCATTGGCAACTTCTTCTTCAACAATTGGAAACGGCATTGAATGAATCGATTCTTCTGAGATTGAAGCAATTTTGGCTACTTCTAAGGCTTCTTCAAAGGTGATTGATTCGACACCAAGATCGGCTAAGGTAAGTGGTAGGCCAATCGCTGCCATGAAATCCATCACAGCATTTATTTCAGCTGTTTCTGCGTTTTCTAAAACTAGCTGTGCTAAAGTCGCAAAGGCTACTTTTTCTCCGTGAAGGTAATGATGAGTTCCTGAAAGAACAGTCATCCCATTGTGGATTGCATGAGCTGCAGCTAATCCGCCGCTTTCAAAACCTAAACCAGATAGCAAGATGTTCGTTTCTACGATTTTATTTAATGCTTCTGTTACGAGGTTAGCGTCACAGGCTATTTTTGCATTTAACCCATCCTCTTGCAGGTGTTCCCAACAAAGCTTAGCCATCGCTAATGCCGCATAAGTACCGCTGGCAGGAGGAGTCAACCCTTCACGAGATCCCATTGGCAGGCTTGCATTTACTCGTGAATAGGAATTATGGGTGGCACGAGCTTCAAAATAGGTGGATAATGCATCTCCCATACCTGCAACTAGGAATCGAGTAGGTGCTTTGGCGATGACTTTAGTATCTACCAGCACGACGCTAGGGCTTTGCTTGAAATAAGCATAGTCGTCAAAAGAGCCATCAGCATGGTAAAGTACAGCCGAATGTGAAGTTGGTGCGTCTTGAGCTGCAATCGTAGGTACGATGATCAATCGCTCGCCTTCAGCAACGACCTTTGAGGCATCAATTGCTTTTCCGCCGCCCAATCCAATAATACAATCGGTTTGCTTCTCTTTAGCGATCGCCTGCAAACGTTGGGTCTCATCTCGGGTCACCTCGCCATTGAATCCGCCTTCAACAAATGAAATGTTGAATCTCTTCGCTGTCGCATCAAGCTGCGGGCGGACACGTTCGACATCATCAGGATTGGCGATCAGCAACGCGCTCTTACCGAATGTTGCAACAAAATAGCCTAAGTTTAGTAACTCGTCTTCTCCTTGAACGTATTTAGTTGGTAAAATTAATGCTTTTCTCATGGGTGAAACCTCCTTAGTTTTAAGTACAAGGTAATCATAAAGCGTTCTCACAGGAAAAGCATTGAACTATGTTACCGCTTTCTTTCAGAAATCAATTGAACTATTTTGTTAAATAGGATTATTTTGTGATTTTACAAGAAAGTTCTATAATGCAATGGAGAGGTGATCGTGTGAGTAATACACAATTTGATATTGAACAGGTTTTGGATTTGAACAAATGGGAGGCGGTTCAAGAAAGTATTGCGATCGCCACGCATTTAGCTATTATTTTGGTGGATTATCGAGGAAAACCGATTACGCGACATAGTGAAGTGAAACCGTTTTGTCAATTGGTTCGTAATCATCCGGAGCTTTCTGTTTACTGTGAAAAGTGTGATTCGCGAGGCGGGCTTGAAGCGGTTCGAACAGGGCAACCATTTATTTATCGCTGCCATTTTAATATTGTCGATATGGCGATTCCCATTATGATTGACAATCGCTATGTAGGAGCTATTATGGCTGGGGAGATTTTATTAGCTGAAGGGCAGGAAGAGTTGGAGCAAGTGTTGCAATTAGAGGATCAACTCTATTTGAAAACATTCAAAAAGCAACATCAGGAGTTGATCGATCACTATCCGCGATTTAGTCAAGAGAACTTGAAAAAATCAGCGGAAATGCTGGAGAAAATTAGTGAATACATCGTTAGTGAGGCGATCAAAAAGGATTATCTGATCAAAGCGTATAAACAAACTTTACGTCTTTCAAAACAGAAGACATCATTTAACGAGGATGTGTTAGATTTAGAGTTCGTACAAAAAGATATCCAATATACAAAGTTAGAAAACCGTCTGCAAGAGTCTAACGGCGTGTATTTAGCCAAAAATAAGCTGCTGCAGCCAGCGATCGATCTAGTGTTTGAGAATAAAGAGCGTCATATTGATCTAAAAACTTTGGCGGCTGTGACCAATGTCTCGCCGAGTTACCTGAGCCGTTTATTAAAGGCGGAGTTTGGTGAACCGTTCAGTAAAATATATGGCAGGTTAAAAGTTTATTGGGCAGAACAACTGTTGGAAACGACAAATTGGGCGATTAGTGAAATCAGTGATGCACTTGGGTTTGTTGAGCCCAGTTATTTTGTTCGAAGCTTTAAAAAAATTACGGGCGTTACGCCATTGAATTATCGAAAAGAGAAAATGCGAACAGAATAGCTGTTGAGTAAAAGCTATCAGATAGGACTCTTTCAATTAGAGAGAGTCTTTTTATTATTTACTATCAAAAATGAATGATTCCGTTATAATGGACAGGTATGATTTTTTACATAGAAGGGAATCGTTTATTCATGCTTACGAAGCTTTCAAATTACATAAAATCTGATTTAATTGAACGAGAAACAAACGAAACACAAGACAGAGATACCCTGGAACAATTGATCGTTAAAAATGGTGGCCATTCTTTCAGTGAAGAACAACTAAGGGCAATTCGTTTTCCAATGCAGACGCATTTACGAATCATTGCTGGTGCGGGAAGTGGAAAGACACAGACGATTTGCGCGAAAGCGGCCTATTTAGTACTAGAAAAAGCAGTTGACCCAAAGACGATTATGATGTGTACCTTTTCCCGCAAAGCGAAAATGGAAATGGAGGCACGTGTCAATCAATACTTAGGCGGCTATGCTCGGATCAACGTTCAAACGTTCCATAGCTGGTTTAATGCAGAATATAATGATTTGGTGCGCCAAATCCCCTCGGCGAAGCAGTGGGGAATCGAAGCTGAGGTCAATGAGGAGCACTATTATCAAGCAATAAATCAATTGATCAAAAAATATCGGTTATATAATTTTGATAAATTTGAAGATCGAACGATCGCTTCACGGATTAGCTACTGGAGAAATATGGGTTATTCTGATCAAGAGATGGTTAATTTTATTGCAAAATATTTTGATAAAGAAGAGATTCTTCCAAATCAGCAATTGAGTAAGGTATTTCAGCAGTTTTTAGCTGAATTAGAAAAGTTGAAAAGAGTTCAGCAGTTTATCAATTTTGATGACATGCTGTTTAATTTAAAGCAGATCTTGGAAAAGGATGAATCAGCTCGTCATTTTTTACAGGAAAAATATCGTTACATTTTTATCGACGAGTTTCAAGATATCAATCCATTGCAAAAGCAAATCGTCGCATTGATTTGTCCGCCAGATAAACAGTCTGAGCAGATAAATTCAGGTAAGCTGATCATTGTTGGCGATGATGATCAAAGTATTTATTATTTTCGTGGAGCAGAGCCTAGTTATATCAAAGAATTTGAACAAGAGTACCAACAAACCACCTTGCAATTAATGACCAATTATCGTTCAGACGCACCAATTGTGGAGGCGGGAAACCGATTGATTCACTACAATGCGCATGATCGGTTAGAAAAAGTTATGACTGCCAACAAAACAACGACGGTTCATGATTGCTATGGCATTGGTTTTCCTGATGACGAGGCTGAAGCCGCCTGGATTGGACAGAAAATCCAAAGCCTGGCACGGAAAACACCTCTAGCTGACGGGAGCCCTGATTATCGCGATACGATGGTTTTATTTCCAACACGTGTACAATTACGTTCATTGTTGAAACAATTAGAAAAGCAGAACGTCCCGTTTGTCACACCCTCCAATGATGATTTGTTAGGGATTTTTGGACTACCATTGTTTAAAACGCTTTTCCAGCAGTTAGAAATGCTGGCGTCAGCAACATCCATGCAGCAGAAAAATGAGGCATTGAAAAAAATCATTCAACAATATGCCTTTTTTCACTATATCAAATTTGATGTCAGCGCTAAATTCAGCGAGGAGTTATTCAGCAAAAATAAATTCAAAATCAACGAGCTCATCGCTTTTTTAATCAGTGAACGAAAGCTCTCGCAGGCATCCCAGGATCAGGCGAAGGAATTCTTTAAGCAAATTTATTTGTTTTATCAACGGCAGCAACTGGATCTTGCTGCGTTTGCCGCTGCGTTATTAACGACACCAAAATTCAAAAAGGATTTGAGTGATGAAGAAGCTGATTGGCTGCAGAAAGAATTATCCGCAGCAGGCGATTGGCCCGGTCTTCTAGAGGCGTTTCAACAAACCAGTCAACAAAATCAAGGGATGAAAAAACGGTTGAATGACTATAATCAGGAAAAATTGAATGCTGTTTATTTATTGTCGATCCATGCTAGCAAAGGACTGGGAAAGAAAAATATTTTTGTCAAAGGTGTTTATCAAGATGCGCTGCCAAACCACCATACTGTCAAAAAAGCTGACTGTGATTTGCAAAAAGCAAAAGGCGAGGCAGCTCCGCCAACAACGTTAGAAGAGCAGCGGCGATTAATGTATGTTGCAATTACGCGTGCAAAAGAGAACCTTTATGTCACCTTTCCTAAGACAGTCAATAATAAAACGACTGCTGCCTCGCCGTTTCTAAAAGAGGCAGGTCTGCCTCTTAAAGAGTATCAAGAAAAATAGTATAATAATGAAGAAACGAGGAGGACTCATGCTGGATTTAAGATTAGAGATAGGCAATGCGCAATATTTACGAGCGGCCAGCTGCTATGTTCGTATGAAGGTCTTTGTTTTGGAAAGAGCTCTCGCATTGTCAGAAGAGTTTGATCAAAATGATACAGCTGATACGGTTTATTGTGTCCTTTTCGCCGGCTCACTGCCAGTTGCCACCGCTCGCCTGCTAACAGAAGCTGCTGGAATTGCACGCATTGGCCGTGTAGCGACAATAGATGGCTACCGAGGAAAACACTTGGGTAGCCAAGTAATCAGAGCTTTAGAGAATTTGGCCTTGGAGAAAGAGTTTAAGCAGATTTGGATTCATGCGGAATTGACTGCGGCAGTATTTTATGAAAAATTAGGTTATCTCAGAGATGGGGAGCTTTATGAAGAAGATGGCGTACCTTGTATTACATTGGTGAAAAGAATTTAAGTCAGTGTGTCGAAGGGATGGGAGAGCATGGATCATCAAGAGCAGGCAATGACATATTTTCAAGCGGGCTGTAACTGTTGTCAAGCGATCGTAGGGGCCTATTGCAAAGAAATAGGAGTAGGGCTGGATCATGCCAACAGCCTTGCTAGCGACTATGGCGGAGGGAATTACCAAGGATTATGCGGTGCATTAGCCGGTGCGTACATGGTAGCTAATTATTTAAAAGGAACGCCAGACAGGGCTGATCCTGCTAAATGTAAAGATGATGAGGCCGGAAGATTTTTAGTTGAAATGACACAAGCGTTTGAGGGAAAGTGCGGTTCATTGTATTGCACAAAGCTGCTAGGTAGAAAGCCATGTGTTGACTATGTTCAAGCAGCTGTAGCGATTATTGAAGACACTTTAGTTGAATAATGAGACGCGGGTCAGCCATTAGAGAAGATGACTGATCCTTTTCTATTCATATTTAAAAATGAAAATGGTTAAAAAGGATTTGTAAACTCAAAAGCATTATGTTACGATTTTCACTATCTAGAGAAAATGTATGATTATACGATTATTGGAGGCGGTATACATAAGATGAGTATTTCAACTATTTCAGAAATCAAAGAAAATCTTGTGAATTACTTGTCCAAATGGAAAAAGCAAATTGCCAGTGGATTAATGCTTCTTGCAGTTCTAATGCTTTTGACGATTGTGAACAGAGTAATGCCCAATAATTCTGCTTGGCTCCAGGGTGGTTGGACGAACCAATCGACCGGCTATTCGTTCAAAGCACAAAATGCTGAGTTTACTGACTGGATAATCAAATGTAACGGTACTACTGTTTTAAAACATGCGAAAGTTGCTGTCAATTCAAACAAAAAGCGAGTCGTAATGACCGATGATGGAAATAAAATCGAATACCATGCAATCAGAACGGGTCGTAAACAATTGAAATTGAAAGTAGTAAGCAATGGTAAAACAACAAGTTTAAGGGAACTAAAGAAAAAATAGTTGAAGATCAATCATCGAATGAGGTGATTGATCTTTTTTATTTAAAAAATCTCTGGGAGAACAATTCTTTGCTGGTATTTTGTAAAAATAGTACTATCAAGAAAGAGGTCATACTTCTAATTTTAGTGTCTAAAAATTGGGCGTATTGCATATAAGATGGACCTAATAAAATGAGACACGCGTTGAAAATAGGCTTGAACTCAATATAAAAAGGGGAGCTTACCATGAAAATTGTTGTTATCGGCGGAGTAGCAGGCGGTCCTTCATTTGCCACGCGGTTGCGTCGCTTGGATGAAGAGCACGAGATCGTGATTTATGAACGTGGAGAGAATATTTCCTACGCTAGCTGTGCGCTGCCGTATTATTTAGGCGGGGTGATTGAAGACTTAGATTCTTTGATCGAACGGACACCGGAAATTTTGAAGGTGAAAAACAATATCGATGTCTTTACGACACACGAGGTACAGGCGATTGATCCAGATAAAAAGCAGCTAGTCGTCAAAGATATAAAGACTGACGAAGAAACAACGACTGATTATGATAAATTAGTTATTTCCGCAGGGGCGCGGCCGACTTTGCCGCCGATCAAGGGAGCGGAACAGGCAGAGAATGGATTTGTATTGCGGAGTGTAACAGATGCTGCTGAGATCAAAACATTTATCGATGAACAGGCGCCTAGAAAGGTATTGGTTTTAGGCGCCGGAGTGATGGGACTGGAATTGGCTGAAAACTTTAAGCATCGTGGAATGGAGGTGACACTTGTTGATCAGCTGCCGCAAGTAGCTTTTCCATATGATGAGGAAATTGCCGATTTGATCTATGATAAGTTGATCGAAAATGGGCTGCATATTCATTTGAATAGTCACGTGGCAGAAATTCGCCAAGCGGGTAAAGAAGTACTTTTATCTGATGGCAAGACTCTTGAGCCAGACATGATTATTTTTGCGACAGGAGTGGCGCCAAATAATGAAGTGGCAAAAACAGCAGGGATTGAATTGTCTGAAGACGGACAAATCGTCGTCAATGATCAATTAGAAACAAATGTATCGGATATTTATGCGATTGGCGATATTATCAAGACAACGAGTGTGGTTACAGGATTAGCCACATCGAGCATGCTATCGAGTGCGGCTAATCGTCAAGGTCATATGTTGGCGGATATGATTAATGGTACGCCAATGCGCTATCGCGGCTATATCGGTGCGGGTGTAGCGAAAATTTTTGATTACACCGCAAGCTATACGGGTATGACTGAACACGCATTGAAGGCTGCTGGCATTACGAATTATAAGTCAGTATTTGTGACACCATTTGATCACGCGAATTTCTACCCAGGAGCAACGCGATTAAATCTTAAAATTATTTTCGATGCAGCAACTGGGAAAATTTTAGGCGGTCAAGCGGTTGGAGAAAAAGGCGTGGACAAACGTATGGGAGAATTATCGGTCGCGATTACTGGAAATCTAACTGTTTTTGATTTGCCAGATTTGGAGCTGCCATACTCGCCGCCGTATTCAACGACACGCGATCCATTGAATATTGCTGGATATGTAGCAATCAACCAAATGACCAATGTTGTAGAAACAATCAAGGCAGCGGATATTCCGGCAGAAGATCTTAAAAATGCCTTCTTTTTAGATATTCGTGAACCCAATAAAGCAACGTCTGGCAGCATCGAAGCAACCAAGAATATTCCGATGAATGAGCTGCGTGATCGAATCGGCGAAATTCCGAGCGATCGTAAAGTTTATATTACCTTTAGAAAAGGTCTGAATACCTATACCTCGGCTCGTATTTTGGCTGGTTTAGGGATTCCAGCGATTTTGATAGAGGAGTAACGTGATGAATGAGTTTAAACAAGTATTTAACCACGCGCAGCAATTTTTGATTTTACAAGCGTATATTGATTCTCAACTTTCAGAAGAAGAGTTGATGAATTTTACATTGTTAGAAACTGTTGATGGAATTCCTGTAGTTTTTTATTCGGCGGGAGCGCTGGTGATTCAACCAAACATTGATTTGGATCAGTTCACCCATAGCTTCTTACCAAAGAATAAAATTAAGCTGCAACGCGACCTAAATGATTTGGTGGTTCCTTTTTCTGAACAAAAATTACATTTTCACTTCGACCAGATAGACGAAGCCGAACAAGTGGTGAATGATTTCGTTTACTTATATTCGGCTCCTGAATAGTTGCACTCGAAAAATCACCGTAGTAAAGTGAAGGAAGAAATGAAGTTCGTTTTTTTGAAAAAGGAGTACAACAATAAGAATTGGAGGGCTCACAAGATGAAGAATACACAATTTGCAATGGAAATGCTGGATCGTGCGCAAGAACGATTTGAGGATACCTTTGCTCAGATGACGACAGAAGAAGCGAATGAGATGCCGGCGCCTTTGATCAAATCGGTAATTTGGCTGATGTGGCATACAGCGCGTGAATTGGACATGCAAATCTCTGATTTAAATGGAACGGAATATTTATGGACAAGTGCTGGATGGTCAGAAAAATTTGCCTTAGATTTACCAGATGATACAGAAGATTATCGGCATACACCAGAAGAAGCAGCGAAAGTTATTGTAACGGATCGTCAATTGGTGCGTGATTACTTGTCTGCCAGTGTTGAATTTACGAAGCAGTATCTAGACAAAATCGATGAGGGCAGCCTTGCTGATGTGATTGATACGAACTGGGATCCGCCAGTCACACGTCAAGTACGGATTATTTCGGCTATTGATGATGCCGTGATGCATTCGGGTCAAGCTGTCTATACTAGACGATTGGTACTAGGAAAATAGTTTTTGGATGAGCAGTTCTTTCGTAATGAGAGGACTGCTTTTTTAGGAAGTTTTTTACTAATGTATAAAGGAAAAGAGAAAGATCGATCATCTATTGTGATGGTTGATTTTTTTGTTTAGGCATTGTTTTTAAAGAGAAAAAATAAACGTATTCTATTTGTTTACTGGTTTTGCGGATTTGTAATCTATTAAACTTATCATTTTCATTGTGATAGTAAATGAGGGTTGATACAATTCTTAAAGCATCCACCGTGTCGCGGCACTAGTGATTAAAAAGCTTATTTTCTAAACAGATACGTTTTGCACTGTTAGGTGGAAAAAGTTCAACTTTTCTAATTGAAAGGGGTTTCTTATACTGTGTATGTAAATGATTGCGCTTGCAAAGATGCTAATTTAATTTCTTTGTCTATGGATAAGCAAGCAGAGAAAATTTTTTTGCGATTGCTGGACATCGTGAGGATAGACAATTTGTTAATAAAGAGTCTTCATTAAGAAGAAAGGAGCGGTGTGGATGAGAGAGGTACAAATACTGACAGCGTTAAGGGCAAATGACTACTTAAAAATCGATCAGTTAGCCAAAAAGATTGGTGTTTCATCCAGAACAATCCGTAATGATCTGCAAGGACTATCAGAATTACAACAAGGCTTTGTGATTGAAAGATCTGCTAAGCTGGGCTATCGGCTGATTGTTTCAGATGAGGAAAAATTTTCTTCGTATTTGGGAGGTTTTACTGAGACAGTGATTGAAATGCAAAAGGATCGTCTTGAGTCCTTATTGAGTCTATTGTTGATTGATGAAAATTATCAGACAGTCAAACAATTGAGTGAGGAGCTGTCAGTCAGCGGGAGCCAGATTAAAAAGGATCTTTCCAAGCTTGAGCTATATCTTAAGGGCAGTTCTTTGAGTTTGGAACGGAAAGCTCATTATGGCATCCGAATTATCAGCGAACTGAAGAATCGGCTGTTGTTGCTTTTAGATCGCTATCAGCGAGGCAATGCGAAATTACTGGAAAAGCTGGAAGCAGCAATCCCTCTTGAACAACAGCAGCAGTTGAAAGATAGTCTCTATCATTTGATCGGCAAGCATAATTGGGAGATCGATTACGTGGAATTTCGAAGGCTGGAAGAGGAGCTGTATTTACTATTATTGATCAATAGAAGGACTGTGCAGGATGACATTCCTAAGTCCTTTTTAACGGAAGTTCTTTTGGAAACAAGCTTGTCGGTTCCTGTTCAAAAGGAGGTTCATGAGTACTTTGAAGCTAGTCTGCTAGCCAAAACGAAGAAGCTCGAAATCCTGAGCAACAAGCAATTACTGAAGGAGGAAATCAGCAGCTTTTTCCAACAAATGGACCAGCAGCAAAATACTCATTTTTCTACCGATCAAGAATTCATTGATCTCGTCTATCTACATGTAGCAGCGTTGATCGAGCGTTCACGCAAGGAAGTGAACTTCAGTAACCCTTATTTGGAGGTTATCAGTAAGGACTATCCTATGATTTTCAATTTCGCGGTGCTGTTTTCAAAATGGCTGGAGGAAAAATTTGAGCTGAAAATCGCTTCTGATGAAATTGGTTATCTGGCGACCCACATGACAGTCCCCTATCATAAATGGCAGCAGAAATTGATTGAAAATATCTATCGGATCGCAGTAGTTTGTTCGTCTGGTGGTGGGATGGCTTATCTGGTAGAAATGAAATTGAAGCGAATTTTTCCGCGTGCGAAGATTCAAACGTTTTCAATGTTTGAAATGGAGAACGTTCAAGCCTATTATCCCGATTTGATCTTTTCGATTATTGAATTAACGATCGAGGTCGATTGTCCAATCATCTTAATGAGTGAGATTCAAAGTGAGCTTGATTATCTAGAGGTGAGTGAAAATCTTAGCCTATTAAAGAATGAAGAGAATTTTTCAGTTGAACGAGCGTTTTTTGAATTATTTTCCGAGTCGTTGTTTCGGATTGATATCTATCGAGACTATCCTGATATTTTGATGGACTTAGCTGATCAGGTAGAGGAGCAAGTTGGTTTTGCAGGCTACAAGGAATCTTTGATGGAACGAGAAAATTATTTATCGACGATTTATCAGAATGGGATTGCTATCCCTCATCCATTGGTTATGTCGGGCAAAGAAAATCGAGTCGCGGTTTGCTTATTGCCTGAAGGAGCAGGTAAGACTGAACGGACAGCAAAGATTATTTTTATGGTTTCACTAAAGGCGGAGCAACTAGATATTCATCAAATCATCTCGAAAGAGCTAAGCAAGTTGATGAATCATCCAGCAGCAATCAATGCATTAGTCGAAAGTAAAGATTATCACGAATTTTACTATACATTAAAACGAGTTTTAGGAAGAAGGAATTTGAGTGAACATTGATTTTTTGAAAAAACTTTCCAACGCTGACGGAATAGCCAGTAATGAAAGGGAGGTCCGCCAAACGATTTTAACCGAACTGGAAGAACTGCCCTACGAAAAAAGAACAGATGGACTTGGCAGCCTGATTTTTACCAAAAAGGGAAAAAGTCCCAAAAGTATTATGATCTGCGGACATATGGATGAAGTTGGTTTTATGGTTCGAAGCATTAGTGATTTAGGCCTAATTCATTTAATGGTCGTAGGCGGAGTGAAGCCGCTGGCTCAGCATCTGCAAAAAATTCGGATCACGACCTTTGATGGAAGAAAAATAAACGGCATCGTCAACGGCGACTATCGTGAGGGCAAGACAGACAACCTTTACTGCGATATTGGGGCAACGAGTGCGGAGGAAGTGGCTGCTTTGGGTATTGAGGTTGGTAATATGGGATGCTATGCCACTGAGTTCGAAGAATTTGCTGTTAAGGATATCTATGCTGGAAAAGCATTTGACGACCGGTTAGCTTGCTTTGTAATGGGCGAGTTGATGAAAAGATTAGCCGCGGAGGAATTGCCATTAACCATCCATTTTGCTAATACCAGCAGCGAAGAAGTGGGCATCCGAGGGGCGAAGACAGCTGTACAAATGATGAATCCAGATGTCGTTTTTGTTATTGATGTGGCAACCTTCAGTACTGAATTTGTCCGTGATCACACCAATCAGCGCCAAATCGGCAAGGGTCCGATCCTGACACATTTTGACCGAACGTTGGCTCCAAATCTAGAAATGGTTCATTACGTTAAGGAAACTGCAAAAAAAGGAAATATTCCGTTGCAGCTGGATATGTTTAATTCCGGCGGTACCGATGGCGGCGAAGCGCATAAAGTAAATGAAGGAAAACCGACTGTTGTGACGATTTTACCAGTCCGCTATGGTCATTGTGCTTATTCGATCGTAAATAAACAAGATGTTCAACAAATGATTGATCTGTATGAAGGCTTAATCAAAGATTTCACGGAAGCAACGTATCACCGCGTGGCGGATTTCATTTAAAGGGGATAGAACAACATGACAAAAGAAGAACAAGAAATCGTCCAATTGATCTCGATCGCTGGCGAAAGCAAAGCCAAAGCTTTCGAAGCGTTAAAATGTGTCAAAACCAAAGATTTCGATAGAGCAAAAGGACTAATTGCAGAGTCACGCGATTTAGATTTAGAAGCTCATAATATTCAGACGGAATTAATTAGTCGTGAACTGAATGAGGAGATAGAGTCATCAAATGTTGGCTTGCTGATGGTCCATGCGCAGGATCATTACATGACTAGTCAATTAGCGCGCGATTTGATCGAAACATTAATCTCAGTCTTACAATAATAAAAATAGAGAAAAGGGGAAATGAGTTATGAAAATTTTACTATGCTGTGCTGGAGGATTCTCTACAAATATGCTGATGCAAAATATGCGCAAGGTAGTGCAACAAAGCGCAAAATTAAAGGATGAGGACTTTGATTTTACTGCGATACCAGCTGATTCAATTGAAAGTCAAATCGATGGCTGGGATATCGTCTTAGTTGGACCGCAAATCACTCACAAAATCGACTTCATCAAATCCATTCTGGAGCCGCGAGATATTCCTTATGCAGTGATTGATAAAGATGTGTATGGACAAATGGATGGCGCAACTGTAATGAAACTGGCTTTAGTCACCCATAAAAAACATCAGCTAGCTAAGCAAACAGTATAAACCAAATAGAAGAGGAGAAATATTATGTTCGCAAAATTTGAGGCTTTTATGAACCGTTTCTTCGTCCCATTAGCTCACAAGGTCGATAACCAACGACATTTGAGTGCTATCAAAGCTGGGATGGTTGCTATGACCCCCTTCACTATTTTAGGAAGCTTCTTTGCTATCTTGCCTGCATTGCCAAATATGCTGGGAGAATCCAACGCATTTAGTAAATTTATTTTGAGCAATGCAGAGCTGTTTAACTTGCCAGTGACATTGTCGACTGGCTTGATCGGACTTTATGCTTGTGCCGCAATTTCTTACAATTTAGGAAATCATTACAAACTATACATTCCAGGTGCAGTGACCTTATCACTTTTCGGTTTTTTGTTTATGACGGCGACGTTTGATGAAAATGGCCTGTTAGATATTACTAACTTTGGTGCGAAAGGACTTTTTACTGCAATGTTTGTGGCCTTGATCACTGTGGAATTGTATCAATTTTGTAAAAAGCGCAATCTGACCATTCGAATGCCGGAAGGGGTACCGGATTTTGTCTCAAAATCATTTGAACTTATTCCAGTAACATTGATTGTTGGCGGTACCTTTATTCTTGGCCGCTTTGCTTTGATGCAAACATCTGGTGAATTACCGCCAACGATCCTGACTCGTTTCTTATCCCCATTGGTTGGTTCGATGGACAATCCGTGGTCTGTATTGGCTTTGAATTTCTGTATATGCTTGATTTTCTTCTTTGGAATTCATTCGTCTGTTTTCAGTCCGATTACTCGTCCGATCATGGTTGCTTTTATTGCCGAAAATATTTCTGCTTTTCAAGCGGGGCAGCCCATTCCGCATTTCTATACTGCTGGAGCATCTAGCGCATTCTTTGGATTCACAGGATGCGGCATTTCGATTGGTTGTATTGTGGCCTGTCTGGTTTCAAAATCAAAACGCTACCGTCAAATCGGGAAAGTGTCCTTGTTCCCTGCTTTGTTTGGGATTAATGAGCCCATCTTGTTTGGGGCACCGATCATTTTGAATCCATTGATGTTTATCCCACATGTATTCGGCGGAGCGATCATTGGTACGTTGCCGATGTTCTTCATGCATTGGGGATTGATCAATAAACCGATCTTTGATCCGCCATATGTGGGAGTTTTCTTAGAAGGATTTTTGACGAATGGAGACTGGCGGACAATCTTAGTCAATGCTCTGCAATTAGTCCTTGCAGTCGCAATCTATGTTCCCTTCTTTAAGGTGATGGAACGAAACGAGTTGAAAGATGAAGCGAAGAAAAAAGAACAGAAAAATATCTTTGACCAAGGGGATACGGATATTTTGGATGGCTTAGATCTGGACTTCTAGAATGGGAGTGTAGCAGATGAGGATTAAGAAATTGCAGCAGCTGTTAAAAGAATCAGGCAAAGATGCAATCATCATCAAAAATCGCGAGAACAAGAAATATTTTGGTTCATTAGGAGGCAGTGGCATCTATTTAGTTGTCACTCCTTCTTCACAAGTACAGTTTTTTGATGGACGTTATCGGCAAGAAATAAAAGATTTAACAGAAGGTTTTGAAAATTTTGAAGTTCCGCAAGGCAGTTATTTGCCAAAAATGTTCAGTTGGCTGAATCAGCAAAACATTAAAAATCTGGCGATCGAACCAAATGGTTTGTCTATCCAAGAATATTGCCAGTTTTCGGAAGGCTTTAAAGTAGAGATTTGGTCAAGCCAAATTCAAGAACTACGCGCAATCAAATCGGCTGAAGAAATTCAATTGATTAGAAATGCTTGTCTAATGACAGATGAAATTTTTGCAGAGTTATTACCAGAAATAAAGGTTGGCATGTGTGAGAATGAGCTGGGAGCTTTAATCCATTATCTTTCATTGAAAAAGGGTGCAGCTGCGATGGCTTTTGATCCCATCGTTGCCAGTGGACCTCGCAGTGCGCTGCCTCATGGTCGACCGACACGACGTGCTTTTGAAACGGGCGATTTTATTACGATCGATTTTGGAATCGTCTTAGATGATTATCAATCAGATATGACTCGGACCATTACGTTAGGTGAACCTAGCCAAGAATTGAAAACCATCTATCAGGTCGTAAAAGAAGCACAGCAAGCGGCCGCTGATTTTATTCGCGCAGGTGTAACCGGACAAGAAGTCGATGCAGTTGCTCGAAAAATCATTACCGAAGCTGGTTATGGTGAATACTTTAGTCACGGCCTAGGCCACGGAATCGGTATGGGCGGTGATGTGCCAATCTTGAATCCGAAGAGTCAGATGATCTTAAAAGAAAACATGGTGATGAGTGTAGAACCAGGAATTTATCTGCCAGGACTTGGCGGTGTTCGCATTGAGGATGATGTCGTGATCAAAAACGGTATTGGTGTTGCGCTGAATCAAACCACGAAAGAATTGGTGAGCATAGGTGATTGCTATGTATAATTTGGATAAGATCATCGATCGCAAGCAAGGAAACGCGCGAAAATGGAGCAATCAGGTATTGAAAGAGAAGTTCGGCCTAGATGAAGACGCGATACCTATGGACTTAGCTGATATTGATTTCGAAGTTGCTCCGGCGATCCAAGCAGCTTTGATGAAGCGAGCAAGCATTGGGGATTATAGCTATTCTTATGTACCTGATGAATTCTATGATGCCGTGATTGATTGGAATCAGCGACGGTATGACACTTATATCGAAAAAGAATGGATCAAGCTGACCTTTGGAACAGTTTCGACGCTGCATTATATCGTACAGGCCTTTACAAAAAAAGGCGAGGGCGTTTTGATCAACACGCCTGCTTATGATCCGTTTGCTGAAGCGGTTGTAAATAATGAGCGGGAGTTGTTTTGCAGTTCGTTGATCAATCGCGGCAATCGTTATTATCTTGATTTTGACGATATGGAGCGGCAGATGAGCGAAAATGACATTAAGCTGTTTATTTTTTGTAGTCCACAAAATCCTTCTGGACGTATTTGGACGAAGGAGGAGCTTTTCCAATTAGCAGATTTGTGTATTCGGCATAATGTGCTGCTAGTTTGCGATGAGATTCATCGGGATATCGTCTATAAAGGACAAAAATTTACGTCGATTTGGAATGCGCATCCAGAAATCCCGCAGCACAGTGTTTTGTGTCTCTCGCCGAATAAAGGATTTAATTTAGGGGGATTAAAGACCTCTTATGTCGTGGTGCCAAATCCGATGATTCGAGAAACTTTGTTGGAACAGCTAAAAAGAAATTCGATTACCTCTCCGCATGTCTTCGCAGTGCCTGCGATCGTGGCAGCTTATAATGAGAGTGAAGCATGGTTGGATGAAATGATTGATTACGTGGAAGAAAATATGCAGCTTATTTATGATTTCTTTGAAGAAATTCCCGAATCGAAGGTGATGCCAGCCGAATCCTCCTTCTTAGCTTGGATTGATGTACGAGAATGGTTCAAGAACGAAGCAGAGATGACCGAATTTTTCCATCGCGCGAACTTAACGATGGTGGTGGGAAGTTATTTTGTTCAGGACGGTGAAGGGTTTGTTCGATTGAGTATCGGGATGCCGCGGGATTTATTGCTGGAGGCATTGAATCGTATTAAGAGAGAATATATGAATATGATGGAATACGTTTAATTTAAATGAAGGCTGGGGCATTTTATCCAATGTTCCAGCTCTCTTTTTGCCCTCTCTACTAGAGCATCTCAGCGTTCTGTGTTACATTGATTCAGTGTGTAGTGAATGAGGAGGAAAATTGAATGAGAAATATCAAATTAACGATCGAATACGATGGAAAAAGATATCTCGGCTGGCGACGGTTAGGGGATTCGGATAAAACGATCCAAGGGAAAATCGAAAGTGTCATCAACCAAATGACAGGTGAAAAAATCGAGATCATCGGCTCTGGTCGGACGGATGCGGGCGCGCATGCCAAAGGACAGGTGGCGAATTTCAAAACGAATTCAGAAATGGCTCGTGGAGAAATGCTGTCGTTTTTCAATCGTTACCTACCAGGAGATATCGTGGTGAAAAAGGTGGAGGAAATGCCGGAACGATTTCATGCTCGCTACAATGTAAAGGGCAAGCAATACAGCTATTATGTCTGGAATGATCCGATTCCGACAGCTTTTGAACGGTATCATAGTTTTAATGTGCCGGAAAAATTAGATGTAGCGAAGATGCAGGTAGCCTGTGATAAATTGCTGGGAACCCATGATTTTATCGGTTTTTCTGCTTTGAAAAAGACCAAGAAATCGACGACTCGGACGATTGATAAGATTTCAATTGAACAAGAGGGAAGTATGCTGCGTTTTATTTTTGTGGGTAATGGCTTCTTGCATAAGATGGTGCGGATCTTGATGGGGACGATTTTAGCGATCGGTTCTGGAAAACTGCCGTTATCCGTAATTGATGAGGTACTGGAAAATAAAGTTCGGGCGGACGCAGGGGAGACGGCTCCGGCACAAGGTCTGTTCTTGGATGAAGTTTATTATTAATCGAAAGCTGGTTTTGGATATGTTATCCAAGATCAGTTTTTTTCATGCTCCTAGATGGCTTATAATAATAATTGAAGGGTGGGGTAGTCATGAAAAAACTGTTTTTAGCTTCGATGTTCCAAAATGTTTCGCATTTATTGAAATCTGTGGAAGAGGTTAAAGGAAAAACGGTCACCTTTATTCCGATAGCCAGCAAGGTGGAGAAGCTGGGCTTTTTTGTAAAAATCGGCAAGTGGGCTTTGCGCTTCAATGGTATGAAGGTGGAAGAGCTGGACATTCGTACGGCCTCTCATGAACAAATCAAAGCTACGTTAGCCAAAAATGACATGATCTACATAGCCGGTGGAAATACCTTCTATCTTTTACAAGAATTGCGCAGATCAGGAGCGGATCAGCTGATTATTAAAGAGGTTGAAAGGGGCAAGCTTTATATTGGTGAATCAGCAGGAGCAATCGTGGCTTGTCCGGATATTGGCTATTCGACGGTGATGGACGATCCTACGAAAGCACCTGAATTAACGGATTACAAAGGTTTAGGCTTGGTTGATTTTTATGTCGTCCCTCATTATCAGAGTCGCGAGTTTAAGGAAGCGTCGGAAACGATGGTTCGAGAAAATGAAAAGGACAAGGAGTTAGCGATAATCAACGATCGGCAGGCGCTTTGGATTAAGAATGATGATGTAGAAATACTGGAAAATAGCAATAAAAAGAGCTGATTTAGCGTGAAATTTCCGCTAAATCAGCTCTTCTTTGCTAACTCCTCAATCCGCGTCCGCGATCAATCAAATACCAGCAAACGCTGTAAAGGACTACGATGAATAATACTAAGATAGACATTGATACGACGATCGATACATCCATGACACCAAGGAAGCCGTAACGAAAACCGGAGATCATGTAAACGATCGGATTGATTTTTGAGACAGCCTGCCAAAATGGCGGCAACATTGAAATGGCGTAAAAAACACCGCCAAGGTAAGTTAATGGCTGCAGGACAAATGTTGGTACGATGGAAACGTCGTCAAAGGATTGTGCAAAAATACCATTCAATAAACCTGCTAACGAGAACAGAATAGCAGTCATCAGTAAGGTAATGACAACGATCGCCCATGAGTACACATGAAGCGGAACGAAAAATAGCGAAATAACAGTAACTAGTGAGCCCACTAAGACGCTTCGACCAACCCCGCCAGTCACAAAGCCCCAGATGATAATATGAGTGGGTACCGGTGCGACTAGAATTTCTTCGATGTTCTTCTGGAATTTCTGCGAGAAGAAAGAGGATGAAACGTTAGCGTAGGAACTGGTAATGGCCGACATCATGATTAATCCAGGAACGATAAATTCCATGTAAGAAAAACCAGCCATGTCCCCGATACGTCCACCAATCAGATTTCCAAAAATGACAAAGTATAAGGATGTGGTAATGACCGGCGGTACCAAAGTCTGCACCCAGATCCTTAGATAGCGATTTGTTTCTTTGACTGCCAAGCTTTTTAGGGCAGTGAAATATAGATTAGACATGATTTTCCTCCGTGATTTTTAGGAATAGTTCTTCTAGGCGGTTGGATTTATTCCGCATAGAAAGTACTTTGATCCCTTGGTTCGTTAGTTGTTCGAATAATTCGTTGATCCCTTGATCGCGCACGACCTCTACCTCTAAGGTTTGACTGTCTTCAAAAGTATGCTTGAAGCCGTTGATCGTAGGCTTTTTGTCATAAGGAGCCAGGTCAAAAATAAACGTTTCGAACTGTAGTTTTGCCAGCAGTGATTTCATGCTGGTATTTTCAATCAATTCTCCAGATTGAATAATCCCTATATTACGACAGAGCATCTCAGCTTCCTCTAAATAGTGAGTTGTCAAAATAATCGTCGTGCCATTTGCATTAAGCTCTCTTAAGAAGGTCCACATTTCTCGGCGCAGCTCAATATCCACACCAGCTGTTGGTTCATCTAGAATCAGCAATTTAGGCTCGTGCATCAATGCACGGGCAATCATCAAGCGGCGTTTCATCCCGCCAGAAAGCATTCGCGCACGGACATCACGCTTCTCCCACAGGTCTGATTGCTTCAAATATTTTTCACTGCGGACTAGTGCTTCTTTCCGCGGGACTCCATAGTAGCCTGCTTGATTAACGACAATCTGCTGAACTGTTTCAAACGGATTGAAGTTGAATTCCTGAGGCACTAAACCGATTTGTTGTTTTGCCATCACTAGCTCTTTGTCCAAATCATAGCCGAAAACTTTGACGTTGCCGGATGTTTTGTTGACTAGTGAAGTGATAATCCCAATCGTCGTGGATTTTCCGGCACCGTTTGGTCCTAATAGGGCGTAAAAATCGCCTTCTTCTACGGTTAAGTCGATTCCCTTCAAGGCCTCAACACCAGTGGCATATACTTTTTTCAAATTCTTTATTTCAAGTGCATTGGTCATTATAATTTAGTTCTCCTTATTTTGTTTAAAGTAGTAATTTTTTAATTGAAAATAATTACTCGATTTTCCCTATTTGCCTTCCTAGTTTAGTCCGATTCTTTATTCTATCATTCATTTTGATGATCACAAACCCGAAAAGCTCAATTAAATTCTGAAATCATTTAACAAAAAAAGCAGTAGTTGTTTTTTTGGGAGGGTTACGTTAATAGAGGAGTATTTCAATTACTTAAAATCAATTGAATATTTTCTATTTATCCTTATTAATAAGAAAAAGGGCATTCGTGATTACTGAGTTAGATGGTAAAATGAGACAAAAAGAAGGTGAGGGTCATTTTTTGGGAGATATCGGGGTTTATGGAGTCATTTTAGGGGTTTTGGGTCTCTTTTTTCTGCTGTATGTTTATTTTTTGACTCGTTGGAAGCAAAAAGTCCAAGCGCAGATTAGAGCGGAATATGGGAAAGTTCCGGAGTGGAAGTTAGATGAACGAGATTATACTAGTATGAAAAAGTTTTATCATTACAGGAAAAACAATGAACAAATGATTGATGATATTACTTGGGCAGATTTAACTATGGACGAGTTGTTTAAGCGGATAAAAAATACACAGTCGAGTATTGGAGATGAATACAGCTATTACTTTTTTAGAAAACAAAAGAATCCGGATTTGAGTCATTTTGAAGAAGCTGTTCAAAATATCAGTACGGATAGCCAAGCGCGTGAACGGTTGCAGTTTGCCTTTTATCAAATTGGACGAAGGACGAATAACCAGTTGATTGATCTGTTGATAGAACCAAGCAATTTTCCTCAAGTATCCATGCTGCCGGTTATTTTAGTGACGATACTGAGTATTGGGAGTTTGATTGGGCTGACTATTGATAGTGCTTATGGTATTTTAGCGGTCTGCCTCAGCTTTTGTTTGGGGATTGTTCTATTTTCTATCGTGTTGCGAAAAATTTATCAAGCCTTTGAAGCTTTAGGGATGTTTACACGAATGATTCGGGCGGCAAAGTTAATGGTAAGCCTAGAACTCCCTGGATTCAAAAAAGAAACAGAGCAGCTGCGTGAAAACCTTAAAGTCTTTAAAAATATTACAGCTTTGGCAGATTATCTCGTTCAAGTATCCCGTTCATCAAACAGTTTGATGCTGATTGTTACTGCATACTTTTCTTTATACGCCTATGCCTACAATGCGATGGTCAAGTTGTTTAAAAAGTATCGTACTGAAGCGTTGGAGCTATATGAAACGATTGGCTATATCGAACTTTGTATTTCGATCGCATCGTATCGAGAGAGCTTGTCCGATTATTGTCATCCGACGTTTCGTAATAAGAAGAAGGTGGAATTTGAGGAGATCGTTCATCCGTTACTGAAAGAACCTGTCGCTAATACACATAGTATTGGCAATAAGCTTTTGATTACTGGTTCAAACGCGAGTGGAAAATCCACTTTTGCTCGAACTTTGGCAGTCAATGCGATTCTTGGCCAGCTTTTTAACACCTGCTTGGCAAAAAGCTATACCTTCAAGCCGTGTCATGTTTATAGCTCGATGAATCTTAAAGATGATATCGTCACGGGAGACAGCTTTTACATGGCTGAAATAAAGTCACTGAAACGCCTCTTGAAAATCGCTGAATCGAAGGAGTATGCCATGATTTTTATGGATGAGATGTTCAAGGGAACCAACATGGTGGAACGTATTGCTGCTGCATCGACCATCTTAAATGAATTTTCCGGTTTGGATTGTTTTATTTGTTTAGCAACACACGATGTAGAGCTGAGTCGAATTTTAAGCGAACGCTACGAAAACTATCATTTTCGCGAAGTGATTACAAACGAGTATATCTCGTTTGATTATACCTTGCGTGAGGGGGTAACTACTGGCAGCAATGCTATAAAATTGTTAGCCTATTGCCAATATGATCCGAAAATCGTCTCACAAGCTGAGGATTATGCTGAAAAATATCGAATGACCGGAGAATGGACAAAACTATAATTGAGCATAAAGCCGTATCCAATTTTATTGGATGCGGTTTTTTATATGTCGGGATCATTTATTTCCAATTGTTTAGTTTTATTATTTTCGTGACAAATGTATAAATTATTTTACTATTCATCAAAATAATTAGAATTCTATGTAAATGAAAATGTTTTTGTATTAATGATAAATAAATTAAGAATTAAATATTAATTTTAATTAAAAAAGAAAAATTTTAGTACTTAATTTTAACCTCTTATTCTGTTGTGATGCATCTTGTTCCAAAAATATTGTCACATAAAAATAGTAGAAATATAATAAAAATGATTTCAAAATGATTTTTTTACGTTTATTTCCATAAGCTGAAGATTGAGTGTTCTTATGAATGATCAAAATTATTTAATTCGCTTTGAAATAAATGCATCAGAGATGAAGCGGAGGGGATAGCCAATTAAAAGGAAGAAAAAAGTCACAAGTGAAAGGAGGGTATTATGAGCAAATTCAAAAAGCATTGGTGGTCGATTCTTTCGATCTTGCTGATGGTCTTGTCTAGTTTTCCGCTTCAAACAATCGCTGAAAATTTGCAAACTGCAGAAAGCGGCAGTGTAAAAAATTTCCAGCTGACTGATATTGAAGGAGGAGCGCTTGCCCAAGAAGTTGTGCCCGATGCGTCAATCGTTTCACACTTTGATTTGACAATTGCAGAAAACAAGAAAGAGACGTTTGATCTTCCCAAAGAAATCACAACGAATGACCAAAAACTTTATCACAATAAAGAAATCAACGTTTCAATTGAGAACAATCAATTGAAGATTGTTAACGACAGTGATCAGCAGGCATCGATTGAAGAAGTGAATTTTGAATTTAAACTAGCTGATCATGTACGTTCACTATCACAAGTAACATTGAACTTTTTTAATGAACACGAGTTCCATCTGAACTTGAAGCAAGAAGAAACTGGTAAAAAAAGTGCTGCTAAAAAGAAGAATTCTGAAAGCAGTCAGAAAGTAAACACATTAGGCGGTGGAATCGCACCACTTGCAGCTACTGACAAAACCAGTGCAATCAATGATATGAAGTTAAACAATATTTATATCAAAAGAAGCGGCGATCAGGTTGTTTACATTGTAAAGGACGGAGTAAAACAAGAGCCGCAACCGACAATAAAGGTTGGCGATGGTGTCTACTTCGACTATACATTTACAGTTCCGTCATCTGCTAATTTAAAGGATGGCGATTATATCTACATTGCGTTACCAGAAGAATACTTCAATTTTTCTACTGTTAGTAACAGTGTGCCGTTCTACGAAAACTCTGGTGAAAAGATCGGTGACATGACATTAGAAACGAAAGAAGGTAAAAAATACTTAAAGATCACCTTCAATGATGCGGTAGAAAAAGGCTGGAACGGCTTAGATGATTGTTTTGCGACAGCTTATGGAACAGCGAGTAAAGAAAGTAGCGGTGGTTCAACAGGGAATACCGAAACAGGTAGTTATCCAATTGAAATTGATCCCAAGCCATCTGAATCTTTTCCAGGAAACCCGATTGGTGATCAAAAGCCAATTACCAAAAATGGTGGGGCCACTAATAACAGTAATCAAGTTTACTGGAATATTCCGATTATGATGGACAATTATAAAAAAGCGTTTGAGGGTGATAACCCAAGCTTGTACAAAAAAGTGATCTTAGAAGATCAACTTGATCCTTCGCTAACATTGGAGGCATATACTGTCTACGCAAATCTTTACGCTGCGGATGAAGATGGGAATATGACTTCGGATAATATTGGGTTTCTTCAATTAATAGATTCATCTGAAGATAGAGCTACCACGACACCACTGGTAAAGCTTACCCAAAACATTTCTGAATCAGATGATGATTTTGAAGCTAGAATTGAAAGTCATAATTACCCTTGTTACGGAGTGACCTCTCAAAATAAGTTGATCATGAATTTTAGAGACTTGCCAAATGTGACGAATGATAAAAGTAATGGACTGCTTTTATATGGTAATGGCAGTAGCAAGAGTGCTAAACAACGAATTTGGGATGTAATTCAGGATGCAGTTGATAAGGGGAGAATGTCGGCCTCACGTGGTGAAAAGACGAAAGAAGCTTATGAAAAATACTTTAGTTATGATGGCGGACAGACGGATGATAACTATCCATTTTCAGTCGTCACGAGGATTACTTGTTCAACAACTTTAGGCGGCGGCTCAATCATTGAAAACAAAGCGATCGTCTATTGGGAAACTAACGATTCTGGTAGCGAAAGTGATGTAAATAAAGTCACTGTTAGTGATTGGGGCGGTGGTGCAACCCGCGTACCACCAACCACATTTCGTTTGAAGAAGATGGATAAGGACACCCAAGTGATTCTAAAGGACGTTGAGTTCGAATTAAGAAAAGAAGATTCCCCCGGTTCCTATGTCACAATCGCAGGCGGAAAAAAGAAAACCGATAGTAATGGGGTCTTGCTCTACGAGGGTTTAACTGATGGAAATTATTGTTTGGTCGAACTGAATAATCCCGATCCGCGGTATACGGATAAGTTGGATATTATTCCACCAGATGGAAAAAATGAACCTGGAAAGTACTACTTTACGATTAATAAAAATGCGGAAGAAGGCGTGGCCGTCAGTGCCTATAACCAATTAGCTAAAGGAAAAATCACTTTAGTTAAGGAGGATGCAGATACTGGTGAAAAATTAGACGGCGCCAAATTCACGCTGCGTAAGAAAAATGGTGATGAGCTTGTCACACCGCAATTCTTATTGGAATCAGGCAAGAATTACCTTTATCAATACAACAGTACGACTAAAGTGTATGAGCTAGCAGAAGATACTGGAACACCTGGTCAAAAAGGGAAAATCATCGTTGACGGGTTGCCAATCGGAGAATATTACTTCCAGGAAGAAACCCCGCCAGATGGTTATACTTACGACGATAATGGGAAATCTGGTCTAGCGGAAATTACCGCTGATGGTGATACGGTCAGTGTAACGAGGGAAAACCGGCAAAAGGTCGGAAGCCTAAAACTGACGAAAAAAAATACGGACGGCGAGAAATTAGACGGCGCTGAATTCGAATTGTACTTAGTCAATCCAGATACCACCGAGACAAAGATGGGGACCAAATTTGAGACAGGTAAGGATTATGTCTACAAGTACAATACGACAAGTAAAAAATACGAATTTGTTGAAAGTACCGGAACCAAAGGAGAAATCACCATCACAGGATTGCCTTTAGGAAAGTACTATATGAAAGAAACAAAAGCACCTGACGGCTATAAGATTATTGGCGACGGTAAAACGGCGATCAAGGATATCACTGATGATGGTGTCACTATCACCTATGACGTAACCAATGAACGAGCTGAGGGCGGTGTGACGCTGGAGAAAAAAGATGCGACCAACGATAAGAATTTAAAAGGCGCAAAATTTAAAGTAGCTACCGACAAGGCTGGAACTACTTGGTTCGCACCGGAAGAGTTGGAGGTCGGCGATGGTACCGCAGCTAAAGGAACTTATAAAGCAGTGAAGACGGGCTCAGTCTGGAACTTCCAGCTGGAAAACGTCGTAACACCTGTCGGGGAATTAGTGATAACCGGTATGCCGGAAGGCGACTATTATTTTGTTGAAACCCAAGCACCAACGGGGTATGTACAGCTATCGACAACAATAAAATTCACGATCACTGGCGGACAGCTGGCAACTGCGAATGTAGTGACGGTGGAAAACCAACCAAAAGGGACCTTGCCTGAAACCGGCGGCAACGGCCATACCTTGATGCTCAGTCTAGCGGCCATTTCATTTGCGATCGTCATCAGCTATTTTGCCAATGAGCGATTCAAGCAAAAAAAGGCAGGTGATGGACGATGAAATTGAAACACGTTCTTTCTCTGCTTTTGATCTGCATAGCCGGGCTTGTATGGACACATCCGACTGATGCGCTAGGAGCAGAAACACAAGTCCATCTCCATAAACGTCTATTTGTAAATCAAGAAGCACCTAGTCAGATCAATCAAGGCGGAGCGTTAGGAAATGCGGATCTGTTAAAAGATTCGTATGGAGTCAATGGTTCAACCTTTGCAATTTTCGAAGTTGGAGAGCACCTTCGCCAGCATGTGATGGCAGATAAGAGTCTGTCCTTCGATCAAGCAAAAGAGTACATTGCTGATGAAGTTAATCTGTTACGCAATGAACTGGAAATATTGGCAACGCCTACTCATACGGATCTCGCTGCTATTCAGGCCCGCTATCCGAAAGTCCACTTTGTTCAAACCAAAGAGACAGCCAGAGGAAGCTATACTGACAGCGGTGGGAACACAGTGACTGAAGATGGTTTGTTATCGGTCACATTGTCGACTGATAAGCAGCAAGTCTACCTCATTGTTGAGTTAGACAGCGGCGACAGTTTGCCTGTCGATCATGCCGGACTATCTAGTTATCTGGTTCTAGACAGCGGTTTGTTTGCTTCAGGAACAACACATGTTTACACCAAAAACAGAGCGTATATTCGTGAACCATACTTTGTCAAAATGGCGAAGGAAACGGATGGAACAACGAAGCCGTTAGCTGGCGCCAGCTTCGTATTATCGAAGAATGAGAATGGTGAAAAATTCTATTTGAGAACGACTGCAGGTTCTGTCAGCGATTGGCTTTCTGAAAAGGAAATCAAGAATTCACCGTTGAAGGATGAGCGAGTGAAAAAAATATTTTCTGACCAAGAGGGGATCGTTAGACCCAATCTAGGGCTGAAAAGCGGCAGCTATCTTTTTGAGGAAGTCGCGACGATTGACGGCTATGAGATTTCTGAACAGGCCCGCCGAATTTCGGTTGAAATCCCTAAAGATCCGCAGCAGCCGATTTTGATCAATGGAACCGAGGTTGGTGCACTATCAGAAAAGGATAAACTACCGATCGTTTACAACCAGCGTGTTGTTGGCAGGAAAAGCTTCCAAAAGGTTGATGAAAAGACTGGTGATGTGTTGAAGGATGCCAGCTTTGTTGTTGTGAACAAAGAGATGCATTATTTAACGAAACAAAAGAAATGGGTCACAGCGGAATATGGCAATAAGCATACCGATGAGCTGTTGATTTTGACTTCCAATGATCAAGGTGTCTTTGAGCTAGAGGGAATGCCGTATGGCAGCTACTCTTTATTAGAAACAAAAGCGCCAGAGGGTTATTTTTTACCAGAAAATCATTTTATTGATTTTGAGATCAATGAAGTCAGCGGCGGAACCAAAGAGCCATTGAAGATCGTTAATAAAAAAGGCGAGAACAAGGAATTACCGTCTACTGGCACGAGCAATGTGATTTCTTACAATCTGCCTAATCGACGGTTGCCGCAAACAGGGATGACGCAATCAGTTTATCTGTTGGCGATTGGTTTTATCTGTGTGCTTTTCTCAGTGATCGTTATAAGAAAAAGGAAGCGAGCCTAGCTAAACCATAAATGCAGGAAGCTGCTAATGGAATGCTGTACGGCTTGAAAATTAGCTTTGTTTTTTGAAGAAAAAGTAAATATATTAAAATGAAAAAAAGGAGTATCAGGCATGAACATTAAAAGAAAAATTTGGGGTTTATTGGGTGTTCTTATCTTCATGGCCAGCAGTTTTGCTGGATTAGGCAATAGTCTTGTCGCAGAGGCAGCACCCGCAGACGTAGATGTAAATATCTATAAAGGGGCTTATGATACAATGCCCACAGATCGCCAAAATACTGGTGAAAAGGATGAGACTTGGCATACTGGGCAAGGCGGACGTCCATTAAAAGATGTTGGTTTTACGGTGTATGATGCAACGGAAAAATTCTATGATCTAGCTGAAGATAACCCAACTTGGGATGTCAACAAGTTGCGTGACGAAATTGCACCTGCTGGTGCGGCTGGTTTGACTGCTGTCGGTACTGAAAAAACTACCGATGCAACTGGACATGTGAAATTTACATTACCAGATAAAGTTACAGTGAACTCTGTTGAGAAAGATGCAGTGTATCTCTTTGTAGAAACATCAGCACCAAGTAATGTTACAACAAAAGCGGACAATATGGTTGTGATTTTCCCAGTCTACAAAATGAATGCGGATGGCACACCTACGAATACGGCTTTATCTGAGCTTTTCTTATATCCAAAAAATGTTCAAACAGATGATATTGATGTAGTGAAGGAAAAAGAAGTGAAAGATGATTTTACTGTCGGCGAGCCGATTGAATACAAAATCACTTTTGAAGTGCCAGTAGGGATCGATGGGTTAGCAAATAATGATCCATTGAATCCAGTCTATCGTTATACGCAATTCTTCCTACGTGATGAAGCACAAACGAACTTACATTATTTAGATAACCAAGGTTTACATGTGGTTGAGAGCGACGGCACTTTGACACCAATCAACGATGTTGATTTCTCGGTCGTAGAGGAGCCAGGCGGTACGCCAATCAAAACTGGTTATGATAATATTTTCCATGTGTTCTTTAACGCAGAGAACAGTTTAACCAAACAAACACCTAACGTTGTTAAACTTAGCAAATATGCTGGTAAAAAATTAGTCTTCAAATATCGTATGTATTTAGATGAAAATACGACACCAGATGAGTGGATTGATAACCAAGCAACGCTGCAATATGAAAACAATCCGTCAGATGGCTTACAAACATTACCATGGACTGGCGATGATGTAATCACTTATGGACGTCGCTTTAAAAAAGTTGATCAAGACAACGGCACTTCTTTAGATGGTGCAGAATTCATCGTGAAACGTAAAAATAATGGCGTGACTGAATACATGATCGCTCAAGCAACGACATCGTCTCCTTCTCGCTGGTCAACAAACAAGGCGGATGCACTTGTATTAACTTCTGCAGGTGGCGGCTTGTTCACTGTTGAAGGCCTTGAAGGAACAGTTAGTCATGACGCTGCTGGTAATGCTTTGCCATTAGAAACAAAACCTGGAAGTTCATCTGTCGGTGATCCGTCACATCCAGCGACTGTTGGCAAGCCATTAGTACAATATTGGTTAGAGGAAACAAAAACACCAAATGATAATTATGTAGCATTAACCTCAGATATTCCTTTCACTGTTGACTATGGCACGTACACATCAACAATCGTAGTTGACGCTGAAACTAAAGTAGAAAACAAACGCAAAGGTACTTTACCAGGCACAGGTGGAAATGGTATCTACGCGATTATCGCAATCGGCGCTGTAGCAGTGCTTGCGGTAGGTGCATACTTTTTACGCAACAAAGAAACAGTTGAAGAATAAAGCAAACAACTGATCTATCAAAGACCGGGATATCAATTCATTGCGATTTGAGTCTCGGTTTTTGCAATTAAGGGAGTGGCTCAATGAAAAAATGGCAGAGAAAAATCATCATCGATGTCCTTATGATGCTGGTTTTAATATTTGGGATTGGAGCCATCGCATATCCTTTTATCGGAAATACCGTCATGTCCTATATTGATCAACAAATTATCGAAAAGGCACAGGAAAAGGCCAATCGAAAAGATCAGGAACATTTAGCAGCGTCTCAAAAGAAAATGTTGGAAAAAAATGCAAAATTGGCTTTAGAAGGAATCAATGCAGGCGGCGATCCTTTTTCTGGAAAAGAAGAGGAACAGGATTTTTCTAAAAACCCTGATTATTTATCGGATCATACGCTTGCCACGATCTCGATTCCTAAGATCGATGTTCGTTTACCGATTTTCGATCGAACCAGTGAGTTTTTTCTCGAACGCGGGGCTTCTTTGCTGGAAGGAACATCCTATCCAATCGGAGGAAAAAATACTCATTCCGTGATTTCTGCCCATCGTGGACTGTCGAATGCGAAATTTTTTACCGATTTGCCTAAGCTAAAAAAGAAGGACCTTTTCTATATTGAGATCGGTGGAAATAGATTTGCTTATAAAGTGATGAAGGTTCAAGTAGTCAAGCCGGAGGAAACCGAACAATTACGAATTGAAGAAGGCAAAGATCTAGTGACATTACTTACATGTACGCCTTATATGGTCAATTCTCATCGCTTATTAGTAACTGGTGAACGGACAAAAGTCCCGGATAAAGCTGAGCAGGAGTTAGATACTTTAAAGAAAAAGCAAAAATGGCTGCTGTTTGTAGTCATTGCTTTAGGACTTCTTCTACTCGCAGGAATCATTTATCTGTTCTGGCGGCGAATCAAAAAGCAGATTATCAGTCATCGCAGCTACAACATTTTAATGCACGGGAAGCAGCAGGATGAATATAAACTATATTATAAAAAAAGTAATAAACCTGTACTTATAAAAAAGAAGCCGATTGTATTGCGGCCGGATGAGGATTTAAAGCTGGTTAGATATAATGTAAGAGGAGGAAACTATGTATTGAAAGGAGAACATGATCAGTATTTTCTATGGATAGACAAAATCAATCAAGCGAATTTTTCATATAAAAATAAATAACATTAATAATTAAAAGCATATTATTTATTTTTTATGTATAATATTCTGGGAAGGTTGGGAGGTTTTTTCTATCAAAATCAAAGTGGATATTATTGACCAGGGAGAGGAAGAACTTGTCCTAAAGGTAAAGTCATTAGATGATGATTTGCTGCGATTAATCAATTCGCTACAAGCGAAAAATGCTTTTTTATGGGTAAATAAGGACGAACAGCTGCATAAAATAAAATTAAGGGATGTCTATTATTTTGAAGCTGTAGAAAAGAAGGTCTTTTTATATACCAAAGATGAGGTCTTTGAAATCAAAGAGAAACTCTATCAGTTAGAAGAAAAATATAAAGATACACAGTATATTCGAGTCTCCAAATCAGTTATTCTTAATATTGAAAAGATTGAATTAATCAGTCCTACCTTTAATGGACGGCTGATAGTGAAGTTGAGGAACGATGAAAAGATCTCTATTTCAAGAAATTATGTTAGAAATCTGAAGAATCAATTGGGGATGGAGGAGTGAGCATGAATAAATGGGTTGTTATTCGGGAATTGACTATCATCTTTACGTTCATATTTACCTTGAGTATCATGTTTGCACTCTTCACCGGCGCAGAACTAACGAATGAAAGTGTGTTTTCTATTCTGATCTTTTCATTAGTATTAGGGGTCGGATGTGTCATCTTCTATATTGATCCTTTAGTGGATTTGCTAGGAGTTTTTTGGATTCAAGCAGCTTATCTCGGCATTATCTTTTCAGCTTTTATCCTTTGTAATCAGTTTTTTGCCTGGAATACTCCTTTAGTACTTATGAAGTGGGTCTTCGTCACCATGGTCGTCGGCTTTTTTATTGGAAAAGCCATTTTATTCAGTGTCAGTGTAAAAATGACAGAACAAATGAACAAACAGTTAAAGAAAAAATTTCAAAAGAAAGATTAGAAATAAATATTTTTCAACAAACTTACGCCAAAGAAGAGGTGGAGAAATGATATCTATATTACTTTTAACAAAGAATATTTTAGTGGAGAAAGAGCTTCAAAAAAAGCTTCAGCGTTTGAATTATGAAGTTTTCTGCTGCTCCAATATGCTTTATTTAATGACCCAGCAGACTAGAAAACTGCCGTTGATCAATTATTTTGATTATGTCATTCTTAGTGAAACGATCTCTGAAAACGAGATGCAGCAAATCCTGGCAGTATTGCCGGAGTCAAAAACTATTTTACGCAAGCTTGAAAAGGAACCGGAAAAACAAATAGAAGGCATTGATGGTTGGATCAGTGAGACAGCGACTGTCGAAGAACTACGAGAAACCCTTTGCCGCTGGGAAAAACGTCCAGTATCACAGGAAACGATTCTTTCACTGGTTGGGAATCGAATCGGCGAAGAATCAGCCATCCAAACTACGGGAACACTCTCTTTATCAAAACTAGAACGACGAGCATTGGAAAAGCTTTATCAAGCAAACGGTAAAGTCATTTCGCGAGAAAATCTCTGTGACTATCTTTGGAAGGACGGTGCAACGAAATCTCGTTTAGCACAGCTTTCGATCCTTATTAAGAAATTACGGATCGCTTTCCAAAAAGACGGAATAGCAGGAGAAACGGTCCAAACTTCTTGGGGCGAGGGTTATTTACTTACCAATACCGCCTTAGAATATTACGAACAGGAACGTGAACAAGAACGGCTGCTTTCGTAAACTTGCTTTCCCCAAAAAAGGTTATCATCAAACGAGAATGACTGTAAGCGTCATATACCTTGGTATATGACGCTTACTTTTTTACATGAATGAAATAGTGAATAAGTGGTGAAAATAATAGAATAATAAGCGTTATATGAGTAATAAGAGGCATATATTAAAAAAAACTCGATGATATACTTAAAACATGATGTTCTTCTTATATAATCATATCTTTTAGATGGAAAATAAGTAGAAATAAATGTTTTTGGTTAAATTCGGGAGGGGAAATTATGAATAAAAAGCAACGGGTAGCAACATCAATTTTAACAATCATAATGATATTAGGTTCGTTTGTACCTAATTTTGGTATGGTGACGGCCGAAGCAGCGGCGAGCAGCAGCCCAACTATTGGACCAGGTGGCGGTGGCGGCTTATTTAACGCGCAGATTAATCCGTCCGATGATAATAATATTGTTATGAATACGGATATGTCGGGGAGCTTCTCAACCATTGATGGAGGCGAAAGCTTTGTTCAACGGAATTTATTAGGAAGCGTGAAGTATTCTTTTAATCCACACAACGAGAATACTGTTTATGCTTATCACGAACATATCTATGTTTCACACGATAAGGGTCAGAATTACGAGAGACTTTATCCACCAGAAAGCAACATCAAGGGATTAGCTTCTGGACTTCAAGAGGGAGTTGAAGTACTTCTTAACGATCCAAATCAGGCGCCAACGCATCGTGTGATGGGACTTACAGTGGATCCAAAAAATGAAAATATCCTTTACTATATTGCTAAAGGTGGGTATGAAGGTAATCGTGCAAAAAATATGAATGCAACAATTCAAAAATCAGTTGATGGTGGGAAAAGCTGGAAAACGGTAGCTGAATTTCCAGAAGGAAAATTCACCTTTCACCGCTATGTAACAAATAGTTTTGAGAAATACATGAAGCTTTATATTGATCCAGATTCTCCAGAGAATAAGCGAGAAATTACTGCATTAACGAGTGATGGAATCTATAAGGTTGTTGATGATGGTTCAGGAAATATTGAAACAATTTCTGATATGACCTCAAGGAACGGAGATTGGTATTACGACGAAAAGACAAAGAAAACTACTTTCTATGTCATAGAAACAGATGTGAGGATTACACCAAAAGGTGATGAAGAATATACCTATAAAGAGTTGTTACGTTCAACAGATTGCAAGAATTGGGTGAGTGTTTCAAAAAATTATCAGGATTCCAATATTGGAACTGACCGAAAAATAGCCGGAGTTGCAGTTAATGGTGATAAGGTCTACATGAGTTTTCGAACGTCTAACGGGAAACACCAGACTTTCGGTGTTGGTGTCGCAGTTTCTGATGATGCTGGGGAAACTTGGGCGACGAGTTTGAAAGGTTGGGATACAGGCAACATAACTGGACATAACTGGACAGAGATAATCGGAAGCGACGTCCCATCTCTGGGATGGAATGGTGTTGAAACTGGATTGACTGTTTCAAAGACAAATCCAGATATTGCGGTCAGTACGAATCATGGAAACGCCTATATTACTAAAGATGGCGGAAAAACTTGGAAAGATACTAATAGTGATTTTGATATAAATACTCAATATGGTTCCACTAGAGGGATTGATCAGATTACTAGTTGGGACGTAGATGTGGATCCATTTGATTCCAACCATATGTTTATGAGTTATTCAGATGTTGGGCTGTTTGAATCAACAGATGGTGGGAAAAATTGGAAAAGATCTCAGAAAAACGGAATACCTGAGCAGGTTTATTATTCCAATTCTTGTTATGCATTTACATTTGATCCGGATATTGAAGGATTATGTTTTGCTGGTTTTACAGGAATTCATGACATGAATATTGGATCTTACGTTTCTAGGGTAATCCAACTAGCAAATGCAACAGATGAAAATGCGAACCGAAAATTTGAATCATTTACAGGCGGGATTGTACGTTCAACAGATAGTGGGAAAAGCTGGAAAGCCAGTGGAGTAATTGGTGAAGTACCGATTCGGGATAATGATGGTGTTTCTGGATTGCCAGACCGAGCTGTTGTAACGGATATCGTTATTGATCCTAAAAGTCCAAAAGAAGCAGACAAACGTGTTGTTTACGCTTCGTGTATGGGGTACGGTGTCTATAAATCAGAAGATGGTGGTCAAACTTGGAGAAAATTTATTGATGGAATGGGCGATGCAAAACAGCAAACACCTTGGCGACTAACTTGGACACCAGATTACTCACGTTTATATGTTATTTTCGCACCAACAGGCGGGGCAGCGCCGGGAAATTATGATCAACAATTAGCCTTGTTGGATTACCATCCAGATGATGGGCCTGTTTATTACTTAGAACGAGATGCAAAAGAATGGAAAAAATTAGCATCAATGCCCACAGAAGGAATGCCACCGAATAGAAAAGGACACGATTATGTAGCTGCATTTAATGGGCTTTCTGTTGACTCGCAAGGGAATATCTATGCAGCTGGACGTGCAGCGTCAGTAAATGGAGAACCTGGTAAAAGGGACTATGGTGGCGGCTGGGTTTCTCAAGATGATGGAAAGACCTGGAAGATGATTTACCCTTCAACTGCTAACGTTTATGATTTGCAAGTAGATAGTCGTAACGATAATGTATTGTATCTTTGTAATACAGTAGGTGGGGAAGTCTATGTTTCATATAAAGGTGCTAATACTAGTTTTGACGACTGGATAAAACTTGATGAGTTTCAACATATGGTGCCAACAAGGGTCCTAGAAGATACAAGAGATCCATCCCAAATGTATGCAACGACATTTGGTGGGGGAATTTGGCATTTAGGGTTGCCACAGACTGTTAAGACCGAAACACATAAGCTGACTTATGATGGTAACGGGAATACAAGTGGAACAGCACCAGTAGAGGCCTCATCACATGAGAAGAAGAGCAAGGTTACATTGAAGGATGAAGGTACTCTTAAAAAGACTGACAAGAAGTTCGTTGGTTGGAATACAAAAAAAGATGGCAGTGGAACCATGTATCAGCCGGATGACAAAATGTTGATTGTTCGTGATACAGTTCTGTATGCACAATGGCGGGATAGTAATAAGAAGTACTCATTGAGCTATGATGGCAATGAAAGCACGAAGGGAACGGTCCCATCAGATGATAAATCACCTTATACATTGAGTAGTGAAATTACTGTCTTAGAACCAGGTGATTTAGAAAAAGAAGGATATCTTTTTAATGGTTGGAATACAGAAAAAGATGGTAGCGGAACGGCCTACAAGCCTAGCGACACGTTTAAGATTATTGATGATACGGTTTTATACGCGCAATGGGAGAAAGGGTTAAAAATAACCTACGTAGGCAATGGGAACGATGAGGGTGAAGTTCCTGTTGATGATGAAGGGCCCCATTTGAAAAATACGAAAGTACCTGTGAAGGGCGCCAACGGCATGACCAAAGAAAAGCATGTATTTGCTGGATGGTGTACTAAAGCAGATTACACTGGAGCAGTTTATAAAGAGGGTCAAACAATTGACATCACTGAAGATACTACATTGTATGCTTATTGGGTACGAGAGCTCAAGGTTACGTATCATGGTAATGGACATGATGATGGAGCACCGCCAGTAGATGAAGAAGCCCACGGTGTTGGTGATCCAATCACTCCATTGGTTCCTGACTATCTATTTAAAGAAGGACATACCTTTAATGAGTGGAATACTAAACCAGATGGAAGTGGAACGACCTATAGTTCTAGAAATAAATATGGGATTGATGATGATTTAGACTTATATGCTCAATGGAAAAAAATTGTTCCAAACGGAAAAGATATACCTGTTCGCTATGCTAAACAGGCTGATGAGCAAGGCGTGGCACCGATTGATGCAAGTTCCCCATACAAACACGGAGATACAGCGACTGTGAAGGGCAATGGAGAATTGAAAAAAGAAGGGTATAAATTTGTTGGTTGGACGAACCGCATGGAATTGACTGGTAGAGTATATAAACCAGGACAAAAGGTAGCTCTTGTGGGAGACATGATTTTTTGGGCTGTGTGGGAAGAAGATGATGGTGGTGATCCAGAAGGTGAATCGTACACACTGACTTACGATGGCAATGGAAATACAAGTGGAACAGCACCAGTTGATTCTAAGTCACCTTACAATGAAAATAGCAGTGTTACAGTTTTAACAGCTGGTAACTTGGAAAAAGCAGGTTACTCTTTCGAAGGCTGGAATACTGAAAAGGATGGCAAAGGGACAGCGTATAGTGCTGGGGGAACATTTAAAATCACTAAAGATACTGTTCTATACGCACAATGGAAAGAAGTTCCAGTAGAAAGTACTGAATGCACTATCGTATACAGAAATACTGATGCAACTGGAGGTGAGATTCCGGTTGATGAAAAATCACCGTATCTGAAAAACAGTGTTGTAGAGATCATGGATCGCAATACTTTGGTACGAGAAGGATACAAATTTATTGGTTGGACAAATAGAATGGAAGCTGGAGGCAGAGTATATAAACCTGGTGAACAAATCACCATTAAGGCAAATATGATTATGTGGCCAGCTTGGGAAGCGAAAGAGAAGTTTGACGTGACATTTGAAACAGATGGTGGTTCATCCGTCGCGAAACAGACAGTAGAAGATGGAAGCAAAGCAAGTAAACCATCTGATCCGACGAAAGCGGGTTATGACTTTACCGGCTGGTACAAAGATGCCGACTGTAAAGAAGTGTTCGATTTCGATACCGAGGTAATTACGCAAGCGACGACCATCTACGCAGGTTGGAAAGAAAAGGCGAAAGAGAAATTCGATGTAACCTTCGAGACAGACGGCGGTTCTGCAATACCAAAACAGACAGTAGAAGATGGCGCAAAAGCCGCGAAGCCAACAGACCCAACGAAAGCAGGCTACGACTTTACTGGTTGGTATAAGGATGCCGACTGTAAAGAGGTCTTCGATTTCGATAAGGAAACGATCACGGAAGCGACAACCATCTACGCAGGCTGGAAAGAAAAAGCGAAAGAGAAGTTTGAAGTAACGTTTGAAACAGACGGCGGCTCATCCGTCGCGAAACAGACAGTAGAAGACGGCTCGAAAGTAAGTAAGCCAACAGACCCAACGAAAGCAGGCTACGACTTTACTGGTTGGTACAAAGATGCAGGTTGTACGGAAGCGTTCGATTTCGATAAAGAAACGATCACGGAAGCGACAACCATCTACGCAGGCTGGAAAGAAAAAGCGAAAGAGAAATTAGATGTAACGTTTGAGACTGACGGTGGTTCTGCAATACCGAAACAGACAGTAGAAGACGGCTCGAAAGCAAGCAAGCCAACAGATCCAACGAAAGCGGGTTACGACTTTACTGGCTGGTACAAAGATGCCGACTGTAAAGAAGTGTTCGATTTCGATAAAGAAACGATCACGCAAGCAACGACCATCTATGCAGGCTGGAAAGAAAAGGCGAAAGAGAAATTCGAAGTAACGTTTGAAACTGACGGCGGTTCTGCAATACCGAAACAGACAGTAGAAGACGGCTCGAAAGCAAGCAAGCCAACAGATCCAATGAAAGCGGGTTACGACTTTACTGGCTGGTACAAAGATGCGGACTGTAAAGAAGCCTTTGATTTCGATAAAGAAACGATCACGAAAGCTACTACAATCTATGCAGGTTGGAAAGAAAAGGCGAAAGAGAAATTCGAAGTAACGTTTGAAACGGACGGCGGTTCGGCAATACCGAAACAGACAGTAGAAGATGGCGCAAAAGCAAGCAAGCCAACAGATCCAACGAAAGCAGGATACGACTTTACTGGTTGGTACAAAGATGCTGACTGTAAAGAGGCATTCGATTTCGATAAAGAAACGATCACGAAAGCGACGACCATCTACGCAGGCTGGAAGGCCAAAGCAAAAGAAAAATTCGAAGTAACCTTCGAAACGGATGGCGGCTCATCCGTCACAAAACAAACAGTAGAAGACGGCTCGAAAGTAAGTAAGCCATCAGATCCAACGAAAGCGGGCTACGACTTTACCGGTTGGTACAAAGATGCAGACTGTAAAGAGGCATTCGATTTCGATAAAGAAACGATCACGGAAGCGACGACCATCTACGCAGGCTGGAAGGCCAAAGCAAAAGAAAAATTCGATGTAACCTTCGAAACAGACGGTGGGTCAGCGGTCACAAAACAAACAGTAGAAGATGGCTCGAAAGCAAGTAAGCCAACAGACCCAACGAAAGCGGGCTACGACTTTACTGGCTGGTACAAAGATGCGGACTGTAAAGAAGCGTTCGATTTCGATAAAGAAACGATCACGGAAGTGACGACCATCTATGCAGGCTGGAAAGTCAAAGCGAAAGAGAAGTTTGATGTTATCTTCGACAGTAATGGCGGTTCCGTTGTCGCAAAACAAACGATCGAAGACGGTAGTAAAGCAACGGAGCCAACGGATCCAACGAAAGCAGGTTATATTTTTGAAGGCTGGTATAAGGAGCAAACGTTCTTAACTCTGTTTGATTTTACAAATGAAACGATTACTGAAAATGTAACGCTTTATGCCAAATGGAAGCAGGAAGATATTACAATTCCAAGTCATCAAGTTACTTTTGAACTGGACAATGGCGAAGCACCAATTAAGCAAGAAGTACAAGATGGAGAGAAACTAGCTCGCCCACTTGATCCGACAAAACCTGGATATAAATTTGCTGGTTGGTACAAAGATGCTCAACATACCAAGGTATTTGATTTTGACAATGAAACAATTTCTGCTAATTTGTCAATCTATGCTAAATGGGAAAAACTTGAAGAGTATAGAGTAACTTTCGATACAGGTGGTGGTGATCCGCTTGATGATCAAATGATATTGGAAGGCGATTGTGTTGTCGCACCGGCTGATCCTACAAGACCTGGATATATCTTTACTGGTTGGTATAAAGATCCAAATGGATTGGAAGAGTTTGACTTCACGAAGGAAATTTCTGAAGATACAATCATCTACGCACTTTGGAAGCAAGAAACTTACCAAGTCGATTATCAGACGAATGGCGGCGATGAGATTGAGTCAGAAATCGTCAATAGCGGCGAACTGATCACGAAGCCAGAAGAGCCAAGTCGGGCAGGCTATACTTTTGAAGGCTGGTATAAAGATAAAGAATTAACTGAAGCGTATGATTTCAATACACCAGTGACTGAAAATCTGGTCTTGTATGCAAAATGGTTAAAAAATGTGGAAACAGAGTATACGGTAACGTATGAAGTGAATGGTGGAAGTAAAGTTGCATCAGAAACAGTTAAGAAAGGTGAACTGTTTGGGAAGCCGAAAGATCCAAGTCGGGAAAGCTATACTTTTGCTGGTTGGTATACGGATAAAGAATTAACAAAAGCGTATGACTTCAATACACCAGCGACAGAAAACTTAGTCTTGTATGCGAAATGGGTACAAAATGTAGAAACGAAATACACAGTATCATATGAGGTGAATGGTGGAAGTAAAGTTGCATCAGAAACAGTTAAGAAAGGCAATCCGTTCACGAAGCCAAATGATCCAAGTCGATCAGGCTATACTTTCGAAGGCTGGTATACGGATAAAGAGTTAACGAAAGCGTATGATTTCGCTACACCAGCAACTGGGAACCTTGTCTTGTATGCAAAATGGGTACAAAATGTAGAAAAAGAATATACGGTAACATATGAAACAAATGGTGGTAGTAAAACGGAATCAGAGACAGTTAAGGCAAATACACCGTTTACACAACCAACAGCTCCAAGTAAGGAAGGATATACCTTTGAGGGCTGGTACACAGATGAGGAATTGACTCAAGCATATGACTTCGCTACACTAGCGACAAGTGATATCACTTTGTATGCGAAGTGGAAGAAAAATGGTGCAACAACGAGCAATAACTATAGTGGAGGATATAGTAACGGAATTTTTGGAGGCAACCAATCCAGTATTGGCAATGCTTCAAAACAGAAATCTCTTCCAGAAACAGGTTCAGTTCAATCTCCGTATCTGTTATTTACAGGGTTTGTATTCGTAGGACTTGCAGCCTTCGCTGTACTGAAACGTAAAAAATTGAAATAAGATTAAGAAGAGGTCACTTCCCACTAATTATGAGTGGGAAGGACCTTTTGTTATATTTATGAGTAATGTATATTTGACTGCTGGAAAGTTATCTTAGAGATTTTCCACCAACTTAATAGAGGGGCATTTTTAAAGTTTTCTTTCACAGAAGATATTCAGTGGGCACTGTGCAAGGTAAGATTTGAAGAAATAGCAAAGAGGCTTTTCTTCTTTGTTAATTAACAGTTCTCAACATGTCAATTAGCGTCTAATGATAAAAGCAATTCTTCCAAGGAAATATGCCTCCGCATCGTGAAAGATTACCTCCATCAACTAAATTGTACTAGGCTTAATGCACAAATCCCATAAAACTGGAAAGAATTTATGTAACGCATTACGAATGACCCTTTTGGGCTTTTAATAAATAAGAAAACCAACGATTCCTGCCAGACACATCAGAAAAATTGGATTGGGCTTGAATCTTCGCAAGATCATCAATGCTGCGGCGAATAATATTGCCGCTTGCCAATCAAAACGAGAAAACAGGCTGCGGGATAATTCAGATGTTCCAAAAAAAGTCATCGTTAGAATCGTAAAGCCGGCGGACATGATCAAACCAACCGATGAGGCTTTCAGGCTCTTTAATGCCGCAGAAACAAAAATGGATTCTTGATATTTTTGAAAGAATTGGTACAAGCAGATTGAAATGATGCAGCCGCCGAGAATACAACCGATTGTTGCTACAAGGGCGCCGTAGATCCCATTAATCTGCATACCGACAAAGGTTGAGGTGTTGACCGCCAATGGTCCGGGCGTCATCTGTGAGATCGTGATAATATCGGCGAAAACCTGCTCGCTCAGCCATTCCTGCTGGTAAACGACCTGCTCTTGGATCAGCGGAATGATGGTATAGCCGCCGCCGATACTAAACAAACCGATTTTTAGAAAAGTCTCAAATAATTGCATTATTGCCCCTCTTTCTTCTGCTGATAGTATGTGTACACCAGACAACTCCCGATGCTGAACAACAGAATATAGATGACATTCAAATTAAAAAAGACATTCGCAATAAAGGCAAAGGGAACCAGTGCGCTTAGTAATTTTGAATGTTCTTGTCGAATCAACTGATACATATCGATCACTATATCGATGATCAATGCGGTCACGCAAGCCTGCATCCCTTTTAATACGGCCATGACTGTTTGATTGGCGGCAAAAGCTGCATACCAATTTGAGATCAATCCCAAGATCACTAGGGGAGGGATGATGGAGCAGATGGCTCCGATGAACACGCCTAACATGCCAGCAACTTTTTTTCCGGCGAGTACACTGAGGTTGATAGCGATGGCCCCGGGAGAAGACTGTGCGACAGCAGCCATCTCCATTAGTTCGTCGTTGGTAAACAAGCCCTTTTTTTCCACATAGTATTTACGAATCATCGGAACGACCACGTAGCCGCCACCGAATGTAAAGGCGCTGATAAATAAATTTATACCTGCTAACCATGAGTAAAATTTTAATTTTGTCATGGAATCCCCCTTCTGTTTGCTTTTCTTCTAGTATAAAGGTTGGTTTGGCATGTGTGAAATGATAGTATTACCATACAAGTATGAATAGAATTCATGGGAGGTTACTGATGAACTTTAAGCAGTGTGTCATTTTTCGTGAGATCGCGAGGACAAAAAATTTTACGAGAGCAGCGAATAATCTATATCTGACGCAATCGGCGGTGTCTCATGCAGTAAAGGACTTAGAGGATGAAGCGGGCACCCAGCTTTTTGAACGGCTGCATCGCGGTGTAGAAATGACTCCTGCCGGTGAGCTATTTCTACGTGAAATTCAGCCGCTTATCGAGGGGTTTGAGTCAGTAGAAGCCCATCTGCCGAATTTAGAAAAACAGCCGCCGCTAAAAATTGCTTCCTGCATCACCTATGCGCAAACTGAATTGCCGCAGCTGCTGCGCAGATTTACTGAAAAATATCCAGCGGCCAGCTTCAATGTCCAAGTTTTTCCGGCTTCTGATTCTATCGCTCGTTTAGAACGCGGGGAGGTAGATTTGGCCTTTATCGAAGGGCATATCCTGCAGCCAGCTTTTGAATCTAAAAAAATTGCAGATTATCGCTTGTGTGTGGTTGCGGCTGCCGATGCCAAAGAGTCTCAGCTCAGTTTTGAAGAGCTTATCCAGCGGCCGCTATTATTGCGAGAGCGAGGAAGTGCGGTGCGGGAGGCCTTTGAATCAGTCGCTGTTTTACAGGGGTTTAAGCTGTTTCCAGCTTGGGAAAGCATTGATTCGCAGGCGTTGATTTCAGCGCTAAAAGCGGGCTTTGGTCTGTCTGTGCTGCCTTATCGATTGGTCAAGGAAGAGCTTTTGCAGGGCAGCTTGAAAGAAATCAAGATCGATGATTGGCAGCTGACCAATGATATTACGGTTTTAGTTCGCAAGAGCCGTTACCAACCAAGGATGCTGGCTGATTTTTGGAAAATGCTGCATCCGATAGAATGAGTAATTGTACAAGTTTATTCAAAAGACTTTCTAAAATAGTCACCATATATTAGAATATTGAACAGAAAGGGGTTATTGGGTTATGAAAACGACTGCTGAATTAAAGGCAGAGGCAAAGAATGCGCTGAGAGGAAAATGGGGACAGGCCGTCATCTTAAACTTGATTCCGACATTATTGACGGTAGCGGTGTTGTTTTTTGTCGTATTATCAGGGGTTATCTGGTTCTTTATTCATGGATCAGGCGATAATATGATTTCTTCTGTTTCAGAGTATCAACAAAACAATGCGAGCGGTGGGGGAACGAGTCTGGTTTCTTCAATTATCAGCGCACTGTTTATGAGTGGGATTTCTTGGACGTATTTGGATTTAATAAGAGGGGAACGAACTCATATTGAACCATTGAAGGATGCGTTTCGCGGGTTTCAAGGCGTGTTTATCGGCGGTGTTATCCTATTAGCATTGCTTACCAATATTTTTACTACTTTATGGACATTTCTATTTATTATTCCTGGGATCGTAAAAGCGTATGCTTATTCCCAAAGCTATTTTATCTATTATGATCAAATCCAGCAAACGGGTGAAAAGCCGAAAGTACTGGATACGATTACGGCCAGTCGTCGCTTGATGGATGGGCATAAGGGACGCTTGTTTTGGCTGGACCTTACGTTTATCGGCTGGTACATTGTCATTGCATTGACCCTAGGGATCGCCTACTTATGGGTAGCCCCTTATATTTCGGCTACTAAAGCGGCTTTCTACGAAGATTTGCAAGCCAATATCTAAAAAAACGTCTGAGCTCAATGAAGATTGAGCCAGACGTCTTTTTATGCAAATTTCTTCTTATTTTGGATCGCCAACAAACGCGGCAAAAGATCCGATTTATAATCGGCGTTCAGGATATTGATTAGATAGTAGTCACTATTTTGTGACGGCAGCAGTTCTTTGAATGTCGTAATAAAGAGATCGATCGGTTCATCTGGCTGCGGCTGAAAAACAATTTCTATGAAGTTTAGATTGTTCAGAAATTTAACGACATGCTGTAAATAGAGATAGTTGGGGATGGAAACTAGCCCGACACGGATTTTTTCATTATTCGCGCTAAAAAGCGGCAGCAGGTTCAAGCACAAGGTCCTTGAGAGCGACTCATTGACTGCCGTCAGCCATTCGAGCTTTCTGCGGCGGCTTAATTTCTGGATCGCTTTTTTGACAGCTGGATATAACTCGCGATACAGCTCCGATTGCAGAAACTGTTCCTTATTGCCTGTTTCAAAAAGCATCGGGATTTTTTTCTTTTGAATCGAGTAGCCCAAAAAGGTTCGAGCAATGTTATTCAATAATATTTTTTCTTCGTGCTCGTCTAATAGATTTTGTAACAGCTCTTTTGCACAATAGCGATAAAAGCTGTCGATAGCCAAGCATAAGGGATCGCGTTCTTCCACATTTTTCGCGTAATAAAGCATTAACGGATTGAGCTTATGGGCATCCTTTTTGACCGAATAGGGATAGTAATAGAATAGGTAATTGAAAAATTCTACATTTCGTTTGATCTGCACAGGTGATTCTAGCAGATTGGACAGATAGCGTTCAAGCAGCGGAGTTGTTTGTGAGAATAGCAAATCATCAAAGGGTGCCTCGTTTAAAAAATTCTTTTGCTCATTTCGCAGGCGGCAGACAAGCAGCATCAGGCGGAGCAATTTAGGATGAAGATGCAAAGGGAACAGGGACAATAATTCTCTGAGTAAATGATCTTCAGCAGTAAAATCTAGCTCGTCTTTTGTTAAATCTTCTCCTAATGAAGCAGCCCAAAGTGCTTTGATGTAGAATAAGCGAATCACGGCTTCGTGACCAGACAGCGTCATTTTTGAAAAATTGAGCTGGATATTGCATTCGGTCAGATAATCGATCAGCGGCCGCATTCTGCGTAAGGTCGTGGACTCGCTGACGTAATTTTCTTTGCTGAAGTCTGAAAGTTTTTTCTCGGGCTGGAATAAGGAGGTCGCTATAAAGCGATAAGGAACGGAATGTCTAACCTGGGAAATCAGAAATCGATTTGACCGTTCAGGGTCGCTTTTCCAATAAATTTTTGAAGCTTGAATAAATAGCGGTTTTTCCTTAAGCTCGATGAGGGTGTCATTGAGCTCACGCAGCATCTGTAAAAAGGGTTGATAATTGCAGTCGAATTTATGACTGAGGGTGTGGACGGAATACTCACCTTCAGGATACCCTTCCATCCGCTTGAAAAACTGGATTTTTTTCTGCTGCTGATTGGTCAAAAACAGTTCTCTAAACATGCGCTTCACGCCTTTCTATAGAAATCTCATTTCTCACAAAAGTTATTTATAAGTTGATTTTAGCATAGCCCACATTCACTGAATGTTAAGACCATGCATCGATTGACTTTAAAAATTCGTCAATGACTGCGAATAATTGATCAATTGATGAAAAATAGTTCTATTTGAACGTTTTTTTACTGAAAAAGCTTTGCTAGGAGCCTCAAATGTTCGTTGTTCTCTTACCTGTACCAAAAAAATTATGATCCGTTCAAAATATGGATAGTTATTTTTAAGGAGAAAGTAACGATACCTATTAAAGGGAGGAAGAGCTGGCTTAATAGTGTTCATTTGATTCGTAGAAAATCAGGTTGGTAGCGCTCTTTTTTTACGCTATACTGAGAGTAATATAGTGAAGGGATGGTGCAATATATGATTGATCATTTGAGTATCGGTGTGTCTGATTTAGCAAAAAGCAAAGCCTTTTATGAAGAAGCGTTGAAGCCGTTGGGGTATCAGGTGAAAATTGAGATGGCGCATGGCGTATGCTTTGGTGCCGATGGTGGAGATCTCTGGATCGTAAAAAACGAACCAAGTAAGGTTCATCTAGCATTTGGAGCAAAGGAACGAGCCTCCGTTGATCAGTTTTATCAAGCAGCCATAAAGGCTGGCGGAGCAGATAATGGCGCGCCAGGATTACGGCCGCATTATCATGAGAATTACTATGGGGCATTTGTTTTTGATCCGGATGGGTACAATATTGAAGCTGTTTGTCACAAAGAAGCTTAGAGGAAGTGTCGGCTGAAAGGCCGGCCTTTTTTTGTTATGATGAAGGCAGCAAAGGCGGTGCATGAATGGTGAAAAAGTCATACTGGTACAGCGAGCGATGGGGAAAACCAACGCGTGATGACCGAATGCTGTTTCTGCTGCTGACGGTCGGTGTTTTTCAAGCCGGATTAAGCTGGCAGGCAGCTGCGGGGAAGCGTGAGGTGTTCGAGAAAAATTTTTGCGGGATGGATTTTTACAAGGTAGCAGCTTTCTTTCCAGAGGATATCGAAAGAATTGCAGAAGATCCAGAAATGATTCGCAATCGACGAAAAATCAAAGCGGTGGTACAAAATGCACGAGCAATCGTCACACTGCTTGAAGACTATGACAGCTTTGCTGATTATCTTTGGGATTTTGTAGGCGGCGTACCAATCGTTCATGAGTATGAGCAGGTGGATGAAGTCCCTAATACGTTACCGGAAGCTACCGTAATCGCTAAGGATATGAAAAAAAGAGGATTTACTTTTGTTGGACCGATCGTTACCTGTATGTTCCTTAAAGCAGCAGGTATCATGCAGGATCGTGTCTGGAATACGGATTAATTCTATATAAAAATAAAAAGAACAGCCAATTTTGTACCTAAATACAAAGTTGGCTGTTCTTTTTGTTACACGTGTTCTATTCGTTGGATCCCATTTTTATACATCTCGTCAATCAGCTTCTTATCCGTTTGATTATCGGTAATCAGCAAATCGATCTGATCAATGGGGAGGAAGGTATATAAGGCGCGGCGACCAATTTTCGTATGATCTGTTACGACGATTTTTTTGGCAGCCGCATCGATCATATTTTTTTTGGTCGCAATCAACAATTCGTTAAAATGAGTCAGTCCCTTTTCGACATTGAGCGCTGGAGTGGCGATAAAGGCCTTATCAACACTTAGCTGCTGCAGCGACTCGTTGGCGATCTGTCCATTCAGCATAAAACTGTCATGGAAAAGGGTTCCTCCGGTCACGATGGTCGTAATATTCCGGTTGGAACGCAGAACAGAGGCAATATTAACGTCATTGGTGATGATCGTTATGTCTTGCAGCTGAGGCATCTCATTCAATGTTTTTGCGATTTGCAAGGTAGTAGTCCCTGAATCCAGAATGATGGCTTCACCGCTTTTTACATATTTAGCCGCATGCTTTCCGATACGGGTCTTTTCAAGCATATTCTCTGTGGCGCGATCTTCAAAAACGGGCTCATCATTTTTGATACTCGCGGGAACTACCCCGCCATGAATTCTTACTACGAGTCCTTGTGATTCCAATTCGTCTAGATCTCTTCTGATGGTTGTTTCGTGCACCTGAAAAATTTCAGATAGTTGGGAAACAGAAATAAACTGTTTGTTCTCAATTGCTTCTAATAATTTTATTCTTCGCTCGCCTGTCAGCATTTTACTTCACCCTCTCGCTTTCTAAGCAAATTTATGTGCAATCATCACTTATGAAAGGTGCTATCACCATTCAGTCTATGGAAAATCAGCGGAAGTGTCAATATATATTGTTTCACAACGAGCATTAACGAGCGTATTCGAGCTCATGCTTCAGAAAAACTTGCCGTCCATAGTATGGCGTGAGAAATAAACAGAAAAAGCACAAATTAGAGTAAAGGAGTGTTTTTTATTTTGTTTGAAAGTTGTTCTATTTCGCGGAATTAGAGGAAAGTGAGTGATATTTTAAAAATAAAGCGTTTACAAATATGTTTTGCGATGCTATACTCGTAAACGAGCGATAAAGAGTATTAACGAGCGCTTGAAAATGAGGAGGAAGATGAGATGGAACAATCGGTTGAATCAAGAGTTTTTAGTCTTGTTGAACCAGGGACAATTGAAGAAGTTCATAAAATAAGAGAGATCCCAGAAAATTGGGTGGCGGTTGAACCAACGTACGCAAGTATCTGTCACGCGGATCTAAGATATTTTGCCGGGCTCCGCAGACCAGAGGCCCTGGCGAAAAAATTACCGATGGCCTTATTGCATGAGGGAATAGGCGTTGTACGGGAAACACGTTCAGATAAATTTTCAGTAGGCGACCGTGTGGTGGTCGTACCTAATATACCGGGACAGATTTTACACCCCGAAATCGATCAAAAACCGAATGTCCCTGAAAATTATTCAAAGGGAAATGCCTTTTTAGGGAGCGGCTACGACGGAATGGCTCAAAGTCGTTTAGTGCATCCTGAAGAATGCTTGGTGCGGATACCTGCTGAGATCCCGAATGAGATTGCTGTATTGGCGGAGTTGTCCTCTGTTTCTCATCATGCGATCAGTCATGTAGAAGACAAATTGAAGAAGCCAGAAACGCGAGTAGCACTTTTTGGTGACGGACCGGTGGGCTATTTTACTGCGGTCATGCTGAAATATTTATACGGTGTCGATGCAGAACGATTCGTTGTTTTTGGAGCGGCAGATGACAAGCTTGCGCATTTTGACTTTGCTCGAACGGAGAATGTTTTGACGTATAACTTTGCTGAATCAAAGGAGAAGTTCGATGTTCTGATCGAGTGTACTGGAGGAAAATTCAGCGAAAGTGCCTTGAACCAAGCGATCGAAATTGCGGATTCATTGGCTGATATCATTTTTATGGGGGTAACAGAAGAGTTGGTCCCTATTGATACACGAGATATTTTAGAAAAAGGAATTACTGCTCATGGAAGCAGCCGGTCATCGACACTTGACTTTGAAGCGGTTGTTGCGGGAATGAAAAAACCGGAATATCGCGCGGCCTTAAGCAAGATATTGCCGGAACAAATCGTTGAGGTTTCAACAGGAGAAGACTTCAGAAAGGTCATGGAAAAATTCGTAGAAAATCCAGGCTGGAATAAAACAGTCATGCATTTCCATTGGTAAATGCTAACGACCAAAGAAAAAGGAACGAGGTGGAAACAATGACAGGAATACTGATCGTTACTCATGGGGAAATGGCAACAGGGCTGATGGACAGTTTAAGCCTGATCATGGGCGAGCAGGATGGCTATCAAACATTAGGCTTAAAGCACGGTGATGATATTGTCGAATTTAGCGAAAAGATTCAAAGCGGGATTTGTCAGTTAGATAAAGGCGACGGCGTTTTAGTGTTAGTTGATTTATTTTCAGCAAGTCCTTATAACCAAGCGGCGCTATGCTTTAACAAATTGAAGGATCACAGCTATCGGCTGATTTCGGGGGTCAATTTGCCAATGCTCATCGAAGCTTTTAATCAACGAATGATCGGAGCAGACCTAGAAACAATGTATCAAGCAGCGATGTCTGCTGGAAAAGATGGCATCAAGGAATTTTTAGAGGAAATGGCAAGAATGAAAGAAAGTTCGAACAAATAAAAAGAAGAGTAGGCTGCGGATTCCTCTTTCTGCAAGCCGATCCAGCTTTCGGGTATTTACCTAGAAAAACGAAAGTGGAGCCGATTGGTGAATTTAACATTTCGTATCAGCGAAAGCAGCTTAGAGGAATCGCCTACGAATAACGATCCATAGAATTTATGTTAGAAAAATTCAGACAAAAAAGAATAGGAGTGTTTACACATGGGAGAAATCGTTTTAGCAAGAATTGATGATCGTTTGATCCATGGACAGGTAATGACTGCCTGGCTGCAATTTACAGGAGGAAACCACATCGTCATTGTGGATGATGCGACGGCAGGAGATGAATTCACCAAATCAATCATGTCGATGGCGGTGCCTAATGGGATCAAATTATCTATTTTTGGCGTTGAGGATGGCGCAAAATTATTAACAGCTATTCCAGATGGTCACAGGATCATTGTTTTGGCAAAAGAGCCTCAGACCTATTGGCAGCTGATTGAAAATGGTGTGATGTTTGATGAGATCATTATTGGCGGGATGGGTGCTAGAAAAGATCGAAAAACATTTTATAAAAATATTTCGGCGTCGGAGGAAGAAAAAGAAACCTTCAGAAATATTGTTGCCAAAAATGTAAAAATGAAGATTCATGTCATTCCAGATCAGGGATCACAAGCAATTGAAGGGTTGCTATAAAAAAATTCAGTGAAGGAAGTGGAAAAATGAAAATTAGTCTAATCCAAGCAATTTTAATCGGTGTCGTTTATTATCTTGGTATCAACGGAACGCCTTGGCTTTCGTTGGTTGGTACTCACGGCTGGATGCGTCCGTTAGTGAATGGGACAGTTGTGGGATTGATTTTGGGTGATCCGGTTCAAGGCTGTATCATCGGAGCGGCGATCAACCTGCCGTATCTGGCATTTATCTCAGCAGGAGGGACGGTTGCTATGGACCCGGCACTTGCGGGAACTCTTGGAACCGCTTTAGCGATGGCTGCGAAGGTAGAACCAGCAGTTGCCGTAACCTTGGCTGTACCGATTGGTTTATTGGGGACCTTGATTTGGGTTGCTCATATGACGGTAGATATCACTTTTGTCCATATGGCGGATAAAGCAGCCGAAGAAGGAAAGATTGATCGAATCAATTGGCTTCATATCGTTCCACCGCAATTATTTTTACTTTTGATTACTGTAGTGCCTGTTGCGTTAGCCGCTTATCTTGGTGCCGATGCAGTAGAAGGAATTGTTGATGCATTAAGTGGTCGTCCGTTAGATGTTCTTTCAGCTATCGGCGGTATTTTACCAGCGTTGGGGATCGCGATGAACTTGCGGGCGATGAATGGAAAGGGTACCCTGCTGTTCTTTACTTTCGGCTTTATGCTGGCGATCTATTCTGGCCTGCCATCTGTGCCGATCGCCGTATTTGCTGGAATCATCGGTTATGTCTTCACTGAGTTGTACTTGAAAGATAAGAATGGAGGATTAGCTTAATGGAGCAGACTGCAGAAATAAAAAAAGAGAAGCTGTTAACAAAAAGAGATGTCGTTAAAGCTTTCTGGCGCTGGACGTTCTTTTCCCACGCAAACTACAACTATGAACGCCTTCAAGCGACGGGTGTCGTTCATGCCTTTAGTCCGATTTTGAAAAAATTGTATGGCAAGGACGAGGATGAAATGAAATCCGCCTTAGAGCGTCATATGCAGTTTTTCAATACAGAGCCTTCCTTCGGCGGGCCAATCTTGGCTATGACTATTGCAATGGAGGAGGAACGAGCATCTGGTGCTGATATCAGCGACCAAACGATCAATGGATTGAAGACTGGATTGATGGGACCTCTGGCAGGGATCGGTGATACTTTATGGCAAGGGACCTTGATCCCGATTCTGCTTTCATTCACACTGCCATTTGGTGCTAAAGGAAATATTTTTATGGGTCCTGTTTTATTCTTTGCACTGCATTGGATCATTATGACGGTTATCGCATACTTCTTGTGGATCCAAGGATATGAACAAGGCAAGGAAGGAATCCAAAAGATGATGGCTGGCGGCCGCCTGTCGTATATCATGACCTTCTCGCAAACCTTGGGGGCAATCGTTATCGGTTCGTTGGCAGCAAACTTCGTTAAGATCGCAACACCGTTAAGTGTTCATCTAAGCGGAAAAGAAAACCTATCGATTCAGACAGACGTGCTGGATGCTTTAGTCAAAGGAATACTGCCGCTGGGAGTAACACTGCTAACCTACTATTTACTGAAACATAAAAAATATACGCCAACCAAAGTATTGGTAATCCAAATTGTTGGCGGCGCGATTTTAGCCGCAATCGGTTTGATCGTGAATTCGATATAAGCAGAGACCGACGTTAGAAAGAAACGTATTTTTCTAATGTCGGTTTTTTTGTTTGCATAAAGAACCCCTGCGAAGCGCAATTGATTTTGAGCGGAAAGAAGTAACTATATAATTAACAAGAAGATGCGGCTTCCTTGAGCATCTTTTTTGTATCTGTAAGAGAAACACTGAGGAAGCAGCTTTAGCGATTCCTGGCTTTTAGCTTTACTATTGAGCAGTACCCTTCTAACTTAAAGAACAGCTGGGCAGACTGGTCAAAAGTTGAAAGATAAAAAATCATTTTTTGCTGTTGTTTTACAATTAACATTGTCCTATAATTTATTAATTGATATCGGTTATTTTTAAATTATTTATATAATAAAATAAAAATAAAAGTATCTGATGTAACGAAAAGATAATCGTTTTGGGCTTTCGGTATCGTTTTCGGAGATTAATAAATCAGGAAAGGTGTTAGTGGTTATGAAAAATAAATTAGTAGTGATTGGATTAGTTACGTTGCTTGTCTTACAGACGCTTAGTCCGGTCTTTGCCTACGGGCAGGGTTCCACCGAATCAACAGTACAGTCATCGGAGAGTGAGAAGAAGGAAGTCACCTCCTCCTCAAAGAAAATCCCCGATTCTGCTGTGTCTGAGGATTCCAGCAGCAAACCACCAGCAGCTGAAAACAGCAGTACAACAGCAACTTCTGCAACAGCGATAAAAACATCAGGGGAAACAGAAAAGCAGGAGGCGGAAAGAAAGCAGGCGCGTACAGCGATTACTGACAATATTTTCAGTTCAGTAAAAATGTACAAAATCAATGGAGATGAAGTTCAGCCGAATGATACTCTGCCGAATATGACAGGGGTGAAGCTGTCGTTGAAATTTTCATTCTCTAATAAAAATTATCAGACTGGTGATACCTTTACCACCCAATTGCCCGCTCAAGTAGCGATCGCAAAGGATCTGTCTGGTGATTTCAGTCCGATGACTTCAGCAAAATGGTCAATCAGCGCGGCAACGAAGGAATTGACGATTACTTTTTTAGAAGATAATGTCTCTTCAGAAGTTTATGATTTGACCTTGATCACGTCATTAGAGAAAGTGACAAACATTGATGAAGAAAATCAAAAAGTCGTTTTTGATACAGCGCCGACACCGACGATCTTTTCCATAGAGGTGACCTCGAGTGTTGATTCTGGAAAAAGCAGTACTGCTGTAACAATGGACACATTGAACCCCAAGAAATCTGAAATCAGCTCGGTTTTCAACTTAGATCGAGTAGACAATACCAATCGGATGTATCAAATCGAAGCATATAACAGTACCAGCAAAATCAGCTTTGACTCGATAAAGGTGTATTCCAGCGATGTTGACTTTAATGGTTCCTTAGTGGGCAGCAAAACATTACTGAACAAAGACACCGATTACGAAATCGTCTATAAGAATGCTGGTACAACTCGTGCCAGCGCAGAAATTAAGCTGCTTAGGTCTATTGGGAAAAAAGCAGTGATTGCGGAGTCTGTAGTCTCTGGCATTGATGGAAAGAACTATGTTGATGAGTCGATTGCAGGAAATGAGTATAACTATTTTTATCCCTACTCTTATACCTATGAGAACAACACGCAGCTAAGCTCTTCTAGTACGAGTAAAGCATTTGTGACCCTGCAGCCGCTAGAAGCTAAGGGGAAAATCAATCAGGATACCGGAGCGATCGATTGGGAGCTCAAGTATAATTTTAATGAACAGCCGCTGACTACCGCTTCTCAGCTGATCACAGATTTAACAGACCAAGGAGTCGAGCTGGTGGCTGGTTCGATCAGTATTGAAAAGGTCGGCTTTAATTATACCAGCGGAAACAGCTATGAGGTAGTTTCTCAGGGGGACGGAGCCGGCGATTTTGCTGTTTCACCTGACAGCTCTGGTTCGCTGACCTTCACGCCTAAAGCCAATACCCAACAGGCGTATGTGATTAGGTATTCGACCAAAATCACTGATCCGACTGAACGTGTCATCAAGAATAAGGTAACGAATGGCACAGTCACCAAAGAAGCTCAAGTGAGTCTGATTCCAAATTTATTATCGAAGGAAGCAGGAACGATCGATATCTTCAATCGGACAATGGAATGGACTATTACAGTTAATGCCGAAAAATACACGATGAAAAAACCAGTCGTGCATGATTACTTTATCGGTGCAGTCAAGGATTACACGGGGCTGACGATCAATAAAAAAATCTCTGATACTGAATCCGTCCCTCTAGTTGAAAATCAGGACTACAGAATAACCAAATTTGATGAAAATGGTTCACCAGTTGGTGCGCAGCCAAATGTTAACGGTGCACCGGATAGTTTTAATGGTGGTGTGCGGATCGATTTTCTTGGCGAATATAACGAGTTGAAGGATCCCTTAGTGATCACGATCAAAACGAAGATCGATACAGATCAACAAAGAACAGAAATCAAGAATAAAGCAACATTAAACTATGGCGATGTCCCTGGAGTGATTGAGTACGAAGCCAAAGGAACCTTCGTTGACCCCTACTATACGGGCGGCGCGAAGCTCGGAACAAATACAGAAAAAACGGGAAATTATTTACATCAAAATTGGCTGGTCTTTTTGAATGCAACAGGAGCGACATTCAATTTGACGAAGATGGAAGACAGCTTGCCTGCTGGAACAGAGCTTGTTCCGGGTTCACTGCGTTTTGAAGAGGTCACGAGCCAATCGATGATTGATAATATGACACGCTATTTAACGAATGATTATAATCTGGCACCTGAGGGTTCAGACGTCTATCCGACAAAGATCGATACGCAGAACAATCAGATCAATTTAGAATTTGGCAAGTTAGGCTCCAAGCGTGTTTATGTGAAGTACAAGACGCGGATCAAACGAGACTGGTATGTCTATCAACAGGTGAACAATGTGGCGAAAGCAACCTATGATGATAAAGCACCAGCAGAATATAAAGCCGGACTTTACGTTTACAACTATGAGAACGCGCTGCAAAAATCGGTTGCGAAGGATCCAGTCAAGGAGAATGTAGCGAATTGGACTGTGACCACTAGAAATATTTCTGCTGATCTGCCAGTTCAGGACCCTGAAATTATTGATAGTTTGACACAAGGGACCACCAATGCCGCCTATGACCCAACATCTTTTGTAGTTACCAATGCTGCAACGGGTGAAAAGATTAGTACCGATCATTATCGATTGATTATCACGGAGAATACCTTCAAAATTGTTTTTTCTGATTATAAAGCAGAAGATAATATTAAAGTGGAATATGATACAGTCAGTGAGTTTCCAGGCGGCGTCAAAAACCTTTCTCAAGTAAATTCATCAAGCTATGGCGCATTGAATTCTTACTATCGCCAAGCCAATACAGCGGTTAATCTGAGCTTTACCAGCGGAAGCGGAACCGGTGTAGTGAAGACTGCGGATTTATCTGTATTGAAGGTGGATGCAAAAGGCAAAGAGCTGGCCGGTGCTACCTTTGAGATCCTCAAAGAAGATGGAACGGAAACAGGATTAAAAGCTGATACCGATGATACTGGCAAGGTGACCTTTACTGGGCTGCCGTTGGGGAATTATCTGTTAAGAGAAAGCAAAGCGCCTAATGGCTATGAGATCAATCCTGAGTATAAAAACGGCAAGGCACTCACACTGACCGAGGGTATGGATACAATAAAAGTAGTGAATCAAGAAACCGTTCCGAACAGTGTTGAGTTGACCAAAATGGATAAAAAGACGAATGAAGTATTGTCGGGAGCCAAATTCCGCCTAGAAAAAGCAGGTGGCGAAAAAATCAGCGAAGGCCATGAAACTGGCTCGGATGGTCGTTTTACAGTGACGGACCTGCCGATTGGCGAGTATCAATTTATCGAAACAGAAGCTCCTACAGGGTATAAGCTGGATGAAACACCGGTTAAATTTTCGATTACTGAGCGTCAAGGACAGATCGTTAACCTTAAGAAAACCAACAGCCTGTCAACAGGCTCTGTAATCCTGAAAAAAGTCGATGAACAATCGAAGGCGGCCTTAAAAGGGGCGGTTTTCCAATTACAGGATAGTGCTGGAAAAATTGTAAAAGACGAGTTGATCACTGATGGTGAAGGGAAAGTAGAAGTAAGTAATCTAGCACCAGGGGAGTATCAATTTGTCGAAACAAAAGCTCCGACGAATTATCAAACAGATCCAACCCCAGTCGAATTCACTATAACAAAAGCCCAAGAAAAGGCTGCTGAAGTGGAAAAAACCAATACGAAGACACCGGCAAAGACTGGATCGGTCGTTTTGAGTAAAATAGACGAATCAACCGGCGAAGCTTTATCGGGAGCGACCTTTGAATTACAGGACGAGCAAGGGGAGGCTTTACAGTCTGATCTGGTTACTGACAAATCTGGAAAACTATTGCTTGAAGCGCTGACTGCTGGAAGCTACCAGCTAGTAGAAACAGAGGCGCCGACAGGATACGTGAAGGATTCACGGCCGGTCACGTTTACGATCAAGGAGCAAGCAGAAACGCTTGAATTAACGAAGACCAATCAAGCAATTAAGCGTGGTGTTGTTTTAGAAAAAATCGATGAAGCAACCCAGCAGCCATTGTCAGGAGCAGAATTCATTTTACAAACACAAGAGGGAAAAACAATCCCGACGGATAAAATGAGCACAGATGATAATGGCCGTTTATCAGTGAAGGATTTGGCACCAGGCGAGTATCAGCTGGTCGAAACAAAAGCGCCTGCAGGTTATCAGCTGGATGCAGAACCAGTAGCCTTTACGATCAAATCGGATCAAACGGCACCGGTACAGGTAAAGAAAACCAATAAAGGGCTTCCTGCTGCAGCAGTATTGAAAAAGGTCGACAGTACTAGCGGTGAAGGTTTAGCAGAAGCAGTCTTCGCTTTACAGGATGAAAACGGCACGCTCTTAAAAGCGAACTTGAAGACGGATGAAGCAGGAGCGCTTGCTGTGACAGGCTTAAAACCTGGAAAGTACCAGTTTGTTGAGACAAAAGCGCCAACAGGCTATGTCTTGGATGAAAAACCAGTGACTTTCCAAGTGACAGAGGCGAAGAAGCTGGTTACCGTCAAAAAAGAAAATGTAAAGCAAGCAGCAAGTGGAAAGACCCAGAATACTTCACGAACACTTCCGTCCACTACTCTTAATGGGCGCAATCACACGTATCTTCCTAAAACCGGTGAACAAAAATCAACGATCCTAGTTGTCGTTGGTATTGTAATCTTGGTTATCTTGGGAGGAGTAGTCTACTTTAAACGCAAAAAATAACGAATACTCGATCCGGCTAGTTCATAGACTAGCCGGATTTGTTTTGTTTGGCCGTTCATTGTATTTTATAAGTATAAGAAAATTAGAAAAAATGAGGAGGGTGTCGAAATGAGTAATAAGTATGTCAAGATAGACGAAGAAAACTGGAAGCGCGCGATGCATTGCAGGGTATTTAGAGAGAGTGTGGAGCCGGCCTTTTGTGTGAGCTTTGAATTGGATATCACGCATTTCTTGAATGAAATTCGAGCGCAGCATTATTCCTTCACTTTTGCAATGATCTACAGTGTAACTGTTTGTGCCAATCAAATTGAAGAGTTTCGTTACCGATTCGTCGATGGCGACGTGGTTCTATACGATCAAATCGATACGGCATTTACGTACCTTGACAAAGAAACGGAGCTGTTCAAAGTCGTAAATGTTCCAATGGAGGCAACCCTTGAAGCGTATCTGGCTGCTGCAGCGAAAACAGCAGAGGAGCAGAAGGAATACTTCACAGGTCCATTAGGAACCGATGTCTTCCAATTTTCACCTATGCCATGGGTGTCCTTTACACATATTTCCCATACGAATTCTGGGAAGAAAGACAACGCGACTCCTTTGATCGACTGGGGAAAATATTTTCAACGTGATGGCCGTACCCTCCTGCCATTTTCTATACAGGCGCATCATTCCTTTGTAGATGGGCTTCATATTGGAAAATTAGCGGATGCGCTGCAAGCTTATTTGGATGCTTTCTAATATAATGAATGACGAGAAGAAGCAAATTTGAATGATTGCTGAGGGAAAAAATGATTACTAATATTGAAGAATTATACGAAGCGTTTAGTCAAGTCATGACACATAAACGCTGGTGGGACACGGATAATAAATGGGAAATTCTATTAGGGGCGGTATTGGTTCAAAATACGAATTGGCGAAATGTGGATTATGCTTTGGCAAATTTAAATGAAGCCACTCAATTTTTACCGGAAAATGTTTTGGCGTTAGACATGGAGCAGCTGCAGGCGCTGATTCGTCCAAGCGGTTTTTACAGAGGAAAGTCGAACACGATCATCGCGCTGTTGACTTGGCTGGAAGGCTATCACTTTGATTTGACGCAGGCGGCAGACAAGGATTTTTTGACGTTGCGAAAAGAGTTATTGGCAATCAAGGGAATCGGTGAGGAGACGGCGGATGCCTTGTTAGTATATGTTTTTGACCATTCGACCTTTATTGCGGATAAATACGCGCAACGGCTGTTTGAAAAATTTGGTTTTGCTTCTGCCGGTTATCGGCAATTGAAAAGCAAAATCCTCTGGCCTGAGACGATGGACACGCTCAAGGCGCAAAATCTTCATGGCTGGATCATCGACTATGGTCAGGTATATTTGAAAAATGATGAGAGCTGGCAGAACGGTCCCTTGAGAGAATTTAAGCTAAAGTTAAGGCGACCAACGCTTAGTGAAGGGTAAGTATTTTCACTTTCCTTCGAAGACGATTCGTGGTATAAATTTTCAGTGTTATATAGATGAAAAAAACAATAATAGGAGCAAGCAAATGGTCACATTGAAATCAAATAGAGAGATCGAACAAATGAAGGAGTCCGGAGCTATTTTAGCAGGGATCCATCAGCAATTACGAGAGATCATCGTTCCAGGAATCACTACGAAAGAAATCAATCAATTTGTTCAAGAAAAGATTGAAGCAGCAGGGGCGACGGCTGCCCAGATTGGCTTTGAGGGGTATGAGTATGCGACTTGTACAAGTGTGAATGATGAAATCTGTCATGGCTTCCCCTCCAATTACCGTTTAAAATCCGGCGATGTCCTGAAGGTCGACTTTTGTGTCGACTATCATGGAGCAATTTCTGACAGCTGCTGGACATATGCCGTCGGCGAAGTCACTCCAGAACATCAGGCATTGATGGACGTGACAAAAGAGGCCTTGATGATTGGGATCGCACAAGCACAAGCGGGTAAGCGAGTAGGCGATATTGGTCACGCGATCCAAACATACGCGGAAGGCAAAGGTTATGGGGTCGTGCAGGATTTTCTGGCACATGGCATTGGCCCAACGATTCATGAAGAACCCTTTTTCCCGCATTTTGGAACATCAGGCAAGGGGCCGCGTCTAAAAGAAGGAATGACGATTACGATCGAGCCGATGATCACAACGGGAACATGGGAGGCTGGTATTGATGGCAATGGTTGGACGGCTCGTACCTTAGACGGCAGCTATTGCGCGCAGTATGAGCACTCAATCGCAATCACTAAAGACGGACCGATAATCATGACGGAACAAGCAGCTGAATAGTTTTACAGAAAGAGAAAGCGGAAAAGATTCTCCGCTTTCTCTTTTTTTAATCATAAAGGAAGTGAAGTATAAAATTTTCAAATGAATAAGTAGCTTTGCAGCAGGTCTATCCATGTCCGGCTTCGCGAAGCCTTTCTTGTTAGCCATGAAGAGTGTCTATTTTCTAATTAAATAACTCCATTCAAATAGTTTATTTTTTATTAAAATAATTGTTCGTATTTTCTATTTACAATTTTTTTAGTTAATGGTTATTATTAAATTATAAAAAAATGAAAACGTTTTTTCGGGATGGGGGATCGGAAATATGTACGCAGTGAAATTTGGTTCGAGA
>NZ_JAFLVR010000007.1 GCF_017315985.1 Candidatus Enterococcus murrayae | reverse complement strand
GATTAGGACGTCGCCGCGCAATTGAGACTATTCATTTTTATGGATAGTCTTTTTTTGATTGTTAACTTATTATGGGATGATTAGTTCAATTATCACAACGTTTCAAGTCATTGGTGATTTCCTTTATTATCTGAAATATAGATTTATAGGTGCTTACTATAATTGGATGTAGACTGAAAAAATAATAATTATGTTGTTAATCAAAAACTACGAAGCTGCATATGAAAAAAACAAAAAAATTTTCTGTAAAAAAGTAGACGTGCTTTCATTCTAGTGATAAAGTGATAAAGATATTGAGTGTTTTTCAGTTTATTTAAATTGATTATTTTAAAATCAAATATTGAAAGCTTTTCAATTTGATGATAGAGAGGATTGTTTTATTTGCTTTACGTAGCTAGACATGGGGAGACTGAGTGGAATAGGAAAGGGATTATTTCAGGAAGAAGCGACATTGCTTTATCGACGATAGGCTACGAGCAGGCGGACTTGTTATCGAAAGAAGTTGCTGAACTTGATAAATCACCTATAACTAAAATTATCAGCTCACCACTGGAAAGGGCTAGAGAAACAGCAAGAGTTGTGGCTGAAGATAACGAACTACCAATAAGCGTAGATAATCGTTTGATTGAATTAGACTATGGCGAATATGATGGAACGAGTGATGAACAAGAAAGCTATTTAAAGATACGAACACAATTTGCGGTACGTTACCCTAAAGGCGAATCCTTGATGGATGTTTATGCTAGAATTGTGCCACTATTGGAGGAGCTGGAACAAGATGAAGAACACACGTATTTATTAGTTTGCCATAATTCAGTGATACGTGCGATCAAAAATTATTTTGAACCTTTAGAAAATGAGCAGGTGTTTGATTACCGAACACCAAATGCAAAATTGATTGCGTTTAAATGGAATCAAGTAGCTGCTACCATCAAAAGTGCATAAAAAAGGCCGGACGACTTGTCCGGCCTTTTTAAATAGTTGCATGCATCGAATGTATCGTTTGGATAGTATGCTGCCATTTTTCCTGTTCTGCATCTGAAAGCGTGAGTGTAAATCTTCCAGTAATGCCTTGCTGTGAAACTTTGGCAGGAGAACCTGCGTAGCAGCCCTCAACAGAGTGGAAATGACTCACAGGTACGACAAGATGATTATTATTTAAAATGGCCTCAGCGATGCGTGCAGCTTGAATGGCGATACCGTAAGAAGTATACCCCTTGCCTCTAAATGTTACCCAGCCGCCATCGCGTGCAGCCGCATCTAAAGCGGTAAGATTTTCTTCTGATAAAGTTTCGGTGATAGGTACGCCCCCTATGCGAACGCTAGACCATGCAACAAATTGACTCTCACCGTGTTCACCAATTACATATCCATCTATAGCTGAAGGATGAACATTTAAGTTTCGGCTAACAGCATGTTTCATGCGACCAGTATCTAACGATGTTCCTGTTCCAAAAACACGTTCACGTGGTATACCAGTTAATTCTTGCAAATATTGAGTAATCACATCACAAGGATTAGTAATATTCAAAATAATGCCATCAAAACCGGAGGCTTTGATTTTTGGGGCCCATTCTTCAACAATCGTTTTCGTTAAATTTAACTCAGCAAAACGATCGGGATTTCCTTCAAAAATAGAAATATCACCCGCAGAAAAAATAATCACATCCGTATCTTTTAGTTCTGCTAAATCAGCTCCGATTAAGCGGACTTGATGATTCTGTTCCATTTGCCCATCCATAAGATCGTTCAGTTCTGCTTTTAGGATATTTTCATTTGAATCAAAAAGTACTAGTTCATCCACAATATTCTTTGAAATTAAAGTGTATGCTGTTGTGCTTCCTACATGCCCTACACCAATAATCGCTACTTTTCTCACCTGCAACACGCCTCTCTCTAAAATTTCCTATTTTAAAAGAATGCCCTTAACATGAGAAAAAGTCAATAGAATAATTAGCAAATGATTAATTTACTGCTTTCTCTTTTAAAATTTGATAGACGCGCTGACAGTCAGCTGCAGTACCTCTCAACTCATAATCTGCTAAGAAAGGGAAACCGAATGCTTCGCTATACTGCTTTGCTGTTAAGCAATATTGATAGTTGAAATTTTTATTACCGCTGCCTACAACACCTAAACACGTTTTATAATTTTCCTCATATTCTAAGTACTCACGCATGACTTCAGTCAAGATTTCTGTATCACCATTGTCCAGACCGTTACCACCTTCTAAATAAGTAGGAACGAAGGTAAAAAAAGGATCAGCTTCTACTTTAAAAGGGCTATTTTCTGAAATTTCTTTAGCTGTAATCAAAGGATTTTCTGAGTTTAATCTATGCTGCTCCTCTGCATAAGCCTCTAAACGTTTGACAAAGGCTTTCGTGTTTCCAGAAATTGATATATATAAAATATTCATGACTTAAGTCCTCCCAGTTTAATAATCGTTTTTAACAATTCAATCTATCTTTAGAATTATAACACGAAAAGGGAAGGATCGAGAGAATGTAAACGGTTGCAAAAAATCTTGAAATGTGGTATAAATATAGGTGTAAGGGGTGGGTCCCTAAAGTTGTTTAATCGTACAACAGAAATGAACGGAGGTAGTGTTCATTTCAAAGAGAATGCCAAAAAGGCAGAAAGGAAGTAGGGATTTGAAGTCTCCTTACCAAGTAGTTCTAATCTAGCGGGGAAGAGAAATGTAGACAGTAGAACCATTTCTCCACTTAATGGTGAGGCTTAAACGGAATCCGATCATCAAGACGTTTAAGACCTAGAAAAGGGTGTAAATATTCCAGAAATCTGGAATGAAGAAAAAACACTTAGCCATTAGACCTGCTAGATTATTTTTTTTTGCCTAAAAAAGCCAGCTATTAAGCTGGCTTTTTCGATGTTTATTTATTGTAATAACGGATATCACCACTGATTTTATTGATTGCATACTTTGATTTGTCTGAAAAAGTATACGTTTCTCCATCAGTAGGCAGTTTGGTGTTAAACATTTCTTCGTATTCTTTAATTGTTAATTGTTTGCGTCCAGCAAGTAATGCCTGATCAGCTTCGACAGTCAAATACTTTTTATAATCCTCCATTAAGCTCATAGAGAAGAACTCACTGACGGCTCCAGAGCCGTAGCTGAATAAGCCAATGCGATCTCCGGCAGCTAAATTACCATTATCTAATAGGGACATTAATCCAAGGTATAAAGAACCGGTATACAGATTGCCAACTTGTCGGCTATAAACAACAGCTTCATCATAACGAGCTTCCAGACGCTGCTGTTCAGTTTCTGGCATCTCTGGAAAGATTGCGCGCAAAGCCTTGCGTCCCATTTTTGTATAAGGTAGATGGAATGTTAAAGCAGCATAATCAGTACTGTCAGTTTTATTAATTTTTTTATTTTGCTCCCAGATACGGGTGAATGAATCAATGTAGACTTGATTCGACATGTGACCATCGACTAATGGGTAGTCATGGCCAGCGGGACGCCAGAAATCGTAAACATCTTCTGAATAGAAAACACTGTCGTTGTTAAAAGACAATAGATGCGGGTTCTTCGTCACTAGCATAGCGACAGCGCCGCAACCTTGTGTTGGTTCCCCGCCAGTATTCAGACCATATTTTGCGATATCCGCCGTGATTACTAAGACTTTGCGGTCTGGATGTAACGTAACATAGTCATTGGCTTGTTGCAAAGCGGCTGTTCCGCCGTAGCACGCATGTTTTATTTCAAATGAACGAGCAAAAGGTTGAATATCTAACAGTCCATGAATAATTACTGAGGCAGATTTTGAGAAGTCGCTACTCGACTCGGTTCCGACGATTACCATGTCAATTTCCTTTTTGTCTTCATCTGTAAGAATTTTTGCAGCAGCACTTGCTCCTAAAGTAACGATGTCTTGTGTCTCAGGAATAATTGCCATCTGATCTTGTCCAAGACCAATGTGAAATTTGTTGGGGTCAGTCTCACGTGCATTAGCTAAGTCCGTCATATCAAGATAATAACTTGGTACGTGGAAACTGATTTTATCAATCCCTATCTTCATATTGCTCCTCCTATTTCTTATTGGTAAAATGACTTTTCATAGAAAAGATCTCACCACGTATATCCTTCCACTAAATTACTAAAGTAATAAGCAGAGCAGACATCCTTTTCTTCCAAAGGTAAATATATCACAGAAAGGTCATAATTAGTTAAGTTTGAATCTTAAGAAATTATAAAACTATCTGTGCTATACTTACCTCTGATTTTTAATGAAAGCATTGGAGGTGCACTCTTGGAAGAAGTAGTTATTTTAAGCGCTGTACGAACACCAATTGGCAGATATAAAGGCAAGTTAGCAACCGTTTCAGCAGTCGAGCTCGGTGCTATCGCTGTAAAAGAAGCGATCAAACGTGCAGAGCTTGCACCAGATCAAGTTGAACAAGTATTTATGGGAAATGTTTTACAGGCAGGAAATGGTCAAAATGTGGCACGTCAGTCAGCAGTAAAAGCTGGCGTTCCCTTTAATGTACCAGCAACAACTATCAATGAAGTCTGTGGTTCAGGAATGAAATCAATCATCTTTGCCATGCAGCAGATTTTATTAGGTGAGGCTCAGGTCGTTGTTGCAGGTGGAACAGAAAATATGTCTCAAGCACCAAAAGTCACTCATTTTGACTATGCTGCACAAGAATGGCAGGAGCCAAAATCAAGTATGATTTATGATGGCTTGACTGATGCTTTCAGCGGGAAGCATATGGGACTGACGGCAGAAAAAGTCGCTCAAGAATATCAAATTACTCGCGAGATGCAGGATCAATATGCCTATGACTCACAAATGAAAGCAGCAAAAGCTAGCAAAGAAGGAAAGTTTGAATCAGAGATTATACCTGTTGCTTTAAAAGATGGCAGTACTTTATGGGAAGATGAAGGCATTCGTTTTGATTCAACCCTAGAAAAAATCGGATCACTTAAACCAGCCTTTAAAGAAGACGGTGTGGTAACAGCGGCTAATGCTTCACCGCTAAATGATGGGGCAGCGGCGGTGGTTTTGGCAGCGAAATCGTATGCCATTGAAAATGGGTTAGACTATCTGGCTGTTATTAATGGCTATAGCGAAGTTGGGATTGACCCAAGTATTATGGGGATGGCTCCTGTGTCAGCTATTAATAAATTATTAAATAAGGTAAATAGAACAATCGATGAGGTCGATGTTTTTCAGATCAATGAAGCTTTTGCAGCGGCGTCTGTAGCTGTTCAAAAGGAATTGAAGCTGCCAGATGAAAAGGTCAATACTTATGGCGGTGCAATCGCATTGGGACACCCTATTGGCGCCAGCGGAACTCGTATAGTAGCAACGCTTATTTCGGAGCTGTTCCAAGAAGATAAGCAGCGAGGAGTCGCAAGTCTTTGTATCGGAGGCGGATTGGGACTAGCCTTGATGATAACGAAAGCGGAGGATCAAGAGACCGCAAAAAAAAAGTTCTATCAAATGACCCAAGCTGAACGTCTAGCTAAGCTGGTCAAAGAAAAAAAACTGTCAGCTAAAGAAGCGGCTCAATTGCAAACCGAGACTGTATTATCGGAAAAAATTGCGGATAATTTGATTGAAAATCAAATTAGTGAGTGTGCAATTCCTCTTGGCGTGGCACAGAATTTCATTATTAACGGAAAAGAAAAGACTATTCCAATGGTTACAGAAGAGCCTTCAGTAATTGCCGCCGCTAGTAATGCAGCAAAAATTATCGCGAAGTCTGGTGGAATACACACACATGTGATCAATCAAAATATGATAGGTCAAATCGTTTTGAGAAATGTCACAGATTTTGAAGTAGTAAAAAAGGTTCTTATTGAACATGAGCAGGCTCTTTTTACCGCGGCTGAGAAAAGCTATCCTTCGATCTATCAGCGGGGTGGCGGAATGCAGTCACTCGACATTCGTACTTTCGAAGAGGGCTATCTTTCTATCGATTTAGAAGTAGACACTAAAGATGCGATGGGTGCCAATATCTTGAATACGATGTTGGAAGCTGTTGCACAAGAAGTAAAAGAATTAATTCCAGATGCGGATATTTTATTTAGTATCTTAAGTAACTATGCGACACAATCTTTGGTTGAGGCAAGCTGTGAGCTCTCTGTCGAGGAACTCTCGCAAGAACTGGCTGAAAAAATCGTAGCGGCTAGTGATTACAGTAAGATTGATCCTTATCGGGCAGCTACTCATAATAAAGGGATTATGAATGGAATTGATGCGGTTGTTTTAGCGACAGGAAATGACACGCGTGCGGTAGCAGCTGCTTGTCATGCTTATGCTGCTCGAAATGGACGGTATGAAGGTATGACACAGTGGAGCATCCAAGGAGAGAAACTCATTGGAAAGCTGACTTTGCCAATGAAAGTCGGCATTGTTGGAGGCGCAACAAAAGTCTTACCAAAGGCACAGCTAAGCGTGAAGTTATTAGAGGTCTCATCAGCGGCTGAATTGGCTGAAATTATCGTAGCTGTTGGGTTAGCGCAAAATTTTGCTGCAGTTCGTGCTTTAGTGACAGATGGGATTCAAAAAGGTCACATGGCGATGCAAAGTCGGTCATTGGCAATTACAGCAGATGCGACCACTAGTGAAATCCCACAGGTTTCTAGACAATTAAGAAATGCTGAACGGATGAACCTTGCAACAGCCGAAGAAATCATCAAAAAGATTCGACTTGGTTAATAAAAAAGACAAATTACGAGTAAGTAGGGTCGCGGTCGCCGCGGCTCTACTTTTTCTATTTCTTCATAAAAAAAGAAGTGTTATTGTATATTTTTCTATTTATTTCAATAAAAATTTTCAAAATTCGATAATTATTTTTTATAATGAAAAAGACTGATATACCAAGGTCTATTCAGGTGTGTTTTTAATGGTTGATAAACAAACGGGAAGGATATTTCGAAAAACTGTTTGACAGAAGCTTGATAACTTGTTATATTGTGTTCGAAAATAAAATATGATTTGTTAGGTGAGGCTCCTATACAAACATAGGCTACTGCCCAAAAATGTCGAGAGACGCCAATGGGTAGAACAGGAACTGTCGAATACAAGGCTTTTCTTAAGGTAGCTAAGATGTTTGTCTTTACGTTGTATAGTGCCAAAACTCAACGATTAGATCGACTATATGACTTTGTCTCTTTAGGATGAATTTTTGGTAAGGCTTTTCGCTGAGTTTTTGAGCGAAAAGTCTTTTTTTGCGTAACGATCATTGCTATTTTCAAAACATAAAAAAGGGAGGAGTTTATTATGGTAAAACAGTGTTCACCTTAACCAAGTGGAACAGCTCATTGTATTGTGAGGCGTTAACCTTAAGAAATAAGGAGTTGAAGGCAAGTTCTGGAAAGGCATTTTTATTGAAGGCACCGCAAGAAGAGAGAAAGGATATTCATTTGATTATTAAGCAGGAGGCTCATGTAGTAGGAACCTTATTGTTGCATCCGATATCTGCAAAATGTGTGCAGATCAAACAAGTAGCAATAGATTCTCGTTATCAAGGAGCAGGATTAGGTAAGAATTTACTTATTTACGCAGAACAGGTCGCAAGAAATTTTGGTTTTTGTTTTGTATTTCTTACAGGAAGACAGCAGGCCTGGAGATTTTATGAAAAGCTGCACTATCGGTCAATATCAGATGACTATCAGGAAGGTCAATTAATCATGCGTATTTACAAAAAAGATATCCGATCACCACTAGAGAAAATTAAAGAAAGGGAGATGAGAACAAATGGATGACAGTAGTTCAATAATCACGGGTTTATGTCAGAAAAAAAGAAGCAAGAAGATACTATTATCTATTTGTTTTTAACGCCCAATTTTCTTCATAAACCCGTTTAATAAGGGAGAAAGCCATGAATACAATAAAAGATATCATTCTATACCTATTTATTGGAATAGGATTATGGCAGATTTTTTTCGGGAAGAAGGAGAAGAACATGAAGCAAACGAAAGTAACAAAGACAAATTACAGTCTATTTGCTAAACAGACAGCAAACGGTATTTATGAAACCTTTAAAACATCAGCGCTTGGACTATCAACGGAGCAAGTCGCAGAAGCTAAAGAAACATTTGGAGAGAACAAAATACCATATAAAAAATCTACGCCTTTTTTTGTAGAAGCTTTAAAAGCATTTATCACACCATTTACTTTGGTGCTAATAGGATTAGGAATCATTTCTTTTATCACAGAAGGAATCTTGCCCGAGTCAGGAGAAAAAGACTTCTTCGGCAGCGGGATAATATTAGTCATGGTATTCGTCAGCGGTACAATGACATTGGTTCAGTCAGTACGTTCAAACAAAGCGGCTGAAAAATTAAAATCACTCGTAAAGGTAACGGCAACGGTACGCAGAGATAATCAGTATAAGGAAATTCCTATGGAAGAAATTGTTTGTGGAGATGTCGTTAAACTTTCTGCTGGAGATATGATTCCAGCTGATATTCGTTTGATTTCTGCAAAAGATCTATTTATTTCACAGTCAGCCCTGACAGGCGAGAGCTATCCGGTTGAGAAAAGTGCTGACAAATTGAATGGAAAGAAAGAATCTGAGACAAGTTATGATAATTTAGTGTTTATGGGAAGCAATGTAATCAGCGGTAGTGCTGAAGGGGTCGTAGTTGCCGTTGGGGGGAATACCTTGTTTGGTGATGTTGCGAAATCTTTATCTGATACTCCGGTTCAAACAAGCTTTGAATTAGGGATTCGCAAAACATCGTTTTTATTTATCAAATTTATGGCATTGATGGCACCGACTGTTATCGTGATCAACGGATTTACCAAAGGAGATTGGATGGAGGCTTTCCTATTCGGTTTATCTGTCGCTGTGGGATTAACACCGGAAATGCTGCCGATGATCGTTACGACGAATCTCGTCAAGGGTGCTACCGGAATGGCTAAAAATGGCACCATTATAAAAAATCTAAATGCGATCCAAAATTTTGGGGCGATTGACGTATTATGTACCGATAAAACAGGGACATTAACACAAGACAAGATCATTTTGGAATATCATTTGGATTGCGAGGGAGAAGAAGACCATCGAGTGCTGAAACATGCATACCTTAACAGTTATTATCAAACAGGACTGAAAAATCTTATTGATGTGGCTATTATTGAATCAACAGAACAGGAATTAGATACGAGTAATATTCGCTACAAAAAAGTAGATGAAATTCCGTTTGACTTTCAACGTCGCAGAATGAGTGTTGTTGTCGAAGATCATTATGGTAAGACACAAATGATTACCAAGGGTGCGATCGAAGAGATGCTTGAAATTTCCTCCTTCGTTGATTTTAAAGGTGAGGTTACGGAACTAACCAACGAAGTAAGACAACAGGTTTTAAGAAAAGTTCAGGAGCTGAATGAGGATGGTTTGCGTGTGATCGGTGTTGCTCAAAAAACAAATCCAAGTGTGGTCGGTGAATTTTCAATTGCGGACGAATCTGAAATGGTGTTAATTGGTTATCTTGCATTTTTAGATCCGCCAAAAGAAACAACGAAACAGGCGTTGAAAGCGTTGAAGGCGAATGGTGTGGGAGTAAAAGTCTTAACAGGTGATAATGCATTAGTGACGAAATCTGTTTGTAAGCAAGTAGGTCTGGGAGCAGAAGCAATCGTTCATGGAGAAGAATTGATCCATTTAACGGATGAAGAATTAATGACCATCGCAGAGAAGTATAATATTTTTGTGAAATTGAATCCGCAGCAAAAACAAAAAATCACGAGCTTGCTTAGAGAAAATGGGCACACTGTAGGTTTCCTCGGAGATGGGATTAATGATGCTCCGGCGATGAAGGCTGCTGATGTGGGAATATCGGTCGATACAGCAGTTGATATCGCTAAAGAGTCAGCGGATGTGATTCTATTAGAGAAGGATCTGATGATTTTGGAGCAGGGGATTCTTTCTGGAAGAGAGACTTTTGGCAACATTATGAAATACATTAAGGCAACTGCGAGTTCGAATTTTGGCAATATGTTTTCAGTGTTAGTTGCTAGTTCGTTCTTACCATTTTTACCAATGCTGCCATTGCAAATTCTGTTTTTAAATCTGATTTATGATATTTCGTGTATTTCAATTCCGTGGGATCGAATGGATAAAGAATATTTAGAAAAACCAAAAAAATGGACGGCCTCTAGTATTGGCAAATTTATGATTTGGCTAGGTCCAACAAGTTCCGTTTTTGATATTACCACTTATCTGTTGATGTACTTCATCATTTGTCCAGCCGTAGTTGGTGGAGATTATCATTCTTTATCTGCTTCACAGCAAGCCGCCTTTATTGCTATTTTCCACGCTGGTTGGTTTGTTGAGTCGCTTTGGTCACAAACACTGGTTTTGCATGCATTGAGAACACCGCAAATTCCATTTATCCAAAGCAGAGGGTCCTTCATCATGACGGTGATCACAACTCTAGGAATTGTCATCGGAACCCTCTTACCATTTACAAGATTTGGGAAAAACTTAGGGTTAGGAATTTTACCAAATCAATATTGGTTATGGTTGGTTGTTACGATTTTTGCTTATTTATTATTGGTAACGTTAGTGAAGAAAATGTATATTCAACGCTATCAAGAATTGCTGTAAGATAGCAGTAAACGCCCCTGAAAAGTCAGGGGCGTTTGTGCTATTCTTCAGTGTCGGCTCGTAAATAAACCATATCTATTAGCTGAACACCTTGATCAATAATCGGTTCATGGTAATTATCGATGAAGAAATTTTTAATACGATGAGATTCCCGAAAACCGCAGTTTTTATAGAAGTTCAATATACTGGGAACATCACCGGTTCCCACATACATTGTTTGATAGCGCCCTAAAAACTCTTTGAACAGAAACTGGATTAGCGCTTTGCCGTAGCCTTTACCTTGTTGGTCTGGCATAGTCGCAATATTTTTTAATTCACATTCTGTATCATTTAGTTCAGTCACGACGGCTTCACATTTTAGGTCAACGTCGTATAGTACAAACATTCGTCCATTGTCAAGGTAACGATCAATCATGTCTTCTTGCTCATCAGCTAAGAGAAGCAGGTCTAAAAATTCTTTTTTGTTTGAAATGATTTCTTCAAATCGCATTGAATGACTCCTCAATTTTAAATGGAGAATCGGAAAAGCATTTCCTTGATTATCTAGCTCAGATCGGTTCATTACTTGGAAGCCCATGTGTTGATAAAAGCCGAATCCTTGTTCATTTTGTTCGTTTACATCTACATATTTTATATTCAATAGATCAATTGCATACTGAAGCAATTTTTTTCCTATCCCTTGTCCTCGATTCTTGGCATCGACAAAGAGCATCTCAACTTTTTCATTTTCGACGCCAATGAAGCCCACAAGCTGCTGCTCATAATAACCGTAAAGCTGATCAATCATTAATAGCCCTTTTTTTACTTCAGGTTTTAGTGCTTCAATATCTTCTGTCGTTAAAAAGGTATGAGTCGCAGCTACTGAAGATTCCCAAATCGCCAGCAGAGCGTCAAGGTCACGTTTATTTTTTTGATTTATTTGCCTAATCGTCAACATTATATTTTCCTCCAATTTTATCCTACACAGAAATGTTTTTAGCCACAGCAAATAAAGAGCCAACTATTTTGCTCTTAAAGCCAGGCGATGAAACAAATTCTTATGATTACTTCAAACAGTGTTTCATCTATAGCAGTTTCCTTGTTTGAAGTTTAGCAATCGTGCGTATATTGAAGACAAAATTCCACATTGATAACCGTCCTTTTTTAATTAGTTCATTCATTTTAACAAGAGGACATAGGAAATGCAATTTGTCATTAGTTAGCAGCACAAAAAGAAAGACAGGAGCCTTCAAATCAAAAGCTCTTGCCTTCTATTATTTCTTCAAAGTGAAATCCAAATATACAGGATTATGATCGGAGTATTTAAACTGCATATCTTTTACATGGATGTCCTTGACAGTGATATTATCTGAAACAAGAAATCCATCAATCAAGGTCGTATACGTTTGCCCCTTTTTATAGGATTCATTCAATGCGCGTGCCGATGGGACTTTCTCTTCTGCAAGCTTGCCGTTTGGTAAATGGAAGCCAGCTGGCAGCTGCTCTTTGGGAAACGGGTGAGTCCAAGTTTCCCGTTTCTTACTTGTGTCAAAGACTTCAGGACTATTTCCTAGAACATCGTGATTATAATCTCCTGCGACCAGTACATAATTCCCTTTTTTGTATTCACTTTCCATCACATCAAAAATCTTTTTCAGCTGTGCTGCTTGAATCGAGCGGTCTTTGGTGAAAGCTGATAGATGTGTATTGATCGCAATCAGTTCCCGATTTCCTTTAACGGGAATATGGCTGACTGTAAAGGCGCGATCCAAATCAAAGAATTTATTGAAATTCGTTTCAATCGGTAAAGAATAGCGCTTGCTGCTGCTAATCTTTGCTTGGCTCATGGTTACAAGCCCGGATTTTGCTTGGCCGATTGGATCGGTGAAAGGATAGAACAGGTAGGAAGAATCATAATTTTGTCCATAGAGACTATTATAGGCTGGTAAATGTTTCTTCAACCATGCGACTTCATCAACATGCTGTGAACGATCGCCGTCTTGATCCACTTCTTGATAAAAAGCCAAAGTAGGTTCAAGCTCTTTTGTAGTCTGAACAATTCCTTGCATGTTTTCTTTGACTGTTTCTTTATCATACGCTCGGGAATACTTTCCGCCATCCATAAAAAAGCTGTAGCTTGGCGGGTAGGCACCGTAACCAACATTGTGGCTCATTGCACGATAGGTCTTATTTGTTTCAAGTGCTTGGGTATGCTGATTGTCAGGCTTCAGCGTTGTATTGTCTGGCAGCCGATCATAACTGGCGAATAAGTAAATCAAGTAGCCGCCAAGGATAACAATAATGGCTATGATAGCACCTAATAGAATTTTTACTCCTTTTTTCATTGATAGTCCTCCTAAGTAGTAATGAAGAATCGGCTGATAAACGTGCTCTCAGATATTTTGATTCTCATTCCAATGCTCATTCGATAAATTTTGGATAGATTTAAAGGTACGCTCGAAAATAATCATCCAAGGCTATCATAGCAAACTTTTTAATGAAGACAAAGTATCCTCACTTTCGAAAAAAACTTCCTCATGTTACACTGAAAAGGGAATTTCTAACGTTATTAAAAGAGAGGTTTTAAAATGATTCGATTTGCAAAAAAAGAAGATGGAACTGCTGTGGCAAAGCTGATATTGGTTATTTTAAAGGATATGGAGCTGGATTTTTTAAAGGAATTTGGGGAAGAGAAGGCATTGGAAGTAATTGCTGCCTGCTTTGAAGATCCCACGTATCGATTCGGCTATGCTCGTGGTCTCGTTGAAGAGATTGATGGAGAAATTGCTGGAGCGGTTTTCGGCTACCCTGCAGCTAAGGAAGCAATCATTGATTTACCGCTTCAAAAATATTTGCATGCTCAAGGGATAGAAGGAAATATTCAAATGTTTATTGATCCTGAGGCATTTCCCAATGAATGGTATCTGGATTCAATCGCAGTTGATGAACGATTCCGAGGAAAAGGGATTGGTTCAAAATTATTGACCGCAGTCGACCGCCTAGCCACTCACGAAGGTGAAAAAGTCATCGGTTTAAATGTTGATAAAGCAAATCCCAACGCGAAACGATTGTATCTGCGTGATGGGTTTAAAGATGTCGGCGAGATAGTTATCAGTGGGCATCAATATGATCATATGCAGCGAGCGGTGAAGGATTTTGATCGAAGCTGATAGTTAATAAAGAAGGAAATTAGACTAATTGCTTTAAGAGCTGATAAAAGAGCTATGACAAAAAATGTCATAGCTCTTAATTTTGAGAAAAAATAACTTCGAAAACTGTTTCAGACTCTTTATGCTTACTACGATTATAAAGCCAATAATCCATGATCGCTGCTACGCAGATACAGACCGGGGCATCCGCTGGATTTGTGACATCTAAAACATAATAGTCACCCGTAAGTAAAGTGGCTTTATCCATCGTCATGATCGACTGGTTGAAGTGATTGATTTTGTATTTGTGATTATAAATATCTCCATAAACTGCCCAATGGAGCTGTTGGATATAATAAAAATCGCCCGGCCAATGAAAAATTTTGTGAAGCACACCGACTTTTGTGTGGTCACAGTAAATTTCAAATTTACGGCCAAAAATGACGCTGGCTTGTTTGATATAGGCTACGATTTGGCCGTCCATCGCATAGAGGGACAGCACATTTCCTTTACGCCCCCAATGTCCAACCATTAAATACAAAGGAATCCCTTTGTTGTCTTTGACGATCGTTCGTGTCGTGGAGCTTAATTGTTTTTCTTGAATAAAAAATTCGGTCATGTTGATTCACACCTTCTATTTTTTATTATTCAGAAAGGATTCGATCGATTGCTGTTGCTACTCCGTTTTCTTCATTAGTATCCGTTACATTATTAGCAATTTTTTTAATGGCAGGTGCTGCGTTGCCCATCGCAAAGCTTGTACCTGCATAAGTCAACATGCTGACATCGTTAAAGTTATCGCCGAGAGCCATCACTTGATCCGCAGTAAAACCGCGCTCTTCAGCAAATTGTTTTAAAGCGATCCCTTTTTGGGCATTGACATGATTGATTTCAATGTTGGTCAACTCTGAAGCGGCAATCGCCAGGTCGCCCATTTTCTCTAGCTGGCTTGTTACTTCTTTTAGCTGTTCAGGCCCATTTTTGTCGAAAGCAATGATTTTTAATACGTCTTCTTTTTTATCAATCAACGTCTGACGCATATCTTTCACAAAAGTGATGGGAGTTAACGATAGATGGCGGGAAGAGGCCGCAATCGCCATCTTTTTTGAAATACCTGGAACTTTACCTAAAAGATGTTCAGAGAAAAACTCAATCCGCATTGGTTGATTTGAAGAGTAGACATGCTCAGCAGTAAAAATCTCATAATAAAGTCCAGCCTTTTCAAGAGCATCCATGACTTCAAACGTTTTTTCTGTGCCAATGGGGATGGTAAAAATAGTTTCTCGCTCAGCATTTACCACATGAGCGCCGTTTAATAAAATCATCGGTACGTGAATGTTCGCTTCATCTAATGAGATTTTAGCGTGACTCATTCCGCGTCCAGTAGCGGTAATAAATTCAATTCCTTGTGCTTGAGCTTTCTGAATGGCTTCGATATTTGCTGTCGGGACTTGCATTTCGTCGTTCAACAGTGTACCGTCCATATCAGAGGCAATGAGTTTTATCAAAATTATTCACCTAGCTTTCCTATCATACAACGATAGTGTACCATAATCCCAGAGAGGATAACCATGTCGAGATTATTCTTTAAAAAGAATTAGTTGAATAGGTAAGAATACGGAGAAGCTAGTGGATTATCTATTCTCATTTTAAATCATTATGAAATCAGGAGTGAGTGTAAGTGAAAGAAATCATCCATAACGATTGGCAAAATGTTTTAGCAGATCAATTTCAAGCACCCTATTATTTGAAATTGCGAGAATTTTTGAAACAGGAGTACCGTACACAAAAAATTCATCCAGATATGTATCATATTTTTGAAGCATTGGAATTAACGCCTTATGACAAGGTAAAAGTCGTAATCTTAGGACAAGACCCTTATCATGGAGTAAATCAGGCTCATGGGCTTTCTTTTTCTGTACAGCCGGGGGTAAAAATTCCGCCTTCATTACGCAATATCTATCAGGAGATGCAAAGTGATTTAGATGTTTCTCCGGTTCAGCATGGGAATCTTGTGAGCTGGGCAAAGCAAGGCGTATTACTACTTAATACGGTATTAACGGTACGAGAAGGTCAAGCCTATTCACATCGCGGACAGGGATGGGAGCAATTGACTGATGCAGTGATTCAACGATTGAATGAACGGGAAAAACCGATTGTCTTCATTTTATGGGGAAAGCCGGCTCAAGAGAAAATCAAGATGATCGACACGAATAAGCATGCCATTATAAAATCGGTCCATCCATCTCCGTTATCGGCTCATCGCGGGTTCTTCGGATCGAAGCCGTTCTCAAAAACAAATCAGTTATTGATGGAATGGGGCGAAGCACCGATTGATTGGCAGCTTCCTGAAACAGTGTAGTATGACAACGGTTTCTGTTATAGAGACAGTTTGTGAAAATGCTCTTAATTCACATTTACTAGATTTTAATTAGTAGTACAGAGGGTTTATTCTGTCCTTTTCTTTTCATGTGAAGTATTGTATGATAAGTAAGAAATAAATATCTGGAGGGTTTTATCGTGGAACTATTTGATAGTTTAAAATTTAAGATTATTCGCCGCAACATTCAGGTTGCATTCCCCGAAGCAACTGACGCACGTATTTTAGGTGCTGCTTCACGTCTAAAAGCAGAAGAGTTAATTGAACCAATCTTGATTGGTAATATGGCTGAAATTGAAAAAGCTGCGAGCGCTCGTGGAATCGCTTTAAGCAACTTCACGATTATTGATCCTGATCATTTTGATCGTTGGGATGAAATGGTAGAAGCTTTTGTTGAACGCCGTAAAGGAAAAGTCAGCAAGGAAGATGCTGAAAAAATTCTTAAAGATGAAAATTACTTTGGTACAATGTTGACTTATATGGGGATCACAGATGGAATGGTTTCTGGAGCGATTCATTCAACTGGTGATACCGTCCGCCCTGCTTTACAAATCATCAAAACAAAACCAGGTGTCAGCCGTACAAGCGGCGCATTCTTGATGGTTCGCGGACGCGACCAAGAAAAATATCTGTTCTCAGATTGTGCAATCAATGTAAATCCAAATGCACAAGAATTAGCTGAGATTGCTGTAGAATCAGCGAAAACTGCGGAACTATTCGATATCGAGCCAAAGGTTGCAATGATGAGCTTCTCAACTAAGGGTTCTGCTAAAGCACCTGAAGTAGAGAAAGTTGCCGAAGCAACAAAGATTGCACAAGAATTGGCACCTGATTATTTGATCGATGGTGAATTGCAATTCGATGCTGCTTACATTCCAGGTGTCGCACAATTAAAAGCGCCTGATTCAAAAGTAGCAGGACAAGCAACGGTTTTTGTTTTCCCAGAACTACAATCAGGAAACATCGGCTATAAGATTGCACAACGCTTTGGTGGATTTGAAGCAATTGGACCAATCCTGCAAGGACTGAACAAGCCGGTTTCTGATCTTTCACGCGGATGTAATGAAGAAGATGTTTACAAGCTGTCAATCATCACAGCAGCACAATCATTAATGAACTAAGAATATAAGTAAGATTATGAAAGTGTGCGATACTAGTTTTTGTATCGTATACTTTTTTTCTTTTCTCTCAGAGCTTAAATCGTTATACTATGTTGGTATAGAAAAGAGGGGAAGCAGCGTGATAACGTTAGTAGATACAACAGCAACAGAAAAGCTTGGGAAAATGATTGGCAACTCAGCGGAACCTAGTGATAACTTGGTGTTGACGGGAGATCTCGGGGCAGGGAAAACAACTTTGACCAAGGGAATCGCACTAGGCTTAGGGATTGACCAAATGATTAAAAGTCCCACCTATACGATCATTCGTGAATATCAACAAGGGCGCTTGCCGCTTTATCATATGGATGTTTACCGAATCGAATCTGGAGCAGATGATTTAGGATTGGACGATTATTTTGAAGGTGACGGACTCTCAGTGATCGAGTGGGGACAGCAGCTGGGAGAATTTATGCCAGAAGACTATTTAGAACTGGTTCTATCAAAAGATGATCAGGATGAAAATCTGCGGCGAGTAGAATTGATTGCGAGCGGAAAACAAGCTGAGGACTTCAAGGCGCGGATTATGAAAGCGTGGGAAGCAAATGAGTGAAGTTGAGATCACTTTACGAGAAGCAATCCCAGAGGATGCTGAAAAGCTGCTACAGGTTAGTCGGAAAATAGCTGAAGAAACTGATTTTTTGATTATGGATGAAGCTGGTTTAGGATTGAATGAGGAGATGTTAGGTTTGCAATTGGCAGACTTATACGAAAGTGAGAACAATCTTTTGTTATTAGCCTTTATGGATGAGGAAATTGTCGGTATGGCATCGGTCAAGTCTGCGTCGGAATTTACTGTAGCGCATATTGGAGAGCTGGGTATCAGTGTGTTAAAAGAATTTTGGGGAATTGGGTTGGGTACCGCGTTGTTGGATGAGGTGCTCTATTGGAGTGAAAATAGTTCTCCTTTACGTCGAGTGGAATTAACTGTTCAGAAAAGAAATCAACGAGCGATCCATTTGTACCAAAAATTTGGATTTATCATAGAAGCAGTAATGGAGCGAGGAGCGCGCGATGCTCAGGGCGAATTTTTAGATGTTTTGCTGATGAGTAAACTGATTCATTAAAAAAGCGAAGCATAGCGCTTCGCCTACATTGGCAATACTAATTTTTTTAGCGGATCAACACCGAAATGATCTTCTTGATAAAGCAGAATTTTGGCACAGGCTCGACTATCTTCTAAAGCATCGTGATGGTGTTCTAGAGGAATCGCCAGCTCTTCACAAACAGTGTTGAGCCGATGATTCGGCATTTCTGGAAACAGCCGCCGACTAGTTCGGACTGTACAGAGTGATAGATAGGATGGCTGTGCTAAATGATAGTAGTCGAGACAGCCAGCTAAAACTTTTGTATCAAAGCCGGCATTGTGGGCTACAATCAAACGGTTGTCCTGATAGTAATGCTGGATTTCTTGCCAAACGTCAGGGAACTTCGGTGCGTTTTCAACATCTTCCGGATGAATCCCATGGATCTGAATATTTTTCCAGAAAAATTCGGTCTCTGGCTTGATCAACGAATAATATTCGCCGACGATTTGGCTATTTTTTACCATTACGAGTGCTAGCGAACAAGCACTATGAGCTTGATAGTTAGCTGTTTCAAAGTCCATTGCGATAAAATTCAACAGGTTCACCTCTTCGCCATTGTTTTACCATATTTTTTTCTTTTTGTCTGGTATAGCGAACGTTGGAGCTCAAATTCGCTAAGCCTTACTTAATCAGCGGCGAAAATCCTTCAGTAAAAAGCTTTCACCCTTTATAGGTTGATATCTAGCTCTACTGGGCAGTGATCGCTGCCGAAAATCTCTGTATGGATTTTGGCGTCTTGTAATTTTTCTTTTAAGTCATCAGAAACGACGAAGTAATCGATCCGCCACCCAGCATTGTTTTTGCGTGCGTTGAAACGATAGCTCCACCAAGAATAAATGCCTTCTTGGTCTGGATAAAAATGGCGGAAGGTGTCGATATAGCCGTTCTCTAATAAGATACTGAATTTTTCTCGTTCTTGCGGAGTGAATCCAGCATTTTTTTGATTGGTTTTCCAATTTTTTAAATCGATGTTTTCGTGAGCGACGTTTAAGTCGCCACAGAAAATGACGGGTTTCTTTTCTTTCAGTCCATTTAAATAGTTTAAGAAAGCTTCTTCCCAGGTCATGCGGTAGTCTAAACGTTTCAATTCATTCTGAGAGTTGGGTGTGTAGCAGGTAATGACATAATATTCAGGATATTCAAGCGTGATGACACGGCCTTCCTGATCATGCTCCTCCATACCGAGACCATATGTCACGCTTAGCGGCTCGTGTTTAGTAAAAATCGCAGTTCCAGAATAGCCTTTCTTTTCTGCATAGTTCCAATATTCATAGTAGCCGGGCAAGTCCATTTCGATCTGACCGTTTTGTAATTTGGTTTCTTGCAGACAGAAAAAATCAGCATCTAATTCATTAAAAACATCCATAAAATTCTTTTTCATCACGGCGCGCAGACCGTTGACGTTCCAAGAGATTAATTTCACAGTTCATTCCTCCATGTATACATTGATGAATCAATTGTAACGAAAAAAGAAAAGAAAGCAAAGAAGCCAGTCTAAATTTTCGCAGTGTTAAATAGAATAGGTATGAAACAATCAATAGATTAAATAAAAAGGGGTTTTACTTATGAAAATCGGAGTTATCGGTATTGGCGGCATTGCTCAAAAAGCTTACTTGCCCACATATGCAAAAATGCGTAAAGACGCAGACTTCATTTTTGCGACTCGTACAGAAGAAGTACGGAAAAAAATCACAGAGGAATATAATCTTGAGAATACAGTTGCAACAATCGAGGAATTGTTAGCGAAAAACATCGATGCTTGCTTTATTCATGTCGCAACAAAGGCGCATTTTGAGATTGCTGAGAAATGTCTAGAAGCAGGTGTGGCGGTATTTATAGATAAGCCTGTTAGCGAAAGCCTGCAAGAGGTGCAGATACTGCGAGAATTAGCGAATCAGAAAGAGTTATTATTCATGGTGGGCTTTAATCGCCGTTTTGCTCCAATGGTTGATCAGCTGAAGCAGCTGCCGCAAAAACATATCATTCATTTACAGAAGAATGAACCAGCGCATGCGATGAATACTCAATTCGGTGTTTATGATTTATTCATTCATTTAGTAGATACGGGGGTTTACTTGCTGGATGATGAAATCTTGAATGTTCATTCAAAGATTCGTGAAGAAAATGGTCAAATGATCTATGCCCAGATGCAGCTCTCAACTGCAACAGCAGAATGCATCCTATCAATGGATTTGAAAAGCGGAAGCAAGATGGAAAGGTATCAGGTTAGTTCACCAACGCAAACAATGGTCTTGGATCAGTTGACCGATTTAACGATTAAAAAAGGGCAGCTTGAAGAGTCGCAACGATTTGGTGATTGGACAACGACTCTTGAAAAACGCGGGTTTGAGCAATTAGTGATGAACTTTCTAGCAGCATTGAAAGGCGAAGCGGTTGATTTGCGTCAAGAGAATGTGTTATTAAGTCATGAACTGTGTGAGCAAATGCTGCGCGAGCATATTCGGCACCAGCTATAAGGGGGTGGCAAGTTTTTTTCTCACATGCTAAAATAGCAAAGATGTTTGAAAAATTTACCCGTAGCGAACGAGAAAGGTTTATCAAAGTGAAAACTAGAGAATTAACGAAGGCATTACCGAACTTGAAAATCCTTTTGGATGAACCATTAATGAATTACACTTTTACAAAAACTGGCGGGCCTGTAGACGCGCTAGCTTTTCCTAAAGACAATGATGAAGTGAAAGAGCTGGTGGATTATTGCCGAATCAATGATATCCCTTGGCTTGTTTTAGGAAATGCCAGCAACCTGATCGTCAAGGATGGCGGAATCCGCGGCGTAGTGATTATGCTGACCGACATGACAACGATTCGTGTGGAAGAAGGGACGATCACTGCTCAAGCAGGAGCGAAATTGATCGATACGACCTATGTAGCCTTGGATCATTCTTTGACTGGCTTTGAATTTGCTTGCGGTATTCCTGGAAGTATCGGCGGAGCAGTTTTCATGAATGCTGGAGCCTATGATGGACAATTAGAAGATGTCTTTGAATCTGTAGATGTCTTATTAGCTGATGGTACATTTGAAACATGGGGCAAAAATCAAATGAACTTTTCTTACCGCCACTCAGCGATCCAAGATCAGCCGGCGATTGTTTTGAGCGCCAGCTTCAAATTGACAGCAGGAGATCATGATCAGATTGAGAAACGGATGATAGAGCTTACGGAATTGCGTGAACTGAAACAACCGTTAGAATATCCTTCATGCGGCAGTGTGTTTAAACGTCCAGTAGGACACTTTACCGGAAAATTGATCCAAGATGCAGGGTTGCAGGGCTTGGTTTGGGGCGGAGCCCAAATTTCTGAGAAGCATGCCGGTTTCATCGTCAACATTAACAATGCGACAGCTACTGATTATATCGAATTGATCGCTCATATTCAAAAGACGATCAAAGAGAAATTTGATGTGACGCTAGAAACAGAGGTTCGAATTCTTGGTGAAGAACCTAAATAATAAAAAATGCTTGATAAAAACCATTTGGTTTCTATCAAGCATTTTTTATTTCTTCATTAATCGCAATAAAACAGCACAGATCGCTGTGGTCGCAATACCGGCAACAATAGCTTCGACCAATCCACTGCCGAAAATAATTCCTAAAATGACACCGTAAACAGTATTCGCAGTGACTTGCAAGACACTAGCGTAGCTGTCTTTAAAGAAGAAAAAGATCAAGTTCATGACTAAAATAGTATTTGTCATCGAACCGGCTAAACCTGCGATAAACAGACTGACAGGCCGCGCCTTCTGCTTCAATAAGTAATGAAGGCCTTTATAAACAAAGTATGGAACGACACCAATTAAAATACGTGGAATAATTGCTACGATTAAAGCACGCCAATCACCTTGATTCGTCAAAGGGTTTGCGATAAAAGGTGAAAAGGCAAACGACATCGGAGTGATAAGCACGGTTGATCTTGCGATACTGATCACGCCAAAAATTGCGCCTAGTCCAGCACCGATGCGAGGTCCAAGGACGATCGATGCAATAATAACAGGAATATGCATCGTCGTCGCATTAATAGGACCGATTGGGATAAAGCCAAGGGGTGTCACAGCCAAGAGGATCATGATGGCTAGAAACATCGCTGTCAACGTAAAACTTCTTACATTTTTCTCTTTCATTAGTTACTCCTTCAGTGTTGAATTTACAATATGCACGATTTCAGAAATATCTGCTAAGGCACCACGACCGTAATCGCCGCAGGCCAGCAGGGCTTCTCGGGGTTCGATTTCTTGATAACCAACTTCCTTAAGTGTCGCTAAATTCCGTTGAACGATCGGATTTTGATACATATAGGTATTCATTGCCGGTGCGATAATTTTTGGTGTATCTGGCAGCAATGCTAAAGCGACAGTTGACAACAAGTCATCCGCGATACCATTCGCCAATTTTCCGATAATGTTAGCGGAGGCTGGAGCGACTAAAAAAAGATCCGCCGCTTTTGCTAATGCGATATGATTGATTAATGCCGCATCCGGTTCCTCCATCACATCAAGATGTACGAGACGATGGGATAATGATTGGATCGTTAATGGCGTGATAAACTCAGTACTGCTTTTAGTCATTACAACATCTAAATTATATCCTAATTTTGTTAATTGATTAGTAATGTCTGCCGCTTTATAGGCAGAAATACTGCCACTGACTCCTAGTAGGATATTTTTCATTTTGCTTCCTCCAGTTTCAAAACTTCTTTTGTAATCAGTTCAGCGATTTCAGTCTTTGTATGTGCTTCTTTGACCTTCTGCTGCTTATTGATGAGGTAGCCATGGTGTTTTTCACCACGAATCTCAGCTAAATCATTGGCTAAGATAAAGTCAGCATGGTTCTTTTCGAGACTTGCTTTAGCCACATTGAGCAACTCGATCATTGGGACGTCAACCAATAGTTTAAACCCAACTAAGATCGTTTGAGGCTGCAATTTTTTGATTAAAGAGATAATTTTTGGGTTTTTCTTCAAGACTACAACTAAGTGATCAGTGTCAGAAGAAATTTTTTTCTCCGTTCGTTTATTGGCAATAGTGACTAATGCTTTCGGCAGATCCGCAGGCTGTGTTGCTGCTGCGGCTTCTAAATCTTCGAGTGTAACCGAGCTTTCTGGGGTAAAGTCACTGACCGCCATACTGTGAATCACAGCATCATAAGTATTAGCAGTCATCAACTCTGTTAGCGTTCTTTCTAAATCCATTGTCGATTCAATGAGTTGCTGATGGATCATTTTTCCTTCGGGTTTTACAGCGTGTCTTGTCGTGATTAGGTCAATCTCAGCACCCTCTGCTGCAAAGCTTTCCGCGATCGCCTTCCCTAATTTTCCGCTGGAATGATTGGTGATAGCACGAACATCATCGATTTTTTCCGACGTTCCGCCTGAAGTAATAAGGATTCTCATTAAATTTTTCCTCCTAAGGCAACAATCGTACGCCCCACATGTTTCCCCGCTAATAAAGAATCTGCCGTCTCTTGTACCTGCTCTAATTCAATTTGCTGCACGTTGAAACTAGCTGGCAGGGCCCATTCGTTGGCCATCTTATGCCAAAGCTTTTGTCGCTGCTCCATCGAAGCGTCCACTGAGTCGATGCCTAATAAATTAACACCTCGTAAAATAAAAGGCAAGACAGTTGTATTCAACTTGATTCCGCCAGCATTTCCGCAAAGAGCTAAGCTGCCGCCATAATGAACGAAAGGAATCACTTGAGCAAGCGTATCGCCGCCAACCGTATCTATGACAAAATCAAAGAGCTGCTTGTTTAATGGACGAATTTTTTCTGAGAATAATTCATCAGGAGACAGGATAGCTGTCGCACCTAGCCCCTTCAAGTAATCCTCTTGATCAGTCTTACGGCTCAATGCAGTGATTTCTTTGCAGCCGATTTGCTTGAGAAAGTGTAAAGCAAAGCCGCCAACACCGCCAGTTGCGCCAGTAACAAGAACACGACTTTCTTTGTTAAGACCATGCTTTTCTAAAGCGTCTACTGATAGTGCTGCTGTGAAACCGGCAGTACCAAAGGTCATCGCTTGCTGGGCGGATAAATTTTCTGGAAGTTTAACGACCCACGAAGCAGGAACGATCTGCAAATCACTCAAACCACCATCTTGTTTGACGCCTAATCCATAACCGGTCACTAAGACTTCATCATCAATAGTATAACGATCATCCTTTGTATTGATGATTTTTCCTGCCAAGTCGATTCCAGGTGTCATGGGGTAATCACGTAATACACCCGTATTGGCTTTTGTTGCTAAGGCGTCCTTATAGTTGATTCCAGAATAGCTGACTTTAATCAGGACTTCGTTTTCTTCAATCTCGGGTTTGGTAAAAGTCTCGATCTCGGTGTGAAGGTTTTCATCATTGATTACACGTAAGCGGCGATACTCAGTCATGTTTCATCCTCCTATTTTTTTGATTCTTTGTTTTGATGGGTATTTCCCATAATTGCTATAACTAATAAAAGATAAATGATTAAACAGCTTTAGGTTAGCTGAATCACTCACAAGTAAAGAATGAATTTTTCTAATGTAAAAATTCAGAGAAGAACGTACGCATATCATTTATCTAGGCACGCTAAAGCATGAAGATAAACTGGTAAATTCGGTTACTATTATCTTAGCGGAAATGAAAGAAAAAGCAAATTTCTTTTCTCTTTTATTTCCATAAAACTCTCCTAAGAAAGTGGAGATAAATGCTTGATTTTTAGTAAAAAGTTCGTATACTTGAAAGGTGCTATTAAACAAGAAGTTTACTTTTAGCAAACAAAAGGATAATTAAGCAAGGATTGAAAATGGAACCAACCATTATTATGGATAGGGAGTGAGAATATGGATATTGGTGAGAAGCTGCGTAATTTACGAATTCAAAAAAACTTGACCCAAGAGGAACTTGGAGAGCGAACAGATTTATCCAAAGGGTACATCTCTCAATTAGAGCGTGACCTAAGTTCTCCTTCGATGGAGACTTTTTTTGATATTTTAGAGGTTTTGGGTGTGACCCCGGCTGAATTTTTTAAACAAAAAACCGGTGATCAAAAAATTGTTTATAAGGATGAGGATACAACTTTTTACAGCGATGAGGAGCATGGCTATCATATCAAGTGGCTGATTCCTGAATCGAATGAAAAGGAAATGGAGCCGATTTTACTGACACTGGATCAGCAGGGGCAGTATAAACAGTTCACGCCTTCGCTATCTGAAACGTTTATTTATGTATTAGAGGGCAAGGTTGCTTTGCAATTTGGTGAAACCTTATACGAAGCAGAAAAAGGTGAAAGTATTTATTATGAAGCCAGCAAACCGCATCGGCTGCAGAATCAAGCGTCAGGGATCAGTAAGGTATTGATCATCGCGACAGAATCTTATTTATAGAAAAAGGACGTGAAGGTATGGCAAACACGATTATTTCCTTTAAGGATGTAATTAAACAATACGACGATGATGATCCCGTATTGAAAGAAATAAATTTCGATATCGAAGAAGGACGCTTTTATACATTATTAGGTCCCTCCGGCTGTGGAAAAACCACGATCCTAAGAATTATCGCCGGTTTCACTGATGTGAGTGAGGGGGATATTTTTTTTGAAGGAAAAAGAATGAATGATATTCCAGCGAATAAACGTCAGGTCAATACGGTTTTTCAAGACTACGCATTATTTCCTCATATGAATGTTTTTGACAACGTGGCGTTTGGTTTAAAGATTAAAAAACTATCGAAAAAGGAAATCGAAAAAAAGGTTTTGGAAGCCTTAAAGCTTGTTCAGTTGCCGGGGTACGAGAATCGCGAAATTACGGAAATGTCTGGTGGTCAACGTCAGCGGGTAGCGATCGCACGTGCCATTGTCAATGAGCCGAAAATTTTGTTGCTGGATGAGCCATTATCCGCTTTGGATTTAAAATTGCGAACAGATATGCAGTACGAATTACGTGCTCTGCAAAAACGATTAGGAATCACCTTCATCTTCGTGACCCACGATCAGGAAGAAGCCTTGGCCATGAGTGATGAGATTTTTGTAATGAATAAGGGGAAGATCGTTCAAAGCGGCACACCGGTCGACATTTATGATGAGCCGATCAATCATTTCGTGGCGGATTTTGTCGGCGAGAGCAATATCGTTGCTGGTGAAATGGTTGAGGATAACCTAGTGAAATTTGTTGGCAAAACGTTTGAGTGTGTCGATGGCGGAATGCGTCCGAATGAACCAGTTGAAGTTGTTTTGCGTCCAGAAGATCTAACGCTGACGACTCCTGAGAACGGTAAATTAGTTGTGACTGTTGATACACAGTTGTTTCGCGGAGTGCATTATGAAATGAATTGTATTGATGCGGACGGGAATGAGTGGATGGTCCACTCGACTAAGAAAGCCAAGAAAGGCAGCAAGGTTGGATTGTATTTTGAGCCAGAAGATATTCATGTCATGCGCTTCAATGAAAGTGAAGAAGATTTCGAAGCACGATTAGAAAGCTACGAGGATTAGGAGGGGATCATTCAATGAAAAATATGCGTCGATTCTATTCGATTCCTTATTTCTTTTGGCTGTTGTTTTTTGTCATCGCACCAGTGATTTTGATCGTCTATCAATCATTTTTTGACATGAACGGCAACTTTACTCTAACGAATTATCACACGTATTTAACGTCTAAGACTTATTTAATGATGACCGTTAACTCTGTTTTGTTTGCGTTTTTGATCACGTTGATGACATTGCTGATTAGTTATCCAACAGCGTACTTTTTATCAAAATTGAAGCATCGTCAATTACTGCTTCTGCTTGTCGTTTTACCAACGTGGATCAATTTGCTGCTGAAGGCCTATGCATTTATTGGCATATTTAGTGCAAATGGCTCGGTGAATGATTTTCTGAGCTTCATTGGTATTGGTCAGAAGCAGCTGCTGTTCACAGATTTCAGTTTCATGTTTGTGGCAGCCTACATCGAACTGCCCTTTATGATTATGCCGATTTTTAATGCGCTTGAAGAAATTAATCCAACCTTGATCAGTGCGAGTCGTGATTTGGGAGCCAATAACTTTGATACCTTCCGGCGTGTGATTTTCCCGCTTTCTTTAAACGGGGTAAAAAGTGGTGTGCAGGCCGTATTCATTCCATCGTTATCACTCTTTATGCTAACACGTCTGATTGGGGGCAATCGAGTAATCACGTTAGGAACAGCAATCGAAGAGCATTTCTTGGTGACGCAAAACTGGGGGATGGGTTCGACAATCGGGGTTATTTTGATTGTTGCGATGTTCATCGTGATGATGCTGACTGGCGAAAAACGTAAAGGAGGTCGGGTGAAGTGAGAAGAAGAAAATTTTCTTGGTCAACCATTTATTTGATTTTTGTATTTATTTTGTTGTATATCCCGATCTTTTATTTAATTTTCTATTCATTCAATCAAGGCGGGAACATGAGTACCTTCACTGGTTTTACTTGGGAGCATTATCAAAGTCTTTTTTCCGATAGCCGTTTAATCAGCATCGTCCTTCAGACTTTTGTACTGGCTTTCTTGTCGGCATTGCTGGCAACAGTGATCGGAACATTTGGTGCAATGGGCATCTATTATACGCGCAAACGTCATTCACGCAACGTTCTTTTAGGCTTGAATAATATTTTGATGGTCTCACCAGATGTTATTATCGGTGCCAGCTTCTTGATTTTATTTACGATGCTCGGAGGTGTCTTGAAAAACTTTCAGCTCGGGTTTGTCAGTGTGCTCCTTTCTCATATCGCCTTTAGTATTCCAATTGTGGTTCTGATGGTGCTGCCAAAGTTAAAGGAAATGAACGATTCCATGATTGATGCCGCTCGTGACTTAGGTGCGAATAACTTTCAAGTTTTATCAAATATCATTTTGCCGTTTTTAACTCCAGGAGTCATTGCTGGTTATTTCATGGCATTCACTTATTCATTGGATGATTTTGCCGTAACCTTCTTTGTTACAGGCAATGGGTTCACGACTCTCTCAGTAGAAATTTACTCGCGAGCACGGCAGGGGATTAGCTTGGAGATCAATGCCCTTTCGACACTTGTCTTCATATTTTCTCTACTATTAGTTGTTGGCTATTATTTCATTAGCCGCGACACTTCGAAAAAGGCACGAAAACGCAAACGTGAATTTGAGGAGGTGGCAGTACTGAAATGAGAAAATTACAATCACTTTTTGTCGGTGTTGTCGCTATCATTCTGCTATTGACCTTTATGGTCGTACGACTGAACCACTCATCTAATGCCAGCTCCAAGGTATTGAATATTTATAATTGGGGCGATTATATTGATCCAGAATTGATCAAACAGTTTGAAAAAGAATATGGCTATAAGGTCAATTATGAGACGTTTGACTCAAATGAGGCGATGGAAGCAAAGATCAAGCAAGGCGGAACTGCGTATGATATCGCAATCCCAAGCGAATATATGATTCAAAAAATGAAAAAGGAAAAACTGCTGATGCCTTTGGATCACTCAAAGATTCATGGTTTAGAAAATATTGACGCTCGTTTTTTGGATTTAGCTTTTGATAAGAACAACAAATACTCGATCCCTTATTTTTGGGGAACACTGGGAATCGTTTATAACGATAAATTTGTTGCAGGGGATAAAATCAAGCATTGGGATGATCTGTGGCGGCCAGAATTAAAGAATAATATCATGCTGATCGACGGTGCTCGAGAGGTGATGGGGTTATCTTTAACTACCTTAGGTTACTCGATTAATAGCAAGGACATGACACAATTGAATCAGGCTATACACAAATTGAGCAGCTTGACTCCTAATGTTAAAGCAATCGTTGCTGATGAAATCAAAATGTATATGGCCAACGAAGAAAGTGCGGTTGCGGTAACTTTCTCTGGAGAGGCGGCCGATATGATGTCTGAGAACGAGCATCTTCATTATGTCATCCCGCCAGAGGGCTCGAATCTATGGTTTGATAATATCGTGATCCCTAAAACATCGAAAAACCAAGAAGGAGCCTATGATTTCATCAACTTTATGCTGAAGCCGGAAATTGCTAAACAAAACGCTGAATATATCGGCTACTCCACACCAAATAAAAAAGCTTTGGCGATGCTGCCCAAAAATATTTCAGGAGATAAGCAATTTTATCCAGACGACGAGACTATTAGTCATTTGGAGGTTTATAAAGATTTAGGTCCAAAGTATTTGGGAATTTACAATGATCTGTACTTGGAGTTTAAGATGTATCGGAAGTAGTGTGAGAACGTTGCTTGTTCTAGACTTTCGATGTAAACAAAAATGATTCTACAAAATATATTCAGTTGTTTAATGGAGTTCTGATCAAAATTTATTAATATTGGAAGTAAGAGATAAGCTGATATTTCGCTTGTCTCTTTTTTTTTAAATCCTTTAAGCAGAAAAAATGTTCGAGGATTTTCAAGAAAGTACTATTGGAAATGTCTATCCGAATTCATCGGGAATCAGTTTCTAGCGCTACAAAAATAGAAATGATAAACTCTATATATGTGAAGGCGATGAGGAATGTATCAGAACGAAGATGGAGGGAACAGGATGATTAAAGGTACGGAGATTGATTTTGTTGTTAAAAATAGTATAGCTGCCTTGGATTTATATAAGGAAATTTTTGAACTCGAAGTGGTTGAGGTGACAGATTATCCTGAAGGAAGCAATGAGGCTGTTTTTAACTTATATAACACACGGTTTCATATGTTAGATGCGAATTCTGATTATGGATTAAAGGCTCCAGACAAAGAGCATCCAAATACGATCTGGTTCAATATCGCGGTTGAAGATATTGAAAAAACACATGCTGCGGCTTTAGATCAAGGCTGTACGGAGATTCAGCCTATCACTCAGATAATGGAAGGTGCTGTCGAAAATTCAATTTTTGTTGATCTATTTGGTTATATGTGGATGCTGCATCAAATACATGAAGAATTAAGCTTTGAAGAACGAACGGACATATTGGAAAAAGAGATGTAGAGCTAAGCTGTAGAAATTGCTTTTAAAAAATATATGAAAGAGAACGAGGGACAGAAAAAACGGTCCCTCTTTTTCTATGTAAAATTGTTTCAAAGTCAATGAGTTGGGAGAATCTGCTATCAGAGAAGAGTTATGTGATATTATTTATACTAAACTATGAGTCGGAAAGGAAAATGAATGAAGTTTATTTTGTTGATACTTTTATTCTTACTGGTACTGTACTTCATGTATAAGTATTTGTTGCAGCAATCAAAGGAGCCTTCTGGTCTGATGGGCAAGCTCATGATGAAATTATGGAATAAGGTTTATTTGCCTATGGCTAAATGGTGCCTATCGTTTTTAGAGGTAAAAGAATTTTCCAATATTTTAGATATAGGTGTCGGTAATGGGGCAACGACGAAGTACATTAGCGAGACATTCGTTTCGAGTTCTATAATTGGAATAGATATTTCAAAAGCAGCGATTGAGCAAGCTCGCAGGCACAATGCGGCTAATAACGTAACATTTGATGTGATGGATGTAAGCAACACGGCATTTCCGACGAATCATTTTGATTTAGTTTGTGCATTTCAAAATCATTTTCATTGGAAGGATCTGAGAGGTAGTTTTTTAGAAATCAGCAGAATACTTTCCAATAAAGGTGTTTTTCTAATTGGGTGTGAGTATTCAAAAATAAGCTATTTCTTACCAGAGTTGAAAGAAAGTCATTCCTTTGAAACATTTCTTGATGACTTGGGGTTCCAATTGATACAGGTAAAAAGGCAAAGAGACTGGATTGTTTACAAAATCAGAAAAATATAGTGCAGTAAACCGAGGAGTACTATCCATAATAAATAAAAAATGAATGGGGAGATCGTTGATGAAGCAAAGTATTGTTCATATCGCTTTAGTTGTAGAGGATTATGATGAGGCGATTGCGTTTTACACAAATAAGCTTGATTTTGAGCTGATAGAGGATACTTATCAGGCAGAACAGGATAAAAGATGGGTAGTTGTCTCTCCAAAGGGTTCAAATGGAACGACAATCTTGTTAGCCAAAGCCTCCAAGCCAATTCAAAAGGATTTTATTGGAAATCAAGCTGGCGGCAGAGTGTTTCTATTTCTGGGAACGGTTGATTTTCAACGAGACTATCAACAGATGTTGTCAAAAGGAATTGAATTTGTCAGAGAGCCAAAAAAAGCGGATTATGGAACAGTGGCGGTCTTTAAAGACTTGTATGGCAATCTTTGGGATCTGGTGCAGTTTGATGAAAAGCATCCGATGAGTAATCGAATATTTTGAGAGCAGCCTTTAGATAGACGCTAAGCTTAGAAAAAATCATACTTAATGACTAGAGTGAAAATACTCCTTTTGACCTATGACGAATCGTTAAATCTTCTGCATAATATAAGACATAAGAGAGAAACACATCGCGAGTGGAAAAGCAGGAGTTCAACGATTGATTGAGTTCCTTCAAAAACGATCTTGAATAAATTAGGGAAATGAAAAAGGAGAGAAACACAATGACAAATAGAATGATGAAATCAAAAAACAATCGGGTATTAACAGGAACTTTAGCTGGAATCGCAGAATATTTTGGCGTCGATCCAACCATCGCACGTGTAATATATGTCTTTGCCAGCATCACTTTGATTGGGGCACCAATCTTGCTTTACATTTTACTGTCGGTGCTCATTCCTTCGTCTGATAGCAGCAGTTCGAGCTTTGAATACTATTCAAGCCGTTCAACAGGCTCTGCTCAGCCGAATCAAGCAGAAACAGTCGCAGATGATTGTTGGGGTGACTTCTAAAATAATGCTCGATTTATTAAGAGCTTAATTATAAAAACGAAAGGACAGATTGCTTAAGGTGGTCTGTTCTTTTTTGGGGAATGGTTGAGGATCAGCGAAGTGAGTAGAAGAGTAATGGTGACAAAAAGACTTCAATACTTGGCCTTGAGCACTTTTATCAAAAGAAAACTTTGGTTCATTGTAAAGGCTGTATGAGTATACAACTAAAGTTTGAGTGGAAGTTCAGTTTCAGGGTTGATTCTATTCGCCTCTTTACTTGTTATATTTGAAAAAAGAGAAAAGGAATGGAGTTGTTTTAAATGAAAAAAATGGGTGCTGTAATTTTTAACGTATTGGTGGCTTCTTGGGTATTGTTTACGATTTATGTAGTGATGGCTAGTATCTGGTTTTCTGCAGGGATGCTTGCTATTTCACCACTTCTAGTTATTGGGGCAGCGGTACTTAATTTACAAAGCTTCTTTATCATTAATTTTATCTTGAGCGTATGTTTCTCATTAGGCATGATTGTTATGCTGCCTGTGATGATCAAAGGAACAAAGGCTGTACAATCACTAATTTCAGAATATTTCGTACAAATGAGTCACATTTGGCATTCATAATTGGTGGCTTCAGTTGGTCTTTGTATTAGCAAGGGATCAAGTACGATTGTTAAATCAAAAAACACAACTTCGCAGCTTTTGTGAAGTTGTGTTTTTTTGATTTAAGTTTTCTGAGTTTATTTTTGCTTATTGAATTTTATCCAAGATCAATTGTGCACAGTCAATTTGGTTAGGGATGTTGCCTTCTTCATCTTTGACGCGCCAAATATCTGGCGTGATTTCATCGACGACATACATTTTTCCATCGTTGTCGTAGCCAATCTCAATTTTGAAATCAATCAAGGTCAAGTTCATTTCAGCTAGAGCATCTTTAAGAACTGCGCCTACTTTTGTTAGAATGTCGAGTGCTTCGTCGTATTGTCCAGGTCTAAGGATGCCTTTCATTTGGCATAAGCGGTCAGTAATCAATGGATCGCCCTGCTCATCGTCTTTTAGTGTTACTTCTAAATAAGGCGGGTCAAAAGGTAATCCCTCAGGCAAAGTGAATCGGCGACACATACTGCCAGCGGTAAAATAGCGTAACACAAATTCCAAGTTCGGAACGGTTAGTTGGCGAACTTTCATTACGCCTTTTTCGATATCGGCATCAAGATAGTGAGTAGGAATCCCATTTTCTTCCATCAACTCAAAAAAGTATTTAGAAACTGTCAGACCAATCTTTCCTTTACCGTCAACGCTGCCGCCGACTGTGTTGGAGCCTGGATCAAAAACGCCGTCTTCGCCAGTCGCGCTGTCTTTAAATAATAAGTATACTTCCTTGTTTTCTTCATCTAATAAGACTGTTTTTGTTTTGCCATCGTACAATTCTTTCATATTTTCCCGCCTTCTCTGAAATATCCAGTGTTTTCAAAAATGATAACATTGGATATTTTTTCTGTCGATGTTTTTTCGGATTTCAGTCTAAAAAAAGTGAGTAAAGTTCGGATTTAGCTGATAATTGATGCTAAAGGCGTTTTAAAGAATTTATTGGTATTATATTGTTCGTATTTTATTGATTTGATCGGAATTAAAACAGGAGGATTTGTCGGTTAAGTGATGGGGGAAGCAACACAGGAAAAACATTTCAGCGGATGATAAATAAAAAAATTATGAATAAAAAATGATAATTCTTTCATTATTTGGTAAAATAGTCCCAATGTTTCTGGAATGGAGGGACGCATTTGAATATTCAGGATATGTTGAAGCTGCCTTCAATGAAGGGGGCTAAGATCGTTGCAGGTGTGGAGCAGCGACATCGTTTAGTCACTACGATTTCTGTTTTAGAGGTGTCTGAACCAGAGCTGTACAGCCAAATGCCGCTTAAGGGAGAATACTCTGGAAATGAGCTAGTTTTGACGTCATTTGCCCAAATCGCAGAAGATGTGGAGAAGCAGCTGGAGATTATTTCTATTTTGCATCAACATAGTCAGCTAGGAATTGTCCTTTATTATGTGGGTCTCATCATTCCTCAAGTTTCTGAAAAAGTTATTGCTAAAATGAATGAGCTGGGAATGGTCTTGATTCTGATGCCGATGAAGCGGATGGACTTAAGATACAGTGAAGTGATTTCTGAAGTGTTGTCATATATCAACGAAGAAGAAGCGGAACTCGATCAGCAGCAGGATATCTTGCTGGAGACGATTCGTCAATTGCCAGCGCCTCACCAAATCGAAACAGGCTTGAGTATTTTATCAGATAAATTGAAGTGCAGTCTCTTCATTAAAAGTGCTGAAAATGAAGTGTTGCTGTCAAAAGCTTGGCCAAGAAGCTTAGACGCCACTTTACGACAGTCTATCGCTCACAAAGAAATGAATCCATCAAAAAAGAATGCACCAATAGAATTAAATCGAATCTTTTATTTCCAAACCGATATTTTTTTAGCAATGCCCACATTGAGTCATCAATACTTTTTGACGCTTTTTAGAAAAAAACCTTTGAGTGAAAACCAGCTGGCGGGCATCAAAACAATCGTTGAAAAAACAATCAAGTATTTTGGTGAAGAGCAGTTGTTGAATACTGGGCAGCAGTTTTTTTCTGCTTGTCAAACGGGAGATTTCTATACCGCTGCGTTGTTAGCCCAAAGAGCTGGGATCGATCCAGAGGCACCGCTGACTTTATATTGCTTACAAAGAAAAGATCCAACAGCGCCTAGGGAAAGTTCTCCTTCGAATGGAATCAGCTACAAAGAAAGAGATCGGGAATGGATAGTTGGAAATAAGGAGGAAAAAAAGGCTCATAGGGTTCTTCCAATATACGATCCAATGGAAGATACGCTTTTTACCAGCAGAGAGCTGTCAGGTGTATTGGCGATTGCTCAACAAATGAAAGCCATAGATGAACAGATCGAGGAGGCCAAGCGGGTCTTTCCTAAAAAGCATTGTTTTTATCCAGAGGAGCTCTATTTGCTGAAGGATGTCACACCAGAAACGGAATCAGTCTTTTTGGAGCGCTACTTGGATAAAGAATCGATCGACACGCTGGCTGTGTATTTCTTGGATTGTAACGAGAGTATAAAAGCTACTTCTGATTTCCTTTTTTTGCATAATAATACGATTAAGTACCGCTTGAAACGAGCACAGGAGCGTTTGGGATTATCTTTTTCTCATACTGCCTCACGCTATTTGTTGATTAAAAATTTGATTTATTTCCGTAAGTATACAGATAAATAGCGATGGGAAGCCTGCTTTGTCATTTTCGACAAAGCGGCTTCTTATATTTTGTCCTAATAACATAGTCATAATTTTCTCACTTCGCTATAATGATAAAATATTTATTTGTCAGAATATTCAGAAATGAGGGGAATAGATGGAAGAAGTAGTTGAAACAAATTCGGGAAATTATGAAAGAGAACGGGTACCTGAGAAGGAGCGGAAGCGCTGGTTGTCCATCAGCATGGTCTGGATCGCTATCGGTATTGATTTGTCTGGGATGTTCATGGGAGTCGCCCTGTCACAAGGTATGCACTTTTGGACGGCTATCTCTGCGGTAATGATTGGTTCAGTGATCTTAGGAGTATTAGCGATTGGAACAGCCTACATTGGAGCAAAAGCGGGATTGTCTACTGGAATGATTTCTCGAGTAGCTTTCGGTAAGAGTGGTGCTTCATTGATGGGAGCGATCATGGGGATTTCTTCTCTTGGCTGGTTTGGTGTGCAAATTGGCTTTTTCGCTGAAAATATAGGTGCGGCGATCCAGCAGTTGACAGGAACGGATATGCCTTCATGGCTGCTCTCACTGATTGGCGGCGGACTGATGATGTTATCTGCTTTTTGGGGTTACCAAGCGATTGAAAAGCTTTGTACCTATTCTGTTCCTTTATTAGCAGCTTTGATCATTATTGCAACGATCATGTCTCTTAACAGCAACGGTTCCTCTAGGCTGGCAAGTGCGCCTCAAGGATCACCGATTTCTTTCGGCTTGGCCGTTTCTTTAGTGATTGGCGTGTATATGGTCGGAGTCGTTATGGCACCAGACGTTGCGAGATGGGCGCAGAATCCTAAGCAGGCGATGATTGCCGGTTTTGTCGGATTTACGATTGGAAATAGCTTTATGATCATCATCTCATTGATTTTAGTAAAAGTGATGAACACGGCTGATCTTACTGCTGTATTTTTCACTTTGGGATTAGGGATTCCTTCTATTTTAGTTCTGACCTTAGCTCAATGGACAACGAATACAAACAATCTTTATTCAGCATCATTGGATTTTTCAATTGTCTTTAAAAACGTCAATCCTAAGATTATCACGGTTATTTGCGGAACCTTAGGAATACTGATGGCGATGTTCGGGATTTATGGTATGTTTGAAAACTTTTTATCTATTATCACGGTGTTAGTCTCGCCGATTGCGGGTATTTACATGATTGATTATTTCTTTTACACAGAAAAGTATGACTTCTCATATGAGGAAAACTTGAAGGATTATTATCCCACGTCGCTCTTTTCATGGGTAGTAGGCAGTACAGTAGCGTTTATGACCAGTCAACCGCCTGCTGGTTTCGGCTTGTTTACCTTGACGAATGTATCGGCGTTGGATGGTATTTTAGCGGCAGGAATCTGCTACTTCATTATTACGAAATTGACTAAAGGACGGGAATAATTCATGGAATGGATCACTGCGGAAGATTTAGAAAATATTGCGATTGGCGCTACATTGTTAGGAACTGGAGGCGGAGGGGACCCTTTTGTCGGAAAGTTGATGGCTTTGCAAGCGATCCAGAAGTATGGACCAGTCAGAGTTTTAACGGTAGAGGAACTTGAGGATGAAGCGTTAGTGATGCCTGTAGGTTCTATCGGTGCTCCCTCTGTTTCTAATGAGAAGATTGCTTCGGAAGAAGAGGTCTATGGGCCAGCCGAAGTTCTGAAGGATTTTTTCCCTGAACGGACACAAGCAATCATGCCGATTGAAATTGGCGGAGGAAACTCTTTATTACCGATTGCTTGTGCGGCGAAGATGGGGCTGCCGATCGTTGACGCTGATGCGATGGGTCGTGCATTTCCAGAATCGCAAATGGTGACGTTCTTTTTGAAGGGCTATCAACCAGAAATCGTCGCAATGGCAGACAGCCAAGGAAATCGAATCGTCTATTATCCGAAGGACGGTGAATGGTCTGAAAAGATCGCTCGCGCTGTCACGGACGTTATGGGTGGTAATGCCAATATGGTCGACAATGTTTTTTCTGGGAAAATCGTTAAAGAATGCGGGATTCGCGGGACATTGAGCTTGGCGAAGGAAATCGGCGAGGAGTTAACTACGTTAAATGAGTCAGTTCCTCCAGTCGAAAGATTACTGGAGCGTTTAGCCGGATTTTCTTTGTTTGAAGGGAAAATCAGTCATATTGAACGAAACGTTGCAGGCGGCTTTACGCGAGGAAGAGCTGCGTTTACCGGAATCAATCACAATAAAGGCGAAGAGCTGGAAATTCTTTTCCAAAATGAACTGCTGCTGGCTAAAAAGGATGGAGTTGTTCTAGCCTCCACACCGGATTTGATTTGTGCGTTGGATTATGAAACAGGGCGGCCGATTACAACAGAAACACTGCGTTATGGCGCCCGTATTCATGTGATTGCGTTACCTTGTGATTCAAAATGGCGGACAGCAAAGGGGCTTGAGGTGGCTGGTCCCAAATATTTTGGTTATGAAGTAGACTACAAACCAGTGGAAGAATTGATGGGAGAAAAGGTGCATGTATAGATTAGGGATCGATGTTGGCGGAACAAATACAGATTGCGCGATTTTAGATGAAGAGTTGCGCTGCGTAGGGAAAATCAAGAGTCCTACAATGGATGATGTCAGTGAAGGCATTGATATTGCCATTCAAAAAATTTTACAGGAAACAAAGATTCCGACAGAAAAAATCAGTGTCGTAATGCTAGGAACGACTCATTGCACGAATGCGATTGTCCAACGAAAAGAGCTGAGCAAGATTGGAATCATTCGTTTAGCGAAGCCGGCTACGACAGCAGTTGCTCCAATGATTGGCTGGCCAGAAGATCTAGCAAGTAAAATGATGGCTCAATCTGCAATTGTCTCTGGTGGCTATGAGTACAACGGAAATAAGATCGCTGAAGTGGACGAAGAGGAGATTCGACAAGTTTGTCAGCAGATGAAGGGCAAGGTCGAAGCGGTCGCGGTAGTAGGTGTTTTTTCTCCTGTAAATAACGAACAAGAAAAGCAGGCAGCAAGGATCGTTGAACAAGAGCTCGGTGTTCCAGTAACGTTATCTAGTGAGATCGGCTCAGTTGGATTATTGGAAAGAGAAAATGCGAGTATCTTGAACGCAGCACTTACCCAAACGATCATTAAAATGATTCAGGGCTTAAAACAAGCATTGAGTAATAATCAGATCACTGCGGATGTATTTATTTGTCAAAATGACGGAACATTGATGGATTTAGAAAAAGCACTGAGCTACCCGGTGTTGACAATCGGCTGCGGCCCAACCAACTCCATTCGAGGAGCTGCGCACTTAAGTCGTTTGGAGGATGCTTTAGTTGTCGATGTTGGGGGAACCACTACTGATATTGGTGTGTTGAAAAAAGGATTTCCTCGAGAATCTTCACTGGCTACACTTATTGGCGGCATTCGAACCAACTTTCGCATGCCAGATGTTCTTTCGATTGGATTAGGCGGTGGAACAATTATTCATTTAGCAGAGGAACTTACTGTTGGTCCAGAAAGCTTAGGCTATCGTATTTTGGAAGAAAGCTTGTCCTTTGGCGGCACGACTTTGTGTGCAACTGATGTCGCAATCGCGAATCAAACAGAGCATCCAGTTACTGGTGCTATTTCTCAAGAGCTGGACACCGCATTGATCAGTGAATCCAAAAAGAAAATAAAAGAGCTGATTGAAGATGCAATTGATCAGATGAAAACAGATAGCACAGAAATACCAGTTATTTTAGTTGGAGGCGGAAGCATTATTTTGCCTAAAGAGATGAATGGTGTTTCACAGGTGCTCGTTCCAGAGAATTATGATGCAGCTAATGCGATTGGAGCTGCCTTGGGAGAAGTTTCAGGCGAGGTAAACTCTGTGTATTCATTAGAAAAACAAACGCAAGAGGAGACAGTGGCGATAGCCATCGCCGCGGCGGAACAGGAAGCGATCCGCTCAGGAGCTTCCAAAGACTCGCTTAAAACAATCTTTGTAGAAGTGATTCCTTTAGCCTATTTACCCAAGCAGGCGGTTAATATCAAAGTCAAAGTTGCTGGCAAGTTAGATTTTGTCACAAGTTGATCGATTTTCATAAAAAAATACGAGAATAATTAAGTGCTTAGAAGATGCTTTCGTCTTCTAAGCTTTTTTTGCTTGAAAGAAAAACTTATCATTGGATTGGAACAGGAAAACCAAGTGACCTCTACTTATTGCTCACTTGTTTTTTTGAATGGATGAATGCGCTATTGCAACAAAATCAGAGGTTTCTCTGCAACAAGTATCTTGGATGTTGTAGCGACTTGTTGCAATGAAATGTAATATCTAAAATCAAATACTCAAACTATAATAAGGTCATGATCATGATAACGCTATCAAAAATTAAGGCCTTTATTTCAGATAGTAAGGAAGTGTTTATCATTATGCTTACAAAAAGACAAAAAGAGTTACTGGAGTTGCTGATGCAACAAAGTGACTTTCAGACAGTAGGATATTTTGCCAGTCAACTGGGTGTTTCTAAACGAACAACGCATAGCGAACTGGGGATCATTGACGAATATCTCCAAAGCTCGGGAGAATATCTTGAAAAAAAGCGCGGTGTCGGCGTCGCGCTGAAACGTTTCAAAGAAGTTGGCGTGATCAGAGAAAAAAATGAAGGAAGTGACATCTACAATACGTTCAATCGCAGAATTGAAATTTTGAACCTCTTGCTTTTTAAAGAGAAGGTGGTCAGTTTTAACTATTTGTCTGAGTGCTTCATGGTGAGCAAAACCTCTATCATCAAGGATTTTGAGTTCATTATGAAGATTTTGAATGTCGGTTCCGAGATCAAATTGTGCAGTGATGTTCATGGAACTTCACTGATAGGGACAGAAGAAGATATTCAAAAAGCGATGCTTCAGTTCAATCGCTACTTGTTAAGTAATTCTGAGATTTATTTAGACGAAGACATTGCTGAGAAAATTAAATTATTGAACGATTACTACGGGGAGACCTTGATCAGCGCTTGCTCGAATATTTTATACACGTATATTCGAGAAAATGTGAATGCGATTTCTGATTACTATGTGCAAAATATCTTGAGTATTTTTATTATCTTGGTTTATCGGATAGCTAATGGGCATCACATTGAAGAATATCAACAAGCGGATGCTAATGAAGCGATGATTTTCTTTGAGGAAAGTGCGGTCCGAATGCTGCATAAAGCAGCTTTGCGTTTGGAGCTGTCTTATACAAATGAGGATGTTCACTATTTATCCTTGCAGCTGATTTCAAATCGCTTTGAAACATTACCGGATGATGAAATTGACGAAGTGATCGTTGAACGACTGCTTGCTAGAGTATCGGCAGCCTTGAACATTGATTTTGCCGGTGATCAAAAGCTGGAGGAACAGCTAAAAAATCATATTCCGCCAATGATCTATCGGTTAAAAACAAACAACAAAACAGAAAATCCCTTTACCACTCAGATCAAAAACGAGTTCTCTTTGACCTTCAATGTTATTTGGGTCGTGCTTAGTGGCTATGAAGAAGAGTTAGGCATTAGTTTTAATGAAGATGAGATTGCTTTTTTGACTATGTATTTTCAGGCCGCAATCGAACGAGCACGGATGAATCGAAAAATTTTGATCGTTTGTCAAATGGGGATTGCTACTTCGGAGCTGCTGATCAATCGAATAAAAAGTATCTTGCCTTCATTGGATACATTTGAAGTTGCTTCCGTTGCTGAAGTAGAACAACTGGCTATTGATGAGTATGATTTGATCATTTCTACAACTAAGATTGACATACCTGAAAAAGAAGTGATCCAGGTCTCGCCATTTTTGACGAAAGAGGACATAGAACGTATAAAAACCTCAAATTTATTACCTGATACAGATGAAAAAGTGATCGATTTAGTCCGAGCACACCATCTGATAAAATTTGTCGCTAAAGAATTTATTTTTGTAAATACGGATTTTACTTCTAAGGAAGAGTTGATCGAACAGATCGGGACCCTTTTAGTTGAGAAGAATTTTGTGGATCGGCAATTTATTCAAACTGTTCAAGAACGAGAAGCATTGGGCGGCACTGATCTCCCTTCTGGAACAGCAGTTCCTCACGGCAATTCAACAGCGGTCAATAAAACGATCATCGTTTTGATAAAGAACAAAAAGAAATTTAAATGGAATAAATACTATGTCGATCTGATCTTTTTGATTTGTATTGCGAAAGAGGATACGTATCAAACAAGAAATATTCTATCGGATATTTATAACATCATTGACAATGGTGAACAATTAAAACAATTGCGGGAAGCAACCTCAAACGAAGGGGCATTCAGAAAACTTGGGAGTGATTAGTGTGGATAACGTGCAGGAGAGCGGCAGAAGTGTCATTACGAATGATTTAATTTTTTTAGACAGTGATTTGGATAATCAAGATGAGGTCATACAGCATATTGTTGACGTTGCAGAATTTATTGGATACGTGGAGGATTCGGAAATCTTGTTTCAGGCAGTCAAGAAACGAGAACAAGAGGTTTCTACTGCGATCGGTTATGGTATCGCGATTCCCCATGGAAAAAATGAAACCGTTTTGCAGCCCTTCATCGCCTTTGTCAGGACCAATAAAGGCTTTCACTGGATCCAGGAAAGTGATGACAAAGTTCAACTGGTCTTTTTAATTGGCGTTCCTAAAAACAGTGAGGGAACAATGCATCTAAAATTCATTTCACAGTTAAGTAAGAAGCTATTAGACGAGACGTTTAGAGAAAAATTATTGACAGAAACAGATAAAAACAATGTATATGAACAATTACGCTCGATTGACATTTAGAAAGTGTCAGCACCAAAACTTAAAATGAGTGAATGAATAGGAATATGGAGGTTCTTAGAATGAAAGTAGTAGCAGTAACAGCATGTCCAACAGGGATCGCGCATACGTATATGGCGCAAGAAGCTATTGAAAAGGAATGTAGAAAACGCGGTTATGAAGTGCAGGTAGAGACACAAGGCAGTATGGGGATCGAAAATGAGCTGGAACAGGAAACGATCGATCAGGCGGATGTTTTGATCTTGGCTGTTGCAATCGATGTGGAAGATAGTGAACGCTTTGAAGAGAAAATAGATACAGGAAAAACCTTGTCTGTCGATCCGGGAGACATCATCAAGTATCCTGCCAAATATCTTGATGCAGCAGAAAAACTATAGGGGGGAAATATAAAAATGAAAAAACAGAACAAGTTCTTTAAAGACTTGCAAAAGGCCTTTAACACAGGAGTATCCTTTATGCTGCCGTCAGTGGTTGTGGGTGGGATTTTCTTGGCGGTTGCTCTTGCTACGGGGAAAGCCACGGATGCCGGAATGGAGATCACTAGCCCATTCATGCAAAACCTAAATGATCTGGGCGCCGCAGGTTTTGCGATGATGATTCCGTTGCTGTCAGGATATATTGCCAATTCATTAGCCGGAAAACCAGGCCTGGTTCCTGGGATGATCTTAGGATTTGTTGCCAACAATCCAATCGGTGAAGGACAAATAAAGACAGGTTTTCTAGGGGCAATGATCATGGGTGTGGCCGCTGGTTATTTTGTTCGCTGGTGTAAAACATGGAAGGTACCAGCTACTATTCGGACAATCATGCCCATTCTGATCGTTCCAGTGGTTACGACCTTTGTACTAGGAATGTTTTATATTTATATCATTGCGGTGCCGATTGGTGCAGCGATGGATTGGCTGGTTCAAGTGCTAGGGCAAATGCAAGGCGGCAGCGCGCTTATTTTAGGTTTGATTTTAGGCGCGATGACTGCTATCGATATGGGCGGCCCCATTAATAAGACTGCAACGGCGTTCACATTAGCTTTGATGGCGGAAGGTGTTTACGGACCGAATGGCGCACATCGAATCGCTTGTGCGATCCCGCCGTTAGCTATGGCTATTTCAACCTTTATTGATCGAAAAAAATATACTCCTGAAGACAAGGACTTAGGTATTTCAGCTTTCTTTATGTCGTTGATCGGGATCACGGAAGGGGCGATTCCATTTGCAGCAAAGGATATCAAACGAGTATTGCCCGCAATTATTATCGGTAGTGCTATTGGCGGTGCGATGGGAATGGCCACTGGAGTAGAGGCATTAGTCCCCCACGGCGGGTTTATTATCTTGCCGGTAGTTAATGGAAAATTGTGGTACGCGCTCTCAATCATTGTTGGAGCGGCCATTTCAGCAGCCATTTTACATTTCACTAAACCAAGCTTGGTTGATGAAACAACGAAAGAAAAAAAGAAAGAGACGAATGAACAAATCGAAGTAGCAAAATAATAGTCAAATGTTATAACGGCAAAGGAAAATGGGTTCACCCTATTTCTTTTGCCGTTTTCTTTATAAATAACAGATTTCCCCTTTTTCTCTGCAACAAGTTTTGCCCAATCTTGCAACAAGTGGATCCGCTAATGCATGGACTTGTTGCAGAGAAATGTAATATTCAGACGAATGCTTCCACCCTATACTTAAGAGGTGATAAGAAACAAGGACTTAAATTTAATTACAGGAAACGGAGATGTCAACGAGATGGAAAAATTACCTATTAAAGCAGTTGTAGAAGGATTGCTGGATCTGCAAGCAACAGGTGAGAGTGCAACCTTATTGGGAATTGGGCCAATGTCAAAAAATTGTGTGCAGGCAACTCTCGAGTTATCAAGGGACGATGATTATCCAGTGATGTTTATTGCCAGTCGTAATCAGGTGGATGCGGATGATTTAGGCGGCGGCTATGTGAATGGGTGGAATCAATTTACGTTTGCTGAAGCAGTGGAAGAAGTAGCGGAAGAAATTGGCTATGACAATCTCTATTATCTATGTCGCGATCACGGCGGACCATGGCAGCGAGATAAAGAGCGGAATGATCATTTACCAACGGAAAAAGCGATGGAGCTGGGAAAAAAATCTTATGTGGCAGATATTGAAGCAGGCTTTGATCTATTAATGATCGATCCAACGAAAGATCCTTTCGAGGTCGGTAAAGTGATTCCTCTAGAGACTGTATTAGAACGAACGGTTGATTTGATTGAATTTTGCGAGGAAGAGCGGAAGGTTCGCAACCTACCAGAAATCGGTTATGAGGTTGGAACTGAAGAGACGAATGGCGGCCTAACTTCTACAGAGACATACGAGACCTTCATTTTACGATTGAAGGAAGAGTTGGAAAAACGTGGACTGCCAATGCCGACCTTCATTGTTGGACAAACAGGAACCTTAACACGTAAAACAGAACAGGTGGGCACCTTCAATTTTAAGAATGCTTATGACTTGGCGCAAATGGCAAAAGGCTATGGCGTTGGTTTGAAGGAGCATAATGGTGATTACTTAGATGATGTGACATTATTAGAACATATACCGTCACAAATCACTGCGACAAACGTTGCACCACAGTACGGCACAGAAGAGACTCGTGCTTATTTGAATCTAGCAGCGGTAGAAGCAAAGCTAATGGAATATGGGTTAGTCAAAGAGGTCTCTAATACACGTGATGTGCTGCTGGAGCATGCGATCAAGAGTGAACGTTGGAGAAAATGGATGGTTGGCGAACAAAAAAATCTGACTGTTGCAGAAATCATGACGCAAAATGATACAGAGCTTCAAGCGGAGATCTTAGATATCGCCGGTCACTATACCTTTAATGATGAGGAAGTGAAAGTTGAAATTGAAAAAATGTATACAAATTTAAAGGCCCACAACATTGATGGCCAACGCTATGTGATTGATCATATTAAGCGCCCGATTCGTGATTACGCTGAATGCTACAATTTATCCGGTGTGACTAGCCGAATCAAAAGCCTAAACAAAATAAAAGCCTAACAATACGGTCGAGATTTTCACTACATAATGGTGAAGATCTCGTTTTTTTTGAACTTTAATCATGCTAATTATGAGTGAGCGACAGGTCGGTGAAGAAAAACTGCATAGAGGGGGGATAAAATCGAAAAAAATAATCACCAAAAGGCTCTATTTCCTAATTCTTTTATCGCCGTTTTTATGTGGTGGAATCAAATTTTTGGATTTTAAGGAAGTAATCTTTTGACAGTTTCGCGAAGAATTAGATTGAAATATATTTTTTTGTTATAGTCAGGTTTTTAATCGATTATATACACAAAAAGCTTAATTTTTTTAAAACAATTTGGGTTTCAAAAATTGCTTCTTTTGTAGCATCATAGAGATAAATATGGAAAACGCATACATATGTGAGGGAAAAGGAGCAATTGGGCATGGAGCTGACAAGACGACAAATTTTTACTATGAAAAATAGAAAGAACCTTGAAAAGAAAGTACATAAATTTTGGGAAGAGACGAAAAACACAGACCTAGTAGTAGAATATATCGTGGCGATTATTTTGAGAAATGCCTTAATAGTAAGCGATTTCTCACTACCTTGTCCAGAGATTGTTCGTGAGCTGCTTTTTCAAGCCCAACCCAATGATACGCTGAGAAAGTTCTGCCCATTTTTCAAGGACTATGTAGAGGAGCACGAATGGCTCAGTATCATCAAGCGTTTATTCAAGAACGAGACAAAGTATTATAAAGCAACAAAGAAGATGCGTTTATATGAAGGGTATCTAAAAGATCGAGGGCATGCTGTCATTACTGATCAATATGATAGCTATACCCTCACTTCGATCTTTGAAGATGCCAATGGAAAAAAACATACATGGAATCTAAGAGATGCCGATCCAAGCAATACCCTTGAGGAAACAAAACGGATACTTAGAGTCTTGACAACTCTGACGATCTTCCATAAGGGAGACGTTCGTCAATTCGTCAAACTCATGGATTGTGATTTCAAAGGCACCACGACGATTTATAGTACAAAACAACCCAAGGAACAGCCACAGGAGCAGTCTGCCCAAAAAGTGACGACAGAAACGACGAAAGCTACCGTTGAAAACAGCATGCTGGAAGGCTTTGATCTTTCTATGTTGACTAAAGAGGAGCTCATTGTGTTGATCAAAGAAATCTTTGAAGAAGTCGAACCTGCCTCGGAAGAGAAGGAATCTTCTGCTCAAATACCGGAAAATTCTGAAAAACTGCCGCCGGATATGATTCTTGGCAGGAAGACAGAAATGGATTCAAGGATTGTTCCAGCAGCAAGCGTCAAGGCGGAAAAGGAGGCTCAAGGAGACATGGCAACTTTACTGTCGCCAACTTTAGCAGCTGAAGCTGTGATTGATGAAAAGCTGGAAAAACCGCCTAAAAATGGAAAATCAACTACGAGAGCAGGCGGTAAAAAGCTGACAAAAGGAGAGAAAAAGATTATCAAGAATTTTAAACCAAGTAAATGGAGAAATTAGAAAAATAGTTTTTTTCATTCTTGTAAAAAGGTTTATTTGTCATGGGTAAAAAGCGTATAAACTTTAGATTGATCTGGTGTTGGAGTCGCTAACTGAATCCTATAACTGCTAATCGTATTAACTTAACAGGAGTGCCTTAGAAGAATCGCTGTAGTGAACCGCAATCGTTGGTAATAAAACGATTGCGGTCCGTTGCGGTTCTTTTAAGGTTTTTTGTTGTCAGTGTTAGAAACGAATTGAGCTATAAAGCATGGGACTATTTTGAGATAATCAATCTAGTCAGCAGCTAAAAAAGAGGTTTGTTAAGAAGCTGTCCATGCGGCTTCTTAACAAACAAAAACTGCAGGATATATCCTGCAATTTTCCTATCGCTATAAGTTATTAAAGAATTCATTTCAGGCAGCTATGTTTTGAATGGCTTCAAAGTTCTACGTTAATCAGGGGTTCCAGTGTTTACCGTTTGACAGGAATTGTTTGTTTTCGAAAAATTGCATGATTCATCTTGCAGAATGTTTGGCACCAAGAGCGCTTTTTTCAGGATATGATTCAGATAGCAAGAGAGAAAGAAGGGCACGATATGCAATTAGTAAATGGCTATAAGTTGATGGACTATGCCAAAGAAAACGGATTAGTCTTACCGGCATTTAATACGACGAACTACGAATTAACAGCCGGCATCATTCGCGGCTATCAGGAAAAGGGACTAGGCGGATACATCGCGATCTCATCTAGCAACCTGAAGCTTTCCAGTCCCAAAATCATTGCGGATATGGTCAAATCAGCGATGAAAAATGTTTCTGTTCCGATCGCACTGCATTTGGATCATGGGAAAAGCTTTGAAGATGTAAAGGCGTGTATCGAAGCAGGATTTACTTCGATCATGGTGGATGCGTCTCATTTACCTTTTGAAGAAAATATTGAAGAGGTCAGGCGAACGGTTGAGTACTGCCACTTCTACGGTATTCCAGTTGAGGCAGAATTAGGAGCGATTGGCGGGAAGGAAGACGATCATATCTCTGAAGAGGATGCAAAAACAAATCCTGCTGATGTGAAAGAGTTTGTCGAAAGAACCCAGTGTGATTTACTAGCGGTCTCCATCGGAAATGTGCACGGGATGGATTTGACACCGAATCTAGATTTTCCATTGCTAGAAGAAATCGCGGCGCTCTCTGCTGTCCCGCTGGTGCTGCATGGCGGCTCAGGAATTCCTTTTGATCAAGTCCGACAAGCGAAAAAACAAAATCTGATTAAAGTAAATTACGGCTCTGATCTTCGTCAGGCGTTCATTCGCACATTCGGTCAAGCCTACGAAAACAATCATAATGAATTTGATATTATGTCCCTTTCAAAATCGGCCATCGAAAATGTCGAAGAGCGAGTAAAAGCAATCATTACTGAAGTAAATGAAAAATAGGTTTTAAATCAAGGAGGGGGATATAGTGCTAAATAAACGACAAAAAGAAATGATTCAAGAATTTGAACGACACAGTCCCTCTTTTTTAACTGCTGACCACTTTGTTGACAAGTTTCATGTAAGTATGCGTACGATCCAATCTGACATCAAGAAAGTACGCGAGCACTTAGCCGCTTCCAGCTACGCTGAAATAATTTCAGTAGCCTCTAAAGGCAGCCAATTAATCATCAAGGATTACACGGCCTTTCAAGTAAATATCCATCAAAAGGAAGCTGCTAGTGAATCGAATCAATCAGATAGAGTAAGAAAATTATGTGTTTTACTATTGAACCAAAAGAGACCGATCCATCGTCAAAAATTGCTTGATCAGCTATTTATTGCTTCTTCGACATTGAACACAGATTTAAAGGAAGCAGACAAGCTGCTTAGTAATTATCATTTGAGTGTTGAACGAAAAAGAAATTCCGGAATCCTTATTCGTGGGAATGAATACGACAAAAGGAAATGCTTGCTGAAGCTGGGGCACCTGGATATCCATCAGGAGCAAAGCAATATGGGAACAGAGGAAATGTTTCGTCAAGATATTGAAATGGTTTTAGTCAGTGTTCTGATGAAGCACCATTTCCATATTTCAGAAACCCTTTTCCAGAATCTGATCGTTCATATTGAAATGGCGATCAAACGGATGAACAGCGGCTTTTATATTGGCTCAGAGGAATTTGAAGGAAGGGAAGACTTTGATTCTGAAATGGAGGTATCGGCTGAGATCTTTCATCGGCTTGCCGAGCGCTCTTATTTTAAGGTCTCCCAGGAGGAAATCATCAACCTGGCGATTTACATCAAAGGAAAAAGTGATTATGAGAAGGATGATTATATCTCAGAAGAGGTTAACACTTTTATTCTTCATGCTTTGAAGGAGATCAACGAAAAATTTGACATCGATTTTCGTCAGGAGATTGATTTGCGAATCTCACTGGCGCTGCATCTGATGCCTTTATTAACAAGGATTGAATACAACATTCAAAACGAGAATCAACTATTGGATCAAATCAAGCAATCGTTTCCCTTAGGTTTTGATATTGCGGCTTACATGTGTCTTTTGCTGCAGAATTCGATCGGAAAGAAAATCGAAGAAGGCGAGATCGCTTATCTGGCTATTTATTTCAATCAATATTTAGCGAAGTATAATGACATTTCTGGCAAGAAACGAATTCTGATCATTACCAGCTTGAAGCGCAGTGAAAGTATTCTGCTAAGGCAGCGATTCGCTACATGGTTCTCAAATGAGATCACGATTCTGACTTTAGTCAATACCCATGAAGTCATCTCGATCGATATTGAGGATTATGATGTCATTTTTACAACGGAGCAAACTGAGCTGACAGATCAGATGGGTGCCATCCTAATCAGCTTTTTCCCGAGTGAGCAGGAGTACTCTAAAATCAAGCTTGCCATCGATGGATTCAATGATAAGTTTGAGATCGTCAATTTATTTGATAAAGAACTGTTTCATTTTGGGCAATTTTCGAAGAAACAGGAAGTATTGGATAAGCTCTGCTCCATTTCGGTCTCAAAGGTTGGCGATAAGGTGTTCCAATTAAGAGAAGCAGTTGAGCTGAGGGAAGAGCTGGGCAGCAGCTATTTTGGCAATGGGATTGCTTTGCCGCATCCAATCAATCCAATCTTGGCTGAAACCTTTGTTTCTGTCATTTTATTGAAAAATGAACTTGACTGGGATTCTGATGGAAATAGAGTACGTCTGGTCATGCTGGTAGCAATCGAAAAAAACAATGCAAAAGTTTTTCAGTTGTGGAATTATTTAGCCAAAATCATTCAAGAAAAAGGTTTTGTCGAACGAGTCATTAAAAAACCAACATTTGATAATTTTAAGGAAAATCTTTCCCAACTGCTGGATGAATATATTTAGAAGATAGGTAAATTAGGAGGATTGAACATGAATTATATTTTTGTGTCTCATGGTGATCTCGCCAAAAGTATGTTAGGAAGTGCGCAGATGATCGTTGGGGAGCAAACAAATGCTGTGGCGTTTGGCTTGTATCCAAAGGATGATATAGGCAGCTTAAAGGATCAAATCAAAGCAGCGATTGAAGCGTTTGGCGGTGGGAAGGACATTATTTGCTTCACCGATTTATTCAGCGGCAGTCCATTCAATGCAGTGGTGTCATTAATGGGGGATTATCCCATTCGGCATATTACCGGTATGAACCTGCCAATAGTATTAGAGGCCTTCATGTCCCGCATGAATGAAGACAATTCAGCCACAGCTATTTGTACAAAATTATTGGCTGAGGCACCTGCAACGATTATTGATGTCAATCATTATTTAGCTGTAAATTTGGAAGACTAAAAAATAGAAAGAATAAAGGAGAGAGAAACATGAAAAATATCGTATTTGCCAGAGTGGACGACCGTCTGATACACGGAGAGGTAGTAACGGCTTGGACACCGACCTATAGTATCAATCATATTGTGATTATCGATGACATCGTAGCCAGTGATCCATTTCAAAAAAGAATATTGAAAGCGCTGGCACCAACAAAGGTGAGAGTAGACGCCTTTACAACAGAAGAAGGTATTGCGGAGCTGAAAAAGCCTTATAACGAAAAGGAACGGATTTTATTATTGACTAAAACACCGATCACGTATGCCAAGTTGGTTGAAGGTGGGATCGAGCTGCCGCAGGTCAACCTTGGCGGAATGGGTATCCGTGATGAACGTAAGCCGTTTATCAAGAATGTCGCTTGTGATCAGGCAGAGGTAGAAGCGATTCGTCAAATGGTAGATAAGGGTGTTCATGTGTTCTATCAATTAGTACCAGAACAGCGTTTGATAGAGATCACTAATTTATTATAAAAAAAGGAGGAAAAAGGTATGTCGATTTTTCAAGCATTTCTATGTGGGGTCGTGTATTTTCTAGCAATAGGAAATCTGCCCTTCGTCGGGTTGTGGTCATTGCAGCGGCCATTGGTATGCGGACTTATTACCGGAATTATTTTGGGGGATCCATTGATGGGGGCGATGACCGGAGCTTCTATCAACTTAGTGTATTTAGGATTTATCTCGGCCGGCGGCTCAATGCCAGCCGACATGGCATTGGCAGGGATTTTAGGAACGGCATTTGCGATTACTGGCGGGTTAGATGCTAAAACAGCCTTGTCTGTAGCCGTGCCGATCGGATTATTAGGAACAATCGTATGGTATGGGCGAATGACTTTTGGTTCAGTTTTTGTTCACGTGGCAGATAATTATATTGAAAAGGGCGAGTATCACAAAATCTGGCGAGCCAATGTTCTCTTTCCTCAGCTCATGACGGCCCTGATTACAATCATTCCCTGTGGGTTAGCTGCTTACTTTGGCGCAAGCTACATCTCTGGCTTCATCGAAGCATTGAGCGGAACAGCGTTGACTATTTTTACTGTTATCGGCGGAATGATGCCGGCATTAGGGGTAGCGATTACTCTGCAATATATCTTTAAGGGCGAGGCGCGAGTCTTCTTATTCTTAGGTTTCATTTTAGCGACTTATTCAGGCTTAGATTTATTACCGCTGGGTGTAATTGCAGGCTTAACCGCATTAATTTATGTACAGGCTACAGGCAATAAAGCTGATTCAGAGGAGGATGAGATCTATGAGTAAAGAGGCAGAAGGAAATTTGATTCGTAAAAAAGACTTATTCCGTTCTTGGCTGATTTGGGAAAATTTACCACAGACATGCTATAACTACGAACGAATGATGGGACAGGCGGTTGCACATGTTTTTGTTCCAATCTCAAAACGACTGTACAATGATGATCCGGAAAAGAAAAAGGAAATGATGAAACGGGAAATAGAATTCTTCAACGTTCACATTGAATTTGGCTCATGTATCATTGGAATGATCATTGCGCTGGAGGAACAAAAGGCAAAAGGGGTAGCGATTCCAAGTGAGTTTATCACCAGTTTGAAAACATCCTTGATGGGACCCTTGTCTGGGATCGGTGATACGATCTTCCAAGGAGTATTGATCCCGATTTTACTGGCAATCTGTATTGACTTAACATTGAAGGGCACGATTTGGGGCTCAATCATTTATGCTGTAGCTATTATCGCGATTGCTTGGGGCATGAGCTATGCCAACTTTATGTTCGGATATCGAGCCGGGGCGGATGCCGTCATGGATTTTCTAGAGAAGGGAATTTTGAACAAAGTTCTGCGAGGCGCTGAAATCATGGGTTGTATGGTAATGGGCGGCTTGATCTCCAGCTATGTAAAAATGCATGTAGCACTAAAAATCGTCAGCTCCACTACAACCTTCAAGGTGCAAGAACAATTCTTAGACGCAGTTATGCCGAATATACTGCCGTTTGCCTTTACGATGCTGATTTATTTTCTAATGAAGCGCGGCTGGTCTTCATTGAAGATCATCGGTCTAATTGTAGCTGTCGGTATTGTCACTGGATTCTTTGGGATTTTAGGTTAGGGGCGAAAAAATGAAAGCAATTGTTGAGACAGGGGTCAAGCAGCTGGAGATCCAGGAGCTGCCAATGCCTGTAATTGAAAAAGATGAGGTGTTGATGAAGGTCCGAGCGAACGGTCTTTGTACCAATGATTTACGGGATTATTTAGGGGACATGAAGTATACCTATCCTAGAATCGGCGGTCATGAATTCAGCGGCGAAGTAGTAGAAATCGGCAGTGAGGTGAACCCTGAGCATTTTGCTGTTGGGGATCATGTGGTGAAATACATTATTCCTGCTTGCGGAGAATGCCATTACTGTAAAACAGGCAGGGAGAACCTTTGTATTGAAGTCGCGAAGTCAACGACCTTTCAAAATCCAGAAGGTATTTCTGGTTTCTTAGGAATGTCACAGTATATCGCTGTTAAAAGTCGTGAGCTCTATAAATATCCGAAAGAGGTACCGTTCACTCACAGTGCATTTACTGAACCGTTAGCTTGTGTCGTCAATAGTGTGGAACGGGCGCAATTGATGTTTGGGCAGGATGTCGTAATTATCGGCGGCGGTGTGATGGGCTTGTTCCATGTCATTTTGGCAAAATTATCCGGTACTCGTGTCATTCTCAGCGAGCCGAATCCAGAACGTCGAAAGCTTGCGGAGGAATTAGGAGCGGATGTAACCTTTGATCCAACTAAAGTCGATGCAGTCGCCTTCGTTAAAGAGCAAACAGAAGGGCGAGGTGCGGAAGTGGTCTTCAATACGACCGCACTTCCGCAAATTGCCAAACAGGCGATGGACTTTACAGCAACGGGCGGGCAAACTTTTATGTTCAGCTCGCTGCATCCAAACGATCCTGTACCGACGGATATGGGGAGTGTCCATTCCTATGAGAAGCTGATTACTGGTACGGTCAGTCCGAAAATCCCGACTTTTTATCGTTCAGTTCAATTGATCGCTAAAAAAATTGTGGATGTCACGCCATTGTTAGCCAAGACCTTTGATTATACCGAGGCTGTCGAAGCCTTTGAATACGCGCTGCGGCCGGATACGCTAAAAACGATTATTACCTTTGACGAATAGAAAGTAGGAAGAAAGATGAGTGCATCTGTTTATGTTGGATTAGATATCGGGACCACGTCGATCAAGGTGGCTGCTGTAACCAAGCAGTTGGAAACTATTTTTGAGAGACACTATGCGTACGATTATCAAACGCCACACAATGGCTGGGCAGAGATCGAGCCGGATACATGGATCAAGATCACAGTGAACGGTTTGAAAGAGCTGTTCCAACAGATTCCTGCTGAAACGGTCAAGGGAATTGGGATTACTGGGCAGATGCACACGACCGTGTTTGTAGACAAACACGGTTTTTCTGTCCGGCCTGCTATTATGTGGAACGATAATCGAACTAAAAAGACACTTCCAGCAATCAAACAGGTCTTGAAAAGCCACCCTGAGTCTGCTCATATTGCCAAAATCGTTTCAACCGGCAGTCCGTTGGCCAGTTTACTTTGGGTAAAGGAAAATGAACCGCAGCAATTTCAGCGGATCAATAAGTTTCTGATTGCAAAGGATTATGTGAAATTACGGCTGACCGGAACCTATACGACAGATTATTGCGATGCCTCAACGTCCTCTTTGTATGATTTACATACCAACCAATGGTCCAAAGAAGTTCAAGAATTATTTGAGCTGGATAAGGAGCTTTTCCCTGCTATTCACCCTGCATCGGCAGTTATTGGAGAATTGACGAATGAGATCTGCGAGAGATTAATGATTGCCAAGACTATCCCAGTCATTTCAGGAACAGGCGACAATGTAGCGTCTGCAATTGTTTCTGGCAGCTTCGAAAATCTGCAGCCGTTGATCTCATTAGGGACATCTGGTGTAGTGGCCATTCCTAATCGTAAGCAACAATTAAAATCGAAGGGAAAAAATGTCGCAGCTAGAATTACTGAAGAAGATAACGCGATCATCACACAAGGGACGGTGCAGGCTGGCGCTAAAATCAATAGCTGGTGGCTGGAGAAAATCTTAAAAACAGAGGACTATGGTGGGGAGCAGCAAGAAATTCCGCAGGATTTACTTGGGGAGAACGAGGTTTTCTTTTTCCCCCATATGAACGGTGAAAAAACGTTATTCGCTGATCCTGAATTAAGAGGGGCTTTTCTTGGATTAGGCCTCGAAACCGGCAGACCAGAAATGTATTTGGCAGTATTAGAAGGTTTGGCTTTTGGTATTCGACAGCTGTTCGAGGCCATGAAAAATGAGGAACAGCCAGAGTATTTTACGATCGTTGGCGGCGGAGCCAAAAGTGAGCTATGGATCAGAATTTTTGCCAATAGTTTAGGCTATCCAATCAAACGTGTGCTGACGTCTCAAGAGGCAGTTCATGGGGCCGCAATCTTAGCAATTATAGGCGTCGAGGGCAGTTTCACTTTTCCAGAAAATGAAGCACAGCTGATTCAACCAGACCCGGTTCTAATTGAAAAATACAATCAGCAATATAAAAAGTATTTAAAGCTGCCCCAGCTTTTAATGCGTTTCGGAGGTGACGATAAATGAAAAAATGCTTGATTTGCAGCACACCAGTAAAATGGATCAAATTCAAATGTGCCGACGGCTATGTTTGCAAACAATGCTACGAAAAAGTCAGCGCTAATTTCACTCAAACAATCAAAACAAAGACTAAAGAGGAACTTTTGGCTATGTTGAAGGATGCGCAGTCAGAGCCAGCAGGTACATCCTTTGAAATTTCTAGAAAAATCAATCAACTGATCTTTTTTGATGATAAGAACCAGCAGATTTGTCTGCCCAACCACAAAAAATACACCAAGGAAAACTTGAAGCCGGAGATTTATTCCTTTACGGAAATCAGCAATTGCCAAGTGGTGGAGGAGCAGATCGAGAGGCTGGTTAAGAAAAAGCAGCAGCAATTGGGCTCTATCAAAGTGGTTTTGTCCCTTGAAAATGAAACACGAGAGATTTGGCTGATCCCCAACTATATCAACCGTGACAGTATGGCCTATAAAACGATGCGTTCATTAGCGGCTAATATCGTTGCCGAAATCAAACAATCGAAGGAGGACGTTGCATGCTAGCAGGTTTGAAGGAGGTTTTAGAGCAGGCCAGAGCAAATAAACAAGCAATCGCTGCGTTTAATGTACCCAATTTAGAAATGGTTCGCGCCGCTATTCAAGCCGCCGAAGAAGTCAATATGCCGGTAATTTTGCAGCACGCAGAAGGGCATAGTTCCTTAGTTCCTTTGGAAGAAATCGGTCCGATCATGCTTCATTATGCTAAGGAAAGCAAAGTTCCAGTGGTCGTTCATTTAGATCATGGAAAAAGCTACGATGTACTAATGAAGGCAATGAAGCTGGGCTTTACATCTGTCATGATTGATGCTTCTGATCGGCCATTTGATGAAAATGTGTCTCGGACAAAAGAGATTGTGAAAGCAGCACATAGCTTAGGTGTCAGTGTAGAAGCAGAATTAGGTCATGTTTTTACTTCCTCTTTAGGCGGTGGAGAAGGACGTGCACCCGATGATGATCAAATCGGTGAGACGGATATTTATACTGATCCCAGACAAGCTAAGGAATTTGTCGATGCAACAGGTGTAAATTGCTTGGCGATCGCTTTTGGAACGGTTCACGGAATCTATCTGAAGGAGCCAAAACTGGATTTGCAGCGTGTAAAGGAAATCTATCAGGCCGTTACTATCCCATTAGTGATGCATGGCGGTTCAGGCGTTGATGCCGAAGATTATCAAACGGCGATCGCAAACGGCATTGCTAAAATCAATTATTATACCTATGCAAATAAGGCAGGAGCCACTGCATTGAAGGAGTACCTGAAGGAAGATTCCCAGGAGTACTTCTTAGAAGAGTGCATTAATCGATCGACGGAAGCGTTGAAAGAAGACTATGTGCGGGCAATGAAGATCTTTGGTGGGAAATAGAATAGCAGAACGGCAAGGATTGAATCAGTCTGATTCATTCCCTGCCGTTCTTTTTGCTGCTATTTACTCCAAATCCGTATGTCTTTCTACCATTGTGCTGCTTGTTTCCTTCATTTTATCCATCAGTTCTAAAATAATTCCATCGTAGGTTAAAAAACTGATTTGTTCAAAAGCGGAGCCCATTGGTTGAATGGAGGTGAGGTTGTTTTCTTTCAATTTTGGCGAAACCCCTGGTAATACGACCACCACATCAGCTAAGTCAGCAATTGTTGAATCCTTGTCCATCGTAAGCAAAGCAATCTTCACAGCATTCTTTTTTGCTTTTTCAGCGAGAGCGACTAAGCTAGCAGTCGTGCCCGAACCAGACCCGATGATTAGCAAATCCCCTTTTTTAGTTCTTGGACAGCTGATCTCTCCTACGAGATGAACCGATAAGCCTAAATGAAGCAGCCGGTTTGTGAAACCTGTGATGGCTACTCCAGAACGACCGGCACCTGAAAGAAAGATACTATCCGCGTGTAAGATTGCATGAACCAATTGATCCAGCTGCTCGTCCTTTTCGTGTTCTACAAAGGCTCTCAATTCCTCAATGATTTCTCTTGTGTGTACTTTTACTGACATACAATTCCCTCCAATATTTCGTTGTAATCAAAGTCTAATGACTATTGAAAACCATCACAAGAGTATCTTTGACAGAGACTGACTGACAAAGGTGTCCTTTCAAGCGATAGCTTTTCGAGATAACGCCCCCTATAATTAATGTCAGAAGGCGCCTTCGAAAAATGAATATTCTCAAGGAGGAAAAGAAAATGGAGTTTCAGCAACCTGCAAATGCAAACAGCTGGCGAGCGAAAATTCAACGTATGGGTGGATTTTTAAGCTCAATGGTTATGCCGAATATAGGTGTATTCATTGCTTGGGGTTTGATGGCAGCATTTTTCATCCCGACTGGATGGACACCAAATAAACATTTAAATGAACTGGTTCCACCGATTTTGAATTATTTATTACCTGTATTGATAGGATATACGGGCGGGTACAATGTTTATGGAAAGCGCGGTGGTGCGATCGGCGCTTTGGCAACTATGGGGGTAGTAGTTGGAGCAGATATCACGATGTTGATCGGCGGTATGATTATGGGTCCGATCGGCGCAATATTAATGAAAAAAATCGATGAACTGTTTAAAGGGAAAGTCAAACCAGGACTTGAAATGTTAGTGGATAACTTCTCGCTAGGCTTTCTTGGCTTTGCGATAGCTTTGGTTGGTTTTGTAGCAGTTGAACCGATTTTTGCAGTTATTCTATCGTTTATTTCAGGTGGTGTCGACTGGTTGATGGCACGGAATTTGATTCCGTTGACTAGTATCTTTGTCCAACCAGCACAGGTTCTATTCTTAAATAATGCTGTAAATCACGGAATTATGATTCCACTAGGAACGCAGCAAGTATTGGAAACAGGAAAATCGCTATTATTCTTAGTTGAGGCAAACGGTGGCGCTTGGGTTGGCTTATTGATCGCTTTTTCAATGTTTGGAACAGGTATGGCAAAAAAATCAGCACCAGCATCAATGCTGATTCAATTCTTAGGTGGTATCGGAGAAGTAGCATTTCCTTATGCCATGATCAAACCGATTACTATTTTAGGTCCAATCGCAGGGAATATGACAGCACTGGCCATTGGACAACTCTTTGGCGGGGGAACTGTTGGCGCGGTCTCACCGGGTAGTTTCTTAGCGTTATTAATGATGACACCTCGTGGAAACTTCGTTGTAAATATCGCGATGTATGCTTCGGCAGTCTTGGTTTCCTTTGCAGTAGGAGCTTTTTTCTTGAAATTGAGTTTAAAAAAGGACTTGGCAGCAGAAGAAGCGGCATTGGCGGTTGAACCAGCCGGAATCCCTTCTGCAGAGGGATTTGAAACAGCAGTTCCAGAAATAAATGAAGAAGCGGCTATTATGCCAGCAGGTAAATTGATTAAAAATGTAATCATCGCCTGTGATGCTGGAATGGGCTCTAGTGCCATGGGGGCGTCAATGTTAAATACAAAAGCTCGAAAAAACATGTTAGAGGTAACAGTCAAGAACGTTTCCGTCGACAATATTCCTGAGGATGCTGATCTAATTATTACAAATGAGATTTTATTGGAAAGAGTAAAAGGTTTATCTAAGGGAAAACAAGTGCCCATCTTGACAATCAAGAATTTCTTGGACAACAGTGAGTACGATCGATTCATCAAGTTCATCAAAGAAAATAATGGTGAATAAGGTGTATCCGCTTTCATTTTAGTGTAGTATGATGAATTCTACTAATGATGGGGAGGAATCTAAATGTATTTATCTACCAGAGAAAGCTCTATCTTAACGATTTTGTTAAATAGTAGAAATAAGCATACGGTACAAGATATCAGTGACCGGTTGAATATTAATGAACGGACTGTATATAGAGAGTTAAAGAATATTAAGACGACATTGAAAACCTTTCACTTGGAGTTGGTTTCCATTCCTGCTGAAGGTTTCGAGATACAGGGAAAGTCGGAAAATTTAACTGCGTTGAAGCAAGCATTTCAAAAACAAAATATTCATCCAATTCTTTCTGTAACGGAACGAGTCGATTTAATCACACTGATTTTGTTGTTGGAAGAGGACTATATCAAGATGCAGGCGATTGCTGCAGAATTATTAGTCTCTCTTTCAACAATCAAAAAAGATGTCGCCTTTCTAACGGATAATCTGCTTGAAAAAGGGATTCGAGTGATTTCTAAAAAAGGTGAAGGCATCAAGTTAGAGACAGATATGATCAATCGCCATATTCTAATTTTAGACATCTTGACGAAACACGTGGCTTCATCGGAATTTATCGCATGGTTTTTACTAAAGCATTCAAAGGATTCATTTTACAAAAAGATTTGTTTTCAAAAAATCAAAGAACCGCTCCATTTTGTTTATGATTTGCTTGGTCAGCTAAAGGTGGATATTGACGATAATGACCTGCAAGAGTTGGTAATTTTACTGTCATTGTGGCTGGATGTTTGCAACCTGACGGTGTTGCCAAATAATACGATCGACACGATTGCCATCGAATTAAACCCGACAGGATTCAAATTATATCATCGGATGATTGAGAAACAAAAAACGATTTTAGCTGAAAAAAGTCATCCTGAATCATTCCTGGATTATTTAAAATGGATCATCCATTTGTATTTCCAACAGGATCCATCAAATGCGTTTGACCTTCCGCGCTTTGAAAACGATAGTGCGATTTCTGTGAAGGAGATGGTTAATAACGTTGAAGCACAGCTGGGCGTGAAGCTGCAGGGGAATGAACGGCAAATTCGCGACTTATCTGCCCATTTAAGAAAGGCCGTCACACGAATTAATAGTGGTCTATTTGTAAGAAATCCTATGAAGGATGAAATTAAAAAGAATTACCTATTCATTTTTGAAATTGTCAGTAAAGCAGCGACGGAAGTGTTTGGCAAAGACTTTTTCCCAGAAGATGAATTGTGCTTTTTGGTTCTATATTTCGTGATGATGATCGACAAATTGTCGAATAAGGCTTTTCGAGTATTGATTGTTTGCTCCAGCGGTATGGGCTCATCAAAAATGCTCACCAGTCGTCTGGAATATGAAGTACCGGAGGTTTATGTAAAGGATATTATTTCATTAACTGATCTGCATAATAAAAATGTGCATGATTACGAACTGGTTTTATCTACGATTCCTTTACCTTTAGCGCCAGAAGAATACTTAAAAGTCTCTCCTTTGTTAAACGAACAAGAATTGGCTTTGGTACAAACTAAAATTAACAACCATAAGTATTCCGATCTAAAGACGATCCAGCGGCAGAAGCGAATGACTGTCGAAGAGTTTGAAAAACACTTAACAAAAAAGATGTTCTACGCCCAAAAAATACTAGAGCTGATGAAAGAATGTCGATTCAGTGAAAGAGAAGTCTTCACCAAAAAGGTTAAGAAAAAAAGAGACGCGATAAAACAATTAGCCGTATTTTTGGAAGTGGATGAAGCAAAATTGACAAATAGTATTCAAACGACTGTGCAGCAGAATCAAACGGTCCTCTTCATTATTCGAAGAAACACGACAATAGCAGCTGATCGTATTCAGCTGATTTCAGAGAGCTCAAACCAGCTGGGAAATTACTATCTAATAGTGGTCGATACTTCAGAAGATGCTTCTGAACTCAGTCAGAAGTTTTATAGACAAGTCAAGGAGCTTTTCTTCGATCATGTCTACGAGTTGACCAAAATCAAATCCGCGGGTGAGTTGAAAACATATTTAGTAAAAATGAATGAAATTGTATAGATTGCGAGATGAGGAAATGAAAATTTTTAAGAATGAGAACATTCAGTTGAATCAGAGTTATGCAGACAAGAATGAAGCGATTTTAGCAGCTGGAGCAATTCTAGTTGAAAACGGCTATGTCGAAGAAAGCTATCTCCAAGATATGCTGGAAAGAGAAGAAGAAGTCTCTACTTACATCGGGAACAATATTGCCATTCCTCATGGAATTGTAAAGTCGGTAGAAAAAATCCACTCGTCTGGAATTTCATTGCTGCAAGTGCCAGAAGGTGTTGATTTTGATGGCAACACAGCTTACTTAGTATTTGGAATTGCCGGAAAGAACAACGAACATTTGGAGATTTTAGGACAGATAGCAACTATTTGTTCTGAAATGGAGAATGTGGAGATTTTACGTCAAGCAACATCAAAAGCAGAGATTCTTAAAATTTTTGAGGAGGTCGTTGTTTAATGAAACAGGCATTACACTTTGGCGGAGGAAGTATTGGGATCGGTTTTATCGCTGATTTACTACATGAATCCGATTATGAGGTAACGATCGTTGATATTGACAGCGAGTTAGTCAAGCAAATCAATGAAACGAAAACCTTCGATTTATATTTGATCAATGAGGATTACAAGAAGAAGCAATTAACACAGATCCATGCTTTGTCTTCGCTTGATGATCAAACGGAGATTGTTGAAACAATCAGTACGACAGATGTGATTACCACAGCAGTATGGGCTGAAAATTTGCCGAAGATTGCGCCGGTTCTTTTGGCAGGTTTGAAGAAGCGGGCTGAAAGCGGAAGGGAACGAGTGAACATTTTAGCCTGTGAGAACGCGATGTTTAACAGCGAGATTTTGCGTAAGGCGATCCTTGCTCTTGATTCATCGGCGAGTGAATGGCTGGACAGCATCGCTGCATTTCCTAATACAGCAGTCGATCGCATGGTATTAGCTTCAGAGCATGATGGTAAAAAGACGATCGATATCGGCCGTGATCATGAATTAGTGATCGAAGAATCGAAGCTGGTAGATCCTGAAGACAAACCGATCAAAGATGCTGTCTATACAACAAATCTACAAAAATACATTGAGAGAAAGCTTTATGTCGTGAATTGCGGACATGCTTGGGCTGGTTATATTGGCTTTGTTCATGGTTACTCTATTATCCAAGATGTCTTCCATATTGAGGACTTAGTGCAGCAGATTCGTGAAACGATGTGGGAATCAGCACAACTATTAATGGAAAAGTATGGATTTACTGAACAAGATATGGCAGACTATATTGATTTCATCATGGATCGTTATCAAACACCAGGAATCAAGGATATGATCACGCGAGTCTCTCGCTCACCGATTCGGAAGCTGCAGCCGGAGGAACGTTTAGTCGGTCCTTGTGTCCAATGTGAAGAGTTAGAGCTGAAAAATAATCGACTGTTAGAAGGAATAGCAGCGGCCTTCCTATTTGATAACCCAGAGGATGAGCAATCGGTCGAACTATTGGCCTATGTAGCTGAACATGGAATCGATGAAGCAATCGTGCATTTCACTAAAATACCGTTAGAAAATCGAATGCATCGAGAAATCAAGAAAAACTATCAACGATTTTTGGAAATAAAGGGGTAGGCCAACATGAGGACAGAATTTTCAAATCAAGAAGCAAGTCGCATTGTCGATGCAGTCATCGAGACGATTCAAACGAACAAACAATACTTATGTGAAGTCGACAGTCATGGCGGTGATGGTGATCATGGAATCAATATGAACAAAGGGTTTACTTTCGCTCGCCAAGAATTGGACAATATGACTGAATACACTATGAGTGATGGCTTCAAGGTGATCAGCCAGGTGCTGGTCACTAAAATCGGCGGATCAATGGGCCCTTTATACGGCAGCTTCTTTCAAGGGTTAAGCAGTGCGGCAAGGAAAAACGAGATAATCACAAGCGAAATCGTAATGAAAATGTTGCAGAAGGCTTACCTAAATCTTTCTGACTTAACAGACGCAAAGGTGGGAGATAAGAGTCTGATCGATGTATTAGTACCGACAATCCAAACCTACGAAAAATATTTTATTGATGATGCCCCATTCGATGTTTGTTTAATTCAATCACTAACCGCCGCAAAAGCAGGGCTTGAGAAAACAAAAGAGATTCCAGCGAAGATTGGACGAGCAAGCCGCATCGGGGATCGTTCAATCGGTCATCAAGATGCTGGGGCAACTTCTTGTTACCTGATTATTGAGGCGTTCATAAATACAATAAATGACCTGGTGGAGGAATAAAATTAATGCAAATTTTTGTGAATGATCCAGATTTTATCGTGGAGGACATGCTGAAGGGATATGCTGCAGCTCATCCTGAAGTTGTGCTTTCAACTTTGAATGATCGAGTAGTCACTCTCAAAGAAAAAAAGGAAAAGGTCGGTGTCATCACTGGCGGCGGTAGTGGGCATGAACCGGCATTTCTAGGATATGTTGGACAAGGAATGCTCGATGCAGTGGCAATTGGGGAGGTTTTTGCTTCGCCACCTGCACAAGCTTTTTTAGATGCGATGATCGAGGCAGACAGCGGGCGAGGTGTAGCTTGTCTTTTCGGAAATTATGCAGGAGATACAATGAACGTTAAGATGGCGATCCAAATGGCAGAAGATGAAGATATTGAAGTGAAATATGTGGTAGCAACAGACGATATTGCGTCTTCACCTAAAGAAACTCGTGAAAAACGTCACGGAATCGCCGGTGGTTATTTTATGTGGAAGGTTGGCGGAGCAAAAGCTGCAGCAGGCGGTACATTAGATGAAGTTATTGAAGTTGCGAAAAAGGTTGTGGATCGCACCAGAAGTATTTGCGTGGGCGTCAAACCATGTACGATTCCAGCAGTAGGAAACCCGAATTTCCTGATTGCTGATGGAACAATGGAGTTTGGAATCGGTCATCATGGTGAAACAGGAATCGAGAAAAAACCATTAGGCAGCGCAAAAGAGATTGCGATTGAGATGACTGAGGCAATTTTGACAGATTTTGAATTTGACGAGCAAAAGAATTTGGCAGTCATGATCTCCGGACTTGGTTCGACCATGTTGATGGAACAGTATGTGATTTGCGGTCAAGTCTTGGAAACACTGAAAGAAAAAGGACATCAGGTAGAGAAGGTTTTTGTTGGCAATTTTGTTACTTCGCTAGATATGGGCGGGATATCATTATCGATCGTTGATTTGGATGAAGAGATTACAGAATTGATGGAAGCAGAAGGTCAAGCAATTGGGTTGAAAAACTACTAAAGGATAGGATGAATTAAAAATGAAATTACAACTAGCATTGGATGAATTAAAATTGGAAGAAGCACTAAACTTTGCGGAAAAGGTCCAAGAACATGTTGATATTATTGAAATCGGGACACCATTTGTGATTGATTCTGGAATGGAGGCTGTTAGGCGCTTCAAAGAAAAATTTCCGAACAAAGAGATACTATCGGATGAAAAAATAATGGACGGCGGTTATTATGAATCGCAATTAGGTTTTGAAGCAGGAGCAGAATATGTGACGGTTTTAGGCGTAACGGATGTGGCGACAATCAAACAGTGTGTGAAAGCTGGGACTGATTTTAAAAAGCAAGTGGTTGTTGATATGATCTGTGTGGCAAACCTCGAAGAAAAGGTTGTTGAAATGGAAGAATTGGGAGTGGATGTGTTAGCCGTTCATACTGGTGCAGATCAACAGGCGTGTGGCCGAACGCCATTGGATGATTTGAAGGTGATGACCGCTTGTGCGAAAAAGACAAAAATCGCGGTGGCTGGCGGAATCAGCAGTAAAACAATCGATAAGTATGTAGAGATGAACCCAGATATTATTATTGTCGGCAGCAGCATCACTCACGCGCCGGATCCAGTAGAAGAGGCACGCTTAATTAAAGAAGCGATGCTTACCAAGGCGTAGAGGGGGGAAGCGAAAGATGACACCATCTACAAACTTGTTGGCAATCTTAGCAGAATTGACCGAAGATGCTCAACAGATTGATCAAGAACAGCTGAAACAAATACAGGAATTGATTTTAAAGGCGAAACGTATCTTCATTGCCGGAGCGGGACGCTCTGGCTTCGCGGCCCGGGCATTTTCTAATCGTTTGATGCATTTAGGCTTCACCGTTTATTTTGTCGGTGAACCTACAACGCCCTCCATTCGTGAAAATGATTTGATCATTATCGGATCTGGTTCGGGCCGTACTGAGGGATTAGTCAATATGGCGAAAAAAGCCAAGAGTGAAAAAGCACGCTTGGCGACGATCACGATTCATCCGAAGAATCCGATTGGGACAATGGCAGATGCTTTGATTCAAATTCCAGGTATTTCAACAGGTGATAAGGCGACTGAAAAAGCGCCGTCAATCCAGCCAAATGGTTCGTCCTTTGAACAATTGTCCTGGCTAGTCTACGATTCAATAATCGTTGATTTGAAAAAGGAATTAAAACAGAAGCAGTCGGATATGGATTACCGTCACGCAAATCTAGAGTAAAAATTGGCATCGAGCAAAGGCTCGGTGCTCTTTGGTTAGGGAGGGTAAAATGAAAGTTGTACTATTCGATTTAGATGGAACACTGATTGATTCTGAGCGTTACTACTTCTCTATTTGGAGGGAATTAATGGCTCGAGAAGGGTATTGTTTAGAAAAAGATTTTTATCAAAGCGTTGTCGGCTCCCCAACGTCAGTTTTGAAAACACTGTTTCAAACTCATTTTGGTGAGATTCCAATGTTTGATCAATTATTTGAGGAGTTTATGGATCGACGAAAGCGGGCACAAAAGAATGCAGTTTTTCCAGTAACTGAAGGGTGTTGCGAGTATTTGGATTATTTGGCAGGTAAGGAAGTTATCTGTGGAATTGTGACATCCAGCTATAAAAAAGAAGCAGAAAGGATTCTGGAAAATACGAGCCTGGCTTCCTATTTTTCTTTTGGTGTTTACGGAGATCAGGTGAGTAAAGGAAAACCCGATCCAGAAATTTATCATAAAGCGATCGACATCGCCTGTCATCCAGCTGATCAAATCCTAGTTTATGAAGATTCGCCAAACGGCATCCTGTCTGCGGTTAATGCCGGACTCTCTTGTGTCCATATTAAAAATTTTGTTGATCCTACATTAGAGATCGAGCGACTAGTCGAAAGCAGCTACGCTGACTTTTTTGAAGTACTCCGCTCGGTCACTCATTCATCGAGTTAATCAGTATTGACGCTGCTTGTTTTATTTAAAAAAATGGAATCCCTTCTAGCTACAATGAAGTTTATCCTCTATAATAAGAAGATAAAAATTTGATGATGAGCTTTTCATCGATTGTTGGAAAAAGGAGCGATTAAATGAAGATAGAACCGTTTAAAGTGGAATTATGGATGAATGAACATGAGGATAAGGCGATTTACAATACCGGCGAAACCTGTGTTGACTCGATCAGTATGGATGAGCTGTTTGAGATTGCTGAACTAGATAAGACTGAAACGTTAAGCGAATTAGCCCAAAAGCGTCTGACTTATGGTCATATATTTGGCAATCCGCGCTTCAAAAAGGGGATCGCTTCGCTTTATCAAACGATCAACGAAGAGGAGATCACAACGACTCATGGAGCAATCGGAGCCAATCATTTAGTCCTCTATTCATTGGTTGAACCTGAGGATGAAGTAGTGGCGGTTTTGCCAACCTATCAGCAGCTCTATTCAATCCCTGCATCATTTCAAGCAACGGTCAAGGAGCATATTTTGTCACCTGAAAATAATTTCTTACCTGATGTAGCAGAATTAAGAAAGCTGGTTACGTCGAAAACGAAATTAATTATTATCAATAATCCCAACAATCCTTCCGGCTCGTTGATGGATCAGAAAATGTTGGAGGAAATTATTGATATCGCTGAAAAAGCAGGTGCGTATATACTTTCTGATGAAACGTACCGCGGCTTGACTCAGGATGAGACAGATAGTCCATCGATCGTTGATTTATATGACAAAGGAATCAGTGTCAGCAGCATGTCAAAGGTTTGGTCGCTGGCTGGTCTGCGCTTAGGCTGGATCGCGACAAAAGATAAAACCGCCTTAGAGCAGTGTCTGCTGCATCGAGACCACAATACTATCAGCTGTGGGATGCTGGATGAAGAACTAGCAGCCATTGCTCTGGCTAATAAGGACAAGCTTCTAGCAAGAAGTCAAAGGATTGTTCGTGAGAATTTAAAAATCCTAGATGAATGGGTGGCGAAGGAGCCGCATATTTCATACGTAAAACCCCAGGCGGGAACCGTCACTTTGCTTTACTATGACTTTGATCGTTCAAGTCGAGAGCTTTGCCTTGATTTGATCAATAATCATGGATTGCTATTTACCCCAGGCGATTGTTTTGGATTTGAATCCTGTGTGCGGATCGGCTATGGCTGCAGCACGGAAGAGCTGATCGCTGGCCTAAATAAATTCTCTGAATACCTAGCAACAATCTAAACTAAAAGCGTAACGAAATGACTTGAATTCGTTACGCTTTTTTGATTGCTCGGAACATAAGAAGTCAGCTAACTTGAAAAACGGTCACCATATTGAAAAAGACTGTAATAACAATGATTAAAACAAAAGTAGGCAAGGAAACATCTTTAAGTAACACTAATCTTCTCCATTGAATCCCTATTTACTTATAGGGTTATTACAAAGACTTTGGTATGATAATAGTGAATCCGTGAACGATTAACAGGACTAAATGAAAATTATAAGGGTTTGGCTTGATGAATATGAAGGAACGTGCCCCAAGCAATTGACAGCGAGCTCCTTAATGGGTTCTAAACTTTAGAATCCATTAAACAGCTTCCCTTGTAACTGGAGAGATACTGGATAGAAAGGAGAAGTGACATGGTTGGAATCATTTTTGTTTTACATGGTCGTAAAAACAAGTTATCTTCAGCGAATGTTTCAGTGGTAGAAAAAGCTGCCGAACATCTCAAGATTCCTTATGAACTAGGGCTATTGGAAGGGATGCAGCAAACATTAGAAGAGGCGATTCAGTCGTTGCTGAACCAGCAGGTGACAGAAATAGTTTTCTTGCCTGTTTTGCTTTTTCCAGCAACACATGCAAAGGAGGATCTGCCGGAACGAGCCGAAAAAGCAATTGAGAAGCAAGTTCCATATCACATTTTGCCTACCTTGGGTACGACAGATGCTGTTGAGGATTTCTTGGTTCAACAAATTCATTCTGTGGAGGACTCCAGAGCCGAGGTATTGTTGGTTGCACATGGCACACCGCGTTCTCCAGAACCATTTCAACAATTGGAGCAGATCGCTAAAAAAGTCGAAAGAAAAGTAAAGCGAAGAGTCTATCCTTCCAACTATTATGGCGATCATTCGTATCAATCCGTACTAAAAAGGCATAGTGAGCCCATGATTATTCAGCGGCTATTTCTTACAGAAGAGTATTTGTCTAAGAAAATAAAAAATGAAATCAGAGAGCAAAGAGAAGTGCGAGATGTCTTGCTTCCGACGATGCAGGATAGTGAAGCTCTGGTTTCAGCTATTATCGAGCGAATAGAGGAGATCCCATGTATCCAGTTTTAATCGATATTAAAGAATTTGCTGTGTTGATTGTTGGCGGCGGAAAAATTGCGACCAGAAAAGCGAAGAATCTGGTTGAATCGGGTGCTGTTCCAACGATCATAGCTCCTATCATCACGGAGGAGCTAAAAGCATTGGCAGAAAATAAGCAGGTTGTTGTCATCCAGCGCGGCTTCCAAAAAGGAGATACAAGTAAGTTTCATTTTATCTTTATTTGTACAAATGACGAGAGCATCAACCAATTGATTCTCCAAGAAACGACCCCAGAGCAGCTTGTCAACGACACGACAAATCAGGCAAGAAGCAATTTCTTTAACATGGCGGTCATTAAGGAACAGGATTTTGAGATTGCCATCACTACGCAGGGAAAGTCCCCAACACAAACAAAAAAATTAAAAGAGAAAATAATGAATCTTTTGAAGTCAGCGACGTAAGGTTGCTGGCTTTTTTTAATAATTAGAAGATTCCCTTGTTGTGATGATACGAACCAAATAGAAACCGAAACGGCGATCCTGAAAGCAAGTTTAATGGTAACTGAAAAGGGTAAGGTCGGGGTATGATTAGTTGAAGAACTTTTGGAGCGGAATGCTGATTAGTTTGAGATAAGGTCTATTGTCGGCGATGGAGGCGTTTTAGTGGGCATGCATTTCTTGGCCTTAAAGGTTGGAATGAAGAAAAAATCTGAAGGATTGGAAAATCAGGAGCCTTCGCCTATAATAGTGGAGGAAAAATAATAGATCGAGGAATACTATGAGACAACTGAAAGTGGGGACAAGAAAAAGCCCCTTGGCCTTAAGACAAACACAAATCGTTGTAAAATTGTTAAAGGAACTCTGTCCGCAATTAGTCATTGAGGTTGTTGGACTTTCTACAAAAGGAGATCGGCTGCAGCAGGTACCTTTAACTCAAATTGGAGGAAAAGGTGTCTTTGTTAAGGAAGTAGAATATCAGCTGCAGCAAAAAAATATTGATTTTGCTGTACATAGCTTAAAGGATATGCCTGCCAATCTTCCTGCTGATCTTATTTTGGCTGCTACACCGAAACGTGCGCTGCCCTGGGACTGTTTAATTTTAAAGGATGCTGCTGATTTGTATTCAAAAGACGAGCTTGTGATCGGGACGAGCAGCATTCGCAGAGCGAAGCAATTGGAAATGTATTATCCTCATATGAGGTTCGTGCCTATCCGTGGGAAAATTGAGACGCGTCTAGATAAGATGGTAAAAGAAAACATGGATGGTACAGTTTTAGCTTGTGCTGGATTAGAGCGAATGGATTACTTTGATCGTCTGCCCGATTATCAGATCTTAACACCAGAAATATGTGTCCCTGCAATCGGACAGGGCATTTTAGGTGTTGAATGCCGAAAGGAAGATCAAGAGCTTTTTGAGCTGTTATCAAAAATAACCGATGAAGAAACCCATATGGCAGCGCTCGCTGAGCGTTTCTACCTTCGTCAAATGAATGGAAATTGCGACATTCCCATTGGTGCTTTTGCCAAAAGACAGGGAGAAAACTGGGTGTTTTATGCGTTTTTAGCAGAGAACATGGATTCTCAAGGTAGACAGATTCAATTGATAGGAAGTGATCCATTATTGTTAGCCAAGCAAGCTGTTCAACAACTACTGCCTCAAAGACCATTCTGTTGACGAGAGGATGTGGGCTGATGCGTATTTAGAAGACCAGTTGAAGGCCCGCTATTATTTTAAAAAGGATTGTATCAGATTACGGTACAATCCTTTTTTGTGCGCTATCAGAAAGCCTAGCTGATTTTCCCACCTCTAGGAAAAAAGTAAGTTTGTGAAGCGTACTCGGGGTTTCCTATAATGAACTTGTAAATAAATGAAAGTGGTGAAGAAAATGAAAAATATTTTATTAATTTGTGGATCAGGTGCCTCCAGTGGATTTATGGCAGCGGCGATCAGAAAAGCAGCGAAGAAAAGAAAAGTAGAGGTGACGGTCAAAGCCGCAAGTGAGTCGCAACTGGATGATCGTATTAATGAAATCGATTACTTGCTGATCGGCCCCCATTTATCCTACATGTTGAATGATCTTCAGGAGCAAACGAAGGATAAAAATGTCAAAGCGGCAGTGATCCCTCAGGCTGTTTATGGAACATTGAATGGGGAGAAAGCGCTGGACTTGATTTTAAAGATGGAGGATTAACTGATGGATAAGATTATGAATTTTATGACGAATTCCTTTGCACCCAAAGTAAATAAAGTAGTGAAAAATCCTTGGATATCCGCTATTCAGGATTCAATCATGGTGGCTTTACCGTTGGTTTTCGTAGGTTCGCTAGTGACAGTTGTTTCGTTATTAAAAAATATTTTTAGCAGCATGCCTGATTTTTCTATGATCAGCAACTTTTCATTTGGTATGTATGCGTTAGTGGTAGCCTTTTTGATTCCTTATTATTTGATGGAGAAAAAGGGATATGGCGGTCAAAAATTGATTTCAGGAGCGGCTTCATTGGTATTGTTCATGATGTTGTTATTCCCAACGATGACGGCTGATGGTGAAGCAGTGTTTATTCTTTCCCGATTCGGAGCTACAGGGATGTTCCTCTCCATGATCACAGGTTTGTTTGTTGGTTTCGTGATGAATTTTGCGGTGAAGTATTCTTTTTTTGATGAAGATACACCTATCCCAGACTTTGTGGTTGGCTGGTTCAATAGTTTGCTGCCGATTACTTTTGTCCTGCTTGTTGGCTGGTTGATTACCTTTCAATTTAAGATCGATTTCTTCGATGTTGTTTTGATCGTTTTCAGTCCCTTAGCAAGCATTGTACAATCGTATCCTGGTTTTGTTCTATCTGTCTTCATCCCAGTATTCTTGTACACTTTCGGGATTTCCGGATGGGTAATGATGCCAGTCGTTTATCCAGTGTATATGTCAGGCTTAGCAGCTAATGCTGAAGCGGTAGCAAATGGCGGACAAGCTATGAATATCGCGACACAAGAAACCTGTTATGCATTTTCTTCAATGGGCGGGATTGGCACCACCTTAGCCTTATCCGTGATGATGCTGTTATTAAGCAAATCTGCCCAGTTAAAAGCAATCGGCAAAGCTGTAATTATCCCGTCAATCTTTAATATTAATGAGCCGCTAGTTTTCGGGGCACCGATTGCCTTCAATCCATATTTAATGGTGCCGATGTGGATCAATAGTATTATTGTGCCGACGATCGCTTATGTGACGATGTCATTGGGATTGGTTAATGTTCCATCTAGTACGTTCTTACTATGGTATATGCCTTATCCGTTCACATCTTATTTGGCAACACAGGATTGGCGAGCAATTGTTGTTTGCGCTTTGATTTTTGTGATCACTTGGCTCGTATTCCTACCGTTTTTCAAAGCATACGACAATTCTTTAGTAAAACAAGAAGCTCAGGACGCGTTAGACGAGGCTCAAGCAGAAGCCGTTCATTAAAAAAGTATATATGAGAAGTAGCAGGAGGTCGCTTATGGAAGAGACAAAATATATAGAGGACAACGATCAATTAAATCAACTGTCAATGAACATTTTAGTTCATGCCGGCAGTGCACGTGATCATTTGGTCCATTCGTTGGAAAGCTTAGAAGCTATGGATTTTGAAAAAGCAGCAAAAGAAATCAAAGAAGCCCGCAAAGAGGTCGTGATCGCACATGGACTCCAAACAGACACTTTGCAGTTGGAAGCCTCTGGTGAGCAAATTCGTTATTCAACATTGTTTTGCCACGCGCAAGATACGCTGATGACTGCCCAAAGCGAAATTTTAATTGGAGAACATCTCATTCGTTTATTCGAAGCCTTTAGTAAAAAATAATCAGACAAGGACAAATGGATGCTTGTCAGTACGAATACACAAGGAGGAATTTCATTGAAGAATTATCAAATGCCTAAGGATTTTTTGTGGGGAGGAGCGATTGCGGCTAATCAGGCCGAAGGTGCTTATGAAGTTGCTGGAAAAGGAATCAGTCTAGCTGATTTGCACAAATATTATCCAGACAAGAGCAACGCAGAAATTGCAGAGGAACAGCATAAAGGCATGTCTTTAGCTGATGTTAAAGCGAACTTGGCGGATGCAGATGGCTATTATCCGAAACGCCATGGGATTGACTTCTACCATACGTATGAGTCAGACTTGGAGCTATTAAGTCAAATGGGCTTTAAAACCTTTCGGACATCAATTGATTGGACGCGTATTTTTCCTACTGGCGATGAAGAGGAGCCGAATGAAGAAGGCTTAGCCTATTATGATCGCTTGATCGATAAAATTATTGAGCTGGGCATGGAGCCGATTATTACGATCTTGCATTATGAAACACCTGTAGAAATTACATTGAAATATGGTGGATGGAACAATCGACAGGTGATTGATCTATTTGTTAAATACGGAAAAGTTGTCTTAGAGCGTTACCAAGCCAAGGTAAAATACTGGATTGTGATCAATCAGGTCAATTTGATTCAGTTTGAGCCCTTCAATTCTACGGCAATTCCTTATGATACTGTAGACAATTATGAGGAAGCAAGCTTCCAAGCAGTTCATCATCAGTTTGTGGCTAGTGCCCAATTGGCCGCATATGCTAAAGAAATTAATCCTGATCTGTTGATTGGGACAATGATGGCTGATTGTACGGCCTATCCTTATTCCTGTGATCCAGCTGATGTGAATTTGGCTTTACGGCGGAACCGTATGCAATATTTCTACACAGATGTTCAATTTCAAGGGGAGTATCCGCAATATGCGTTGAATTATTTTGCCGAGAATGGCATCCATTTAGAAATTACGTCTGAGGATAAGCAATTGCTGAAGGATCATCCGATGGACTATTTGGCTCTTTCTTATTACTACTCCCAAATGGTAGATGCCTCAAAAAATACCATGAGTCCATCGTCTGTCACGCCAAACCCTAACTTAAAAGCCAATCCATGGGGCTGGGCCGTTGATCCGCAGGGACTGTACAATTCGTTGTCGCAATACTGGGATCGCTATCACAAGGCGATCATCATCGCAGAAAATGGTTTCGGGATGTATGACAAATTGGAGAATGGACAAGTCCATGACGACTACCGGATTTCGTATCTTTCTGAACACATCGCTCAAATGAAGCGGGCTATGTATGATGGCGTGGAGGTCATTGCTTATTGCGCTTGGGGCCCGATCGATATCATCAGTTGCTCCTCTGCGCAAATGGAGAAACGTTATGGCTTCATTTATGTTGATTTAGACAATGAAGGAAAAGGATCAGGTCAACGTATCAAAAAAGACAGCTTTGAGTGGTATAAGCAGGTGATTGCTACAAACGGTGAAGTTTTATAATCAATTGAAAAGTTGATCTTCTTGATCAACTTTTCTTTGTCAGTTCATCGTAAGTAAGTCGATAAGGATTTAGAAAGTATTTCTCTTAGAATGAGTAAGCTGTGGAGGTGTAAATGTGCTGACGAAAAAAGAAAAAGAGCTGATTGCATACTTGGATAAGAAGGCGCGATGGATTACCTCGGATGAATTGGCTGAGTTTAGTAATTGTACGACCCGCACGATCCGAAATCGGGTTGCCAGGATCAATCAGAAAAATCCGGAACTCATTTTGACCAGCCATTTAGGCTATCAACTGAATGCAGAAATAAAAGTACAAATGAATGGCACAGAGGATCGCAAATCTCGGATTTTCTTGGAGCTGTTGAAGCATTCTTCCGAGGGTGTAGATTTTTATGAGCTGGCTGAAAAGCTTTTTATCTCTGAATCAACGCTGAAAAATGATATCCAGCAATTAAAAAAAGAAATCACTAATGATGCGATTCAAATTGTTTTTGAACAGGATTATATCAAACTAACTGGTCCAGAGAGGGCGAAACGGCGCTATCTTATTTCACTTTTATATAACGAGAGTGATCTTCAGGAAAAACTAAAAGCAAGTATCCAGCAAATGATCGGCTATATCTCATTGGAAAAACTGCAGCAAACGATCCAAGAGGTCCTGACTGAACACGCCATTCAAATCAATCAATACTCATTGAATAATATCGTCCTGCACTTTGCCATCAGTATCGAGCGCATTCGCCAGGGACATAGCTTGAAGAAGAGCGGGGCAAATAAACAAGGAGAACCGGAATTTTTAATTGCTGAAGAAATCAGCGATAAGCTGGCGCAACAATATGATATTCATTTTTCTCAAGCGGAGTTAGAGCAATTGTCCTTATTATTTATCGGGATGCAAAATGAAACCTTGACGAAGCAAAACAATCAGCAGTTATCCAGCTTTGTAGATCAAAAAATCATCACAGCTTTACAGGATGTTTTAGCAGAGGTAGAGCGAACCTATTTGGTCGAGCTGCACGATGAGGAATTTTTCAATAAACTGGCGATTCATTTGCAGAGCCTGTATTATCGTTCACACTATGAAACCTTCACCCGTAATAGCAGCCTGTTGGATTTAAAAACAGCTTATCCGTTAACCTATGATTTAGCGGTGTACATCTCTTCCTTGATCCAAGATCGTCTGGATATTTGGTTCAATGATGATGAAATTTCCTTCATTGCTTTACATATTGGGGCTTTTCTTGAAACACAGAAGCATTTTCGCAATCAAGTGACAATCCAGCTGATCGTGAATGATTATCATAATATTGCCAGAAATTTGAGCAAACAGATCGAAGAACGCTTCGGAGAAAATATCACTGTTTTCGTTACGGAAAAGTGGCAATCAGCAACTGCCGATTACGATTTACTGTTGACCACAGATCGCGAGACAGCTTCGGAATATGCGGGGTCCGTTTTTATCCATCCATTTTTAACCAGTAAGGACATCAAGAAAATTGAAAAACGAATCCATTCGCTAAAATCACAGCGTGAAAAACGGCGCATGTATCAGGCTATCGAAAAATTTATTTTGCCTAATCTATATTTTAATCAAATTGATCCTGCTGGTTTAAAGCCGATCGAAATCCGCAAACAAATCAATCAGCAAATGGTAAATGAAGGGTTCGTAGACGATCAATTTTTCGAAAAAGTAGAAAAACGCGAGCGAATGTCTCCGACAAGTTTTCCTTCTGGGATCGCGGTACCTCATTCGGTGGAGCTAGAGGCTGCAAAAAGCGGTGTTGCAATCATGACATTGCAAGAACCGCTGGTTTGGGCGGATCACACGATCAAGCTGATTGCCTATATTGCCATCAACAAAAAAGAAGCCAATGAGTTCAATGACTTTTTTGAAAAATTTATTGAGATTGTTTCAGAGCCGATCCATACGAAGCAGCTGAGTATGAGTGAAGATTATGACGAATTCATATTACGGTTAAAAGCGCTGGTAGATGCCGATGAGTAAAAACTTTTTTCTTCGTATATCTTGGGTCATTGTCGGGACGATTTTAATGGGAATAGGGATCGAAATAATTGTGAGCGCAAATCGAGGCTTTGATTCAGTCAGCACCTTGATTTTAGGACTGATGAACTATTCAACGATTTCCTTTGGACGCTGGAGTCAGCTGCTCAGCTTACTATTTTTGCTGCTTACTTTTTTATATAAACGAAGGATGCTTGGGATCGGCAGTATTATCAATACGTTATTAGTAGGTGAAACGATCAATCGAACATCTTCAGTTATTCAATCAATCGCTTTTTTTCAAAATAATAGTTATGCTTCATTCTCGGGGTTTTGTATTATGGCGCTGGGAACGGCAATTTATTTAAGCGGAGGATTAGGCTCGGGCCCGTTAGAAGGTATGATGTTTTGTATTTGCGAACTTTTTAAGATATCTTTGCAAAAGGGCAGAGTACTATTAGACTTAGTTATTGTTGCTTTCGGTATTTTACTAGGCAGTACCTTTGGAGTTGGCACACTATTTGCCATTTTTCTATTAGGACCAATGATCCAGGGCTGTCTCTCATTTATAAAATTCCTTAAGGCGACTACTTGCTTTCGTGAGAAGAAAAAGCAATTGTCGGAATAAAGCAGTGTATGACAGAGCTAGTTATTCATTTAAAAATAGTGATTGTTGTTGATTTTCTCAATACAAAATAAACATCCACTTATGATTTGTTTGGCCAAAAGCAAACAATCATAAGTGGATGTTTTTAATCTGTTCTATTCTCTTTAAGACTTTGAATGACTTCTCTAACTTTGGAGATTGTATTTTGAGCATTGTTTCGATTGTGGAACATCAAAATCACATAGAGAGAATCAATGATACTTAATTGAGCAATCCGGGAAGCCAGTGCCTCCGAACGAAATTCGATTTCCTCAGAGAGTGATATGAACACCACATCCCCCAATTTGGCTAAAGGTGAGTTAGCCTGACTAGTCACAACAATTACTTTTGCGCCATTTTTTTTAGCGGCTTCCGCAATATGAATGGTTTCCTTGGATTTTCCTGAGTGAGAGATAAACATGGCGCAGTCTTCTTCTGTAAGTAAAGAAGCCTCCATTAATTGAAGATGATAGTCCGTACTGTGACCCACAGGGATTGGAGATCGTAAGAATTTATGATAGGCGTCTGTTGCAACGATTTCCGATCCGCCCACACCAAAAAAGTAAAGCCGGCGTGATTCAGAAATCATTCTCACTGCTTTGTTTAAATCTGCTTCTTTTAACAGTTTTTTGGTATCAGTCAAAGTAGTCATATTTGAATCAAAAACTTTTTGTGCCATTACTAATTCAGAGTCGTCTTTTTGAACATTTTCGTGAATTGTAATGGCGGACAAATCATTTTCTTGCTTCAACATGGCCATCTTAAAATCTTTAAACCCATTAAAACCCAATGTTTTTGTGAATTGGAAAAAAGTAGAATCGGCAATCCCAAGTTCAGCAGCAAGGTCGCTAATGGAGCTGTGACTCACTTTGCTCGGATTTTCTAAAATATAATCGGCAATCGCTTGTTCTTTCGGACTAAAGTCTTTATATAATGACTTTATTTGTAAGTGAATAGGGCTAGACATCTGCATCCCTCCTTTATTCAGTAGTATGTACTCATAAGATACTAGTAAACGAAAAAAAAATCAACAAAAATATTTTTTATTTTTTATGTTTACAAAAAAATATTTTTTGTATAATGAAGTCATAGAGTTGAATGCGTTATCAGAAATCGGTTCCCATATGGCAGTTTGATATGAAGACCGATTGGAATGATGAAAAAAAGGAGCTGAGGCGAATAAGAATAGCTAATTGAGTGGTTGTATAAGTGGATTTGTCAGTCATGAAGAGTCAAACGAGACAAAAAGGAGCTTTAGTGATGGGAAAATACAAAATTGCGATTGTAAATTCAAGTAGTTTCGGCAAAATTTTTCACGAACAGCTGGAACGACTTGAAAAAATCGGCGAGGTTCGTTCGTTTACAGTAGATGGAGAGATCGCTGGATGTGAGTTGGCAGAGCTGTTGGCTGGATACAATATCATTATTGCAAGTGTCACACCATTTTTTACTCAGGAATTTTTTGATCATAAAGATGAACTTATTTTAATTACAAGACATGGGATTGGCTACAACAATATAGATATTGAGGCAGCGCGCAAGCATGACACGCTCGTTTCGATCATCCCGGCTTTAGTTGAACGGGATGCAGTGGCGGAGAACAATATCACCAATCTGTTGGCACTTTTAAGGAAAACTGTTGAAGCAGATTTAAGTGTGAAGAATGATAGCTGGGAGGATCGTGCCAATTTTGTTGGACGGACATTGTTTAACAAAACAGTTGGTGTTATCGGTGTAGGAAATACCGGCAGCTGTGTAGTTGAAACATTAAGGAATGGGTTTCGCTGTCATGTTTTGGCGTATGATCCTTATAAATCAGCCCTGCATATTGAAAGCTATGGAGCAAAAAAAGTCGATCTGCCAGAATTATTAAAGGAATCAGACATCATCTGTCTTTGCGCCAGCTTAAATGAAGAGAACTATCATATGATCTCGACTGATGAGATTAAGCAGATGAAGGATAATGTTTATCTTTCAAATAGCGCTCGCGGCGCATTACTTGATGAAGAAGCAATTGTCAGCGCTTTAAAGACCGGTAAAATCGCAGGCCTGGCAACAGATGTTTTAGAAGAAGAGCCTGGTCGAAAAGATCATCCTTATCTGGCTTTCAATAATGTAGTGATGACTCCTCACACATCTGCTTATACGATGGAATGTTTACAGGAGATGGGAGCGAAATGTTTGCGAGACGTGGAAGACGTGGTTGCTGGTAAAGTACCTGAGCGCTCCGTTCAAGCAGTCAGCAAATTAGTCAGCTAGAGGGAGGACAAAAATGTTAACCGATTTAAAGGTCAAAGCAGGTCCTCAGTTTTATCGCTATCATGTTGGTGCGATTGACTTTGTCCCTGAGCTATTGCAAGAATTTTCAGCAAAAAATGTACTGGTCGTTCATGGTCAGGTCTCATTTGAAAAAGCCAAACCTTATCTGAGCTTTTTAGCTGAAGAGAATTATCGTTTTCATTTCCTGCAATATACTGGTGAATGCAGCTACTACGGTGCAGAACGAATTGCCAAAGTTGTAAATGAGAATCAGATTAATTTCATTATTGGTGTTGGAGGCGGAAAGCTGACGGATTTGGTTGGCTATGCTGCTCATAGCTTAAATGTGAATTTCGGTGTGATCCCCACACTTGCCAGCAATTGTGCACCTTGGACACCACTTTCGGTCATGTACAAAGAAAGCGGAGAATCAGAAGGGAAAACGGAGCACTTTCTAAGACAAGCAGCCTTTTTCATTACGGATCCTAAGTTGATCATCGATGCGCCGATCAATTACTTTGTTGCCGGATTAGCCGATACGATTGCGAAATGGTATGAGTCTGACGCGATTTTGCAGCAAGAGCATTTGATAAATGAACCTTTCTTACAATTAGCGGGCTATACCTCAGAGCTTTGTAAAGCCGCCATTTTAAATAACTCTGCGAAAGCAATCAAAGACATGAAAGAAGGCAAAGTGACAGAAGAATTTATTCATCTATCCGAGATTGTCTTCGCGGTTGCAGGGCTAGTTGGCGGTTTAGGGGATAAGTACGCTAGAAACGCAATCGCTCATGCCATGCATGATGGAATGAGCAAATACCTTTTGGAAAGCCATGCTTTCCTGCATGGCGAAAAGGTTGCCTACGGTATTTTCTACCAGCTGGCGGTTGAAAAGAAGTGGGAACAAATCGACCTGTTATTGCCATTTTATCAGGAACTGGGCTTACCAATGTCCTTGAAACAGATGAAGCTTTTTCCGAAAGACGAAGCTGTTATCGATCAAATTGTCGCATTCATTGATTCGAAAGAAAAGGTTCATCTGCTGCCGTTGCCAATAACGACTGATTTGTTGAAGAAATCGATTTTTGAGTTAGAAAATTATATGAATAAGAGTTAAAAGAGGAGGAAATTATGGATACTTTAAGTGTAATGCAGAGTCTGTTGATTGCTTTATGGGTCGCTGCGGTAATGTCAAGGTGGTTAGGAGGCGGCGCGACGCTGACTTTACGATTCTCACCTCTTATGACAGGCTTGATCGTCGGAATCGTCATGGGAGATGTTGCGCAAGCAATGATCGTTACAGCGGCTTTGCAAATGATTTATATGGGTGTTTTCTCACCTGGTGGCTCCATGCCGGCAGAACCTTCAATTGCTGCGGCGATTGCTGTGCCAGTAGCTTTATTAGGTAATTTAAAGCCAGAAGCAGCGATTGCGGTCGCTGTACCGGTTGGACTGTTAGGGAGTTATTTGTACCAATTCCGCTTTTTCATTAATACATTCTTAGGGAAATATACCGATAAGGCGGTTGAAGATTTGAATGCGAAAGCAATCAAGCGTTCAATTATCTTATATCCAACGATCGCTTCCTTTGTTCTATTTGTACCATTAGTATTTATTGCTCTTTATTTAGGCGCACCTATTATTGCAGATGTGATCAATGCTTTAGAAGGAACCGTAGTTATTCATATTCTTGAAGTAGTTGGTGGTGGCTTAGCAGCCATCGGTATCGCAACAACGGTATATGTCATTGGTCGAAAGGATTATATGGTTTTCTTCTTCTTGGCCTATTTCATGAGTGTTGTACTGAAATCACTTGAAATTACAATGGTAACTTATGCAATCTTTGGAATCTTGATTGCGTTGATCTTCGTTCAATCGCAAAAAGGCAAAGGGGCAGCACCTGTCGCTGAATCAGCAGGCCAGAGCGCATCTGCCACCTTCAATGATGACGACGATTATGATGACGGATTTTAAGAAAGTACAAGGAGGACGAGAATATGACTGAAGTATCAACTAATCAAGCTGCAACGAATAATAATCTAGCCCCTGAAGAAATTACTAGCAAAGATGTCACTAAAGCGTATTTAAGATGGCATTTCGCTAATGAAATACCGCATTCTTTTGAACGCTATTTGGCACCATCATTGCTTTATGCAATGATGCCGATTCTAAAAAAACTCTATAAGGATGATGATGCGTTAAAAGCCGCATACAAACGGCAACTTCTGTTTTTCAATACACAGTTGAGCTGGGGCGGCGGTGTTATCACAGGCCTGATGTCTTCAATGGAGCAGCAACGGGCGCAAGAAGAATATGAAAACAAAGAAATTTTGATGCAAGATGATTTGATGTATAACACAAAAGCAGGATTGATGGGAGCATTAGCCGGAATTGGTGATGCGATCGATTCAGGAACTGTGCAATATATCTTTATTGCAATCGCTGTCCCTTGGGCACAGCAAGGAAGTGCGTTAGGCGCGTTATTCCCATTCGTTTTCTTTGCGCTTTATCAAGCAGCGTTGGGTGTATTCTTTGCTAGACAATCCTTCACAATGGGACGTAATGCAACAGGTTTGATGCAAAGTACGGGCGTTCAAACAGCGATTGAAGCACTTTCCGTACTTGGTTTGTTTATGATGGGGATTTTAGCCGGTAACTATGTAAAAGTGGAATCGACACTGAAATTTGCGATCTCAGGAAGGAAATTCGTTATCCAAGAAATTCTTGATCAGATTGTGCCAGGTATTCTACCTTTGGCTGTTGTTATGGGTGTGTATTGGTTCTATACGAAAAAAGGGCTGAAGGTGACCCAGGCATTACTTTGGTTGACCTTGATTCTAATTATTTTAGCCGGTGTCGGAATCTTATAATTTAGAAAAGAGGCTCTATTCTACTTTTCATTGTTAGAAGAATAAAGAAAATACTTAATGTGGAAAAGGAAGTGTGTTAAATGGGCGTAATTAACTTAGCTCGAGTAGACGAACGATTGATTCACGGACAGGTTATGATGACCTTATCGCAAAAAAGTGGAGTAAATTCTATCTTTGTCGTTGACGAAGTAGTAGCAAAAGATAAATTTATGCGCGATTTGTATAAGAATGCTGGCAGCCGGACAGGCCAGAAGACGATCGTAATCACTCCGGAAAAAGCAAAATTCTATTGGGATGAATTCAATTTTAAGGAATATAACTGTATTTTGATCACAAAAACGGTGAGTGTGATTTACGATCTAGTAAAACATGGCGTACCGATGAAAGAGTTGAATATCGGAGGTATTGCGCAAAAGGACCCCGAAAAAGATTTATTAGTCACCAAATCTGTTTACTTAAATAAAGAGGATGCGGAACGATTAAAAGACATGAATGAAAATTATGGCGTCGAAAATATTTATTTCCAAGCGACGCCATCGGCACCAAAATCCAGCTTGAAGGATGTTTTAAAACAATTTGGCTTATAGAATTCACTGACTGAAGAACAGGAGAGAGTGTAGATGGAGCAAACAGAGGTATTCAAAGATTGGCTATTTCGTTACCAATATGTTTATCGGCTGCGTCGGACAGAAAAGAGCAAGAAAAGATTTCTAGCGGCATTGGTGACCGATATTGCAAAAATGCGTAAGGATATTCAAGTAATTGAATATAACCAGCAAAAGAAATATGCTGCTCGAAATGTCTACGTCGGTAACATTAAACAGGCAGATCGCGTGATTTGTACCTTCTATGATACTCCTCCTGAAAGTATCGGGTCTTATCAGCTGTTCAATCGCAAGGACCAGGCCCAAAAGACCACTAAGTTCATTTTGCTCAGCACGATAATTGCGATCCTTTTAGGGATACTAGGTACATTGATTTATATGCGGTTTTCACCAAATTCGTTTAACTTCAATTCACCTAGTACTCTTATGATTATGGCCGTTTACGCAGGCTACTTTGTATTATTCGGAAAAATCACCAAAGGGTTATCTAACCGGAAAACACTGGTTCGCAATACGTCTTCTCTGTTAGCGATGTTAAAAATGATAGCAGAAAATAAGCAAAAAAATATCGCTTATGCCTTTTTAGATGAAGGCAGCTATGGCAATAAGGGCTTGGAGGAATTGCAGAAACAGGTTAGCGGACAGTGCAAAATTTATTATTTAGATAGTGTTGGTTCATCAGCGCCGTTACATTTAGTTGGTAAATCACCGAATGATAAAAACATCAACGGAAAGATAGAATATCAACCGGCAGACCAAAAGGTAAGTTATCTCTTCAGTGCAAGAAGCGATCAGGAAAATGCCGCCTATTATTTAAATCCAGCCGATTTAAAAGCGAAGCAGTTGAACATGGAAAATATTACTGCTGTAACGAGTTTGTTTCAGTAAGAGAATGGAGGGGCATATGTTAGGAATTGTAATTGCTACACACGGAAAATTAAGTGATGGATTGAAGGATGCAGCGGAAGTAATCGTCGGAGCAACCAATAATATTGCTACGGTCAATTTAAATCCTGGAGACGATGTCCAAGAATTAGGAAACCAAATTGAAGCGGCTGTTAAAGAGGTCGACCAAAATGCTGGGGTAATCATTCTGACAGATTTAGTCAGTGCTAGTCCTTACAATCAATCCGTTTTGATTACCAATGGATTAGATCCAGCACTTCAAGAAAATGTTTATGTGCTCGGCGGCGTAAACCTGCCGATGTTACTGGAAACGATCAACCACCAAATTTTGAGCACACCCGTGCAAGAAGCTGCACCTGCAATAATGGCACAGGGCGCAGATAGTTTAGATATTTGGCATGTTTCCGAAATTGAGGAAGAGGATGACGAAGACGACTTTTAAATAGGACTAGGAGGCCAGAATTAATGAAATGGGGCTTTAGATGGTATGGAGAGAAAGGCGACTCCATTCCTTTAAATCATGTGAGACAAATCCCCGGTATCAACGGCGTTGTCGGTACATTGTTGAATAAATTACCAGGCGATGTTTGGGAAGTTTCAGAAATACGGGCATTAAAAGAATCTATCGAAAAAGAAAAATTAGAACTGTTAGGAATTGAAAGCGTCGCAATTCATGATGCAATCAAAGCAGGCACAGCTGAACGAGATCATTATATTGACAACTACATTCAAACGATCAAAAATCTTTCTGCTTGCGGTGTAGACTTGATTTGTTACAGCTTTAAGCCGATTTTTGGTTGGGCAAAAACAACGCTTAATTATGAAAATGAAGATGGTAGTTTGGCCTTGCTTTACGACCAAGCAGTAGTAGACAATATGGAACCAGGAGACATGTACAAATTGATCAGCAGCCAATCAAAAGGCTTTCAGCTTTCTGGTTGGGAAGAAGAGCGCTTGAACAAGTTCAATTCACTAGTTGAAATGTACGATGGTGTGACAGAAGATGATCTATTTGAGAATTTAAAATACTTTCTTGAAAAAATTATCCCTGTTTGCGAAGAAGCAGATGTGCGAATGGGGATTCATCCGGATGATCCTCCTTGGGAGATTTTTGGTTTTCCGCGAATCACCAAAAATTTGGCTGATTTGCAACGCATCATCAGCATGGTAGATTCTCCATACAACGGAGTGACCTTATGTACAGGCGCATTAGGCGCAGACCCAGAAAATGATATGGTAGAAATCGTTCATGCAATTGGTGATCGAATCAACTTTGTTCACTTCCGTAATGTCGAGTTTTTGGGCTATCGCAAGTTCAAAGAAACCGCGCATTTATCCACTGAAGGATCACTTGATATGTATGCGATTATGGAGGCTCTAATAGAAGTCGGCTTTGATGGTGTCATTCGTCCAGACCATGGACGGACGCTTTGGGGCGAAGTAGCAAGACCAGGATACGGCTTGTATGATCGTGCGATGGGGATTACCTATATGCAGGGGCTGCACGAAGCTATTACTAGAAGAAAAGAATAAGAATCTCGTAGAAAGTGAGAGAGAAAATGGCCGTAAATACAGAGCATCAGGTTTATGAACAACTAATGCAAACCAAACTGTTGCCGCTTTACACCGCAACTGATTTAAATTATTTATCCAAAGCTGAAGAGATACTGGTGAGAAATGATGTTCCACTGATCGAAGTGACTTTTCGAAGTGAGCTAGCTGCGGAGGCAATCAAACGATTGTCAGAATCTGAAAAACTCCTAGTGGGAGCAGGGACTGTCCGAACCTTAGCAGAAGCTGAAACCGCTGTTGAAAATGGTGCGTGCTTTGTTGTTTCTCCCGCGGTTGTTCCTGAAGTAATTGAGTATTGCTTGGAACGGGACATTCCCGTTTTTCCTGGAACCGCTACGCCAAGAGATATTCAGCTGGCAGCAGAGTATGGCATCAAAATCGTAAAATTTTTCCCCGCAGATATTTATGGAGGGTTAAAAGCAATTAATGCTTTGAGCGGGCCGTTCTATGATATGAAATTCTTGCCTACTGGTGGGATTAACGAGCAGAATTTTGTCGAGTACCTTGAGAACCCGCACGTATTAGGAGTGGGCGGTTCCTTTATTCTTTCTGAAAAAATTATCAAAGAGGATAATGGAAAGAAGATGGATCAAATTCTTAAGACGTTAGTTGATCAAATCAAATAGCCTCCAACATTAAAAAAAGAAACCTTCATGCTGGATTTCTTGAAAAAGAATGAAGGCATGAATGTTTTTGGTTAATTATAATAAGCAGGGCTCTTCATAATAACGCCACATTTTTTTCTAACTTTTATTTAAAATGCTCATAGCTTTTTCAAATAATTGGCGTAAGATGAACTTAACCCTAAAAATAATTCTTTTTCCCCTGTGAAAGCAGGCACCCCCAAAAAAATAAAGCTGGCATATTTCTGCCAGCTTTATTTTTTGTTTTAAGTTAGTTATAAACCCAGGCATTAGCAAGTTGCGGCATCAGCTGATCCAAGGAATATTTTTGTTTATAGTGTTCCTTATCTGGTGAATCATTCGGATCATAAACGATTAATTGATCGCTTTGTAAATCCTTTTTGATCACCATAATGTGTCCGACATCGGTAAACTCACCTGGATTGACAGAGATTACTAATGGTTGGTTTTGATTGATATGTTGTTGGATCTGGCCCTGATCCTTGCCAAGATTTTGTAGGCTCAATCCATAATTTTGAGCGAAGGCAGGGAAAATAGACCAAGCAGTTCCTTGCCCGGCTTCATAATAGCGATTACTGCTCCATTCTAAAATCTCGGTAGGGTATACCGTCCGCTTTTCCTGATAAGAAAGGATCATTGCCAAAGAGGTGATAGCACAGCCGTTCGTAGCTAGGTCATTTTGATCAGAGCCGCTGCCATAGGCCTTATTCGCCCAGCGCGAGTCAGTTTGCAGCAATAAGGGAAAATCCTGCCCATGCTCCTGAAGATATTGATTTGCACTAGCAGAAAAATCTTGCTGACTGCTGACAGCATTATTAAAGTGAAAGAATCGAGAAGAGAGGATACCTAGACTGGCGATCACTAAAAAAAAGCCAAATAAAATTGAAAAAGGTCGAATTTTTCGCCTCATAAAAAACACCTCCACTCTTTCATTAAAACGAAAAAAAGGGAAGGTGTCATCGGTCAAAAGTTGTAAGTTATTCAAATTCTTCTAGTTCTAAGCTGAGTTCTTCCCAGCTGGAAAGCTGTTCTTCTTGCTCAGCTTTTTTTGCCTCTAAATCATTTGTCAGTTCTAATAGTTGGACGTGGTCATTCAAGACATCAGGTTGACTCATTTGTACTTCTAATTCGTCAATCTTTTCATCTAAAGCAGAAAGATTTTCTTCAATTGCTTCGATTTTTCGCCGCAAACTGCGGATTAATTTTTGCTGCTCCTTATCTTGATAGAATTTCTTCTTTGGCGCTTCAACAGGTGCTTCTTCTTTTGCCTGTAATTCAGCGATTTCTTCTTCTTCTTTTTTCTTCTCTAAATAATAATCGTAATCCCCAAGATACAATTTACTGCCTTCAGGAGATAATTCGATCACTTTGTTCGCAATACGATTAATAAAATAGCGGTCGTGGGAAACAAAGAGCAGCGTTCCTTGATAATCGATCAAGGCATTTTCCAAAACTTCCTTATTATCAATGTCTAAGTGGTTCGTTGGTTCATCAAGAATTAAAAAGTTTTCTTTGTTCATAGAGAGTTTTGCTAGAGCAACACGGGCCTTTTCTCCACCACTCAACAGCGGAATCGTCTTTTCTACATCTTCACCGCTGAAAAGAAACCCGCCCAAAACATTACGGATATCTTTTTCAGGAGTAGTAGGGTGTTCATCCCAAAGCTCAGCTAGGATTGTTTTATTTCCATGCAGATCAGCTTGACCTTGATCGTAATAGCCCACGGTAACGTTCGTTCCGAAATGCGGCTCTCCTTTAATAAAGGGAAGCTGTCCAATCAATGACTTCAATAAAGTCGATTTCCCAATCCCGTTTGGGCCGACAAGTGCAATAGCATCTTCACGACGAATATCTAAATCGATGGGCTCTGATAAGGTTTCCTGATAACCAATCGCCGCTTCCTCGACTTGTAAAACCACGTTGCCAGACACTTTGTCGATATCAAACATGAACTTGGCTGATTTCTCTTTCCCATCTGGACGATCCAGGCGGTCCATTTTTTCTAAGGTTTTACGTCGACTTTGCGCTCGTTTGGTTGTTGAAGCACGCACTAAATTACGTGCGACAAAGTCTTCCAGTTTTTCAATCTCGACCTGCTGCTTTTCGTAAGCTTTCCAATCACTGGCAAGCTGAGCTGCCTTTAAATCTAGATAACGGGAATAATTTCCAGTATAATGGCGGATTTTGTGACGTGAGATCTCATATATTTCATTGACCACACGATCCAAAAAGTAACGGTCATGGGAGACAATCAGCAGGGCCCCTGGATATCCTTGCAGATAATCCTCCAACCAAGCCAAAGTTTCAATGTCTAAGTGGTTTGTTGGTTCATCAAGAATCAAGATGTCAGGTTTAACTAACAGCATTCGAGCTAAGGCTAAACGCGTTTTTTGCCCCCCTGATAAAGTACTGATCTCTTTATCATAAAAGCTTTCATCAAATTTGAAACCATGGAGAACACTACGAATCTCATTCTCATAGCCGTAACCATTTTGATCATTGAAATCATGTTGAAGCTGGTCGTATTCCTTCAATAGGGAAGCATAACGACTATCGCTTTCTGGCGTCTCACCGATGGCAATTTCAACTTCTCGCATTCGATTCTCCATTTGACGCACCTTATCAAAGGCCTTGAGCATTTCATTCCAAATAGTTTCATGAGAATCTAGGCCCGTGTCTTGAGCCAAATAGCCTAAGCTGGCTTGCTTATTTTTGATAATTTGTCCAGCATCTGGTGCTTCGATAGTGGCAATTATTTTTAGTAGAGTAGATTTTCCCGCGCCATTTCGTCCAACTAAACCGATCCGCGCCTTACTGGCAATCTCGAGATGGATATTTTCAAATAACGTATCCGCACCAAAGTAGCGGGCAACCTGATTTGCTTGTAGTAAAATCATTGGATATCTTCCTTAAATTTATTTTTCCGAATGGATTTAGTCTAACATATTTTTAAGGACGTTGCGATTGGAAGCGGTCATTTCAGCCAATCGTGATTTTTTCACAAAATTTCGAGCAAGTGCGTTGCAATTTCAGTTAGATTATTGCTATTATAGTGCAGTAGTCAACATTTACGAATTTTTTTGATAAAGGAGAGTTATTGTGAAAGAACATTCAATTCCAAAAGCGACTGTTAAACGATTGCCGTTATACTATCGGTATTTGCGTATTTTAAATAATGCTGGAAAAACCAAAGTATCATCTACAGAATTAAGTGAGGCGATCCAAGTCGATAGCGCAACGATCCGTCGCGATTTTTCTTACTTTGGTGAATTAGGTAAACGTGGATACGGATATGATGTTGAAGATTTGATGCATTTCTTCGGAAAGATATTAAATGATGACCAATTGACTAATGTAGCATTAGTCGGTGTTGGTAATCTGGGGAGTGCCTTGTTAAAATTCAAGTTTCACCAAAGCAACAGTATTCGTGTAAGCTGTGCTTTTGATGTTAAAGAGGATATTGTAGGACGCATCGTTGATGGTATTCCAGTATATCCATTGGACAATATGGTAGAACAAATCAAATTACAGCAGATTGAAATCGCGATTTTGACTTTACCGGCCCAACAAGCCCAGCAAGTTGTTGATCAATTAGCTGATGCAGGGATTAAAGGAATCTTGAACTTTACAGCAGCTCGTTTAACGGCACCTGATGATGTCATTATCCAAAGCGTTGATTTAACCAACGAATTGCAAACATTGATTTATTTCTTACACCATAATACAGATAACAAATAAAAGTAAAAGACTGAGCAGGTGTAGTGTCCTCAATAAGGAGGCATTACAATGTGCTCAGTCTTTTTTAAGTGAATACATTTTGATAATCTGTTGCTTTTGAATCCTTGGGTAATTGTTGTAAAAGCTTTTCCAACGATTTGAAGTCAATGAAACGCGCTTGTCGTGCGATTTCTTTTCCATCATGATAAACCAAAACGGCAGGAACTGTTAGAACCTCAAAGAAGCCGGCTAGCCTTGGTTCATGCATAATATCCATATGGTGAAAAGAAATATTGTAATCCTCAGCAAGTTTTCTTGCTTTTGGTTCATCTACATGGCAAATACTACATGATTCAGAGGAGATGAAGACTACATTATTTGTTTCTTCAGTAAGAGCCTTTTGAACGGTTGATAAATTCTTCATAGAGTCTTCCTTTCTAAAATCAATACTTACTATCTGTAAGATAATCAGATTTGCCTCAATTGTCAATTTTATTGTCTGGTAGAAATAGTTGTTAGATTTAATAAAAAGGTTTATACTCTCTAATGTACTAATGCGGGTGTAGTTTAGTGGTAAAACAGAAGCTTCCCAAGCTTCCGTCGCGAGTTCGATTCTCGTCACCCGCTTCTTTTTTTAAAACACGACTGCTTTCTACCAACAAGCAGCCGTGTTTTTAGTATTTAATACTTTTCTTTCTACTGCCCCCCTGTCTCTTAT
>NZ_JAFLVR010000069.1 GCF_017315985.1 Candidatus Enterococcus murrayae | reverse complement strand
GAATAGCTAGGGATAGTAACAAAAATGATGAACTTATTTACAGCTTTTGAAAGGAGGTATGTTTATCGAAGGACAAACATACTAAATATTTACTAGTATCCAATACGAAAGATCGTTTCATCGAGTGTTGGGAAAGTGAGTAATTGATAAAATGGCGGCAACCTTTTTTCACTTACTTATTTTAACTAATTTAGGAGAAAAAAACAAAAAAGAATAAAAGGAGCTTATTATGAAAACGAAAAGAAAATGGATAAGTAAAGCGGCAATGACTTTGGGTGTATTGACAATGTTGGGGGCGGCAGGATCGGGCTTAGGATCAATCGCTTATGCAACACCAGCGGTTCCTTATGTGAGCACAAACGCGATTTCTGATGATACATCAGATCGGACGATTACTCTTTGGAAGTATGAAATCAAAAGTTCAGCTGAACTTGGTGAGCGAGGAGATGGGGAAAAGCTCGATCCATCTGTGACACCTGATACAACCGGCAAGAAATTAATGGGAGACGTAGAATTTGAGATTGTGCGTGTTATCCCTAAAAAGGATGCTTCAGATAATTATTACAAATTAGATGATCCAACGAAGCAGGTAGAAGGCACACATTATGACGTGGATTCAGGATTCACCCCGATCAAACAAAAAACAGGGGATCATACAACAGGTGCTGGCTTTGGTACGACGACTTTTAATGTAGGAAATGGGAAAGCAGCCGATGGTATTTACTTGATTCGCGAAGTGCCAAATTCTTCTGGAGACTATACGTATACAGATGATGAAGGGACTGAGAAAAAAGTAGCGACACCGATGGCGCCATTCTTTGCTTATTTGCCACAGACAAAACGTGACAGTGAAGACAAGTTGATTTATGACGTACATGTTTATCCAAAAAATATTGTCAATGATACAGAATTAGATAAAACAGTACAAGATCAAAAAGGCTACTCAATCAAAGCTGGCCAACCTTTCCAATGGGAAGCAACAGTGAAATTACCGACTGGTTTGTATTTTGAAGCAAATGAAGACATGACGATTACTAACGTATTCGATAAGGATGGAGTTGCACAACCAGATATCGATGTAACTGCAGGTACGGAAGTATATGCCAATCATTTTTACATCCATGATGCGCTTGCAAAAGAACTTCACTTAGACGATGTAAATGTAGAGGTATTCAATGTTGGCGGTACTCCAGTGCGTTTAACTTTAGGTACGGATTACACTGTTTTCAAAAATGGAAGCAGCACAGCTGAAACTGCTCATCCAATCACTGATCCAAATGGTGCAGTAACAGACATTCGAATTGAATTAACAGAAGCTGGAATGAAGAAGGTTGAAGGCAACTATACACATATCCAAGCCATTTATGAAACTCATACAGATGTTGATTTCAATGGCGTAATCGAAAACAAATTCGATAGCGGCTATTTGATTCCAGGGCAAAAGCCGATTACAAATACAAGTGAAAACAATCCAGAGTATTTCGATGGTGGATTCACGATTGATAAGACCGAAGAAGATAAAGATAAGAAATTAGCAGGTGCACAATTCTATATTGCGGCGAGTGAAGCAGATGCGATTGCGAAGAAATTTATTGCTTCAAATGGAGAATCCTACACATTGAATGACGATGGTTCTGCTACTCCGTCTTTACCAACTGGAGTTACTTTCTTAACAGACACAACAGACGCAAGTGGTCATGCACAATTTGATGGGTTGGCATTGAACTGGTATACCGATACGAATTCGAATGGCAAACAAGATGCCGATGAACCTACTTGGGCACATGCGGATATTGAACGAGATTACTGGTTAGTAGAAACTGTTTCACCAGATGGATTTGAGTTATTAAAAAATCCGATCAAGGTAACAGTCAAACTTGATCCGGCAGATGTCACAGTACACGTAGAAAACAAAACACAAACCAAATTACCATTCACCGGTGGCACTGGCACCATGTTGTTAATCATCATCGCGATCGGAGCAATCACTATTGGTACCGCAGCAATCGCAATTGATAAAAAACGTCGTCACGCTTAAAAATGGGGCAGAAAGGAAGGACAGACCATGCGCGAAAAAATTAAACAAAAGCCAATAGTCGCAGTTCTTCTTCCCATAACTCTTCTTTTGGGAGTAGTGATTCTCATCGCTACTTCCATTGGTCCTTTGCTAAATGCCGCATTAGATGTTCCTTTAGTACAAGTAGAAAATGAAGAAGGGAAACAAGCAGAAAGCGTTAAAACAAAAAAAGAGTCTGAAAAAATTCAATTGATTGCTAAAGAAGACGGTATTTTTGAACTGAAGTACGATCAGAATTTTTCAGTCAAGATTTTAAATGATAAAAAAGAAGAGTCATCGATTCCTATCTATCACAAAGAGGCTTTATCTTCTGAAAAAGTGGACGACATTTTTAAAAAGATAAAAGAAGACGACGAAGACTTTTATAAAGGTGAAGAAAAGAAACCTGAGAAGAAAGTAACTTTTATTCGCGTGATGGAAACTGAAGCGAAAGGATCGCTCTATTTTGAGTTTGAAAAAGATCAAAAGCAATGGATAGAGGTTCAAAGAAATACATCTGAAACTCTAGACGTGGCACTTTCTAATGCTAATGATACAGAACGTATACAACAAATTCTGCAATTTGAATCATTAACAAAACCTTTAGTTGAGTCAGTTTCTAAAGAACCTGAAAAAACTGAAGCTAGTCAAAAATCAGAAGAAAAAACTCAAGAAACAAAAGAGCAAGATACTCCTGAAAAATCTGAAGAAGAAAACAAATCAGAGAAAGCACAAAAGCAGGGAACGACTGAGAGTTCAACCACTTCTGAAGAGAAAAAAGAAACGACTGTAAAAGAAAGTTCTAACAAGAAAGAAAAAACAACCGAGTCTAATTCAAAAGAAGAAACAAGTGAGGAAGCATCAAAAGATACTTCTAAAGACAATGAAAAAGATGAAAATAAGCTTCCTGAGTTAGGAACACCAGAAAGCTATAAATACGTTCATGCAGTAGAAACAAAGAAAACGGATGCCTCCTTAGATAAGTTGTTAAAGGCTAAATACAAACCAGAAGACTCATTGATTAAGCCTCAATATTTATCAACAAGTAAAGAAAGTAAGAAAACAACTAAAGAAACCAAATCGGATAGTCCGATTATTATTCGCGATGTGAATTTGTCGGTTAAAACAGGAACATCGACTTTTGATGGTGATAACTTACCTGGGCATGATAAAGACGAAAATAATGATATCGTTCGTTCATTTGATCAAGTAAGTTATTTAGTTTCTTTTTCAATTCAAAACAAATTGATGACTAAGAAATATACCAATATACGTTATCGAGTAATCGCTAATCTTGATAATGCAGTAGAGGTTATTGATGGCGTTCCAAGAAATAATGCGGAAATTGGAAATGGAACTTATATCGATAAAGCTGGTGGATCAGGAGCGCAATATTCAGAGGGAGTCATGGAGTCTGTTATTAGTGATACCGGTCAAGTGTTTGTCCCAATCTTTATGAATGTCTATGGATCTCCAAACGGTAAAAAATTGAAGCCAACTCTCAAATTGGAAATTGTAGATGCAACGAATATTGAAACCGGTGAAACAGAGACCTTTAATGAAGTTTATGATTCATCGGAATTACCAAAGTTAACAACAGCCGAAACCACTGTATCAGCAAAGCCCTCTGTGAAAATACAATTGGTGAGAGGAGAAACAAAACCAAGCCAATTAATTGGAATGGTTAATGGATTTGTCAAGGCTTTTGATATGGGTATTGTCACTGTATTAAACTCTCTGCCAGAACGTTCTACAGGCGATTATCGAGGATCGACTTTTCCAAGTGGGGAAATTAGTTATACAATCAAACAAAAGGGAAGCTACCAAATTGGCAACAATCCTGCGCAAAATATGACTACTGGACATTACTATCCAGCTAGCATTTTTGGTTATGCCCCGGCTTACAAAGATCGTACGGCTGCTCCTTGGACAAAAAATGGCACAGTGAATGTTGATCAACTTGAAGATACGCTGGATATTCCACATGCGAAAACACAACAAATCTATACTTCACAACCAACAGGTGATCTGACTAAAATTGGTGTTTATGACTCAGGAGATTTTAGCGGTGGTAGTACAAACGGTTATAATGGTACATTGATGAAAAATGCTAACTATGTTGGCGCTTTAAATCCCTATACTTATAATATGACGGGAAAGCGTGCGCCTGAGGCAACAGCAAAAAGCTTCTCCAGTCTTGAACTTGTTTTTGGTTGGGACAGTAGCCTAACGCAGAACTTTGCAAATAGTCAGGGATGGAGCCGCTATGATAATACCTTTTATATAGATTCTATTTCATATGATGGAATCACTAGCTCTAATGATTCGAGTATTACCTATCCAACGATTATAACACATCCGGGAGCATTTGCAGGGGGACCGGTCGTAGCTCAAAGAATTAGGGAAGATGATGATCAAGATGTCATGACAGGTCTAGGCGCATCAGGGGCTGTATCTGTTAACGATGGAAATGTTCAGCTTACCAAAGGAACAAAGGTATACATGAGTAGTTTTAATCCAACAGCAAATCCGGGTGTAAGAGAAATAAAATCACTTTTGATGTGGGATCCCAGCGCGTTTGAATACGATACATCTAGAGTTTCATTTTCTAATAAAAGAGTTGGAGCAGAAGTGATAAAAGAAAACTTTAAATATGGGGTGGCAAAGTCTCTAGTGAACTCACCTCCATATACAATGACAGTCAAACAACTGGATTCGCAGCTGCAAGAATATGATTGGTATGATACTCCACAAGCAGCGCAGTCAGCAGGGGCGATTAGTGCTGTGCTTTATGATGGTTTTCCAACGCCTGAAACAGTCACAATCGGTCGGATTCATCCTGCGGTTCCGGTAAAAGTAATAGGAACTGCGGGGGATAAGAGTCCTGTTGGGAATCGATTAGTTTTATTAGCTGCAATTCAATTTTTAGATGAGAAAGGTAGCGTCTTAGAACAGGTCCCAAGAGTTGGGACACCGGAGAATTATAAACCAACTATTTTTGATTCTTCTGGTAACCCTATTTCCTACCCTTATCATTATTGGAACTGGACGGGTGAATCAATCTATATTAAAGGATTCGGTATCACGACGAAAACTGAAGTTGCAAAATCTCTTTATCAAACGAATGAAGATGTGGATATTAAAGTTACTGGAACGTTTACTGGTAGTCCTGATGTTGAATATGATAGCGCGCTAAATACGACGTTACCCAAAGGGATTCATTATAAACTGGGAAGTTCAAAAGATTCACTTGGAAATCCTTTACCTGATCCTACGCCTGTAAATAATCCAGATGGCACAACAACATTACGATGGGTGCTTTCTGGTATTTCTAATAATAGTGGAAAACTTAATACAGGTGTAGAAGTGAATTTTTCAACAACATCTGATATTACACAATTATCCTTTAAGGACACAGGATACACTAATTCGCTAGAAGTTAAAACAGTTGGAGAAATGTGGGTAGCAGATGATCCAAGTATTAAAGATACATCAAAAGAAGCACTTCGATCATCATTGGATACATTTATCGAATATCTAGTTCAACAGATTATTTTAAGTAAAGAGGCAGATAAACCATTAATTGAAGTGGGAGATAATGATCCGCGACCTTCTGGTGAAGACACTTCAATTACGTATAAGATAAAAATGGTGAATGAAAGTGCTTCTGCCATTCCAAACTCCAAATTATTGGAAGTGTTGCCATACGACGGCGATACTAGAGGTACTAGTCTACATGGTAGCTATACAGTAAAAGAAATCACTGTAAATGATGAAAAAGCTAAAATTAGCTTTACTAACAATTCTACTAATGAGGATACAGATCCAAGTAGTATCTCTGGTTGGACAAGTTATGTACCCGGAACAACACCGATTTCTGCAATCAAAGATGCAAAAGCCGTTTTGGTAAGTCATGACTCACTAGCTGTGGGCAAAACAATTGAATTAACTATCGAAATTCAACCAACAGGACAGAAGGCTGGAGATGTTCTTGTCAACAACGCTTCAATGAACTCTGAATTGAATCTTCCTGTTAATTCCCAAACGGTTTGGACAAGAGTTTATGGTCGCGATCTAACTGGTTATGTCTGGTACGACGATGACTATGATGGGCTGATTGGCACTAAAAAGGATGGATTACCTGAAGATCCAGTCGGAAATATTCCAGTAAAGCTCTATCGAACAAGTTTGAAGGATCCGAGTTATGTCAAAGAAATAGTAAAAGAGAGTTTGACGGGAGAAAAATTTATTGATGATTCTGGAGACTCCCTTATCAAGACAGGTTCGGATGGAAAATACAAATTCGAAAACCTTCCAGAAGGTAATTATATTGCGGAGTTTATGGTAGGAGATATCGTCGTGACACGAAAAGTGGCAATTGTTACTAAGCAATTAAAAGGTACGGACGAGTATGATCCATTGAACTCCAAAGCAGACCCTAATACGTTCAAAACGCCAGAGGAGAATGAAGATGGCGATCCTTTCTATGTTCATCCAGAACTGAAAGATTTACCTGCGATTCTGGCAGGTACAGATAAGGTGCAGCACATCACTGACGTGAACGCTGGTTTAACTCGTCTATCAAAGATTCGACTTTTCAAGTACGAAGAAGGAACAGTCATTGATGCAAACAATAACGGGACATTAGAACCTGAAGAAATCGAAGCAAGCACCACCAATGCGTTAGAAGGTGCAGAGTTCCAATTATACAAAGGAAAGAAAGATGATCCAAATACGATCAAAGATGAAAACAAAATTGGTAACCCAGTAAGAACTGGAAGTGATGGCTGGCTGGAATACGGCAGCCTACCGCCAGGATTTTACACGATCGTTGAAACCAAGGCACCAGATGGATTTGAATTACTGAAAAATCCGATTGAAGTAGAAGTCCCAACCTATAACTATATCGCCATCGTCCATGTTCCTGATAAAGGGCAAACCAAGCTACCGTTTACGGGGGGAACCAAAGCGATGCGGATTATCCTGATTGCTTCTGCGTGTCTATTCGTGATTGGCATGTCTGGTGTCTTCCTGCATTTTCGACCGACCAAAGGAAAGGGAGGAAACTAAAATGAAAAAACTATGTCGTTTATTGTTCAGTTTGATTGTTTTCTTCCTGAGCTTTGGTGGGGTGGTCGCTGCTCATGCCGAAGCAGAGACCGCTGAAACGCAAGGAAATACGGGGTACAGTATCTTCGTTCAGAAATACAAGATCGAAGATTTTGCCAAAATTGTGGATACGATGCCATTGGATGGGACGAAGGCAGAACAGGTCAAAGATGCGGATGGGAAGAATCTGGATCCTTTGCCTGGGATGACCTATGAGATCACCCGTGTTACCCCGATCCAAGGGGCGTCTGGGTTTGAACCTGTTCAAGGGGATGGGGCCTTTCATACGACGATTACGACGGATGAAAAAGGGCTTGCCCATGCGGGGAATTTGGTTCAAGGGATGTACCAAATTGTTGAGAAGGAACACGCGCAGTTAAAAGACGTAATGGAACCTGTTGTCGTCGAACTGCCGTTTCCTCAACAGACGGGAGAACCCTTGAATGAAGTCTATATCTATCCAAAATCCAGTGTCGTAGGCAAGACCCCTAAATTGCCTGTAACCAAAGGACCGGATGGCACCCCAATCGAAGTCGATGAAAAAGGGGAGATCAAACGCTTGCCGCAAACCAGTGGAAACATTGGGACTGCACAAGTATTACTGTGGATATTAGCCATGATCGTCGCGATGGGCTGCGTCGGGATGTTTAGTATCCATCGTAAAAAAGACGTTTTTTAATCCATTCATGCATCATTACTAAAGAAAGAATCTAGGATGCAAAACCACTTGTGTCCTTGATTCTTTCTTTCAAATTGTGAATCCCTATTGGAAAGAAGGACCCGTCATGAAGAAGAAAAAACAATCGAAAAGAAAGCAGAGAAAGCATTCATTTTTGAAAATCTTTGCGATCATCATGATCGTAGGTGGCGTGTTGACCCTTCTTTATCCTATCGTAGGGAATTACTTAGCTAATCGTGAGCGGAGTCAAGCAGTGTCTGAGTACGACGATACGATGAAAAAGATGTCGCAAAAAGAAAAAGACGAACAGTGGGCATTGGCGAAGGCTTACAACGAATATATTTACAATAAACAAGAAGGATTACCGAAGGGTGATCCAGTGGTTTATAACAAGATTATGAAGCAAGGGGATGTCATGGGAACCGTCGATATTCCCGCGATTGATATCAAACAAATGCCTTTTTTTCACGGCACGTCATTCAAAACATTGGAGAAGGGCTTGGGGCATTTTGAGCCCACCTCGATCCCAATCGGTGGGAAAAATACTCACTCAGTTATTACGGGACACAGTGGGGTCAAGAACCAGGTACTCTTTACCGATATTCGAAATTTAAAAGAAGGCGATTTGTTTTTTATCAATATTTTAGGCAAACGCTTGGCGTATGAGATCGATTCCTTTGAAGAGATTTTGCCAAGTGATGTCGACAAGGTCAAGATTCATAAAGGCAAGGACAAAGCCACCTTATTGACCTGTACGCCACCGGGGATCAATACGTTCCGACTGTTAGTCACCGGGCATCGGATCGATTATAAAACAGCGGTTAAGAAGAAAGTGAAGAAACGCAATACGTGGAGTTATCAAAATATCGTCTTAGCCACCTTGGGACTGAATGTCGCGATCTTCGCCTTACTCATGGGCTTGTATCGTCGCTTCATCAAACGCTTCCGATCGGAGGATCCGATTGTCTCTGCCAAAGCGCGGAAAAATCTGAAACGGCTATTCCTAGTTACAAAAACCTTGTTCATTCTTCTATTTATTACGATGACGGCGGTACTCGTCACCGCCATCTACGGATATCTCCATATGGAGGAAGAACCGGCGTCTGCCGCAGTCAATATCGGGCTTCGGGAAGAACTGAGTGCTTACAATATCGATAAAATCAACGAAGCGAACTATGGCGAGAAACAAATCGCCAGTGTGAAAATTTCAGATTACGCGAAAGCAAAATCGGTCGTCCAGAACACAACGAATAACTGGGGTATCGGAAAAATAGTGATTCCCGATGTTTCAATCGACCTGCCGATTCTAGCAGGGATGGCGAATGAAAATCTGTTAACCGGAGCGGCGACCTACCGCTCCGACCAACAGTTAGGTCGCGGAAACTATGTTGTCTTAGCACACAATATCTTTGATAAGGATGTCCTGTTGCACCGCATCCAAGATTTGAAAAAGGGGCAGCTGATTTATGCGACGGACTTTAAACAAGTGTATGTCTACGAGGTGTCTTTGAACAAGATCATCGAAGAGACCGAGGTGTCCTATGTGGAAAAGGAGCCGAAGAATGGGATCGCGAAGCTGACCCTCTTACGATGTGAAGGGGATATCGGAACGATCTATCGGCGTCTTGTTCAAGGAAATCTCAAGAGTGTGCATTCACTACATGATGCCGAGGAGGATCTCTTCAAGCAAATGAAACTGAAGCGCGAGGATCAGAAAATCGATGGCACTCTAATAAAAAAGGACCCGGTATCTGAACCTGAGCGAGTAAGCATGACGTTGGCTGCGAAGATCATTTCTGATCCGATGCAGACAGTGGTGCCCTTATTTTTACTCTTCTTATTACCCATTTTATTCTTTAGTTTGATTTAGAAAGGAACCCATGTATGAAAAAGATCGTAATAGGTGTTTGTGGACTACTCGTTTTCATCGGTGGTCTGGCTAGTATACGCAGTGGGGTGTTGAAGGCCGGTGAGCTGACCAACGACTCCTCTTTAATAGTAGAAACAGGAACTGTAGAAAGTGCGTTCACTGTTCCAGAGAGTAGTGAAGCGCCTGTAACTGAAGCGCTCGTGCCAGAAGTCGTTGAGGAAGTTCCCGTTGCAGAACCCGAAGTTCCTATAGCGGAGTCGTCGGAAATACCAGAATCGTCTGTTCCATCAGAAGCAGCACCTCCGGCAACGTCGGAATCGGTGCCGACTGAGAGCAGCACGACAGCGCCTTCGAGTAGTACAAGTTCATCTAGTAGTCCATCGAGTTCGAGTGCTGTGTCCAGCAGTTCAACGTCAAGTACCACAAAACCGAGCAGTACAACACCAAGTAGTACGAAGCCAAGTCAGACGACACCGAGTGCATCAACACCAAGCAGTTCGGTGCCAGCGCAGTCCTCGACTAGTCAAAGTCAAGAGGAACCCGTCGCGCCAACGCCTGTTGTGCCAAGTACACCTGCCGCGACAGCTCCAGTGACACCCAATACGACAAGTGTTCAAGCCGATTCATTTGTCGCACCAACAGCGCCAGAGGCCTTTTCGCAGACGAGTGCACTGAAGCTGCCAAGTGAGTTGAAAACAACGGAAGTCGCTCAATCAGATTTGAAAGGCTTTGAACTGCCGTTGTTAAGCAGTTTTGAAAATAAAGCCCATGCGGCAGTGATTTATGAAGGCATTAAAAAGCTTGGAGTAAAACAGGAAGAGGATTACAACGCTGAGCAACTAGCGACGGATGTATACCATGATTTATTTGAAAAAGAGAGTACTGGGACACCAAAAGAACTGCCGGAAGAACTCAGTGTGGGTAGTTTGTTGTACCAGAAGAAAAAAGACAAAACGACGTTAATTGGAGTCTATATCGGGGACGACTATTACCTGACGGTTGATGATGTAGAGATTGAGGAAGATGTTGAAAAGGCATCCGATACAAATGAGAGTAAATCAGACGAAGCTTCGAATAAAAAATCAGAAGAAAAAGAAACCCAGCGTCAAGTAATAGTAGCGTCGATTGATTTGGAAGACGACCTTCTAACGCAAGAATTACCAGAAGCGAACTTGACTGAATACGGTGAACAGGTCTTGGCAGAATATCCAGCTTCTATGAACTTCACTGAGAATGAAGGCGCAAAGGCTTTTATTGAGAAAATCGCGGAAGATGCTCAGAAGTTAGGGCAAGACTACGATGTCTTCGCCTCTGTCATGATCGCGCAGGCTTTAATAGAAAGTGGTTCAGGGACTAGTACGTTGTCCTTATCTCCAAACCATAACTTATTTGGGATTAAAGGAACCTATCAAGGACAATCCGTATCGATGGCAACGCAAGAGGATCGAGGAAATGGTGATTTGTATTCCATCAACTCAGCGTTTCGTAAGTATCCAAACTACGCAGCGTCCTTAGGGGATTACGTGGAGCTATTGCGTGGGGGCATCTCAGGCAATGCGGGGTATTACCAACAAGCATGGCGTTCTGAAGCGAAGAATTATTTACGCACAACGAACGCATTGACCGGGACTTACGCGACTGACACGAGCTATGGACAAAAGTTGAACTCGATTATCGCGTTATATCATTTGACTGAATACGATCAGGTGAAAACAGACGGCGCTGGTTCTGGCGTCTTCATCAAAGGCAAAGAAGAAATTCCAGAAGAATACCGCAGCCGCATGAAATACCCAGACTACAACGGTGTGGATTACAACAGTTCAGGCTCCTATCCGGTTGGTCAATGTACGTGGTATGCCTTTAACCGTGTGAAGCAATTAGGCAAAACCGTTGATGACTATATGGGCAACGGTGGCGAATGGGCAACCAAAGGAAAAGCTTTAGGGTATGAAGTTAGTCAGAAACCAAAGGCTGGTTGGTTGATCTCCTTCAATCCGGGCGTCGCTGGATCAGATCCGCGGTATGGGCATGTGGCATTCGTTGAGGTCGTTCGTCCAGAAGGGATCTTGATTTCCGAAGGCAATGTTTATGGCGGTACGGTGATTTCGTATCGAGTGATTGACACCGCATTGGCTACTTCTGATCAAGTTTCATATATTAAGGCAAAGTGATAAAGAAAAAAGGAGCACCGTAACTTATGGCAACTGTTCGTTCACGTCAAACAAAAAAAGAAGAAACTCCGCCAAAGCGCTCGATTGCTAAAAGTCTTGTATTGACTATTCTGACCTTACTGGTATTGGTTGTGTTGTTCATCTCGGGGCAGCTAGTTCGCAGGGAATACAGCTTTCATCCCATCTCAGGCACGTCTATGAAGCCGACGTTGACAGAAAAAGACATGGTTTTAGTCAAAAGAAGTGATCCGATTCACCGCTATGACGTGATCGCTTTTTCTGTCAAAGGAGAAGAAGGAAAGTTCGTCAAACGAGTGATTGGGATGCCAGGAGATACGATGTTCATTCGCAATGATCGGATGGTCCTGAACATTGGCGAGCAGGGAGATTTTGAGACGACCTACACGTTTCAGCTGTCTCCGGCTGTCGCTGAAGAATTTCAAGACTTAACCAAAATTCCTAAAGGATTGTACTTTACGACCGGTGATCATATCGATGTGTCGAAGGATAGCCGTACGTTTGGCTTTGTTTATAAAAAGGAAATCGAGGGAAGGGTCCAGTTCCATCTCCCCTCTTTGATTAGAAAGCAGGAGGAAAGCGAATGAAGAAGAAACTCCTGTTGTCCGCCTGGCCAGAGGTGAAGGAATGACGATTATATTAGGACTAATCAGTGCTGGATTCGTTGTTATAGCTATTATAGTTGTTTTTATCCGACTACTCTTTGACTTACGATTCGCCGCGATTCAAAAAGAACCGGATCAATCGCCTTTGTTTCGCCGAAAGGTCAACTACCTAAGAAAGCTTGAACAGGCGAGACATATTCGTTACTTACTGCTTACTTCGCTAGTGACTGGCGTTGCCGTAGTATTGTTTATTGGTTCATTTCTCCTTTTGGCGGAGGATCATCAGAAACTAAAAAGAAAGAATGTTCAATTAGAAAAGCGTGTCGAAGGGATGGAGCACCGACAGGAACAACTTATCCTAAGCATTCCCTTGAAGAACTACCCAGAAGATGGGATCGGGCTCAAAGCGTATGAGTGGGATAAGCTGGCTGGGGAAGCTAAAAACTCTGCGCTTCAAAACCAAATGGAAGCCGAGATTACCCAACAGACGATGCCTTATTTTGGTTCTGTCGAGACGAGTGTTTCGTTATCTGAGCCGAAAACAATGTCTCTTCAATTGAAGGGCCAAATGGAGGACGAGGCCAGTAAAGAAACGATTCAAAAAAATATTGATCGTTTTGCGAAGGAAGCAGAAGGAGTACCTGAGCTGACGGCTATTCATGTTCGGATGAATGCATCCGTTGGAAAAGAGAAAAAAGTGGTTTATAGCGTGAACTATTCTCGCGAAAACGGTGAGGGTGTGTTCAATAAAAAGAATGTTTCCGAGC
>NZ_JAFLVR010000068.1 GCF_017315985.1 Candidatus Enterococcus murrayae | reverse complement strand
TGAAAGTGAATGTCTTCCAACCCGCACTTTTTTCGAATCCGATGAAAGTGATAGGTTAATAGTCTTGGTTCCATTGGATGCCCCTTCGTAGAAAACACGTAGTTTCCTTTTGAATTTCGCCGATGCTTGAGTAGGTTCTTTTTTAGCGATTGCCCCATTGGAACGGATCGTGTGCCGGATTCTGTTTTGGTTGAGCCAATGAGTAGCTGCGTTTTTTGTTCGTCTATTCCTAAAGTTATCCGTTGATAGGTTTGATTCACTGTAATCATATTCCGCTCGAAATCAATATCCTTCCATCGCAGAGCGGCAATCTCACCGATTCGCAATCCAGTATGCAGGGATAAATAGGTAGGTAAGCCAGTCTGATTCTTTTCAGCTAAGGCAACTTTCTCCAACTTTCGTTGTTCCTGTTTATTCAAGGAGCGAATAGGCTTTTTGGGTTTCCTTGGCAGTTTTAAAGAGAGAAAGGGATGCTCTTTTAAGTAGCCTCTTTGTTTGGCGGCTGTTAAACATTGAACGGTGATTCTTAAAATGACCTGCATGGTAGAGACTTCCAACCCTTTCGTTCGCCAGAGCTGGATCAAGTACTTCCCTGTTTCTTCGGTTATTTCGTTCAGATAGGTTTCTCCAATATAAGGGAACACATATTGCTTTAACTTATATTCATAAGAACTGTAGGTGGCGGGTTTTACTTCCTGCTGGATGTCTTTTAACCACGTCTTTCCCCATTCTTCTAAAGGAATGCACGCATCCCCATACAGTTCTTGTTGGGTATGATAGTAGGCTTTCATGGAATAGAGCTTTGTTCGTACATCATTGAATGTTCGTCCATAAATGTAGCCATATTTAATTTGGCGATTGGGTTTATAGCCTTTTTTATAGCGTCCTTCCCAACGACCATCTTTTCTTTTATAGATATTTTCTCCTCTGCGCATCCTTCTTCTCCTCCTGACGGCTTATTTGACGGTAAATAATCAAGAATTAATTTCATTCGACCTTACTTCTAATTGATTTTCACAAAAACACTTCCGCTAAAAACATTACAATTATTCTTTTTTCGTGATTTTAATAAAAGATATTGATTATTCTTTCTCTGTATTTTATAATTAATTCAAATCAATTCATTTTTTTGCTAAATTATTCGTATCATGAAATAAAATTGTTCTTAGTTTTAGACAAACTATGTAATAAGTTATCCAAAATTAACAACTTAATCAACCATCTATATAAACAAAAACAAGAGGTATCTTCTTACATTCATTAAGAAGATGCCTATTTTTATTCATTTAACAGTGTTTATTCCTTAAAAAAAGATGAAAATACAACCTTTCTTATTTTCTTAATATATAACACCTTTTTTGCATTTTTTCGATTTTCTATTCTGAAAATAAAGAAATTCAACATACCTGATTCCTTGTTTTATCGTATATTCTTAGTGGAACCATAAAATTAAAGCGCTTTATTTTACAAGGAGGAGTTACAATGACGAAGAGTTACTATAGAGAAATACTGGATTTCCGGTCAAGAGGACAGATATGGGAGGAGTACCGTAGGGCTTCTGAACCCTTTGATCCATTGGATGTGGAGGAGATCGATTGTATCCTTCCAATGCCGGATCGATCCGGAGTATTGATCATTACAGAAGACGACATCCTCATCAGTGAGCAGAGTCCGCTAACGACACTGCAGGCATTTTCCTTCGCTCACTGCTTTCCTGATCATAAGATTCTTTCTTCCGCCCTGCAAGATATCGGTCATTTCGGCAAATATAAGTTTCCCTGGGCGTGCCCTTATTTTTCCCTGTGTCCGATGGAAGGCGGCAGTAACAGTGTGTGGATCAATCCACTAAAGATCGAGAATGTCCATGCCTATGGTGGACTGCTCAATGGGATAAAGTTGGCAATTCCGATCCAGCGGTATTATGCATTGGTCCGATCAGAGATCGCCTGTGGGATCTTGGCAGCGATTCGGCAGGACCACTTCCACTTTTCAATGTATGGCGATCAGCCCATGGATTACTTGGACCTGCCGGATACTTCGTTTGCCCGCAGTCTGAAAAAACGTCCGCTCCTCAAAACCTTCGTCACCCGAAAATATGAGGTCCACCGCCGCTATCAACGTGCCCGCTTTCTCCATTATTATCAAGAATTAGCGGATGCGCCCCAAGAGATTGATTGGGAGAATTGGCACTAATCCCCTTACTGACTGGATGAGTTCTTCATCCAGTCTTTTTTCTCTTGAAACCAACGATACGAGGAAAAATTCTTTAGTGTACTCCTTTTGAGCCACCAATGTCAAACCTCAATTTCGTTTTGACCCCCTCAACTTCGAATGTTTTCAACGGTGAATCAACGTTTCACTACTCGAAACATTCGAAATTGGGGGGGCGCCATCGAAATTGCGGTTCGCTTTCTTTTTTGAAAGCAGCTATCTTGTAGTCACCGGCCGGTACACAAATACAAACACATGGAGGTATTACATTATGATTCAGAAGTTAAGTACCAAATTACAAGTGCAGCTCGCTGTACCTGGTGTAGAGAAATTAAAGAAAGTGACATTCCCAAATGTCGTAGACGAACCTAAGGAAACAGAAATCATCGAATTAGGTGAGATAATGCGAGCGCTTGACCACGAAGACACATTATTGGATGGCGTGATTATCACTAGTCAATCACGAGTAACGAAATAGGAGGAAAACGTAAATGAAAAAATTAGTAGCGATTTTTAAAACCAGCGGCGGTCGTTCCCAGACATGGAGCTTCCCGACTCCCGGCGAAGGAAAAGCGCCTGAAGAAATTCGGGGATTCTTAGAACGCCTGACGATGTTAAGCCTGTTTAAGAAGGACGACGAAAAGCTGTTCAACCAAGTCGTCAGCGCAAAGTACGTCGAAACCGTTGAAACGATTATTTTCTAAAAGCAATCACTAGAGGAATGGCGGACTACCCGCCTTCCTCTAATCATAAAAGGAGGACATGATCCATGAATGAACAAACACTAACTTGCCGACAATTGTTCAATTTAACACCAAAAACACTAGAAAAACGAATTACTGAATACTATTACCAAACTCAAAATAGCAGCTTAACCATCAAATATATTTTGACGTTACGCGTGCGTTTTCAACTCGGTGCGGAGGAGTTTGCCTTCATTCTGAAGGATCTTGTCCGTGAGATTTTTATGAATACCAAGGCCACTCGGACAATGAAACGATTTTTCTATTATTTCCAAGATTATTTCATGGCACCCGAATGGCGCTCGTTAGCTGCAAAAGTATTCCCTGTCCGTAACTTTGGCGAAAAGGCCATCTCACTTGTCCGTTCCTTAATTGCAAAAGTCCGTCCTACAGAAACCAACGAACCTTGATAAAAAACTACCTACGCAGAAAACTAATTTAGAAAGGAATGCAGAACAATGACCCATGATTTAGTCACGACCTTTACCAATGGTCTGGGAAAAGAACACGACTGGACCTATAAAAATGTGAATGTCGATTTGCCTGTTGAACAGATCAAAGAAGCTTGCGAACTACTCACTCAATTGGATATTTTTGAAAAAAATGGCGTAAAACTATTTGATACTGTTGTCACGGCAAAGTTCGTCACCACGTACGAAACCGATATTTTTGATGTGGAGAATGATCTAAAAAATGATGCAGAGGATTCTACTAAGGAAGCGAGTAAAGAGGAGAAAATGACTGCCTCTTCAATTAAGCTGGAAAAATCCGAAGATACAGCATCATTAATCCCTGTCAAAACAGGAAGAAGCTACGACTATTTGTACAATTCCTCAAGAATGGCGCTTGAACAGGCATTGGAAGGACCCGCAGAAGCAAGAAGTAATCACCCTTCATTAATAATAAAAAATCAGACAAGTGGATTAAAGCACACAATCAATGATAATGACCCTTCTGCCAGTGTCTCTACAGCTTCTGTAACAGCGCAATCTGAGGAAACGGAGCAACTCAGCACACGAAAAAGGTTTCTTACCTGGCTTCGACGAAGGAAAAATCGAAACAAGGATGACCCGGATAACCATTCACACGATCCAGATACGTTCCGCTAAATTCTGCCTTTCTCTAATTAAATACGCGTAGGTATTACCCGCTCATGTCTGTCGTCAGCCTCCACTTTTGAGAGGAGGTGATGCACCTTGAGCGAGCTGATTCGATATGTCCTCGCTCCGCTCTTTGTGGGGCTGATCATCGCCCTCGTCAACCATTGGTTGAATGGGCGTGATCCATGACGACTGAACACAAATACACCTGCGATTTTTGGTCGCAGGTGTTGATTTAAAATATTTAACTCAGGTAATAGCAATTATTCTCGTTCTTCAGATATTTTCTTAACAAGACCAACATCTGATCCAGTAGCTTTCGATACTTGTTCGACCGTCATTCCACTCTTAAGTAAGTTAATAATTATTGCAAGCCTTTCTTCCTCGCGGCCTTGTTCCAGCCCTTGCTTTATTCCCTGATTTATTCCTTGCTTTATCCCGGCCTCTTTTGCTTCTTCAATAGCAGTTACAAACACGGCATCAGAAATGGCTTTCGATTTTTCGATATTCATAATCATTTCCTTTTCCTCACTTTCTAAGGTTAAGAAGTCCGTCTTTCTCTTCGCTTCTTTAATATACTCAGGGCTATCGGCAATAACCTCGCCAGTCTTTAGAAAATATTGCCAATGATAAACTGCTGTTTTTCTGTCTATATTCTCATTTTTTAAGCTGAGAAAACCTAATACTAACAGCTCTTTCCCCTCTTTATTTAAGAATGGTTGACACGTTTTTTTGTTAAACAAATGAAATAACTGCAAGGCATCCTCGTTCCAATCGAATATATGAAAATCGACAATATTGATACCATAGGCCGGTCGCAGACTAGAAAAATTATTCTTTTTTTCTACTTCCTTCGTCTTTACATTTCCAAACGGAGATCGGTAAGCTTCACATAGGTAAAATAATGAACGCTCATGGAAATATTTATGAGGCTGAATTTGACACTCAATCGTTGCCTGACTGCCATCTTCAGATATTGCCAAAATATCTACCTCAGTTCGAATGATTTCCATTTTTTTGTAAGACTTTTTATAGCTGTCAATGTGGTAGGTTTCTTTGGGTCTTAGTGATTTGAACTCAATACCAATAAAATCCTTCACAAAAGCTTTTAGAATGTGCAAGGAATCTTCTGATGTCAACATTTTCTTAAATAGTAAATCGTTCGTTGGTAAGAATTTTTGCAACTTTTTCCCGCCTTTCAGATAGAGTCATTCTCCAAAAATGAAAGGCTTTTCTCGCCTACATTATAGCATGGACAATGACCTGTTATCAAAACTCCTCTAGCATAAAATACGCGAAAAGTAGGTCCGCTCTTTGTTAGGTGTGTTCCATAACGGCTGGAGGATAAATCGCCCCTGCAATCTTTTGATTACAGGGGTGGTTTTTTTATGAAAAAAAATAATAGCCTCCTCACCATTCCATGAAGCTTGTAGCCAGTGTCAATATGCTTGATATTTGACTGTTAATAAGTGGTCAAGTATAGAAAAAACATTGACATCCGTACAAAAAATGAGTAACATTTTTTAGTATGATTTCGTACTAATATGGAGGTAAAAAATGAACAACGCAAAGGAAATTCGATTTTTGTTCCATGCTACTCTTAACAGCCGTGATGAACTCTATCGAATGGCAGGAAAGGCTTTTGGTTTATCCGAATGTACATTTTGGATATTGTATTACATGCGGCAATCTGAAGAAAAAGTCACACAGAAAGCTGTCAGCAGCTTCATACATCGGCCTAAGCAGACCGTGCATTCTGCTCTGAAAAACATGATAAAATCTGGACTGATAGAACTTGGCGACTACAACGGGAAACGACACAAATATATCACTCTAACAACTAAAGGCGTCGCAGTAGCAGAACAAACCGTTGATCTGGTTTTAGCTGAGGAAACGGCTGCTTTTGAAGACATGGACAGTAAGGAAAGGGAATTGCTGCTTTCTTCTCTTGTAAACTATTCAAACAATTTAACGACAAGAATGAGTAAATTCAGAAATGCCAAGGAGGTTAGTGAAAGTCTAATGATTAATCTTCAGGAGGATTTTTCACTATGAGAAATAAGCAAGAACAAGCAGTTAAGCCGCAGCAAAATAGCATGGGAACTTCTCCTATACTTCCTTTAATTGCTAAAATGTCACTACCGCCTATGCTCTCCATGCTGATTGGTTCGCTGTATAACATTGTGGACAGTATATTTGTTGCAAAACTCGGTGAAAAAGCATTGACCGCAGTATCATTGATCTATCCCCTTCAAACGCTGGCACTAGCCTTTTCTGTCGGTATGGGTATCGCTATCAATGCGATATGTGCTCGCTATTTAGGAGCAAAAGACCGTGACAGCGCAACTTCTGTGGCATCCGTGGGCCTATCTCTCGCATTGCTTCAATCTTTATTGTTTGTTATTATCGGCGTCTTCTTTATCCCAGCTTTTTTGAAATTCTTTACAACTGATGAAATCATTTTGAACTATGGCGTTCAGTATGGCGTGATTGCTGTGACTTTTTCATTCGGCCAATTTGTTCTGATTGCAATCGAGAAGATGTATCAGGCCGTTGGAAAAATGTTGCTTCCTATGTTGATGGCAACGGCTGGCGCTATCATCAATATCATTCTTGATCCGATTTTGATATTTGGTCTTTGGGGATTTCCCACTATGGGTGTGACCGGTGCGGCGATTGCCACAGTTATTGGTCAGGTGATACCTGCTCTTATCTATGTCCTTATGATATTCAATACTAAAAAAGAGATTTATGTCACATTGAAAAAAATGCGTTTGCGCAGTGGCATAGTGAAACAGCTCTATGTGTTAGCCATTCCAGCCACACTCACACTATGCCTGCCATCTCTGCTGATTTCCGCAACCAACTCGATACTGGCTACTGTTTCGCAGACAGCGGTAGCATTCTTTGGCATTTACTTTAAGCTGCAAAATTTCATTCTAATGCCAGCAAATGGGATTGTACAGGGAATTCGGCCAGTTATCAGCTATAACTATGGCGCAAAAAATAATAAACGAGTAAACGACACCTTATTTACCGCTGGTAAAATGATAGCGATCATAAATATGCTCGGCACTTTGCTTTTCCTTTTGTGTCCTCAACTGCTCTTATCTATGTTTGACGCAAATCCAACGATGTTAAATATGGGCGTGACGGGGCTTAGGATTTTGTCCTTTACCTTCATCCTATCCACCGCAAGTGTTGTCATGTCTGGCGTTTTTGAAGCTCTTTCTCTAGGGAAATGCTCTTTGCTTATTTCGTTGGTAAGACAGTTTGTCATTACGATCCCCGCAGCGTACCTCCTGATTAAAGGGGTGGGGCTATCCGGTGCGTGGGTTGCCTTTCCTCTTGGAGAGTTTGCGGGAATTGTCATAACGGCTATTCTCTACTTTACCTTTTATAAAAAGGTGCTTGCGAACAATAGCCGCAGCACCATGGTTTCTTAGACTGGTAAAAAAATGCAGCCCCCCTTCTTTGCTAAAGAAGAATGAAAGCAGGAAAGTCTCAAAAGGACTTCCTGCTTATTTTTTTGATGTTTCGCAAGTCAAAGCTGCGGATTCTCATGTGCTTCATGCTGAAGAAACCAGCTATGCGTTTGCGGCTCTACAATATGCATTCACAAGACTATTTTCTTGTCATTCCGAATACCGATATCGGATGAAATAAGCTTGAGTAAATCTGCTTATGCCGCCGGGGCTTTATTGAAACTACTCATTTTCTATACATTATAATTATAAAAGTTACTTAAGTATCACACCTCACTTAGGAAAACCTTTACATAGCTGTCCAGTCTTCGGTACAATTAACTAATTACATAGCTTTTAGGAGGTCTGTTTTGACTAAACACAAACTGAATTCACGCTTCGGCTTTTTCCTATTACTGACAATTTTACTGTGGGCAAAAAATTTATTTGCTTATTCTGTTGATTTTGATTTGCGCTTGGATAATGCCCTTCAGGTATTTATCCTGCTGATCAATCCCATAGCGACAACAATGCTTTTTTTGTCGATTTTTCTCTTCATCAATCGGACTTGCCCTGCCTATATTACTGGCTATCTCATTTATTTATTACTGAGTATCCTGCTGTTTGCGAACGTCATCTATTACCAAGAATTTACTGATTTTCTGACTATTGATACGATTTTAGGTGCTGGAAAAGTCGCAAATGGTCTTGGTGAGAGTGCGATCCGTCTCTTCAAGCCTCATCACATGCTCTATTTTCTAGACTGTGTCGTTGTACTTGTTTTGTTGCTTTTAAAGAAATTACCCTCCGACACTCGCCCAGTTCGAGCAAGGTTTGCTTTTTCAGTGATGGTCGCGTCTTTGCTATTTCTATCTGGAAATATTATTTTGGCGGAAACAAGCCGCCCAGGTTTATTAACTCGAACCTTCTCCAGAGACTATCTCGTAAAATATTTAGGAATCAACGCTTATACTGTCTACGATGGTGTCAAGACGTATGAAGTCTCTCAGATTCGTGCTCAAGCGAGTCCGAATGATATGGAAAAGCTCGTGGAGAAGCTTCGACAGCAGCCAAAAGAAACAAACGCGGAAACATTTGGGATTGCAAAAGACAAGAATATCATCTATGTCCATTTAGAAAGTGCCCATCAATTTCTGATTGACTACAAGGTGAAGGATAAAAACGACGAAGAACATGAAGTAATGCCATTCGTAAACAGCTTATACCATAATAACAGCTCCTTCAGCTTCGATAATTTTTACCATCAAGTAGGAGCTGGTAAAACAAGTGACGCAGAAACTTTATTGGAAAATTCACTGTTCGGGCTAAATCAAGGGGCACTCTTTTCTCAATTAGGTGGAAAAAATACATTTAATGCCGCGCCTGCGCTTCTTGACCAAAAGCTTGGCTACACGACAGCCGCTTTCCACGGGAATGCCGGAAACTTTTGGAATCGAAATGAAACCTATAAAAAATTTGGCTATCAGCATTTTTTTGATTCAAGCTACTACAAAATAAACGATGGAAATTCCTTCCAATACGGATTGCATGATAAGCCCTTTTTCCAACAATCCGTCAAATATATGGAACACCTGCAGCAGCCTTTTTACGCGAAGTTTCTCGCGGTCTCCAATCACTATCCTTTTTCTGAGCTGCCCGATACGGAACTCGGCTTCCCGAATGTCGATACTGGAGATTCAACGATCGACGGCTATTTCGCGACAGCTAATTACACGGATACTGCCATCAAGGAGTTCTTTGACTATCTAAAAGCCAGCGGGCTCTATGAAAATTCTATGATCGTTTTGTATGGCGATCATTACGGTATCTCGGATTCTCGAATCAAAAAGACGAAAGAATTATTCGGCAAAGAGGATTGGACGACCTTTGATACGATGCAGGCGCAAAAAGTGCCGTTGATCATCCATATCCCCGGACAAGACAAAGGAACGGTCAACCATACCTATGGCGGACAGGTTGACCTGCTGCCGACACTTTTAAATATGATCGGCTATGATTCGGAAAATTTGATGCTGCTGGGAAATGACTTGCTTTCGTCAAACAGAGAACAATTGGTCGCCTTCCGCAATGGAAATTTCGTTTCGAAGGATTACTCGTATCACAAAGGTGACGTCTACGATAATCAAACCGGAGAACTGCTAAACTTTAGCCAGCCAGAAGTATTTGAGGAAGCAAAAGAAGTGAAAAAGAAGGTCGACGAGCAGCTCGCCATCTCAGATCAAATCAACAATGGCGACTTGCTGAGATTCTATCATCATAGCGGACTCAATCCAGTCAAAACTGAGCAGATCAGCTACAAAAATTCGCTGGACACTTTATTAAACATTGAGAAAAAGCTGGGCGACCACTCAACGAGTGTCTTTTCTACAAACGGTGGACGCTCCACAGAAGAGCTGTATAAAACGAAATCCTATGAGGAATATGCAGAAGAAGCAAGCAAATAGAGCCGCCATTTGTGCTTGACGTTCTATGAAATGTAAAATACAAAATTTTGTCAAACTTTAATAGCCGAACGGCCATGCCCTATCTTTCTTGATAGCTGCAAAGTCGTTCGGCTTTTGTATTCTGATTCGTTTTTTGGAGACTTTCGAATCATTCTCTATTTTTCATTAATTAAAGAACGTTTTATATGTTTTAATCTCTTTCTACTCTTTTTGCTAATTCTCTATCAAAGCAATTCATTTATTGTCCATATTTCAATTAATACTCATGATTATCGATTTCACTTACTGCCTTTTCAAAATCTAACTGATGCGCTAAAAATTTCTTTTCTTTTGGTGGAAACGTTTTGTCAAAATCATCTAAAAATGATTCATCCGGATACATTGCTTCTGAAAAATGGACGCTACCACTTATCCCATCCAATGCTCCTTCAAATAAAGGTAGTGCCATAACGCCAGTATAAAATTTACCATCAGGCATAGATATATTGTATTTCTTTGTGCCGACAAATCCATACGGGTGGTAATGATACGTAAATCCTCCGAGGATGATCGCATTAAACCCTAGACTTTTCGCTTCAGCAAGAGAATGCTCAATTAGCATCCGACCAAACCCTTGTCGATGATACTCCGGTGAAATACTAACTGGTCCAAAGGTAATAATTGGATGTTCAACACCGTCTTTATCGATCACTTTAGCTTTTGTGTAGAAAATACTACCGATTATTTGATTGTTTAGTTCAATAACAAATGACAATTCAGGAATAAAATCAGAATGCTTTCTAATGTTGTGTACAATCAAATGCTCAACTGCTCCTGGGAAATATAAATTCCAAAATGCGTCTCGCGTGATTTCTTCTACAATCCTATAATCTCTTTCTTCTTCATGTCTAATAATAGTAGTCATTATTTTCCTCCAAGTACTATTTATTTTTACAAAGAGATACCTGTCTAAATAATCCAACCATCCAAGTGAATACCAAAAAGACGATAGCTTTATACTATCGTCTAAGATTACAAAAATCCTATTATCCGACAGATATCGCTTCTACAAGCACAACAAATAAACCAAGGTTTATTTGTTATTCAGCTTATTGATTAGATACCTGCGACACTCACCAGACATACTCCATTCATTTTTAGATGGTTCGATTATTTTCGAGATAAGTGTAACAAATGAGCATAGTTATTTCAATCATTCTCTCAGTAAGATTTATCTATTCTTTTTTTTGCATCATTAACAATTAGCTATGTGCAACTGCCTTTATTCCCATCTAAAATAGCGAACTGCAATGAAAATACCAATAATGGAAATAATTGTTAATAACAGAACCATATAAAATATCCCACTTTTTTCTTGAAAAGTAATAGCCTTTAACAATTTAATTCCTTGCGTTAACGGCATAATATCTGCCACTCGCTGTAATCCTTTAGGCATAATTTCATAAGGGACTGTCGCTCCTGATAAAAAGAACATAGGAAAAAATATTGCTGAATTTATAGCACCCGTTGCCTTTTCACTCGGAGACAGACTTGCAACGATCAAACCAATAGCATGAATTGAAATCATGACTAGAAGATAAGCTGGAATAAATTGCAGCCAATTGCCTACATAAGAGAAATGAAAGAAAACAACTAATACGCCTAATAATAAAAGCATCGATACAATACTGATCGTAAAGCAAAAAAGTAAATGAGCCAAAAGCAATTGAATTGGGCTAATTGGAGTTACTTGATATCTTTTCAAGATTTTTCGTTCGCGATAGGAGGATAATGCTAAAGGAAGCCCCATTACACCTGCTGAACAAATCCCTACTGTCGATACAGATACAAAAGCTGTATTCAACGCATCATTACTAGAGTCCATAAATCCCATAAGACAAACAATACCAATCGGAACAAATATTCCAAAGATGATGGAAGACATTTCTCTGATCGACAGCTTTGCCTCTGATTTATACAATAACCAAAATGTTTTCATCTCAATATTCCTCCCCAATAAGCCCTAGAAAGGCTTCTTCAAGATTGGCTTTTTTACTTTCTACTATGATTTCTGCTACTGTACCACTAGCTACTTCTTTGCCATCTTTTAGTAATAAAATATGATCACATAATGTTTCTACTTCATCCATATAATGTGAAGTCAGGAAAATAGTCACTCCTCTTTCCTTGAGCATCAGTAGGTAACGCCAAACTTCTCTTCTCGCTTTAGGATCAAGTCCCGTTGTCAGCTCATCTAAAAATATAATCTCTGGATTTCCCATGATCGCTAATACAATGCATAGCTTTTGTTTTTCTCCGCCTGATAATGTGGCCAAAAATGCATTCAATTTTGTTGAAAGACCAAATTCATCAAGTGTTTTCATCCAATCAATTGGTCGTTTATATAAAGAATGAGTGATTTCACAGATTTCTTTGACTTTCAACTGATTTTGAAAGGCTGATTCTTGAAATTGGACACCTACATATTGAAAGAGCTTTTTTCGTTCTTTTCTTGGATCTCTGCCTAACAAGGTGATATTTGCGGAATCATAATTTTGTGTGCCTAAGATACAGTCGATAGTCGTCGATTTTCCTGCACCATTATGACCTAACAATCCAAATATCGTTCCTTTCTCCACAGTAAAACTAAGTTTGTCAACTACACGTTTCTCACCAAATGTCTTAACTAAATTTTTTACTTCTATTGCTTTGTTTTTGATAACCATTTTTTACCTCCAATCATTTTTCTGTGTTCATTCTAGCTAAAAATGATTGAATGGTGGTTCAGTGGAGAGTTTTCAATAATGTAAAATTTCAAAACATATCATCAGGACTTTCAAAAAAAGGGCTATGGTACACTTCTCTCGACCAACAGTTTCTCAGTGAGTTTCAGAATATCTTCGATACGTAAAAAAGATTTTGAGCAGACAAGGAAAAAGATTACCTGACAAAGCATATTTCTACATTCTTCAACAGGAAAATAAGCAGCTAAAAGAGGAAAAATGAAATAGTTAATTTCAAACTTGTTCACAAACATCAGCAATAATATTCCGTTCAATCTTTGTGCTGAATTTTAAATGTAAGTAGACAAGGATATTGTTTATGGCGGAATTGTCGTTCAATTAAGGCTCAACATTTTTACGATGAAGGACTCTAAACCAATAAACGTTAGCTGACCTAATGTGTGGAATGAATTTGTATACAAAAAGATTGATAAGCATACATAGGCATGTCTACCAATCCTCATAAAAATCTCCATTTCGTCTTGCTACATTTTCCGAAAAATTTTTTTAATGTCCCAATTCAAAGATGAATCTTATTTCTGTATGTTCATTTCCTATCATTGGAAATTTCTTTTAATTTTTCAGATATGAGTAGCCCAGAACTAATAGCTAGAATATCAATAAAAGTCCTTAGTAATAAATCTAAAGGATTAAAATCGAACACTATCAACATAAAACTATTAAAAAAGAATAGATTTATTGCGTAAACCGTTATCCCTATAAAAAGCGGATTTCTGCTATTTTTTCTATTTTGAACAAAAGATGTCAAGTACAGTACTACACTACTGGAAATCGCTCCAGTTACTAAACACCAAAGGATCGTTACTAAAGAACGTTCCTCAAAATAAGAATAGATTCCAAAAATATTATATAAGCATAGTCGGCCGAGTAAAAAGAATACTGTTGGAACTATTAAACTAGACAGCAAACCATCTATTGTCTTGATCCAAGCTCCTGTCCCCTTTGGATTTGTTTTACTTTTAAAAAAGAAATCTAATCCTAATCCCATTACTAAAAGTGCTAAACTATCCACAATTACATATGCTATACTGTCCTGCAAGATTGATACAGCATGAGGTAATGGTTCAAATAGATAAGTCGACCAAAGAAAGCATAAAGATAATGAGTATTTCAAGCCTTGATTCTTTTTGCTCGTTTCTACTCTTTTATCAGCAACCATTAAAATGAAAAGATACGCAAATATACTATAGCTAATAACTGCAAGGATACTAAATGCTATAGGTAAAGTTTTAGATGTCACAAAAATACTAGGCTTCAAAATAGTTTGGTTACTCTCAGGTAATAACAGTTGGCAGCAAATACGAAATATTGTAGTTACTACCCCTAAAATTAGTATTTTGAGCAAAAAATGCACACTACGGTTTTCCATAAAATCCCCCATAATTATTATTAATTAATTGTGTAGAGTGAACCAACAAAGCGTTTTACTATCTATTATCGAAATAGTAATATGTCTCCTGCCCCTACATTTTAAAAGCATTATTTAATAATGAAAAAAAGTCATTCTAATTGTGGTAAAGCATTTAACAAAGCTCAAAGAACTAACGACTGATAGTTAATTACATAAATACCACTTAGTATAAAAGTTGTTCTCAATTAACGAAATAAGCATCTTGTAATATCAAACTGTTTCAATATATTGAAGGATAGTGTAACCGCAAGTGGATAATACATGGAACCATCGGTTATACCATAACAAGCAGAAGGCCAAGCTCAACAACAAGCGCAATAGCTGCTCCCATTTTTTAATGAAACCACAAAAATTTCTTTTTATGGTTTAAGAGAATACACAAAAGGTTTTAGTTCTACGAGTTCCTGAAACCATGAAACAAATCGAGAATGGATTGGTTTCAAAAAAAGTCTTGATACTTTATTGACACAGACCCTTTCTTCTATTGTAATGTGTATCTAATTATAATGATAAGTTAAGGATTTCATTTCCCCATCAAAATATATTGAATCCCCATCATCATAATGCCAAATTGCTTGAAGATGTTTTGGATGCTTCATTCCATTTTCTGTTACATAATCATCCACAATTGCACTCCATGGAGCTTTCGTTTTCATCCCCGATGAATCAATAGCTATACGATCATTTGTAGTAAATCTTTCGAATTCACCTATTCCATTGAAATAGAATATCCCTTCTACTTCATATCCAGAATATTCTATTTTAGCTTCAAGAGTTTGTTCGTCTATTTCTCTCCAAGTGATAAAATCTTGAAGTGCTGCTGTTGGTACAAGTAAACATTCTGATAAATATGTGACTAAACTTCCTATATAGAAATCTTTCCCAGATTCATCAAAAATGGTGAATGCTTTTCCTAAAACACCTTTCATTGACCCTTCATTTTTGTAATAGGAATCAATCCCTTGAAATGGTATTCCATAAATATTAGTGTCAATGAATGCTAAAACATTAGGTTGTAAACCATCATTAATTCTTTCATAAGATATCTTTAATGGTTTTTGATGTGCATTCAAAATAAATTTAACGTCTTCATATTTAGCAACTGAACCCGTCATTTTAGATTTACCAATAAAACCGCAAACTTCAAAATATTTTCTCAAAGCTTTAGGATAGTCCTTCAATTCTCGTTCAGAAAAAGTTTCAAGCTCTTTAATATTTTTATCTTTAAGGATGCGTTCTCTCTTTTGCTGGAACATATTTTTTACTGGCGAATAATTAATGTTTTCGTAGATCACAATCAGCCCTAAGATTATAAAGATTACACCGATTACTATTTTCATTTTCTTCATATAACCTTCCTAGATTTGTATTAATATTTTTATCTATATTTCATCCTACATTGAGTAACTTCTTACCTATTTAACGTTATACTCTTTTACTATATAGATTTTATCCATCTAAAGTCTCCATTAGTAATAGTACAGTATGACGAATTTATGAAGATCGAGTCCTATGGCGATACGGAGCCCCATTTTTGAAAAAATTTGTCAGATCCTTTTCGAACATCTATACGGAAGTTTTTCATGATATGGAATCATCCAGCTAATTATCGATCTTTAATCACACATTTTTTTAAGTTGTTATCCTTACTATTAAACTAGAGAAAACTACGCTAAATAATGCAATAAAGATGGTTTCCTGAAAATCAGCAAATCTCAACGGTTGCGTAAAAGTATTTAACAATGAGTGATAGAATACACAAATACATAGACTTTATGTTACTTTATAAATGTCGCTCAATACAAAAAATGTACTCAATAAGGAAAAACTTAATATTTATAAGTTATATGGTTACTAACGAACCATCAATTAAGAAATACATCAAATGCCAAATTTCACTATGGTCACTATTAATAAACTCAACTGAAGAATGTTAGTTAAATTTCTTTTGTCTATTTTGTAAATCTTTCTATATAAAAGTACTTTGTATGTTTCAGTTTAGTTGCGAATATACTCTTTTCGTGTTTTAAAAATCGCAATGGTCAATAATATAGCACTAATACTAATCAAATAGAATCCCCGCTGAGTATTGTCTCCGTAGCTTTGACCTGCTTCGATATTTTTTACCAATTCCAAAAATTGTTTTTGCGGTAACCAATGGATTAAGTGGCTAAAAAATTGGTTACCGTTATCTATTGAAAATAAACTCCCGGATAATAATGTAGTGATTATCATGATCATCGATCCAAACATGTTTGCCGTATCAGCAGCTTTAAAAAGAGAAGCATTAAAAATTGAAAATGCTGTTCCGAAAAAAACAATAGCTCCGATTAATATAGAGTAATCTCCCAAAGAAAGTTCCTTACCAGTAAAGCCCATAAAAGAAACACTTCCAACGATCAAAAAGGTGGGAATAAAAAGCAACAGCCAAGAAAACAACGAATAGTTCACAAATAATTTTACAAAACCCATTGGTGTGGTAATGATTCGTTCCATCACATGTTTTTCTTTGTCTTCACTGAACAAATGCATGTTCGTCACACTAGTCATTAATAAGAACATTAGCATGTAACCAATAATCGTACTGTCAACCTCATCGTTATTTTTTTTATCTGCCTGCATGGCTTCAGGATCTTTGAAATATTTTGTTAGTTCCTTTTTATAAGTATTTCCTTTAAAAGTTGAAATTTTTGGTGTCCCATTCCGCATATCAACGATCGCATCATACATTCCGAGTGCCAGACTGGATTTTTCAGGTTTTTGTGTAAGATGCTCTACTTTTATATGATTCGAACCAACTTCTTGCTTTGGGGCACCAATTACTCCGATTTTTGTTGCAAAGAGATCTTTATCACTAACAAAAATTGCTAGACAGATAGAACAGATAATCAAACCGAGCATAACAAAAAATCTGCTTTTGTTTTCCAAAGTTCTGGACCAATTATTTCTGAATATTGCGATCATACATATTCCTCCCCATTAAAAAGAAATAGTGATACTCCCAAAATCAGAATAGCGATCACGAATAACATTGATAATACTGGTAAAAAGTTTAACATGTTCTGGTCATAAATCATTTCAAAGATAGTTTGCAATACTTTCGTTGTAGGCAACCATTTGCTTATTTTGACAAATGCTGCTCCAAAACTGGCAACTGGAAATAAAAAACCTGAAAGCACAGCTAAAGCAACAGTCAAATTACTAATAATTTGGTTAGCAACTCCTTCACTTTTAAAAATGCAACACATCAAAACTCCAATACAACTGAACACAAAATTCATTCCTACACATAAAAGCCAAATTTCTAAACTATTTTCACTACCAAATCTTATCTGAAATAGCAGATGACAAATCACAGCAGAAACAGTGTAAAAAAAAGTAGTAAAAATAAATGCTGCAATAATTTTTGAAAATGGGATAAACCAGTCTTGAATAGGCGAATAAACAATTCGTAAATTTGCATTTTTGATTTTTTCTTCCATAAAGCTGTTCGCAGAAAAAGTTGCGGTATACATCACTGAAAATAGCATTAAGGTAACACCATAATAATCATAACTAGTAAACTGACTACTGTATAAACCTTCTGTCAGAAAACCTAGTGTTGCAACTAATAAAAATGGGAATAGCAAACTGAAGACTGCCCACATAGGATTTGTAAATAGATTAATCGTATCTCGTTGAATAATTCTAAATAATTGGTACATCTTTTCTCCTCCCACACATATTTAGTCTCTTAAGGATCTACCTGTCAAATCTAAAAAGACAGTCTCTAGATTTGCTTCTTGAATAAAGACATTTTTGATTTTTTGCTTCATAATAAGGAGTTTATCAATAATATGATCCAGATTTTCAATTCCTTTAATGGAAGTAATCAACAGTTCATCATTTTCTAAAGAAACCTCTTTTATACCTTCAATTTGACAAAATACATCCAATGAGATTGTACTTGCTTCGCCAATTCTAATGGTGATTTTTCGTTCGTCATTTTTCTCTTTCAGTGCCTCTTTTGTCCCTTCAGCAATAATTTTCCCATGATCCATAATAATGATTCGTGAAGATATTTCTTCAACTTCTTCCATATAGTGAGTGGTATAAAGAACCGTCATGCCTTGCTTTTGCATTTTTTTGATTGAGCTCAATATATGGTTTCTTGATTGAGGATCGATCCCAACTGTTGGTTCATCCATGATGAGAAGTGTAGGACGATGAGCGAGTGCACACGCAATATTTAATCGCCTCTTCATTCCTCCAGAAAAAGTAGCAACTTTTTCTTTTCTATGGTCTGTTAAGCCAACCGAAGTCAGGGCATACGTGACACCTGATTCTAATCTTTCTCCCTTTAGACCATATAAGGAAGCGAAAAATCGGACATTTTTTTCAGCCGTGAGGTCTTCATATAGTGCTAAATCTTGAGGAACCACTCCTAGTTGTTGTTTGAATGTTTGTATATTTTGATCAATCGGGATACCTTTACAAATTACCTCTCCGTTGTCAAATCCAAGCGCGCCGCATAAGATATTTATCGTTGTACTTTTTGAAGCACCATTTGGGCCCAAAAGACATAGAATTTCCCCTTCATAGATAGAAAAGGAGATTCCATGTATTACCTTCTTATTTTTATAGCTCTTTTCTAAATTCCTAACCTCAATTAATGATCCCATCAAAACGACTCCCTTAATTTAAGTTTATCAAGTAAAAACTGTGAAAAAATGCCAAGGCATGTATTGAATAATTATTGAGCAGTTCTGTTCTAGATAAACTATTTTAAATATCAATCTCTCGCATCTTTTCTGTGACTTCTACCATCCGTTCATCTATGCTTTGAACCCTTTCTCTTGAAAAGTGCAACTGACTAACGATCTGACCATCACTCATAAATAGGACACGCTGAGTTTGAGCAGCGACTTTTACATCATGAGTCACTATGCAGACAGTAGTTCCTTGCTTGTTAATCTCTGATAAAATATATATGATTTCTTGAGCAGACTTGGAGTTTAGTGCGCCTGTAGGTTCATCTCCGAAGATAATTTTCGGGTTACCCATTAACGCTCTACAAATGCCGGCACGTTGTAATTGTCCACCAGAAACTTGTGTAATATCTCTTTGCTCTAGTCCCGCAATACCCATTTGGTCCATTAATTTTTGTCCTTTTTCCATTAACATTTTAGATTTTTTCTCATTGCCTTTTTGCACAGGTAAAACGATATTATCCAATAAATTTAGATTTTTTAATAAGGTCGGTTGTTGAAATACAAATCCCATTTGCTCTCTTCGCAGATCCGCCAAAGCATTATCCGAGAGGCTAACCAACTCTTTACCGTCAAACTGGACACTACCAGCATCGATTTCATCCATCCCGCTTAACGCGAACATTAAGGTAGTCTTACCAGATCCAGAGGGGCCCATAATTGAAATAAATTCCCCAGTTTCGATTTCTACAGATACATTACGTAGGACTTTTTCATGACCAAAAGATTTTCTTATATTAGTTCCAACAATTACTTTTTCCATCATCATCATTCCCTTATACTATCGTTGATTTTTATTTTTTTTGATGAAACGGTCGCTATCTTAGTCATGATCAACGTTGCCAACAGCATACCCAATGGACAAAGAATAAAGCTGACCAGCGGATTAATCGTAAAACGAAACGTTGTGACACCCATCATAGATATAGCAACACCAGCTACTTTTCCACCTAATATACTCGCTAAAACCGTTCCAATAATCGTCCCTAAAGCGACGATCACTAGTGACCTCATAAAATATTGCTTCCGAATATCACAGCTTGTAAAACCTAATGCATGTAAAATGGCTATTTCATGCCTATCTTTTGCCAACAACATCTTGATAAATAGTAAAACGATCAATGCAGTAATGGCTAATGCAACAATCATAGACACTTTCGCACCTACCGCAACAGTTTGAATCGTTGAACCAAATGTTTGCTGCATATAATGTTTAATGTCAGAAACTTTCGCATAGGAAAATTTTTTTCCATAATTTTTCGCTGTTTGACTCACAGAAACATTCTTTTTCACATTAGCACTGATCGTACACCACATCGTGGCGGCTTCTTGATCTACAAATGTAGCTTTAGCTGTCTTGCCGCCATTCGTGACATCTGAATAGACACCACAAACTTTAAGCTTGCGAGTCCCATTGGATGTTCTAATGGTCAATGTACTATTGAGTGGTTTCTCAATATCATCTGATAAAGAACTGGATAAGGCTATTTGGTTAGATTTTGCTGGTGCTTTTCCTTCAGCATATTTGATCGGAAAAATAGTGTGATCTCCTAATTCGATTTTCAATTGATCCTCTGCTTTTCTATTTTTAATCAGTGAAAAAGCTTTAGTTGTCAACGCAACCGACTTAGTTATTTTTTTATCCCGAGACAACTTTTCCATGATATCCTCTGACTTTTGAGGGATATTTTTTGTTTGTTGAATATCTAAACGCAGATCCGATTGTCCAATCCCCATATAACGAGAAAAATTTGGAGACGAAATTGTGCTGTACAGATTTTGCGGCATGATCAATATGAACGATGTCAGCAGCAAAACAGTAAATAGGGTCAAATATATTTTTTTGCGTGATAGTATGTCCTTGATTCCTAATAAACTATTTATTTTTGGGAAAGATCGTCCAGCAATTAAAGGTCCTTTGCTACCGTGTATCTTTTCTTGAGAAATCCCAAAACGAATAGCAGATACTGCTGAGATTTTTCGGAAACGGCGTAATATTAGATTGACATACAATAGCATTCCAAAGAAAAGAACAATCGTCCCAAAAAAACCGACAGTTATTGATAACTCCTGATTTCCGCTCTCTCCCATATAAAGTTGAATATTTTTCAGCAAAATACCGCGAAATGTAAAGGAAAGAAGATACCCCAGTAAACAACCAATAAATCCAATAACAGTATACTTGGCTAAATAGAGACGTTTAACATCCGAATTTCTTAACCCAATTGCTTTTAGTACACCGATCTCTGGATAATCATCTTCAATTTTAGATAATAATGTAAAACGAATACATAAAAAGGCCACCGCCAACATTAATAAGCTGACAAGTAAAATAATCGCAATCATGATCCCATCTGATAATGCATTCATTATTCGAAAAAGCGTATGAGTCAATACTGGTCCATTTGCCGGAAGTTCCGCTTTTATATAAGCCATCTCAAAATCACTGATTTTGCCAACATCTTTCAAACGATATTCGATCAAATATTCGACATTACCAAATTTTTTCAATTCTTGATAATCCTTTTCATTCACAAGGAAGCGTTTTGACGAAGAAAGTGATGCGTTCATCTGGGAGTCCCTCAAAAAACCCACAATCTTCAATTTATGACTGTTTACTTCTAACGAATCACCTATTTTAGCTGTGCCTTCACGTTCATAAATAATCGGTAAGTAAACTTCGCCGACTTTTGGTTGAATAATTTGATCATTCTTGTCCAACAGAAAATCAAATTTTTTGCTTTGAACAGAAAAGCCATTGTCTTGAATACTGTCAGTCATAGGCTTTCCAGCAATAAATAACTTAGTATTTTCGACATTCAAAAAGTCAAGAACCTGCCAATCTGCCAGATTGGTTTGAACCTTTGCGAAATCCTCTAGTTGTTTTTTATGGATCATGCCTGAATGCATTTGCATAAAATGCGGGGTTTTTGCCCGTTCCATCATCTCATCGATAGAACCAGATAAGTTGATGGTAAGAATTGCTACTAATGAAACCATCATCGTGGTGATTGTGAGTAAAATTGTTGTCGCCGCCGTTGCCAGTTTACTTTTTTTTATATCATTTATAATTAACCTGCCATACATAAAACCCTACCTCCTTCATTTCCTCCCAGGTATTAAATAAATATCTGCTGTATTATTTTACTAATCTATCCTCTCCAACCCGTAACAAGCGTTCCTGAAAATAAAAAGAACTCTCTGCTCTTCGTTACTTATTTATTTCATAGTTTGGTACTGCCTCTCGGGTATTAAATGCTGTACTCGCGTAGTTCAATCATTTCATAGGGAAATTTCGTCTAAAGCAATCTTTCTGAAATACCGGTATTAATGAGATTCGTCAATACCAGAGAAATTTCTCATACGATTTCTGTTTGCATTTTTTGACTCATTAAGGCCTTTTGCGGCTTATCAGTGTTTTCCATTACATGCTAGTCAACAAAATTATCTAAGCATAAGAATAAATCTGTTTGGACAAAATGCTGATACACGGGGATTGACTGATCAGCCGCAACTTCTTTCACATTTGTTGTTATTTCAAATATAGCATCCACAATTTCTTCCTTTGATTATGGAATTAACGCTTATTGCCATAATCTAGTAATATCTTTTTAGAATGTATCCTTTTCCCCATATAGTCTCTATAATATCTGCTGGAAATCCTTTTTTTATTAGCTTTTTTCGTAGGCTTTTTATTAAAACTGATAGTTGAGCTAAATTTGATTTGGTTTTCCCAGTATTCCAAATATAGTTACAAAGGTCTTCTCGTGAAATGCACGTAGATTGGGCGTCATATAGTACTTGAAAACATTTTTTTTGATTTTTCGTAAAACCAATCATTAATTGATCTAATGGTTCAAAATGTAAATTATCATTCTCCTTAGTAAATATGGTGTCCCATTCATTACTATACTCACTTATGAGTTCACGCAACACGTCCATTTCTATTTCACTGTGTATCCAACTATCAATTCCCAGACTATCCATATTATTCTTTTTTTCATCCAATGGCTCACGTAGATATTTTCTGAAAACTATCGAATGGGTATCTTTTAACTTGGGTGTTATTATTTCTATCTCCTTATTAGACAATGATTCGCTCAAAATAATTAATTGATAAAGATCGATATTAGGTTGTTTAGTATCGCATAACATCATATCAAGCGTTGTTTTGGATACAAATACTTCGTAATTGAACTTTTGTAGCCCATTCTGTATCGTTTTTTCATTCAAAATATTATGGGTTAGTATTAGTATTCTAATTTTTAAACACCTCACATAATTCTCTCTAACAAATTAATTTGTTTTTGTACATCAAAATATAAATAGATGGCTAATATGATACAAATTACTACTGTCAGCAATAGTGCATAATCCAGTATGTAATTTTTTTTAGACAAGTTCAGTATCTGGATATTTTTCATATCTTTAAATATGAAAAAGAAAAAGGCCATTAAGCCTATAATTCCTATTATTACTAAAATAATCATCCAACTATATCGTTCCAAGTTTGTCATCCTTTCAGGAATATTGAAAAAAATTTTTTTCAATATTCCTTTTTTAAGTAAATACTAAAAACTATTTTTAAGGCTCATTCAACATCAGCCATTCAATCTTCCCTTCATACAGTTCACCTTTTCTAGCAATATTTCCTGGAATAAACAGTCTCACAGAATCAAATTCAATATTCGTCTTAAATTTACCTTGCCCTTCAGTTATATTTGTAGTCTCCCATAATGAAATTGTCGAGTTGTCAGCTGGTAGAACCGTTGAGGTTTCTGATAATCCTGTAAAGTACTGTGTAACAGGTAACCAGCTCTCCCCATCTGTTGTTTTTCTAAGTTGCTTGTTGAAGGATATTTGTGCACCAGTTAACTGCTGATTACTTCCATCTTGATTTTGTAAAGGAGATAGTCTAGCAGCAAATGACCAATTAGAATTCATTCTGACATTTTCCATTTTCACACTCAGATCACTTGTTCCAAAAATTTCAGATAAGTGCGCGTCAATTGAACGAGTACTTACCTCTTGTACTCCAAAATTGAAATTTGGTGTCTCTGAAATGTACAATCCTGATTGGCGGGGGTTGGTTGTAAATGAGCAAGTTGGGGTTTCTTCTGATTCTCCGGCTTGATTAATGACACTACATTTAACATAATATGTCTGATCGGCATTCATGTTGCCCAATTTCAGAGAAACTGTTTTACTTGTTGTATCAATATCAAAATTCTCTACGGATGGAGATCCAGAATCTATACCGACTTCGGAAAATGAAGAACCGTCAGTACTCCAATAAACTTTTACATCATTCGGATCAGCAGCCGGTTGAACAGGATGATCTCCTGCTGCTTGGTAGTCAAACGTAAATTCCGCTGTTGCTCCATTTTCAGTGGTTGGGGAGTTTAGGGTTGGTACACTTAAATTTGATAGTGTGTTTTTCGTGTAGAAATAGTAATATTTAGATCCTTGTTGTTGGCTTACTAAATCTGTTAAATCACCTTCGTAATCTGTCAGTCTTACCCAACCTCTGTAACGGGTACCAGGTGTTAGTCCAGAAATTGTTCTAGAGGAATAGCTTCCATCTCTTGTCGTAGTGTGTTCTAAATCATCCACTTTTTTGGTCCAGTCTTTATCTATCCCACCATTGTTATAAGACTCTGTAAAAACTTCACCATCATCATCTACTTGCGAAATATCACCAGTATATGTTCCCTCTTTTAATTGGATACTCGTTGCTGTTGCTGTATCTTGGTCAAATACAGGAGGTGAAATTTGCAACGATACACCCTTTGTTTTAAACTCACGAGTGGCTGAATATGCTGACCAAACATTACTAGCATTTCGGGCGCGATACCGAACATAGTACTTGGTCTTTGCATTGAGTTTGGAAAGTGTAAAACTCACACTTTTACTTCCAGAAGTAATCGTCGGCGTGGTCGTCGCCGGCGTAGTCG
>NZ_JAFLVR010000067.1 GCF_017315985.1 Candidatus Enterococcus murrayae | reverse complement strand
TTGGTATATGACGCTTACAGATAACTGGTCCTATGATCAACATCCCCCATGTATCACCTGCACAAGACCCAAATCCAGAAAATTAGGCAACAGAAGCTGGATTTATTGTCGAAAAGAATTAAAAGCATCTGACTAAAACAAACATGAAGAACCTCCTCTAAGTTTTGCTAGAGGAGGTTCTTCATGGCTTCAAAATCATTTCTTACATGAAAGACGAGGAAATCTGTGATTTTTAATATTAACAATTTTATTTGATTCGATTTTTAGCTAAAACCTCGTATTCATCACCTAAACCACTTTTCAAAATATCATCATTCAAAAAACTCAAAAAAGTTTTGAACTCTTCTTTATTATTAACCTGAATGGCTCCATTTCTGTCAAATTTGAATATATCTTTGTAGTTGGGATTCGTTGCAGCTTCATTTAAAATTATATCTCTAGAATATTTAGATTCTTTATGTCGCATTGAAGCAATACTTCGAGTAAAACTTTTTCTAAACTTTTCAAAATTTTGACAAAAATCCTTAACAACTATTTGGCTATCACTAGATAAGAATTCTTGAGCTACTAGATGATCTATGTGGTTTTGAACAGAACTCATCAAATAATCTGTTATTGCAAATGCCTTTTCAAATATTTCGCTATTATTAATATACAAAGTACCTTTGTACACAAAAAAATCAAATCCTTTTGGGACTCTAAAATACTGTTTCTTTGGTCTTACAAATGATTTATCCTTAAAAATTACAGCACCTTCTGGTTTAACAATACTAGCTGGATGAACCTTTTTGAAGAATATAATAGTCGCCTCCTCATGATCCACAACCGTAATATGAAAATCAAAATTAGAATAATTTCCTCTTTTTACATCTTCAGTTTGATCAGAAAAAACTTGAGGAATAATTTCCTTTATCGGCGGAACTTCTAAATCAGCTTTTTCCCAAGTATAAATACTACTTACACGATCATCTGCTTCTTTATAGTCAAGTATACTTTTTTTTTCATCATTAATCAGTTTATTAGCTAAAGATACTATATGCTGATAATTCTCATAAGATATACTATCCTTTTCGTTTCCCATGGAAATCTTGTGTAATTCATAGCTAATGTCATTCTTATATGTGAAATAGTGCCGAACACATAATTCTTTCCAATCTAAATTTACAATTTTAAGAATTCTTTCTAACGTACTCAATCGTCTACCTCCATAAATGTCATTGCACTACTACTAGTGCTATTTAAATAAATTATCTTAATGGTTTCGTCTTTTTTGATTCTTTTCTTGGATAATAGAACTCCCTCAACTTCTTCGGTAAAAGAATCATTTCCTCGAATTCCCTCAACATTAAAAAGATTATACCCACGCAAAGCAAGAAATAAATTACTATGATAAAGTTCTGTCTTTGTATAAAGGTAGCCGTTCAATAATAATACAACTAAAAAAGAGAGGGTTGCGTTCAAATTGCTAAAGCTAGTAACCAAAATAGGTAAAATATATGAATTAAGCATTTCTAAATAATTTTCGTTTATTGAACTTGCTTTTTTAATTTTTAAACGATGATTCCCTTTAGTCTTTTGCCCTTTAATAAAAATTTTAAACAAAATAATTGAACCAGCTAGTAATAGAATACAAAGAAAAGGCAAAGAGTTATTCAATACATATTTAGGTATTGATACTTTTGATCTATATCCAGAATTCGTCATCCATTTGCAAGCTTTACAAAAAAAACTAAAATCGAAATTTTGAATAAAGATAAATATATAGATTGGAAAATTTCCTACAGCAAATAATATCCATTTTTCGATCTTACCCAAGTTTATTCTCCTTATTTATACAATTTAAGTTTTAAATATCTTAAAAAACTCCCAACTACAAATAGCTTTTTTAATAATATTATTTTATCAAATGTTACATTATTGTGGAACACCTAAATAACTGGCGCTATATAAAAATGATTTTTATTTTATAAATCTTCAATTCGATACTCCGTATACCCTTCATAAAAGTAACTCATATCAATACCTTTCATAAAAATCTCTCGATCATCCACTTTATCAGTCAATGCTTCCTTCAATAAATATCGAATCTCAAGATCATTTACCGGACTACGTTCCATTGCCGAAAAATAGGTCCCCTTATCAATCAAGCTCCAATCAACAACTTTTTCTAACTCTTTTTTCAAAATTGAATCCAGCCATATCCGCATACTGCGTCCATTTCCCTCACGGAATGGATGAGCAACATTCATCTCGACATATTTTCCTACAATCTCTTCAAAAGTCTTTTGGGTCATAGTATCTATATTCTCTAATGCAGTTTTTAAGTACATTACTGGAGCAAATCGGAAGTTTCCTTTTGCAATATTCACATCTCTAACTTTGCCAGCAAAGAAGTAAATATCGCCGTACAGATAATTATGAATTTCAGATAATCCTAAAAATGATCCAGCTTCTAAATCATTTATTTTTCCTGACTCAAATAATTCCTTTGCTTTTTGTTTACTCAACTTTTCTTCTGCTTTAGCTAATTCAATTTGATCTGTTATGCCTAATTTATTTTCTAGCATATGAAAATTCTCCTTAATCCAAAAGATTTAAGGTGCTAATCTTATTTTTACTATCACAGACGACCAACGCTAGTATTTATTCTCTGTTCTAAATTATGGAAAGGACATCCAAACCACTTCATTATCTACAAAGTAAATGCGAAATTGTCTGATCTGTGCCTTAGGATTTTCATAGCTCTTATTTCTATAATCATATTCAAAATACGACCACCCAGTAGTTTGATCTGTTTTGTCAAAGAAGTATTGTTCCTTTTTTTTACCTCCCCAGAATCTATCGTAATAACTCTCGGGCCATCTATCACTTGAGTGTTCTGAATCATAATCCCATTTTTGAATAACTTTTTCATATTCTGTTTCACTATTTTGAGGTTCTCCAAGTACTTTCTTTACCTGTTCCTGAGATAAACCAGCAACAATATTTTCTTTAAAATCACTCAGTATTAATTCTTTGTTAGAGGAACAAGAACTGATAAAAAGTAGTAAGGCTATCAGGTACAAAAACAGATTTTTTTTATTTGTCTGGTTTCTTTTTAGAATATCCATCATCAATATTATCTGCCTTTTCCCATGTGTATTCCTTTATATCTTGTTTCCTGTTTTCAAGAATTTCTTTCAATAATAATTCCCCTTTTATTTATCAGAATACTGAAAAAATTCATTAATGTGACGAGTTTCTTAACGAGTAATTTCTAACTTAGCATAGCGTTTAGCTACACAATGCCATTACTATCTTTTCTCTAAATTAAGGAAATGACATCCAAATTACCCTATTCTTATCAAAATAAATTGTCCATATCGCTTCTTCTTCAAATTCATTTTTGTAGGGATACTGATATGCCGTCAGAGAACTAGAATTTTCTAACTTCTTATCTATTTTTTTTAATTCTTGTTTTCCATCTAAAAATTTAGTAAAAAGATCGGGATCTTTCCCTATTAATCTATCACTTGAATGCTCCGAAAAGTCTTGATCTAATTTTCTTACTTCAACAGAATCAGTTACTATTTTTTGAGGATTTCCTAAATTTGATTTTACCTGCTTTTCAGTCATTCCATATTTTATAAGTAGCAATTTTTTCTCAGTTAATTCAGTTTTTGCGCAACCCGAAAATGCAAGAAATAAAAGTACCGCAATTACAAATACAATACTTGTCCTATTCAGAGTATGAATCCATACTTTTTTTGTCTTTCGAATAGTTAAATTCTCTTTCATTTGGGCTTCTCCATCCTTTTTTCGCTTTCTCTCGAACACTATGATCGTAGTTACCTGGAGGATTACTATCTAATTCTTTGTGGCTATTACCCTTATTTTTAGCGTAATTAAATGACTCTCCATTCAAAACCTGCTTTCTAAACTCATCCGTATAATTATATTGGTCTGGATCACTTTCAATGGTTCCATCAGGTCTTTCTATCAAGACATTCCATTGACTAACAAAATTACCGTCTGGATCGATAATAAACTCTGAATGAAACTCATTGTTTACCACTCGTTTCTTATTTTCTTTTCCTGCTATAAATTCGTCATAGTTAGAAGTTTTGGGTAATTTATTATGAAGACGCGCAGGTTCTTTTGTCAACTTCCCGCCAAATCCTAAAGGATGTTTTGCTTCGGAGTATCGTTTAAGTGCGACTTCATCAGAAACGCCTTTTCCGAATGTTTCACGAACATAGTTTATGTTATTTCGATCAATATACATTCTAAGCTGATGAACTCTGTCGTCTGTTAAATCTCTGCCTTTATAAGCCCCTTGAACTGTTTTTGCCCATATAGCTAAAAATTCATCGTGAGGAGCCATGTATTTATCAAATTTATGGCTACCTGTCAATTGTAACATCCCATTTTTATCTATTACCGCACCTAACTGTTTCAGTACCATATCTATTTTGCCTTGATCAGAATAGCTACATGCTTTATACATATTTGTGTACAATTCCGAGCCAACTAATCGCGTCTGACCATACAACTCCACTACCTTTTTCATCGCTTCTGCTGCGGTTAGGTTTCTTGTTTGGTGATTTGCTGCCTTGAAGTACTCCTTGATCGCTGACTTATCCCAACCGTCTTCTACTCGTAAATCTTTTTCTTGAGCACGTAGTTTCGTTAGATAGACTTGATATTCTTTATCTGACATTTCTTTCGGGCGTTCTATTGCATATTTTTTTTCGAATGCCTTATTCTCAATCGTTTCAGTCCATGACATATCATTAGGCATGCTAAACGTTCCGCTACTCCCATTCCAACAAGTAGCTGCTTGGGCTGCTCCCGTATTCACTGCTGATTCTAGTGCAGCGATCTCTGAAAAGATTGATGGTGAAGAAGCATGAAATGCTTTCAGTTTTTTCAATTTCTTGTCTAATTTCTTCTTTGCTTTTTCTTGCCCTTCTTTGACGTTCTTGATTGACTTCAATACTATTTTTTTCGCGGGCTCTGGCAAAGAACTGCTTGAAATATCTTTCATAATGGAATTCGCTGTATCAATCCCTTTTTTATACTGTTGAATCTGTTCTTCCAACTCGGATGATTTCAAGTCCCCACTATCAACTTGCGATTGATAGTCATCTGGAAACTTCTGACACGCTTTTGCGGTTGCCTCCGCTAAAAGCATCCCGCCTTTGGCTAAAGGGGATAAGACAGCTGAGAAATATTGCTTCGCTGAATCATATGTTTTCCCCTGCAATTCGCCACTGCTCATGACAAATTGATTAATTGCCTGTTGCAGCTGTCGGTAGCCTTGGATTTGTTTTTGACACATCGCTTTTACACTGCTCGCCTGTGCTCGCGAACTGCTGACATACATATCAATGTTCATTGGGTTTCTCCTTGCTATGGATCATCTTTTTCTCTTTGATCAATGTTTGTTCTTGCTCTTCCAGCAATTGTTGCGTCCGTTTGATTTCTCGTTTTTCTTCTCCTAGTGCTTCCATTGTTTTTCCAGCATCACGGGAAAAGAAAGAATACAATTCATCGAAATCACGACCGCCATCGTTCTTTCGGAAGGTCTCCCTTGTCTTTTGTAGTAGTTGTTGCGTCTGCCGGAAATACGTACCTATACCATCATTCAAGCGATCTACTGAGCGTTGGCGTTCATACAGCTCTTCTTGCTTTTTCGTGAGGCTTTTTTGTTCACGTTTAATCTCGTCTAAGCGTTGTTCATTCATTAGATTTTCTTCCTTGTAAATAGTTCTTTTCCTGCTTGGTCGATCGCTTCAAAGTTTTTCGCCACACTGTTAATATTGCTTGAAGCGCTGTTGACGGCTGCCATCACCTTTTTTACGCCATTGATAGTTGACTTCACCGCTTTTTGGGCCGATTCATTTCCTGCAACGGTTGTTTGCGAATCACTTGTCGCTACACCGCCAGAGGTCAGGCTGTCAGCCGCACTTTTTAGCGCGCTTGCTCGTTGTTGCGCCACGCCTAGATTACTTTTTACTGCCATTTCCTTCTTTTCTCCTTTTGAAAAAAGCACCAGCACACGATGTACTGATGCTCTGTTTTTTCTATTAGTTTAAGCCGAATGATCCAGCATCTTGACGGTCACGTTCTGCCACAGTGTCCGCATATTTGTTCAATTGTCCGTGGATACTTTCCAGCAATTCTTCCATTTGTTTCACGTTGCCTTCTAACTGGTTATATTGTTCCAAGTAAGCGCGGAATGCTTCCCCTTGCCACTGTTGTGAGATCGTTTGGTTCATGGAATTGACCTTGCGGATCGCATCCTCAATTTGCGCGGAGGCCTGTTGGTAAACCTTCGCCTGTGATTTCAGCTGTTCGGGTGTGACGGTAATTGCTCCTGCCATATAGTGTTCCTCCTTGTAATCATTATTATTAGTTAACTAAGAATATCATATTGAGAAATGAAATAATATCAAATACCCTAAAAGGTTGATTTTAGACCCTGTACGGTAATTTTTTATGCGAATTTTCGTAATTAGTTCTTTTTTGTAACGATAAATAAAAAAGACTCATCATAGCGATTGAAAACAGCTATTTTAGAGAATTGTATTCTGCTTAAAAACGGAATCAATCACGATACTTTGTCAAACCATAAAATATCTTCTCTGAAACCTTTGTCTATATACCAAAACACAGAAGTTCGTCACTTTATAAGGTGTTTAGCTTCTTTTTACGCGCTACGAAACCTTTTTCAGGAAAAACTTTCATTACAAAATGATACACATAATATCATGGGTTTAGAAATTCTCGGTCTTATTACATTCATTGTGTCGAAACAATAAATAATAATTTCCAATAAAGAAAACACCTCAAAATGTGAGTATTATAGAACAAACATTTGCTCTCACAACACTCATTGTTGACTTTTTTTTAAAAGGATATCATTATAGAACAAAGGTATTACAAAAGGAGAGGTGGTTTACATGGCTGTAATTACTATAAGGATTCCTAATGAAGATAAAGCATTTCTACAAGCAATGGCAAAATTTGAAAATGTTTCCTTATCTGAACTAATTCGTACACAGACCCTCGCCAGTCTTGAAGAAAAGTATGATGCCCGCGTAGCTGACGCAGCGTTAGAAGAATATGAAGCTTATTTGGCCACTGGTGGAGAACAATTGTCATGGGATTCGTTAATTTCCTAGATTGGATTAAATGACTTAAAAGCAAAAATACACTTTGCAACTCATACCACATTTTACAATTTAAAAAATTGATTCTTTTGCTCAGAAACAAATCAAAAAGTAAAGGTTTGTCTGCCAATAGAACAGGACAATGGCGCTACCGTATTGGTAATTATCGTGTAATTGTCAATATCAACGACAACGAACTCATCGTTCTAACACTAGAAGTTGGACATCGGCGGGAAATTTACTAACCTCTCACCTATTGAAATGCGTCTTATATTCTAGCAAATGAATTAGAAATGATTTCAAAATAAAACAAAGGGCGGAGTCTCTTCTTTTGAATAGAATCCGCCTTTTGTTCTGATATACTTGTTTTATTGACCAAAGTTGTTTTACCGCCTAGTGTAGATCGCACTGGTTTCTAGAGCTAGAAATAAGTCCATTTTTTGGTTTTGTATAATAGTCCAAATTGCAAAAAAAGGGATAGCAAGCTTTTTTACCTGCTATCCTGAAGTTGATAATAATACTCATATTGCCGATTTTTCAAAGCTGAAAGTTGAAATTCATCTGGACGTGCTGAGCAATGTTCAAAAAGTCCTTTTTAGAGACCTCACCAATGATCTCCACGTTCCTTCCACCTCTAGCTGTAAAATCCATCGTGTATACTTGTTTTGTATTCACCTTGCTTCCTGATTTTAGAGCGTTATTAACGATTTCAACAAAATAAGGCCGGTTCTTATTCGAACTAGTTATTGGACATACGATAATTAAATTAGAGGATAAGCTGTATTCGTCTCTACTTATGACTACAGCAGGTCTTCTCTTATTAATCTCACTACCCTTTGATGGTTCAGAATCAATGTAAATAAGCCTCCCTTGTTTGATACTATTCATCGAGCAACCTGCTCTCTACCTCAAAGCCCCTCACTTGTTCATCTTCTTTATCTATAAACTCATTTTCCTTTGCATTAACAAAATAATCCTCAATCTTGGGAATCAATGTGATCGTTCCATCAGACTCTTTGCTAATGTAGTACGTCTTACCTTCTGGAACCTCAAATTTACTGGCTAATGTCACCATCACAGCATTTCCCTGTTTGCGTGTTTTTACTGTATCCATTTTACTCGCCACTCCCTTCATCGTTTCCACTCCCAAATTACACCATGTAATTACGGTAATTACAACAGTTACCAGACATACTATTATTAAAAAAATATCCCTTTCAGCGGTGGTAACTGATACACAGGCAGGTTGCTAAATATTTTCTTAACGATGTCCTACGGCTATCCAACGATCATCATTGAGAAAAGACAACGAGGGCAATATATCCGATTGCTTTCGGAGAAAAATACTACAGAGCTGGCAAAAATGTTTAAACAATCCATGCTCTTTGAAATGGAACAAATGAGATTTTCTGGATATGGTATTATTATTGACATAACTGTTAGACTTACAAACTTAAATTTATTATTATAGGGCTCTATACCAAAAAAGCCCGTCGCAATGACGGACTTCAGTAGTAGTCAATACATCTCAAGTAACTGAGGAACAACAACAACATCCAGCTTTAATAGCTCATCCTCTATAAGGTACTTGCCATCTTTCCTAAAAATGCTGATGCGTCACTGGTCTTTTTTAAGCGCATAGTTTTCTGAAACATACCTATCTAGCTGATTATTCAAAAAATTTTTTATAAAGATCGATCGTAATTGACTGATTGCCAAGCCAGGTTCTCTTTGTTTAAAAGATATGAACTCGTAAAAATACATGCGTCCATCACTTAAAAGTGCTCCTCATATTGCATTCTCCTTTGATTCATTTAAACGAATATTAAACGATGTTTTCACCCAGTATGATCTTCGGCATTGTTATTAAACAGCGAGTCCAACGTTTGTAAAATTTTTCAATTCCGATTTTAGAAACTCTTGCATGTGTTTCTTCATTATCTACTACCCAATAGAGTACATAGGTAACCTTGCCGATGTTTCTAGTTAGCCTAATAGGATTTTCGCCCTTCTTAACAGCATTAAAATCTTTCTGTCTATGGGTTCTTTTTATATACCGTACATCAATTACGCCCTCTTGCTTCTTATAAAATTCTGCTACTTCTTTCATTAGCTCTTCGATTTCACTCTGCTTATCAATTTTCGCTTCATATAAGCATATTTCATTAAACATAACCTTCCCACCTCTTTTAATGATGACTTTATTAAACTATAGCATCGCTTAAATGAAATGAATAGTCTTGGAAATAATCACAATCGTGTCTTCAACATGTTTTCATATCGTGATTGCTTCCGGATCTCAAATACCACTAACTATTTTTTTGTAAAAATATTTCTTCTCACAAATCATATTGATTTAAAAATGATGGAATGTTACAATATTTATGAAAGAATCTTTTAAATGTTTGTTATTTCCATCTGACCACTTACTCCAGTAGTGGTCTTTTTTATATCTGTTAATGAAGTACATTATTTTTTCTTTGTTTCAATCATGTTTTTGTAGTATATTTTACCAAGCAAACCTTTTGAATCTTTTTCATTAAACTTCTGACCACTGTTAACCCGACAGTGGTCTATTTTTTGAGATAACTGAATTTTCGACTATCTACATCTAACTGCGTACAATTAGCATCGACTGCTCCATAATCATACTATTCGATGCCCTGCTATCCACTGTTCATTATTGAGAGAGAGCAACAAGGGCAATATATCCGAATGCTTTCGGAGTAAAATTCTACGAAGCTGGAAAAATAACTTGAACAATTAATGCTCTTTGAAGAAGAAAGAATGGCATAATTTTAAACGAGTTACAAACCACCTCTCTTTTGCTTTTTGTGTCATTCACTCTAGTCTCACTTTATCTAGTTGAATTGCTGGAGCATCAATTTTGATGCAAGTTTATGAACACGAAAAAGCGTACAGAAAAGTGGCTTTCTGTACACTTAGAATATTTAAACTATTTCATGAACTTTATCTTTGATCAAATCTCTAGTGTTTCGAAATTCTGATAATATCTCTTCTTCAGATCCTGTAGCTTGAGCAGGATCTTGTAATTCCCAATGTATATGAGTAATTCCTATGGGAATGGTAGGACATTTATCCTTGGCGTCTCCACAAAGAGTAATGATCAAGTCAGCATTTTTAAAATACTCCATATCAATTAAGTCAGATGTTTGATTAGAAATATCAATGTCATCTTCAGCCATGACCTTTACTGCTCTAGGATTCAGCCCATGTGTTTCAATGCCTGCACTTCTAATTTCAAAATCTGCTTTTGGTAGGAGGCTATGAGCATAGCCTTCAGCCATTTGACTACGGCAAGAATTACCGGTACATAGAAAATATATTTTTTTCATTACTACTTACCTCCAAAATGAGGCAATTCAGTCGGATTTGGCGCAAACCATCCTCTTGTATTATTGGATACTTTAACTAATAGCAGCATTACAGGAACTTCGACTAAAACACCAACAACAGTAGCTAATGTGGCTCCTGATTGCAAGCCAAATAAAGAAATCGCAACAGCGACGGCTAACTCAAAAAAGTTACTAGCGCCGATCATCCCCGCTGGTGAAGCAATATTATGAGGCAATTTCCAAAGTCTTGCCCATGTATAAGCTATTGTAAAGATTAGTATGGTTTGTAGCGTTAATGGTACTGCTATCAATAGGATATGCAGAGGGTTAGCTAGAATTCTTTCTCCTTGGAAAGAAAAAATGATGATCAGTGTTAGTAGCAATCCTATGATTGTTACAGAATCGAACTTCTTTAAGAAGATATTTTCAAAGTAGTCTAACCCTTTGTTTTTAATAATTAGTACACGAGTAACCACTCCTAAGAGTAAAGGTACAACTACAAAAAGAACAGTTGATAGTATCAAAGTAGCCATCGGTACAACCACGTTGTCTACTCCTAAGAGAAGCGCTACGATTGGTGCAAATAATAGTAGGATAATTAGATCGTTTACCGCGACTTGAACCAGTGTGTATGCAGCATCTCCTTTCGTTAGATGACTCCAGACAAATACCATAGCTGTACATGGAGCTGCACCAAGAATTACGGCACCAGCTACATATTCTTTGGCCAAATCTAATGGTATCCAGCTCTTAAATACAACATAAAAGAAGAAGGCTGCGATAGCATACATTGTAAATGGCTTAATCAGCCAATTTGTGACGCATGTGACAATTAGACCTTTCGGTTTTTTTGACACATTCATGATACTTCCAAAATCAATTTTAAGCATCATCGGAAAGATCATTAACCAAATTAAAATGGCCGTCGGTATAGAAACATTGTAATACTCAAATTGACTCAAAGTGTCAGGTACTGTCGGTAGAAATTTTCCAATTAAAATGCCTAGTGCCATACAAATAATTACCCATAGAGTTAGATATTTTTCAAAGATTCCTAACCCTTGTTGGCTTTCTTTCTTCTCCATTTGAATCCTCCATCATTGAGAAATCAATACATAGATATACATCTATGTATTGAAAAAAAATTATACCCCTAAAGGGCTAAAGTTCGGCTGCCATTCTTCAACAGCAAATTTACCATTTGAAAGTTCAGATACTTTTTCAATCCATTCTAATTCATTGAAGGAGCGCGCTTTTAATACCTTATTCTGAGTATCAGCCGCTAACATACTTTGATTTACCAACCACCAGGTATGGGCGATTTTTGCACGATCTAAGTCTTCATCTAATCTCATTGATTCATAGACTGGAGTTGTCTCTGGTAATGTAACCATCAACACTTCTGTTTCTTGTTCATTCTGAAGCCGAGGTAATAATTTCTGAATGGAAACAGGAACTTCACCAGAACTTCTCTCTACTTCTTTGGCATAGCTTTGAGTAGACTCTAGAAGGAGTAATGTATGGCCTGTTGGGGCTGTATCAATCACAACAATTTCATTTTCTGATTTGTCTACAATTTCCGCAAATGCCCGAAAGACTGCTATTTCTTGGGTACAAGGAGAGCGAAGATCCTCTTCAACATAAGCAACATCATCAGCATTCATCGTTTCTCGAGCTTTTGAAAGAACTTCTTCTTTGTATGCTTCTAATTCCTTTTCTTCATCAATATGACTCATTGAAATTGGCAAGTCTTTTGAAAGAAACAGATTTAAATGATCAGCAGGATCGGTCGTAGCCAAATGGACTTTTTTACCAGATTGTGCAAGTTTTTCAGCAATTTTGATAGCAACAGTTGTTTTACCAACTCCGCCTTTACCCATTGTAAAAATGATTTTCTTATTTGTACGAATAAACTCACTGACGATTGAATCTAAATTTGGAAAATCAACACTTTCTTGTTCCTGTTCTTCAATCACAGGCTGTTGATCGTTTAGTAGAATCTGAAGCTTATCTATCCCTGTAACATTGTAAGGTCGTAGGGGAATATAGTATGTTTCAAATTTAGCTAATGATTCTGGCATTTGGTTTAAGTCATTTTGCTGCTCGTTATAGATTTCTTCTGAAATGGTATCATCATAAGTTTCAAGTAAACCATTCACGACTAATTTCTGATTTTCGATCCCTATTTTTATCAATTCCTCAGAGGCTCTCTCTGCTTCAATTAAGGGAGCTTTTTGTGCCCGTGTAACTAAAATCAGCGTTGTCTGTTGCTTATCAGCTAATGTTGCTACAGCCTTTTCATACATATCTTTTTTGTCGCCTAATCCTGAGAGTTGGCCTAAACAAGAAACACCTGTCGTATTCTCGTCTAGAAAGTTATTCCAGGCAGAAGGCAGCTGCAGCATTCTTAATGTATGGCCTGTCGGAGCTGTATCAAAGATCACATAATCAAATTCTTTTGCAACTTCCGGATCGGTTAGAAAATTTGCAAATTCATTGAATGCGGCAATCTCCACTGTACACGATCCAGATAGCTGCTCTTCCATATTTATTAATGCACTATCGGGAAGAACCCCGCGATAAGGTCCAACAATACTTTCCTTGTATTCTTCAGCAGCCGTGATAGGATCAAAATTTGCGACCATTAAGTGATCGATCCCCTCTATGGGAGTCGGCTTATTGGTTAACGTTGTTTGAAAAACATCTTGTAGATTTGATGCGGGGTCTGTACTAACAAGCATGACTTTTTTACCATCTTGTGCCAAAGAAGCAGCGGTTGCACAAGCAGTGGTTGTCTTTCCGACACCGCCTTTACCAGTGAAAAATAGATATTTCGTTAAACTCATCTTCTGGGGTATATATTGAAGCATGTATTTCCCTCCTCATTTTACTAGGAAGAAGGCTGTTAGCAACAACCTTCGCCTCCACTATTTCCACCACAACAGCCCTCAGAACTATTCGCTGACTGCATAACAAAGTGAATGTCACTATATTTTCCAAATTCTTCCAATGTAGGATATGACCCTTCTTTAACAACTTCGCCATCAACCAAAGTAATTGGTAAAATATCATTTCCTTTTTCTTGTAATAGCTTTAAAATTGTTGGATGATTCACAAAAGCATCTGGATCACTCGTCAAATTATGACGTGATGCCTCAACTGATTCTATCCCTTCAAAGGTCTCAAAAACAGAAGTCACCATAAGCAATTCTTCATCAACAGATGGTCCACATACTCCAGTCGAGCAACACATAGCTGGTTCAAATAGTTCTAATTTTTTCATCTTCCTTTTCTCCTTTACATGTACAGTTTAGTGTATTACAAATGCAATTTTCATCATTAGAAAATAATTGCATCATTGAACCCATGAATTGATCAATAAAGCTTTCTGTTAATTGATATCTATGCCAAGTACCATCTTTAGTAACCAGCACAATGCCAACCTTTTCCAACACTTTCATATGATGGGAAAGCGTTGGCTGGGTAAAATCGAAATGGTCCAAAATATCACATGCACACAGACTGCCGCAAGATAGCAAATCAATGATTTTTAATCGTTTAGGATCAGCGAGAGCTTTGAGCATTACTGACATCTCTTCATAATTCATATTTGTTCCTCCTTTACATAGATGTTTATCTATGTATAAATATAGATGAACGTCTATGTATTGTCAATTGTTTCTGTCCTTTTTTCTAACTCAGCTTTATATCTGTTGGATTGGCGCCGATCAGAATTTCTTAGAAATACTAGGTCTTGATTTTACAACAGCGATTAACCTATATTTTAGACAAGTTGTACGCGAATAAAAAATTCCTTTTGAAATTTCAACTCAAAAATAGTTTACTCCGGAAGAAGTTATGGGGGAAAAAGATTAAACACAAAAAAATGGGTTTACGAGTAATATTTAAACAATTCGCTTCTAGAGAAAATGAATAGGCGGTAGAGAAGATCATGGATTTTCTCTACCGCCTAGTTTTTTATGGAGCTACATTTATGTTCCAGCTGATTATTGGGCGATTTCCTCGTTATACTATTTAGATAAAGGCACATAGTTTTACCTACTATCGCTGTCCTCTTCACAGACAAAATTTTTTATAAAGATCGATCGTAACTGACTGATCGACAAGTCATTTTCTCCTTGTTCAAAAAATGTGGATTCGTAAACACACACACATCCATCACCTGAAAGCATTCCTCGTATTACGTTCTATGTGCTAGTTTAAACGATTGTGTGCACGTTACACGCCTAGTTTTTCTCTTAATGCTTCAGTTAGAGTTTGCGAAAAATTTATGCCCGCCTCATTTCCTAATTCATTTAAATATTTAGGAATGGATAAGGTTTTCTTCACCACAACATTTCTTGTTTGAGCTTTGAATCGAATCAAATCAATATCTACTAACGTTTCTATGTCGTTTTCTGACACATCATATTTAGTTGAATTTGATTGAGGGAAAGCTTTGCCTTCTTTTTCATATTCCATCAACATATTCCCTATGTAATCTCTAGCCATAGCGATGGCATCGGACACGTCCTTGCCTTGCGTAAATCCTTCAAAATCAGGGATCGATACAAAATAGTCATAACCAGAATCATCCTTCTCATAACTCAAGATGGCGGGATATACAAATTTATTTTCCATAATACATTTTCCTTTCTTTAATCTATTATATGCTGACAGTGAAGCAGTGAGATTATTTCAGCCCATGCTTCCTAATAATTGCTTTTGCTAGCCTTTCGTTTGTTTCACGGTGTCTAACGATTTCTTCCGTTTCCTTACCATCAGTGTAAATATCGTGATTACTTCCATGTCTCAAGAACCACCATCCATTTTTCTTGAATAGTTTCACTAGGTCTCTTGTTTTCATTCCTGACCTCTCTTATATATATTATACGTAATAAATACGTATTCATCAATACCACTGTTAATACGTAGCGGTCTGCTCTCAAAACATACGAAAAAAGGAATCGAAAAATTTCAATTCCTAAACATTTATCTAGATTTTCTAAAGACCTCATTCTTTTTTTCTGTTGAAGCAAATAGAACTTTCGTTTCCTACTAATTCTTTTATCTACAAATAGCCAATCTTATTTTATATGTATCTCTCTGGGGCCTTTTAGTGTCCCAGATAAAAACAGCATGGACGCCGTCGCTAATTTATCGCTATAAAAAGCCGTTCTTCCAATGGTTGCTATGCGTGCAGGAAATTCTCCACTTTTTATTTGGTTATGTGAAAAGGTCTTGATTTTACAACAGCGATTAACATTTATTTTAGACAAATTGTGAACAAAAAAAAATTCCTTTTGAAATTTCAGCTCAAAGATATTTTACTCCGTAAGAGGTTATGGGAAAAAATTGGCGAGAAGATCTGGGTGATGTTGAGGGCGAGTGGGAATGAGTTACCGAATAAAATATACTCATGATTCAATAAAGATTATGACGCGTTTACTTTTTGTTGTTTTCGCTAATAGTACCACCATGATAATGACACAGATAAGAACAACATGTATACAAAATAATCGCTCTCCTTCGATCATTTTTCCCCAAACTCTTTTTATCTAAATAAATCCGAATGACTCCCCGTCCGTTCAAAGATAATGGTATTCTGTTCAAAAACGTAATAAAAAATCAACACCCAATCACTATTTCTGCCACCAATGTGTATGTCCCAACGCTTAGGAACTTGGCTTTTAGGTTCTAACGGATGAAACCTGTATTCTTGGGCTAACTCTACTTCGTTTATCAGCAAATCCATCGCCTTTTTAAGCTCGTCAACTGGTTTACCTTGCTTTATCAGCTTCTTTAAATCTTTATCAAAGCGCTTCGTTGTCCGATAATTAAGCATTTGAATTAGCTTCCTTTGCGATTCTCTCAAAGTAATCGGTCAAGCTCTCGTCATTTTCTTTCAAATCGTTTTGTTGAATCATTTGCTCGGTTTCTCTAAAAGCTCGGATTGTTTCTTGATTAGGCGTGCTCTCTGGCATCTCAATTTCAAAAGGAAATTTTCCTGTTTTAACAAATCTAGTCAAAAATATTTTCACAGCAACAGATGTATTCATACCAAGTTCATCAAACATTTCATCCGCTTCTTTTTTTAACCCATCATCAATTCTAATTGTTGCCATCGTGTATCCCCCCCTTATTTGTTTCTTTATTATACCATTTTATTGCCAATACGTATACATACGGATACTTTTGTATACTTTTTTATTCAACTTCACAAAATTCTTCTCTCATCATCGCCTTTAAAACCGTTGCATCCAAAGCAATTAAAGATTTTACACTGTTTAGGGTGGAGCTATTCACCGATAATACTCAGAGAGTTTCAGTTCTTTCATATACTCTTACTTGAAACTCAACCAATGAATTCAGGTGAGTTTTTTCAAAACGCATTAGGATTTCTGTCAAACCATAAAAATATCTTCTCTGAAATCTTTATCTATATACCAAAAAACAGAAGTTCACTACTTTATAAGATGTTCAGCTTTTTTACGCGGTATGAAAACCCTTTATTGTAATACGAATCGGTTTTTGAATCAAATCGCAAAATGACCACTATCCCCCCTAAAATAACCCCTTTCAAACCAAGGAATGCGGGTTCTAGCCTTCGAATTGGTTAAATTGAGGGGTGAAGTGGCTATTTTGCGATTTGTCAGATTTTTTGAAATCAGCTATCTTTTAGTCACCGGCCGGTACAAAAAATTCAAACACACGGAGGAACCCAAAATGATTCAGAAACTGAGTACTAAATTACAAGTGCAGCTCGCTGTACCTGGTGTAGAGAAACTAAAGAAACTCACGTTCCCAAATGTCGTAGATGATCCTGCTGAAGCAGATATCCTTGAGCTGGGTGAAATCATGAAGACCCTCGATCAAGAAGATACACTACTGGATGGCGTAATCATCACTAGTCAATCACGTGTAACAAAGAAGTAGAGAAGGAGGATATGAAAATTGAAAAAATTAGTAGCGATTTTTAAAACTAGCGGCGGACGTTCGCAGACCTGGAGCTTCCCAACGCCCGGCGAAGGAAAAGCGCCCGAGGAAATTCGAGGACTCTTGGAAAGAATCACCCTGTTATCCCTATTCAAGAAGGATGACGAAAAGCTTTACAACCAAGTGGTCAGCGCAAAGTATGTTGAAACCGTTGAAACGATTATTTTCTAACCATAAAAATTTGAGGAGCAGCGGTGATTTCGCCGCTCTCCTCCATTAAAGGAGGACACGATCCATGAATGAACAAACATTATCTTGCCGACAACTATTTAACCTGAAGTCAACAACACTAGAAAAACGAATTACCGAGTATTATTACCAAACTCAAAATAGCAGCTTAACGATCAAATATATTTTAACGTTACGTGTAAGACACCAGCTCGGTGCGGAGGAGTTTGCCTTCATTCTAAAGGATCTTGTCCGTGAAATTTTTATGAATACTAAAGCCACTCGCACTATGAAGCGTTTCTTTTATTACTTTCAAGATTACTTCATGGCTCCCGAATGGCGCTCGTTAGCTGTAAGACTATTTCCTGTTCGTAACTTTGGCGAAAAGGCCATCTCACTTGTCCGTTTTCTTATTGCAAAAGTTCGTCCTACAGAAACCAACGAACCTTGATAGATTTTTACCTACGCAGAAAAAATGAAAGGAAAGCAGAACAATGACCCATGATTTAGTCACGACCTTTACCAATAGCCTCGGCAAAGAACACGACTGGACCTACAAAAATGTGAATGCGGACTTACCTGTGGAGCAGATCAAAGAAGCCTGTGAGCTCCTCACTCAACTAGATATCTTTGAAAAAAGCGGCGTAAAACTCTTTGATACGGTGGTCACGGCAAAGATCGTGACTACGTACGAAACGGAGATTTTTGATGAGACGAGCGAACCAACCGCTCCTTCTGATCAAATAGATGAAGAAACGCAGGTTAAAAATGAGGTGATGGAGAAATCAGCAGCTCTCCCAATTAAATCAGTAAGAAGCTATGACTATTTGTATAATTCTTCGAAGAATGCGATTGAAAATACGTTAGAGCAACCAGCAGAAACGAGAAGTAATCACCCTTCATTAATACTAAAAAAACAAACAAGTGGATTAAAGCACACAATCAATGAGAATGAACTTTCTGCTAGTAGATCTACTACCTTGATACGATCACAGCCTGAAGAAAAAGAACGACTGAGTAAACGAAAAAGTTTCCTTACTTGGCTTCGACGAAAGAAAAATCGGAATAAAGATGATCCAGACATTCACCCTGAGCTAGAATAACTTAGTCAACTTCTGCCCTTTCACAATCAAATACCTTTTGCGTAGGTATGGTGCTCACGTCGTCAGCCTCCCACATGAGAGGAGGTGATGCTTTGAGTGAGCTGATACGATATGTCCTCGCTCCACTCTTTGTGGGGCTGACCATCGCCCTCGTCAACCACTGGTTGAGTGGGCGTGATCCATGACGACTGGAAGATAAATACACCTGCGATCAAAAATCGCAGGTGTTGGTTAATACTATTTAACTCCGGTAGAAGCTATTCATCTTGTTTTTCATACAATTTCTTAACAAACTCAAGTCTCACTCCTGTAGCTTTCGATTTTTCAATAATCATGATGATTTCCTTTTCATCACTTTCTATGGTTGAGAAGTCCGTCTTTTTCTTCGCTTTTTAATAAACTCAAGTCTATTGCCAATAGCTTCTCCATATTTAGAAAATATAATTAGTGATCATTAAATAATTCATTTCTTCTCTCTGATAAGAGCATTTCTTCACTCTTTGCGTATCTTAAAGTAAATAAATTTTGAAGGCTGCTGATGAACCATGCTATAATTGGGGCGAGAAAAGCCTCTCAGCATGGCGTCTACCAGCTGAAAGGTGTGAAGAAATGCAAAAATATTTACCAACGAATGACCTGTTATTTCGTAAACTGCTGACCTCTGAAGATTCCCTGTATATTCTAAAAGCCTTTGTCAAAGACCTGCTAGGTATCGAATTCCAGTCCCTTATGCCAAAAGAAACCTACCATATCGACAGCTATAAGAAAAGGTTCAACGAAATCGATCATGTACAAACGGAGATCCTGCGAACAGAAGTGGATATCTTAGCCATTGGAGAAGATGGCAGCCATGCCACTATCGAATGCCAAATCCAGCCGCATAGCTATTTCCATGAGCGTTCACTCTTTTATCTGGCTGAAGCCTTCCGCTCACCTTTTGGGTCTAGTGACAAAAAAGAAGCAGGGAAAAAGAACAACTTTTCTAGTTTGCGGCCTGCTTATGGAATCAATATTGTGGATTTCCATTTGTTTGATCGAAAGGACAATGCCTTACAGCTGTTCCGCCTATTAAATGAAGAAACACATCAGCCTTTTTTTAATGAAGAAAACAAGGAATTATTGATTCTCTGTTTCCTCAGTCTAAAAAATCAAACGATTGAAAAACAAAAGGCCGCCTATCATTGGCAATATTTTCTAAAAACCGGAGAAGTTGAGCCGGAAGCTCCTGACTATATCAAAGAAGCCAAAAGAAAAATTGATTTCTTAACATTGGAAAGTGAGGAAAAAGAAATGATCATGAACATCGAAAAATCCAAAGCTATTTCTGACGCTGTATTTGTGACTGCTATGGAAGAAGGGCATAAAAAAGGGCGACAGGAAGAGAAACAGGCATTAGCAATCGAATTCTTAAAAATCGGAGTTAGCATAGAGCAAGTAGCAAAAGCCACTAAATTATCAACGGAAGAAGTTGACAAATTATGGCGGGAACAAAACTGATTTTGTGTCTAGAAGTATTCCAGATGAAACTACTCAGCTAGATTTTTCTTCTACGTATAAAGTTAAAAGCTGCTCCTCAAAGTTGTACAACTTGAGAAGCAGCTTTTTAATAACGTTCTCATAAACAGCTACACTTTCAATAAGCGACTGGAATATTTCACTGATTCACCATTCTTACCACAGAGTCATCAGCTTCTATTTGTAGAATCTTCTTTTGTTTGATGTCATAGATTCGTTGGCAGCGAAAATACTTTTGAAACACCAACGCTGCTGCGATTTGCCTATTCCAGTCAGAAAAGAAGCAAAATGTCTACATAGCGCTTGATTTTTGCCAAGGGCTTCTGATTATCTTCATAGCCCCGATCCTACCTTTTTCCCTCCACTAAGAAAGAAAACAAGACCGTTTGATCATTTTGCTTACAATCCAAATGCAGCTGTCTATTTTCCTTTACTAATTTAGTCATTATTTTTAAGCCTTGTCCTCGCCCAACACCTTTATCACTCTTAATGGTGTCAGACAAATATTGCTCCATAAACTTCTCATTATATGTATGATTTTCAATCATTGTCAAAATTTGTTCCTCATTGATAGCTACAAAGGCAAGTCGCACAACGGAACCCGTAAATTTTTTGCTCTCCTCCAAGGCATTATCTACTAATATTGCCAAAATCCTAACGATTGGGACTAGCCCTTTCGCAGGGAATTGAATCGCCTCATCTATTTCTAGATTTAAATGAATATCGAACTCTTTTGCCTTCATCAGCTTGTCCAAGACTAGACCAAGAATTTCAGGATTTTTTAGATGAGTTAATTTACCATTTGGGATTTTGGTGATTCTTCGTAACCCAAAATCCTGATTGACTTGCTTGTAATACTCCCTCAATGCCAAGATATCGGGCTTCTCCTGATAAACATGCATTCCTAATGAACTAAGAACATTCCCAATATCATGCTGCAGCTGTCTTGTCTCTTGGTTGATCGACTCAATCATTTGGATATATTTTTTAAGCTCCTCTTCACGTTTTGTTTGAAGCTGGATAAGCTCTTGGTCTAATTGCTTCTTTATGACTAACTGAAAAATGCTTATGATTGGTGCACTAGCTATAATACCAAAGAAAAAAACCTTGGAAAGTTGATTATCTAAATCTAAAAAGGAAAGCTTTACGTGTTGACCAAACGAATCAAAAAGGGATTTTCCAATGAACTCGTTGGAAATGATTATTCGCATTCTTGGTCCACGAAATGTAAAAAGCATAATGTTGATGCTATTTAAGAAAAGATGGATTCCTAAAAATAACACTCCCAGAACATTTCTTATTGATGAATGTCGCATCAAACGATATTCAACAAGCGAATAAAATTTAATAAAGACTGGAATTCCAGCCAACAGCATCCCAAAAAAAGAAACAAAGGAACCAAAATGGTACCGTTCAAACAGATGAAAGGTCAAAAATTGACAACAAAAAAACCAGCAAAACATGAAAAGTCCTTCTAGAAATAGAAAGCCTTGAAACCGACTGTCTTTTCCATAAACAAAGAAGTTGAAGAGAGTAAAGACTGAAACAATACCAAAAATGACCAAATAGCCATTTACAATGATCATTCCATAAAAAAGTCGTTCTAAAAAATCAGCAAACATTAAAAAATAAATGAAAAAGAAGACCGAAGAAATGAGAACAAAGTGCAGAGTAATTCTTTCCTTAAAGAATTTTCTTAGAGGAATATACATCATTAATTGAAATACAATTAAATTAATTATAAAGAACAGAAAGTTCTCTACATGATATAAGTGAGCAGTTTCATAAATATATATCATTTCTTTTTCCTCCAAAAAACAAACTGTACATTTATTCTATATTATTTCGCAATAAATTATTAGAGTTATTTAAAATTATTTTTATTTTAAATGAATTTCTATTAACTCGATCTGGAAATAAACAATTGGGAGGAATGGAAGTACTTTACTTTCAAACGAAAAATAAATCGATTCCCTGAAAAGGAATCGATTATCGAAAAAAAGTTATCAATGCTAGAGTACTTTAATGATACGCTCCAGTTCTTCTACCTATCTTTAGTCTATCTCTCAATGATAAGTGTCTACTATTTTCCTATTATGTCTTATTAGCGTTTTTGATGATATCTCAGGATGATTATACCGTCTTCTTTGTTGTGTTTTTGACTTAAAGTTAATTGCTTTTTTCGGACAATATTGCACGCAGGCAACACATTGCTCGCAATGATTTAAGAATGTTGGCTGTCCCTCAACCATCTCGATATTGTTGACTGGACAAACTTTCTGACAGAGATTACAGGAAATACAGTCATCACTCACCTGGTAATGTTGATCCAACGTCTTTGCCTGCTCCACTCGCCAACGATAATAATAATCTAAAAATGGTACTGGTCTTCTAGCTGCGCGCACTTTTTTTTCAGTTAAATCCACTATGACCCTGTCTATTGCTTGCTCAGCTTTTTCTGTTTTCTGCCTCACCTTTTTGCTTAGTTCATACATAACAACATAGTTCGAATACATTTTTATTGCCCCACCGTAATGCAGCTTTTCTCCCTTGCCTCGCAATAGATGATCTAATTGTGGCAAAGCATTTCCCTGTAGTGCACCATAAGTCGTCAAACCATAAAAATAATCGCATTCAACAGATGAAAAATCCAACTTCTGAATAAAGGTTTCTACTGCAATGGGCACTCCTTGAAAGTACGTAGGATAAATAAAGCCGATACTCTCATAATGTCCCTGAAGTTGCGGCGATACTATGCTGGTCATCGACTGAATCGAACAAGCTGTTAGAGATTTTCCTATCTTCCTTGCTGCATGAAGACTATTTCCTGTTCCCGAAAAATAAAAGATCATATTTTTCATTTCCTCACCTCACATTTTTTTCAACTTAACACTCAACCCAAGTTGAGAGTCAATATGATAAAATGAAGAAAAATAGGGAGGGATCTCCAGCATGTATAAAGTCAAAGAAGCCGCAAAACTTTTAAATACATCAATTTCAACCTTACACTACTATGAAAAGCGTCGTCTCATTCATCCTCACAGAGGAGAAAATGGCTACCGCTACTATTCAGAAGAAGACATTCTTTCTATGAAACTGATTCTCTTAATGCGCCACTATCACTTTTCAATCGATGAGATCAAGCTCATTTCAACGAACTTTACAGACAATCTGCAATGTCAGGAAGCTGCTGACAAATCAAGACAATTCTTTCAGCACAAAATCTTTGAGTTCCAAGAAATAATCAAAGGTTACAGAGATCTGATCACTATTATTGAAGGCCTGCCATTGATGAACACGTTTGATGATTTATCCGTTAAGAAGGATGAGACTATTGGGCTAGTGGAAGAGTTATATGGGAGGATGAATAGACTTAAATGATAGCTAAAAAAGAGCAAACCGCTTTATTTAGCTATCTGCTCTTTCTACTTTATTTCTCAATCATATATATTTTTGCTATGGCCGATTTGAATCGTTTCTACAATCAGTTCACTATCTCTTATTTCTAGGATAATACGATATTTTCCAACTCTATAACGCCATTCTCCGGATCTATTCGCTACTAATCCTTTACCTAATTTTCTCGGGTCATCGATGCCATCAATATTCGTAAATAGCCATCTAGTTAGTAATGCCGCCTGATGGCGATCCATCTTTTTGAACTGCCGTCTTGCTATCTTAGAAAATCTTAGTTCATAGCTCATTCCAACCCACCAAACTCGGCTAAAATTTCTTTCATTGAATACGTTTCATCAGGATTCTCATCATTTAATTTCTTCGCAACCTTAAGCATTTGTCTATCATACTCATCCTCTAGGGCTTCGTCTGAATAGGTTTTAATCAGTTCCGAAAGTGAAATTCCATAGAACTCTGCCATATATTGATACCATTCTTTTTCTTCATCTGTCACTCTAATTGTGATCATCGCCATAATAGCAACCACCCTTCTGTATAACATTGTAATACAGAAGGCGAGATTATGTAATAAGCATTATGAGTAACATTTTTTAATGATTCTGGTCTAAAAAACACTTCCAATCGAAATCACAGCTCCATTTGATTCCTATTTATTGGTAAGAAAGAGAGCCTCTCTGCAATTAGAGAAGCTCAATTTTTACATAAAAATCGAATACGTCGCTGCCAAGATCAAAATACTGATGATACGATAACCTTCATTGATCAAAATTGTTTTAAAGGATTTCCCATCAAATATCGATAATTTTATTCCTTGAAAGATCAATACACCTAAAATCATCAATACCTTATAAGTCAACGCGACAGGCAAATTGTGAAATAACCCAATTGTACAGAATGCTGCGATCCATTCCGTTACAAAGGCAAGAAACATTCTTCCTGGTGTAAATATCTCTTTAATCCGTGCATCTGAAAAGCCCATTTCCTGTTGCCAAATTTTTCCAGTTAATAATGTATACCATAAACATCCAGCCAAAAACGATAGAATCGTTCCAGCTATTGCGGCATAGTAAAATCCTGCTGTCATTTAAACAACCCCCTCACCTTTTAAACTGGTTCCATTGGAAGTTCGGTAGCAGCCCAAGCCTCATTGCCGCCCGCAATTTCCAATACATTAAAACCATTTTCTAAAAGGAGCAAGCTTGCTTGCTTTGCCAAAGTACAGGCTCCGCTCCAAGTGGCTACATAAATCAGCTTCGTTTTATCTAATTCAGTCAAACGCTCATTTAATTCAATCAATGGAATTTGTTTAGCATTCACAATCTTTTCTTTGAGAAAAGCTGGATCTCCTATCCGAACATCAACCACTTCAAATGCTTCTGGCTTTTCCTGAATCCCCATAAATACCTCGATCGGACTTCTTTGTGAATCAATCACTGCTTGTAAATATTCTTTTCTTGTCATTGTCATGCACTTCCTTTTCTTTTGTTAAGTACATCCTAACAAGATTCACAAACAGAAACTTCTTCTACTTTGCTATCTTTCTAAAGACGTGATTTAGATTCATTAAATATGTAAAGCAATCTCCCCACTTAAATACTCTACCAAAATCGTTTTAACAGATTCCTTTTCACCTTGATTTAACGAATTTGGCATCATATGGGCAATATTAGTGCCTAGAATGATACTGTCCTCAATAATTTTTACTGGATAATTTGCTTCGATTTCTTCTCTGCTTGTACATACCGGTGACTCCATTAAGTCCTTTGAATAGATAGAACGGTCGGTTACGACTAAACCATATGGCCCCATCAAAGTAGAATCTGTGATTGCAAACTCGATCGTTTCGTCTAGAGGAATAGAAAATTTCTTAACGACCTTCCTAAAGTGCTTCGAATGCTTTTCATCACTACCCATTTTCACGCAGGAATTATTAAGAAGTCCAAGTTCAGTGATTCGACCTGATAAGTCATTAGATTTGAGGGATTCAACATGACTAATCTCAAGTGTTTCCTTAGTAGTCAGAATGTCGGTGATTGCCTCAATCATTAACTGCATCAACTCTTTTTTTACCTCATCTGACAAAATCGTTTCGAAAAACTCCCACTCAAATGCAGTCGCAGCCTTCCCCAAAACCTCAATCGCTTCAACCTTAGAAGATGGATAAGGATAGACCTTAGGGAGATAGTCAGTAAATACACTCATTTCTCTCACATAAATCATATGATCGGTCACTAAAAAGCCTACAGCCTGATTTTTTCGTGTGATTTTATTTTGTGCACGTCCTCCTACAAAGAGAACAGGAATTTCCTTTTGATCTAGTGGAAGATAATCAAGAAGGAGCGTTTTGAATACTTTACTGGCATCCTCCCAAACTTCTGGTTGGAAAAAGGGACTAAAAACAAATTGCAAGGCTTCCTCAGAATAATCCTCGTAGCGTGTCGATATTTTTTTACAATAACTTTTTTGATGATCAATCTGCTGAACACTTAAATTATTAGGTACATCCATATAAAACACCTTCCCTTTAAAATATGCTGTTGTTACTTCATCATACATATTAGAATAACGATAATCAAGATGTCTTATTGCAACAAAAGGTTGGGCTTTCCAAGCTATATTATCTTCTTCTCATTGAATGAGGTTAAAAGAATCATTGATCTATTAATGAGTCATATCTTTCATAAGAATAACTTATTTAAAAAGCATATTCATTTAGAATATGCTTTTTCGAGAATGTTTATTTAGTTAACTCTTTAATTGCTGCTCCAGTTCCATCACTAGTTTTAATGCTGGAATAGATTGTTCTAAATCTGTCAAACCCTTTTCACCACTGACGATTTTTCGCAATGAGTAATCCAATGAAGCAAAGTAATGATTGTGCTTTGGTAAGTCAATACTTTGAACTTCGTCATCGCTATATAGGAGCATTTCTGCCTTATTGTCACCTGCAGTACTCCAAGACTTTTCATAATAACTAAGTGTCGCTTCTTCAAAGAAAAGTTGCCAGCAACTTTGAACTGCATAGACTTTAGTTGGTAATGCGGAATTAGTCAGTACAATGGGGAGTCCATTCAAACCTTCTAATAGAGTCGATACTGCTGAAGAGTGTTCATCACGTTCTACTGCTGCGACTGATTTTACTTGTAGGTCACCAAGACACCAGGATAAAAAATCAAAATCGCTGTAACTCATTTCCATGGGTAGAGCATTCAATGGTAATGGATGATTGCCCCAAACTGGTCCGGCGGCATTCGTCATTGAGACATGACAAACTCTTCCATATTCTCCGGAATTGATCATTTCATGAGCTATTTTTGCAGGTGTGGTGAAACGATCAAATAAATCAACAAGCACTCGTTTCCCAGTTTGATGAGATACTGCTGTTAGCTTTTCTATATCTGCTAAAATGGGTGAAACTGGAATCTCACAAATGACATCTTTCCCATGCTCCATAGCTTTAATAGCAAATTCAACTTGTAATTTTGGCGGCAATGCGATCGTAACTATTTTTATGTCTGGATCAGTTAAAATATCTTCTAACTTCGTCGTACTAATCACTCCAAATTGTTTAATAATCGGATCTAGTGATTCTTGTTTACGGCTAAAGACGACAATTTCACTAACTAGTGGATGATTGACAAATGTTTCTACATGAACGACACCAAATCCTGTACCCAATATACCTATCTTCACCATACTCTCCTCCTATAACATCGCTCGAATTGCATGCGGTTTGAAATGCAGCAAGACATAATCGGCAGAGAGCGGACCCTCGGGATGAAATTCTGTCATCCATTCCTCCCATTTCTCTTTCTTTCGCTGATCATCTTCTATTACTTCTCCTGAACATTCCAATACCACATAACCAAAGCCATTTGTAATCGCGATTTCTGCAGTATTACAAGCTAGTAGATTTTTCACTTTTTGACTATTTCGATTGGTCTGCATATAGATTCCCCACAGTTTAGAATCTTGCAGTAGGTTAATCACACTTAGCCTTACGTGCTGATCTTGTTTAGTACCTAACATCACCGTATAGCTCTCCACACCTGTTTCAGTAAATACTGGAATGCCCTTTTGAACAAAATTGTTTACTTCCTCCGTAAATTCTTGAGGTAAATCTGCTAAACTCCCCATGTAATAAATACTCATAGAAAACTCCTCCTTCATTAAGTTAGTTTCATTCTAGCAAACAAACCACGACAACTAGCTGTCGTGGTTTAGTGATATACTTAAACTATCTATGGAGGTATTTCTTATGAAAATGGATCGTATTCTTTCAATTACGATGATTTTATTAGAGCGCGAACGCGTTAGTATTGGTGAATTAGCGGAAATATGTGAAGTTACTCCTCGAACTATCCAGCGTGACTTGGATGTCATCAATTTGGCTGGAATCCCAATCGTTTCCTATCCAGGTGTGGGTGGCGGGATTAGTATTTTAAAGAACTATAAGCTTGAAAAGCGTTTGTTTTCCACTGCAGATATCACAACCTTGCTCATGAGCTTAGGAAGCATCCGTTCCTCTATTTCTGGTGACGAGGTCGTGAATGCTCTCGCTAAAGTAAAAGGTGTCATTCCGGAAGAAAAGCGGAAAGAGATTGAAGCTAAAGCTAATCAATTGACGATTGATCTGTCCAGTTGGGTCGGAAATCCTTCACATCAAGAAAAACTAAATAGCATTCAGTTAGCGATTCATGATAATCTTTTTCTCCACTTTGCCTATAGTGATCGACTTCAACAAAAAAGCAAGCGCATCATTGAACCTTATAGAGTCATTTTGAAAGAACGTTATTGGTATGTGGAGGGCTACTGTTTGGACCGTCAGTCCTTCCGTGTTTTCAAACTTTCTCGTATGACAGAAATTAACATTTCAGAGAAACATTTCGAACCACGTGAATTTCATCCTGAATCCTCCCTGCAGCCGCATTTCAAAGATACAAATACTGTTGAAGTGACGCTTCGTGTAAATGAGCGTGTTCGTGAACAACTAGTTGATCTTTTCGGCGAAGAGCAGATAACTCAAGAAAGCGAGAATAGTTGGATTGCTAAGATCTCTATATCAAATGACGTAATTGGATATCGCTACTTGATTGGTTTCGGTCTTGATTGTGAATGTCTAGCACCACCAGAGGTACGACATAATTTAATCGATTATCTTTCCCAAATGCAAGCATACTATCAATAATGACAAAGAAGGAGGCTCGGAAAATTCCGAACCTCTTCCCTATTATTTTATCGCTCTTTTTCCAGTATATCGGTCCGTTTTCCAAAACTCATCCCCTGAACGACCCATTATAATATCTTTATCAGCAGCATTAAGCCAAATTTGCAAAAATTAAGTTGTTCGTTTACTTAATGCTGTTTGAAGAGCCGCGTAGCACTCGTTTACACGCTGTTGAGAAACATCTTCATCTGGAAGAATATTCCAAGCGTCAGTTATTGCAGCATGGTAAACTAGATAATCATCATAAGAAGAAAAATCTGCTGTACCAAGTTCCTTTGAGCTCTCATATAATGCTGTCAAATCCGTTTTATCTGCTTTAGCGATCAAATTGTCCAATGCACCTTGTAAATGATCCAATGCAGCTTTAGCAGTTTCTTCGATTGGACGTTCACCTGCCAAAATATTTTTGGCTTCATCTAGATATTTACTTAATTCATTCCATGTACTTGGTGTATAATCCTCTTTATTTTTTGTCAGACCAGTTTCATATAATGTGTTTAATTGATTGAGCAACTCTTGAGAGGCATCTGCTTTTGCTAAGTCTACCATCTGTTGCAATTCATTTAATGCATCATCGACTGCTTTCTGAGTGATATTCAGGTCAGACAATTTATTATACGCATCGCTATAAGCATTGTGAAACTTGATATATGTTTCATAATCAGCAAAATGTTGTGGGCCCATTCCCGTTGCTTTCTGATAGAGGTTTTGTAAGGCCTGGGTTTCTGCACGCTTAACTAATTCCTTTACAACTTCGTTCAAACTACTCAAACGGCTATCCACTTCCTTTTGAGTCGCTTCTTTTTGATCCATGATAGCCTTAGCTGCTTCTTTTTCTCTCATTAATTTTTCCCACGATATCGGTGTATAATCATCCTCTTTTAACTGACCTACAGTTTGCAATGTATTTTGAAGTTTATCTTTATTCACCTTATTGTAGGTAAAGACGACCTTTTTATTAGAAGCAATCTTCTTAATTTCTACAGTATCAGCTCCAACAAGATCATATCCAGAAAATTTTTCTGCCCTTGCAATATAATTAACGCCTTCCTTAATTTTAATGCTAAACTCTTTTAGAACTTTGGTTCCACTTTTATGAACGACCGTCACTTTGAAATAATCATTAGATTCATGATTCGCATAAAATGCTACTTTCTCGTCCCGCCAACCAACCTTTATTAAGTATTTCTGTTCATTCTGATTGATTGTGAAATTGTGTGTTCCAGCCTTAGCATTAGGATTGTATGCGCGGTAGACCGGAATACCGATAGGCTTATCCATGCTATTGATATCTACTGATTTAAACGCTTCTCCTTCTTTTCGCCAACCAACCTTTCCTAAATAATTGTACTCTTTCGTATCCATTGTGAAATGGTGATCTCCTGCATTAGGATTATATAATCGATAGACAGTTTTTCCACTGCTAGGTGTTTCCCAAGCTATTCCTTCATCGTGCCAGCCAACTCTAATCAATGTGTTTCTTTCACTTGAATTCTTCGTATAGAAATGTTCACCGCTGTTGGGATTGTAAACCCGATATAGTGTCTGAGAACTTGCCTCCGCCTCATTTGTTATAAAAAAAAGCGCCAAACCAGAAAGGAAAATAATGCTGAATAACAATCGTCTTTTCATAAAAGTTCCTCCTTCTATTCGTAATCGCTTACACATGAAATAATATAAGTTATTTTAACATGTGTCAAGACAGAAACTAATTTCATTGATTATTAGCTACGTCAGTCAATTAATATAGATCGTTAATTACAACATTTATCTGATATTAAATCCGTGAATCCTAACTGACATTTTTATTAATAATTAATTTTTCAATTAACCGTAGAATTAACTCGCTTATTATTTCCACAAAAATTATCAGTTACTATTAAAGTTTTTTTTCTATAAAGGGGCTCCTTCTGCACCAAGAAACACTTTCGTTCCAAGCATTTGTACTCATCTGAAAAATATCTACTGTCCAGATCATTTTGTCTTTGAATGATTGTTTTATATACATTTGAAGTAAAATTGCAAAGAGGTCTAAGCAAATCGCCTAGACCTCTTACTACTTAATTTTTTCTTTTAAAGTAAATACCCCCAACAATAGCAATAATTATTATCCCTACTACTAGCAGCAATGTGCTCCGCGTATCATTTGTTTTAGGATAATTTGAACTAGATGACTGAGCATTCCTATATGAATTCTTCGTATCTTTTGGTGTAGCAGGGACTCTTTTATTTACGAACTGACCGACATCAACTGTCTCGGGTTTATTTTTGTTAGCCGCCGAGATTTGGAACTTACGTCTCTCATGATTGATACTATAGCCGTTCGGTGCCTTTATCTCATCAAAATAGTACTTACCGGGCTGTAACTGTTCAACAGTTATTATCCCTTTAGTATCAGAAGTATACTTTCCAATAAGCGTACCATTATCTTTGCGAACTTCAAAAACAGCCCCAGCTAATCCTTTTTCTGATTCTGTCACCTTTTTCATTCGAACAGACCCCTGATAATTAATGAAATCTCCAAGAGCTATCGTCGCAGGCTTGCCAGTTGTGCTTCGGGCAATCTGAAAGTGGGGCTTTTCGGTATTGAGTAGATAGCCAGTTGGTGCTTTTGTTTCGACTAATTGGTACTTACCAGGAACTAACCCTGTCGCAAAAATTTTACCATTTTTATCAGAAATCAATATTTTGCTTTCTTTTCCTTTAGAGTCAAGTATCGTTTGAGCTTCTCCTTGACTATTCTGAATTTCGAATTCTGCTCCTTGAAGAGTTTTGCCTGCTTCATTTTTCTTAAGGAGTTGAACAGAGCCTTGATAATTAACAAAATCACCTAGATTAATCGTCTCAGGTTTTCCAGTTTGTTTGGTGATCTCAAATGGATGAGCTGTTTTATCCAAAATATATTCTTTTGGAGCCTTCGTTTCTTTCAATAGATAGTTTCCTTCGTTAATCCCTTTGAAGTAAATCTTGCCATTCTCATCAGAAATAATAGTATCCGTATTTTCACCTGCTTGATTGATTACAGTAACTGGCTTCTCTTTATCCGAGATATCAAATATTTGATACTCAGCTCCTGCCAAGGATTCTTTTCGTTCATTCATCTTATGACCAACAACTTCCACTTGGTAATTCTCGAAATCAAGATTATCAATAGTTGGATTCTGATCATCATTTTCTTGAACAACAAAATAGATAGGCTGATCATTAATGATGTAGCCTGGTGCAGGCTTTGTTTCAATGAGTTTGTAGTCTCCTGCACCTAGTTCAGATATATCTAAGACACCGTCTTTAGGGGTAATGATCTTTTTAACAAAATATTGCTCCCCATCGACGATATGATACAACTCAAATTCTGCTCCAGCAATCGAACCTCCATCACCTACTTTAGTAACCTGTGCCTTTCCACGGAAGTTTTGAAAATCGCCTATATCACCTACTTGTACTTTCCCATTTGATACTTCAGGAATTTCAATTTTTATCAGAGAAGGATTAATGACGTAATCACTACCTTCGGAAACTTCTGGTGCCTTTGTCTCTTGATAATAGTACGTTCCAGGAGATAACTCTTCAAATAGAACTTTTCCATCCGAATTACTTGTGGCCTTTTTAACCACAGTTGTTTTATCTTTTTTAAATAGCGTAAACTCAGCACCTTTTAACCCATCACCATCTGTATTGCGTTTCGTTAGTTCAAACGCCCCTTGGTAATTGATAAAATCACGAAGCTTGATTACAGAAACTTTTCCATTTTGGGAAGCTTTTATCGTAAATGGAATCGTTTCTTTGTTTAACATGTAACCATCTGGAGCTTTTATTTCCTCAAGCACATACTCTCCTGGCGCTAAAGAATCCATTTTCACCTTTCCAGTTTCATCGGAAATGAGCGGTTCTTGATTGACCACATCTCCATTGGAATCAAGTATATTGAATTCTGCTCCTTTGAGTGTATTTCCTTTCTCATCTTTTTTCAAAAATTCAACAGAACCTTGATAATTGGTTAATTCTAGTGGCGCGCCATCAGGTTGGGTAGTGACTGCAGTTGGTTTTCCATTTGCTTTATCTGAAATAGTAAATGGAACTTCTTGTGTATTTTGAATAAAACTATTAGGTGCTTTCGTTTCTACAAATTTATAGTTTCCTGGAGCCAAGCCAGTAACTATCACTCGACCATCATCTTGAGAAATCAATGGCTGCTGATTGACTTTTTCTCCTTGGCTGTTAATTACATCAAAGGCAGCACCAGAAAGCGAATTTCCTTGACTGTCTCTTTTAACAAGAACAGCACTTCCTTGGTAATTTTTATGTGAGACATGTACGGTCGGTATTTGATAATGACTGTTTCGATAAACTACGAAATAGGTTGGCCGTGGATCTAAAACAAAGCCTGTCGGAGCTTCTATCTCAGTCAATCGATAAACACCTAAAGCCAAACTGTCAACTTCAAGAAATCCTTCACTATTTGTTGTATCCGGACTCAACGGTACTTCTGTCCATAAGTCCGTTTCGAGGGCTAATGGACCAATTTTTTCTAACTTAAATCGTGCCCCTTTGGTTACACCATTATCTAATTTTATTGGATTTCCATTTTCATCTGTTTTTTGAAAAATTACTTTGTTCCGTTCATTCCGAATGATTGATGGTGCGGCATCGTTTGCAGAGGTATTTTCATTAATCGTTATACGACGACCAGCAACCAAATCATCAGAAATGGTGAATCCATCTGGTGCCTTCGTTTCAAACAATAAGTATTCTCCATAGGGAAGACTTCCAAATGTAAGTTGACCATTACTGTCTACATCGCCTTCTCTAAGCAGCTGAGTCTTCATTGTATTCCACAGCTGGAAGTGCGCTCCAGTTAAATGAGTCTTTCCATCAGCTTCTGTTTTCTGAATTGTCAATTTTCCCTTTTTCCCGTTTGCAGAACCTCCGCTATGGTTAATCTCGACGACCACATCTTGTCCATCACCACCAGAAACTATTTGCTCATTATCTCCTGTAACAGATAATTTATTGGATACAGTGTCCGTATTTCCACTCGCTGAAGAAGTGATATAGCTTCGATACTCTAACTGATAAGCAGTATCTATCTTATGAAGGAACTTGATTGTTAGTTGTTGTTTTCCAGTCTCATTGTCAGTTATCAGCTCAATAGAGTAATCTTTATCCAAGGTTAGAGGCTTATCCAGATTAGGAGTGATTGTTCCATCTGCAGCTACTGTTGTTTCATAAAGTTTGATTGATTCTTTATCGATCACTTGATTTTCAGTAGGTTCATCTGTGATAACTACATTTTCTAAAGTGGATTGAGAAGGATTAATGACCGCATGCCAGTTCACATAGTCTGGGTCCTGTTCGTCTTGTTCACCAGTTTTTTGAACAAATTCCCCGCCGTTTTTAATTCCTACTTCACCAATCACATCACGGTCGTCGCCAGCATTTTCATAGTGTGCAACATTTTCATATTGATTAGATCCTGCAATAATTTTCTCTTTTACAGATGTCTTAAATTCAATCATGTAGGTTGTGTCTACTTGATTAGGGAAATCAATCAAAATGGATTGATCGTTACTCTCTGAGGGTTCTTCGACTTTTCTCATTTGGTTATTAACAACGGTCTCAGGTTGTTTCTTTACTACTGTGCCATCCTTTTCTACTTCTGCTTCATAAATTTTCAGTGATTCAGAAACGTAGTCTTGATTCTTTTTGATGGCATCTTTTAATTGAGCATTTGTAAGAACATTTCCACTTAAATTGACAGCGATTGTCCACGTGATTTCTTTTGTTTGTGCGTTGTATTGACCGCTTTTTTGTGCGTTTAACTGATAGGGATCATTGGGTTTGAAATTTTGGTTATCCTCTGAATGGTGATCGTCACCGGATTCGTCCTTCCAATCCGCGGAAATACTATTTTTAAAGTGATCCAATTCTGGTTTATTAGGATCTAACAAAGTCACATCAAAATTTGTTTTGTAGGTTAATTTGAATTCATCTTCTGTTGGATTGTAATCTCCTTTAAAGACCACCTTAAATCCTGTTTCATTTCCATTGGCGTCTTTTAATAGTTGTAGTTCGTAATCCGATCCAGGCGTCAAAACTTTATTTGTTGTAACATCGCGTATTTCAAAATCAGGGGTCAAATCTGGTTTTATCGCCATTGATAGTCCTGGAATTGGTGAATACGTATCCGTTAATTCTAAGTCCTTCATATAATAATGATTTTTATTGACACTGATTGTCCATTGAGCTTTATGAGTAGAATAATCTACGTTAGTCAATTTTTTGATCACATTTTGTTGCTGAGCAGTACCTTTGTCGCTGTCTGTTTGCCCCGTACCAATCGAAACAGAATTATTTACCTGTGTTGGATCGGTTACTATACCATCCACTTTTGTTTGATATTCTACTTTCACTGCTTGGTCCATATCATGCAAAAACTTCACAACAAAGCCTTTGCCGTCTGGATTCGGTTCTAAGATGTAATCTTTTCCTTCAACTAAAGGGGTTCCCTTAATCTCATTGCCCTTATTATCAAAGGTGATTGGATAGAGTTTCATTGAATCATCTACTAGGTCCATATTATTACTGATAGTATCAATAATGGTCGCCTGATCTTTTGGTATATTTTTTTCGTTGTAATTGTAGTTTATTTCCCAATTGAACTGCTGATTATCAGCATCATAATTCGTCATATTTTTTTCAATTGTTTTCCCATAATTGGTAGTTACTGTCGCCTTCGCATCAAATCCATCTGGATCATTTTTATCGGTTAAGGAGGCTTTGTTTGTAAAACTTACCTTGCCACCATCAGTTGGTTTTATTGAATCATCTATGTCTGTTTGGTAAACAATTCGGTAGGCTTTGTTTGTATCTCCTAGAATTGTCACATTTCCATTAGAATCTACGGTGTATTCATCTGGACTCAATTCTCGACCAACCTCTTTAACTGATCCGTCTAGATTCATGACTAGTTCAGACACTTTGACTGATTTGTAGGTAATGCCATCCGGCCAACTTTCACTAACCGTGGGATCGGTTAAGTGATTCATTGATTGGTTGATATCCACGGTCCACTCGACACTAGAAGGATTGGGCGTTCGATCAAAATGGCCTTTTTTGTCAATTGACTTTTCTGTATCTGGATGTATTTCAATATCCACAGGAGGCAAATTATCTTCTACTGGATAGTGAATCGTAATATCACCTGGTCCATCAATATGTTCTTTATTGAAAAATGTGTCAAAATAAAATTGTCCATTGATATCACTTTGATTCTGAACTTCCTCAGTAAACGTAAATCGAACGTTTCCATTTTTATCAACAGTGTATGTCGCGTATACTTCGCCATCTTCATTTTTCAACTCTCCGCTGGCAGAATTTTTAGGTATCAATTCATCTGGCAATTGAAAATCAAAATAATCTCCGGGTTTAATTTGTTTTCTTACCTCTTCTGGAATACTCCAACTATAATAAATACGAACATTCGTATTCGGACCGACCGGAGGTTCAACAACATTTCCTTTATCATCTAAATACACTAAGTTAGAGCCAGTTAGAATCGTCCCATCACCATTAGGAAAATAGGTCCGAATATCGGTTGGCTCTTCCGCTCGAGTAACAACACTATCTTTTTTCGGCGATTCTTGACTTTTAAATTCTTTACTATCTTCCTCTGAGCTTCCTATGGTTTCAGAGCTGCTAATTGTAGTATTTGCAACCACGCTGCTCTTTATATCATCTATTGCTGTTGAACTCGAGGCTTCAGTGGAAGTCTGTTCCAAGGAATCTGGATGTTGATACACTAGACTCTGCCCTTGATACTGAATATCAAATTGACGCATTTGCTTGAAAGAATCCTGCTCCAATGTTAAATGGATCATTCCTTCTCCGCTAAAATCAGTCTGTACCTCGATGATTTGATTCTTTTCAACATTCAAGTCTATTGAATGCCCGTCTTTCTCTAATTGAGCTCGCTCAACAATTGGCTGAGAGGCCTCAAGCTTTGCAACTTGCTTTTCATTTAGCGCAGATACCTTAACATCCAATTGATTATCTGCATTTCCTTTTTCGATACTTTTTAAGGTTAATGCAGGTGGTGCCACTGTTTCCGCAATTGAGACCAAAGGCGTCAATGAATTTAACAGGATTAAAAAAGTCATAAAACTGTAAATGAACGTTTCCACGCTCTTTCTTCTTATTGCATGCTCCCCTAATTTTTCTCTATTTTTTTCCACCAAAATACCCATCCCCTTTAGAAGCTGTTTCAATTTAAACTAATATAAGAATAGACAAAAACTATAATAAACATGTAATAAAACGCTCAAAATACTCATGTTTTTAATCTCTTGCTTAATTCTTGCTAATCAAATTGAATTTCTTCACAAAATTTGACTTCTTACAATAAAATAGATTAGAGCTTTTCTTTAAACGGCACCATTTGAAAAGATTAAGTTAAACGAACAGTTTTGTCATCTCAATATTTTTATATCACTCTATATTAGATTGCTTTTCTAGGATGTACAGTCCCCCATAAATAATCATGTTTAATTACAAAACTTCTTCAATAACCACAACAAAAGAGGCTCCGATTATCCAGAGCCTCTTTCATGCAAATGATATACATTTCGATTGGTTTATTATTTTCCTATTCATACGAATTTCAAACATCACAACTCTTCACTCATCGTTGTTCGATAAGGAAAAGTTAACTTGATAAGACATTTCTATCTTGTTTCAATCAGATTTCCTGCATCGGTAATCCCATTGCCTTCCAAGCTTCATTTCCGCCGCCAATCTCTAATACTTGATAACCGTGATTTAGCAGAAGAATACTTGCTTGTTTTGCTAAAGTACATGCAGCATTCCATGTTACTACATAAATTAGTTTGGACTTATCAAGTTCGCTTAACCGACTTTCTAATGCCATGAGTGGAATTTGTTTCGCACCCACAATTTTTTCCTTCAAAAATTCTGGTTCGCCGATACGTACATCCACCACCTCAAACGCATCCTTGTTTTCTTGAATTCCCATAAATACTTCGATCGGTGTTTTCTGTGAGTCAATAACCGCCTGCAAATAATCCATTCTTTCCATCATCAATCGCTCCTTTGTTTTTGATAAACCAATCTTATCAGTTCAGTGAAGAGGAAACTTCTTCTACTTTGCTGTCTTTTGTAAAAAACGATTCTTTACTTTTCGTCTATTTCTTGCCAACTGCTGCTTAATCCCGTTTGCTAGAATATTGGGCAGATTAATGATCAGTGGCGGATCGCTAATCTTCCGCTCTCTTAAGTGGATAGTCAATTCTTCGTCCTTTTCCAACGGGAAAGTCACTGATTGCCCATCGCAGGCCCTCATGGCTTTGCTTAATTGGAAATAGCGGAAAGGATTCTTACTCCTCCTTACTCCGCAAGCCAACGGATAATAGGTCCCAGGAGACAGATGGTAAAAATCATACTCAAATTTCTTTACCCGACATCTCCCCATAATTGGTTGATGATTGGGGTTTGGCTTAAGAAATAATCCACTAAACACGATTCCCTTAAAATCCTCAGGTACTTCGATATGTACGGTCAATTTATAAGGACTAACGATGATTGGAAAATTGGGATTTCTGTAAAATAAGGAGTCATTGTCTTCATTGACGGCTTCTTGCTGCTTCACTAGTTCAAATAAATGATTCACTTGCTTTGCATAGGTTTTAGGTGACAGTCCAGTATTTTTAGTAAAAGTCGTTGTAAAGGTCCCAGGACTTGAATAGCCTGCATCCAGCTGAGAATTGATGACGGATTCTCCATTAACTAAAGATTCGATACCGTTTTCAATTTTAAGCGAAGAAAGATACTCGTTTGGTGAAATACCGGTAATCCTTTTGAATTCTCTACTAAAATGAAATTTGCTATAGCCAAAATGCTCGGCAACCTTTTCTACCTTCAAGCCTTCACAAGCGAATTTTTCCATATACGTAATAATTTCCTGAATACGGGGTTCCATTTTTATCCGCCTTTCTCTTAAATATGATGGATATTGACTAACTTTCAGTTTGATCATATCTTTTTTATATAACAACTGTCAATATAATAGCTTGTATAAAAAATCAGCATCACATTCAATATTTAAAAGGTTAATCCTAACCGAACAATAAATAATTATTTATATAATATAACGCATTGTCGCTCATCGATAAATTAAAACATAAGTATCCTTCCTTTTAGATTTCTCTTCACCATCAAATGGAAAAATATCATACAATTATTATTCGCAGTTTTAGCCTTTCTGACTTGAGTGTTCTTCTAAATAATTTTATGTGTTCTGATTCCTTCATTTTCTGAATTAAATAGTTGAATAAGCTATTATTTCAAAAGTTTTATTGCTAGAATGAAGCTATTAAATGTATCAAAGGAGTTAAAAATGAGAGGAACTATTTCAAACGATAAACGTGTTTATATTTACGAATCACCATTCCTAAAACAAGGAGAAAATGGCTTGAGCCTTAATCAATTACGTGCCATTTTCATTAAGACCTTTTTGAATAATCAGCGAGCAAAATATGTGGCGGAGAATTATGCTCTTGAAAAAGAAAAACGCAAAATCTCTATTTGGAGAAAAGATGGGAAAGTTTTATCAGAAGATGAAATACTTAAAATTGATATGATTGTTCCTCAGATCTTTGAAACGAACTAGCCTTTGCTTCGATAAGTCACAAATTCAATAGCTGCCAGTAAAGACCGACAATCTGAGGTAAATTGCCGGTCTTTTCTATAAGATTTTTGCTTACAATATAATAAGGTCTCTTCAGTTCTTATCTTGAGCCCCTAATATAGATTAATGAAATAATTTGTTTGTATGTTTGAAAGTTAAACGTAAGCGTCATATACCAA
>NZ_JAFLVR010000066.1 GCF_017315985.1 Candidatus Enterococcus murrayae | reverse complement strand
TTAAATATACAAGGTGAGTTTATGAATGATTATCGCGTAGCTTTTTTTGATATTGATGGAACGTTAGTGGACAATCAACTCCCACACCATTTGCCTTTTTTAGACCGAATTCCAGAATCTGCCAAACAGGCTTTAAAACAATTAAAAGAAAACAATATTGAACCAGTGATTGCCTCAGGTCGTCATCATCGAATAATTGATGAGTTTGCATCAACACTAGGTGTCGACAGCATTATCTCTTCCAATGGCAACTGTGTTCATTATCGCGGTGAGATGATCCACCAAACTACCATGTCGCCAATTCTAGTAAAAGAACTGCTGGACCATCTGCGTGAACGTCAGATTGAATGCTTGATCGAAACTCCGCAGAACTTATTTTGTTTCGAATCAAACAAATATATGGGGCAACAAATCGTGAAAGATAATATCCTAAAGGAGGAGGATCCTCTACCTGAAAATATTGTACAGCTACTGGTACCTTGGAACGAGACCATTGATTATCAATTAGATCCAGATTCAATTTTAGTGGCGGAAAAGGTTGCTCCAGTTGCAGCTAGTATTCATTTAAGGACCGGAACCAAAGCTGCTGGCGTCCAAAAAATTTGTAATACGATGAATGTTTCGCTAGATCAAGCCTTGGCTTTTGGCGATGAAGAGAATGATTTTACGATGTTTGAGACCGTTGGCTTTCCCGTAGCGATGGGAAATGCGACACCCGCATTGAAGGAAAAAGCTTCGCACATAACGAGTGCTGTGTCTGATGATGGTATTTGGAAAGCTTGTATTGAATTAGGTTTAATCATTAATAAAAGGGACTGAGACATTTAGTTGTCTCGTCCCTTTTTTTTCGAATAAACCAACATTTGATAAAATTATAGAAGCATTAAGAACGATCACTGATCTCTTGATAGTCACGATCTTCTGAAACCTCCATGTAAGCTGGTCGAATTATTTTTTGCACATTGATTAATTCTTCAATGCGATGAGCAGACCATCCTACGATTCGCGCAATAGCAAACATTGGCGTGTATAGTTCCTGAGGTAAATCTAACATGTGATAAACAAAACCACTGAAGAAATCAATATTTGCACTGACACCTTTGTAAACCTTGCGTCTTTCTGAAATGATTTCTGGAGCCAAACGCTCTACCTTGCGATATAAATTGAACTCCGCTGAAGCTTCCGACCCTTTTTCCATTGCTAATTTTTCAACATAACGCTTAAATATTTCAGCCCGCGGATCAGATTCCGCATAAATGGCATGTCCCATACCATAAATCAAACCTTGTTTATCAAAGGCTTCCTTGTTCAAGATTTTTTCTAAGTACTCTCGAATCTCGTTCTCGTCTTCACAATCGCTGACATTCGCCTTCAAATCTTCCATCATCTGTGTGACCTTGATGTTTGCCCCGCCATGCTTAGGTCCTTTCAAAGAGCCTAATGCTGCTGCAATAGTTGAATAAGTATCTGTACCGCTAGAAGTAACAACTCTGGTCGTGAAGGTCGAATTATTTCCTCCGCCATGCTCCATATGTAAAACTAACGCCATATCTAATGTCTGTGCTTCTTGGAAAGTATATTTTTTATCTGGGCGCAGCATCGTCAGGATTGCTTCTGCAGTACTCAAGTTTTCATCAGGGCGATGAATGTACATGCTGTCACCTTTAGTGTAATGATTGTACGCATGGTAGGAATAGACTGCGATCATTGGGAAAATAGCAATCAGGGATAAACTTTGATCTAACACATTCTCAATACTGATATCATCGGGCTTTTGATCATAACATCCCAATGTCAGGACGCTTCGAGCGATCATATTCATGATATTGTGTGATGGTGCCTTCATAATAACATCACGTACAAAGTTAGTAGGCAGCGTTCGTCTTTTACCAATCAATGTTCGAAATTCCGCTAGCTCAGCTTGGGTGGGCAAGGTACCAAACAATAACAAATAACTGACTTCTTCAAACCCTAAACGTTCTTCTGAAACAAAACCATTTACTAATTCGTTAATATCAATTCCACGATAACGCAGCTCTCCATACTTGGAAACAACCTTGTCGCCATCCATAATTTGCGGATGAATCGTAGAAATATTGGTCAAACCAGCTAAAACACCCTTGCCATCCAGATCGCGTAAACCCTTTTTCACATTATGTTTCCTATATAAAGAAGCCTCTAAATAGTCCTCTTTTCGGCATACCTCAGCCATTTGGTTCAAATCTAACATCTCTGTGTCCTCCTATCTATTTTTATTTTACAATCGGGTTAAGAAACATTATAACACCATTGGCGTAAAATGAAATAGTTTTAATAATTTCATTTACTTTCTTTTTTTTTATTCGTATAATGAACCCATCTGATTTTAAACGATAACGTATTTAGGAGGGATTTTGTATTGGACTGGAAAAAAGAGCTTTTTGTCAATGACGAACATTATACATACTTTGATCTTTCATCAATTGCTGATACGTACCAAAAAAAAATCGCTGACTATCCATTCAGCATTCGCGTACTACTGGAAAGTTTGGCGCGTCACCAAGAAATAACTGATTTAGAAAATCTGATTGCCTTTGATGCAAAGCAGCCGTCTGGCGTAGTACCCTTTCGACCATCACGGGTTGTTCTCCAAGATTTTACCGGAGTTCCAGCAGTAGTCGATCTTGCCGCTATGCGGGATGCTGTAGTAAAACTTGGCGGGGACCCTCGATTAATCAATCCTGAGATTCCCGTTACTTTAATCGTCGATCATTCTGTTCAAGTTGATTGCGCGGGTACTAAAGAGAGTCTAGCCTACAACACCGAAAAAGAATTCGAACGAAATCACGAACGCTATCAATTTCTTAAATGGGCGCAGCAAGCCTTTGACAATTTTGAGGTTGTGCCGCCTGAAACAGGAATTATCCATCAGGTCAATCTTGAGTATTTGTCGGACGTCATCCTCAAAAATGATGAAAACCTGCTTTTCCCTGATTCATTGGAAGGAACTGATTCTCATACTACAATGATCAACGGATTAGGCGTACTTGGTTGGGGTGTCGGCGGGATTGAAGCTGAAGCTGCGATCTTAGGAGAAGCGTCCTATTTCCCTACCCCTGAAGTTATCGGCGTGGAATTGACTGGAACGTTGAGCCCAGGCGCAACGGCAACAGACTTAGCACTTTATTTGACTGAACTTTTACGCAATGAAAAAGTTGTTGGAAAATTTGTGGAATATTTTGGGACTGGCTATAAAACCTTGAGCCTTTCCGATCGTGCAACGATTGCAAATATGGCCCCTGAATATGGTGCGACTTGCGGCTTCTGTCCGATCGACGAAGAGACACTAAATTACCTTCGTTTAACAGGACGTTCTGAGGAACAGGTCAAGCTAGTCGAAGCTTATGCAAAACAAAATAAACTATTTTATGATAGCAGCGAGGCACCAACATATACACGCGTGATTAAATTGGACCTATCAACTGTACACTCATCTGTTGCTGGTCCGAAGCGTCCGCAAGATCGAATTCCATTAGCTGATGTATCAGACAATTTTGAAGCTTCTTTGACAAATCCAAGCGGACCAAAAGGCTTTGGTTTAAAACCAGAGGAGTTTGGCCGAAAAGAAACGATTCAAGGAACAGATACTTCCATTGAAACGGGTGACTTGGCTTTAGCCGCCATCACAAGCTGTACAAATACCAGTAACCCATCCGTGATGGTTGCTGCTGGTCTCTTGGCTAAAAAGGCAGTAGAAATAGGTCTAAAAGTCCCTGATACCATTAAAACTTCTTTGGCGCCAGGCTCAAAAATCGTGACGCAATATTTGGAAAAAGGCAATTTATTAGAACCTTTAGCGAAACTAGGCTTTGATATTGTGGGCTATGGTTGTACTACCTGTATCGGAAACTCCGGTCCATTAGAGCCAGAAATCGAAACTACCTTGAAGGAAAGCGAATTAGTCGTTTCCGCAGTTCTATCAGGTAACCGAAATTTTGAAGGCCGTATCCACCCGTTGATTAAGGCAAATTACTTGGCTTCACCACCTTTAGTGATCGCATACGCCTTAGCTGGGACAGTCAAAAAAGATTTAACAAAAGAGGCTCTTGCAGAAATCAATGGTAAAGAAATTTATTTGTCAGACTTATGGCCTTCTCAAGAAGAAGTAAATGATTATATCAATAATTTTTTAAATCCTGAAGATTTCCGTGAGGCTTATAAAAATGTTTATCACTCCAATGAGCGATGGAACAAGATCGAAACCTCTGAAGGAGATTGCTACGATTGGGATGATGCTTCAACATATATTGCAAACCCGCCATTCTTCACAAACCTTGGTCAAACAGGAAATGAAGAAAACCCGTTGGCAAACTTACAGGTCCTAGCTAAATTTGGTGATACTGTAACAACTGACCACATCTCCCCAGCAGGCAACATCGGACTTCAGTCGCCAGCAGGTAACTATTTAAAGGAGTGTGGGTTAGCTTATAAAGATTTCAACTCCTTTGGTTCTAGACGAGGCAATCATGAAGTGATGATGCGCGGAACTTTCGGAAATATTCGGATTCAAAACCAATTAACACCTGAAATAACCGGCGGCTATACAAAACTAGCCACTACTGGTGAAGAATTGTCGATATATGATGCCGCAATGCATTACCAAAAAGAAAATATCGGTACTATTATTCTTGCAGGAAAAGATTATGGGATGGGATCATCGCGTGACTGGGCGGCCAAAGGGACGAATCTCTTAGGTGTCAAGGCAGTCTTGGCAGAAAGCTATGAGCGGATTCATCGCAGTAATCTAGTTATGATGGGCGTTATTCCATTTGAATACTTGCCAGGTGAAACAGCTGATACGCTTGGCTTGACTGGCTTAGAGAGCTACAGCTTCAGCTTTCCTGCTGAACCAGGAATCAATGAAATCATCCATGTAACGGCTAAAGGTGAAAAAGATATCCATTTCCAAGCAAAATTGCGCTTTGATTCTGAAGCCGATATTGCCTATTGGAAAAATCAAGGAATTCTGCCTTTGGTCATCAATAAAAAAATACAAAAGGAGCACGCCTAATGACAAACACATTTAATCCAGTCATTCCCTATATTGAAGGTGATGGTATCGGCCCAGAAATCTGGCAGGCGACCAAAAAAGTGGTTGATGCGGCTGTCTCCTCAGCATATCAGAGTGAAAGAAAGATTGATTGGTTAGAAATTCTAGCTGGTGAAAAAGCCTTTAATCAAACTGGGACTTGGCTTCCCGACGAAACCCTAGAGGCGATCAGAAAGCATAAAATTGCTATCAAAGGGCCATTGACTACACCAATTGGTGAAGGCTTTCGCTCATTGAATGTCACATTGCGTCAAGAGTTGGATCTCTATGCTTGTGTTCGACCCGTTCGTTACTTTGAAGGAGTCCCCTCTCCTCTAAAAGAACCAGAAAAAACAGATATGACCATTTTCCGCGAAAATACAGAAGATGTTTATGCTGGGATCGAATTTGCTAATGGCTCCAAGGAAGTTGCACAGCTTTTAAACTTCTTGACAGATCAGCTATCCGTCACCAAAGTACGATTCCCAGATACAAGTGCTTTGGGGATCAAGCCGATTTCTCAAGAAGGCAGTGAACGCTTGATTGCTGCAGCCATAGACTTCGCTATTGCACAAGGCAAAACACGTGTGACATTGATCCATAAAGGAAACATTATGAAATTTACTGAGGGCGGCTTCAAAAATTGGGGATATGATTATATTGAAAGTACTTACACTGAAGCCTTTACGATGAATCAATACAAGAAAATTGCCGCCGATTCAACGGTTGAAAAAGCAGATGCGGCATTAGCTGAAGCCAGAGCCGCAGGAAAAATTATCGTTGACGATGTGATTGCAGATAATTTTCTACAGCAGATTCTTCTGTACCCAGAAAAATATCAAGTCGTTGCTACAACGAATCTAAACGGTGATTATATTTCTGATGCCTTAGCAGCTCAAGTCGGTGGTATCGGTATTTCACCTGGAGCAAATATCAATTATAAAACTGGACATGCTATTTTCGAAGCGACTCATGGAACTGCTCCTGACATTGCTGGCAAGGGTTGGGCAAATCCATGTTCGTTACTCCTTTCAGCAGTCATGATGCTCGATCATCTTGGATGGTCCGAAGCTAGTCGAAAAGTTACGAAGGCTATCGAACAGGCCCTTCAAAATAATCAAGTGACTCATGATTTCGCCCAAATGCTTGATATCAAAGAACTTTCGACGGCGGGATTCGCTGATTATTTAATTGAGTCTATCCAAAAGGAACAATGAAACACAAAAATAAAGCATGGCAGAATTTGCTGTCATGCTTTATTTTTACGTTTGCTCTGTCAATTTTAGATAACGACTTCAAATAAACTATTTTTTTAATCAATCATAAAAATAAAGGCTAGGTTATTTAATAATCGCTGCTTAATACTCCTGAGTCTCCAGCCTTGCGAACCTGCAGCAAGTTTGAAGCTGGACGCAAATTAACACTACCAGCAAGAACTATATACGCTCATTAAACAAAGATCACTCAGAAAAGAATTCTGAGTGATCTTACTAAACAGGACGGTCCTTTTAACTAAAGAAACATTCCTTAGAAATAATTCCTGCTATTTCACTATATTTGATTAAAACTTGACCATTTACCTGATCGATCTTATCCGCATCTAATCCATAAAACCGCTCAACATTTACGATACAACCATTACTTTCTTTACGGATTACCTCTCCAATGATTGGCCGAGCAAAATCAGTTTTACGGCACTCATAGCTTTCCCCTACAATAATCGCTTCTTTATTCATTCAACCACCTCATTAATGTTTTATACTACACTTATATAGTAGCATTAAGCGGATTAAAAAACCACATTAAGAGTGTTATTTATTAAATAAGCGTGTTTTTAAGCAACATCCGTAATTTTATCCAATGTTTTCCATTAATAATGACACATATTTCTCTAAGTAGAATTGATCAATCTGATCATACATACCGATTTCTGAACTATCAAGGTCTAATACACCGATAAGCTGATCCCCTTTTTTCATAGGGACGACAATTTCTGATCGAGCAGCTGAATCACAGGCAATATAATTTTTGTGTTCCAATACATTTTCAACAATCAGTGTTTGATTTTTCTCAGCTGCTTCTCCACAAACACCTTTTCCCATCGCGATATGAACGCAGGAAACATTCCCTTGAAATGGACCCAAGATCAATTCTTCATTTTTGAAAAGATAATAGCCAGCGAACACCGTATCCTGCAAGGTTTGATTTAATAATGCCGATGAATTTGCCAAATTTGCGATTAAATCTGATTCACCTTCCAATAGTGCTTTTTGTTGCAAAAGTAATAGTTTGTATGCTTCTTCTTTAGCTTCTGGATTATTCCAACTCATAAAAACTCCTCCAATGTATACTGATATCAATAAAAGTTCATATATTTAAGTGTACTTTTCTCCTCATCTTTGGATTATGAAGAAAACCAACAACTTTTGGTTTATTCTACCCCAAGTCTGAGAATAACTCCATTGATTAAAAATAATTTTATTAAGCCAAAATCTACGCTCCATTTCAACAAAGACGCCGTTTGTCAAGTGATTAATTGCTTATTTTTGCTCTTTAAATATTTCATTATCATTACAAACTATACGGTTAGATAAAAATTCAAATACTTTACAGTTTTTATTCATCTCTTCTTATATAATTGAATCCGAAAGATGAAAAAAGCGAGGGAATCCATTGATTAAGTTGAAAAAATATACGGCACTAACTTTGTGTGCCCTAACATTGACCGCTACCCCAATAAGCGCATTGGCAGACGAGTACGATCAAAAGATTGCCGATCAAGATAAAAAAATCTCTGAATTGCAGCAAACTGAACAATCTGCAGAGGACCAAAAAGCAGAAGTGGAAGAACAAGTTGCTGCTGTAGAAAAAGAAGTAAATGATGTTTTAAAAGAGAAAACAAATGAAGAAAAGAAAATGAGCGATTTAACCGCGAAAATTGGCGTTCTTCAAGAAAAAATCAAAAAACGCGAAGAACAGATTCGTAACCAAGCTCGCGATGTGCAAACAAACCATGATTCTGCTTCTATCGTTGATGTCGTGATCAACTCTAAATCACTTGGCGAAGCTGTGAAGAAAACCATGGCTGTCTCTACTATCCTAACAGCTAGTAAAAACATCATGGAACAACAGACAAAAGATAAAGCAGAACTTGAAAAGCTTGAAAAAGAAGCGGAACAACGCTTAGCAGTCATTAACAAGAAGACTGAAGAATTAAAGGCAAAACAAGATCAATTAGTCCAAACAAAATTAGATCAACAAGTGAAGATCAATGAGATCCAAGCAAGCATTGCGACTGAAAAAGGTCAAAAAGAGAAATATGAAAAACAAAAAGAAGACGCTGAGAAAAAACGTCAAGAAGCTTTGAAAGCTCTAGAAGAGCAAAGAAAGAAAGAAGAAGAAGCTCGTTCAAAAGCGCAGGCTGAAGCTGAGAAGCAAGCGAAGAAGGCTGCTGAAGAAGCACAAAAAGCGGCTGAAGAGGCTGAAAAACAAGCGGCTGAAGCTGAAACTGCGAAGCAAAAGCAAGAAGCAGAAATCGCTCAGCTTGAAGCACAGCAACAAGAACAACAAGCAAAACAACAACAAGAGCAAGCACAAACCGTTACAGATACAAGTGCTAGTCAAGTAACAACAAATCCGACTGCTCCAGCGGCAACTGAATCAAAACCTGCTGTTAACAGCAGCGGCTGGGCTTCACCTTTGTCTATCGGGTTAGTAGTGACAAGTCCATTTGGCCCTCGTCAAGATCCAACAGGTGCTTCTGGCACGCAACATGACGGTATTGATTTTGCTGGTTCAGCTGGTACGCCAATCTTGGCTTCTAAAGGCGGAAAAGTTGTTGAAGCTGGCTTCCATTGGTCAGCTGGAAACCATGTGATCATCCAGCATTCAGATGGGTACTATTCATATTATATGCACATGGTCTCTGCACCAAGTGTCGGTGTAGGTTCGGATGTCAGTGCAGGTCAAGTACTAGGCGGCATGGGAACAACTGGTAATTCAACAGGTGTTCACTTACACTTTGGTGTATCTACTGCATTGTGGTCTGGTTTCGTTAACCCTGCCCCACTATTAGGAATTTAAAAAAACGACTCAAAAGAGCAAAACAGTCATCAGAATATCTGATTATTGTTTTGCTCTTTTTAAGTTGATTAAAGGAAAAGGATACTTATCATGACAATTGACGAAATTATACTTTTTTTAAAGGCGTCTTCTTCGGAAAAATTTAAAAAGAATATCATTAAGCTGGGAATTCCTGATGAATATACAATTGGCGTGCCCACCTCTGATTTAAGAAAGTTCGCCAAAAAAATTCCTCGAGAGAAAGATTTTCTAATGAGTTTGTGGAAAACCAACTATCATGAATGTAAGATACTTACTGTGTTAGCACTTAAACCCAAGGAGTGTTCGGAAGATGATATCCACTATATTATGGATGGCATTGTATCATGGGATCTCTGTGATTTATTTTGTAAAAATATTTTGATCAAGCAGGATGATTTCGATCACTTCATACAAAGATGGATTGATTCTGATAAATTATTTTATAAACGTGCGGCCTTTACTCTAATTGCGAGTACCTCAACCCATGCCGCCCTAACAACAGAGAAAATTACGGACTATTTGACGCTTATTGAACTTCATTCAGATGATGATCAGCTCTTGGTAAAAAAGGCGGCGTCTTGGGCCTTAAGAGAACTAGGCAAAACTAATGAAGCCGCAAAGGAAGCGGCGATAAAAACTGCGAAAAGCATGCAAACACAGGAATCAAAAGCAGCGCAATGGATCGCTAAAGATGCGCTAAAGGAGCTGCCCCTTTTGGTTCAAGCGCCTGGACGCTCACGTCTTATCTCTTCCAAATCTAAAATGGGAAAAAACGTTTAAAAAGTTTTTCTTGAAAATACTTTACAAAGCAAAAGCCGAAGAGCCGTATACTTTAAAAAATGATAGTAATACGGTTCTTCGACTTAATTTATTTTTACTCAGCTTCTTCGATGTCTTTAGCAATTTCCTCTAATTTAATTTCATTTTCTAAGTAATCAGCGTTCTCAGTTGGAAAATGCTGACGAAATTCTGCCAGCTCCATTAGTTTAACTTCCCCTTCCGCTAATTCAAAGTCTAAAACATGACCGCCGAACTTGCGATCATCACTGATAAAGTGCAAATGAAAGCCTGCCGCCGCGGCCCCGTGAAATAATCCCGGGGTAAAGAAACCCACGATCGTTCCGGTAATATCATCTGCTGCAAATTCAGGCTGATTCCGAGCGATCTCCACAAAACGTGGATAAGGCTTCACTTGTTTTGGTGCTACACGCACATGCATGCGTTTGAATGTGCCTTCTATTTTAACAGCCGCAAATAAATTGTGACTGATTCTTTCTAAAATAGCTGATTTTACAGTATCATCAGAAACAGCACTTAAAGAAAACTGATCGTCTGCTTCAAAATTTGTCACTGCCGCATAAGGCGTCATTTCACTACCAGATAATTGATTGATATTTCCTTGCTCATCTGCGTGATAGATGACACCATCTAAGAAGATAACTTCTCCATTCGATCCTTCCAACGTGCCTAGTCCAAAATCACCATAATTTGATAGGGTACCGATTTTTTCTGTGCCATCCATTAAATCCTGCATTAATCCCCCAAGCGTTCCATGCTGGTAGATATAACTTCTTGTCTTCACTGTCATTAGTAGTCCCTCCTGCTTCAGTTTTATCCATAAAGCATTGGTATCGTCAGCTAAAAAAGCTGGAATAACAACGTATCGATCAGATCCATCTTAATAGAATTGATCCGGTAAGATCGTCTTGCCTAGTTCTTTGTTATCAGAGTAATTGATTGGAATATCGATGATCACAGGTCCATCGGTTGCCAGCCCTTCGTGAATGGCTGCTTCTAATTCACTTTTTGATGTTGCACGCAATCCTTTCGCGCCAAAGGCTTCTGCATATTTCACGAAATCAACTGGGCCAAAATGAACGCCTGACGAGCGGTCATACTTCATTTCTTCTTGAAACTCAACCATGTTATAGCTGCCGTCATTCCAAATCAAGTGAATGATTTTTTGCTTCAAGCGGACAGCCGTTTCTAATTCTTGTCCTGAGAATAAAAAGCCGCCATCTCCAGAAATAGAAAAAATTTGAGTATTTGGTCTTACCAATGCCGATGAGATCGCCCATGGTAAAGCAACTCCTAAAGTTTGCATCCCATTACTAAATAATAAATGACGAGGTTCATAGCTGCGGAAGTGACGAGCCATCCAGATATAGTGGCTGCCGACATCGACAGTTACTGTCATTTCGTCTGTGACATTTTTTTGCAAAGTATCGATCACCTCTAACGGGTGTACACGTCCTTCAACCGTTTCACTTTTTTGCTTTCCATTTGTTAGTTTTTCTTGCAGTGTTGATAAATAGTGTTCCGCATCTGCTGATAATTGATACGTAACGATTGCTTCACTCAGTTTTTCAATCGTTTTAGCGATACTGCCGATCAACTCCGCTTCTGGCTGCATGTATTGATCAATTTCCATTGGCACTTCATCAATGACCACAATACGCGCATCCTTTTCAGCATTCCAGTTTCGTGCTTCATACTCAATTGGATCGTAGCCGATTGCTAAAACTAAATCACTGCGCTTCAACAGCATGTCTCCTGGTTGATTACGGAATAAACCGACCCGACCAAAGAAATGGTTTTCTAATTCGCGAGAAATGATTCCTGCCCCCTGGAAGGTTTCTACTACAGGCAATCCTGTTTTCTCAACTAATTTGCGAATCGCAGCTGTCTCCTTTTTACCAGAAGCACGCATTCCAACTAATAATGTTGGCAATTTTGCCTCGTTGATTCGTTTTACTAGATCAGCAATATCTTCATCAGAGGCAGAGCCTAGAATCGGTGCAGATAATGGTTTGATTGCTTCGCCATTAACAGCTCCGTCAGTCACGTCTTGGGGAATCGACAAAAAGCTTGCGCCCTTTTTAGCTGTCTTAGCAATACGATACGCATTCGCGATGCTTTCAGACAATATTTCTGGATCTTGAATTTCAGAGCTATATTTTGTGATTGGCGCGAACAACGCCGCATTATCCATGCTTTGATGGGTCAATTTGGAAAGATCGGAACGCTTCACCTGTCCTGCTAAAGCTAAAACAGGATCTCCCTCGGCTGTTGCAGTAACTAAGCCAGTTGCCAAGTTGCTTGCTCCAGGCCCGCTCGTTGCGATCACAACGCCTGGTTCTCCAGTCAAACGACCGATAGCCTGTGCCATAAAAGCCGCATTTTGCTCGTGACGAGCCAAGATTAATTGTGGCCCGTGATCTTCTAATGTATCGAACACACCATCGATCTTAGCACCAGGAATGCCAAAGACAAACGGTACATTATGATTTTCTAAACTATTAACAATGATTTCTGAACCTTTAACGCTCACTGTATTACATCTCCTTAAAATCTGTATCACTTACATTTGACAATATAGCACCATTACGTTAATTTATCAACAATGAAACATCAATGATAATTGTTTTATCAAAAAACAGTAACCCATCCACCCGT
>NZ_JAFLVR010000065.1 GCF_017315985.1 Candidatus Enterococcus murrayae | reverse complement strand
TCTACTTCCAGAAAAAACTAGCAGAAGGAAAACACTATAATGTCGCTATTAGCCATGTCGTAAGAAAACTGGTACGGATCATTTATCAACTACTGAAAGACAATAAACCCTATGAGGAGCAGAAAATGATTATTAACTGATCTTTTCAAAAATTCCCTTTGCCTAGGGTTTCTTTGTCATGCCTTCAAACCACATCCAAACTATGTTATTCAAAATTTTCATATTACGCTTGACTTAATATAGTTTGTCTCTGTTTGTGTTTACTCTTTCCTAGCAGCTCATCTATTTCAGGATTAGTTGTTTTCTTCCCCTTAAGTATTTGTCCTATTTTTTGTAAAAAAAATCCCTCAATAAATGAGGGAGTGAACGGTTTATTTTGCTGCGACCTTCTTCATTTGCTTACTGCGCAATTGTCCGCAGGCAGCATCGATATCTGTTCCATGTTCTTTTCGGATGACGCAATTGATGCCATTTTTTTTCAGTACATCGTAGAAACGCAACACATCTGCTTTACTGCTACGAGAATATTGATCATGTTCACTGACTGGATTATAGGGAATCAGGTTCACATAAACCAATTTTTTCTTGTTCTTCATCAGATCCGCTAATTCCTGTGCATGATCTGGACGATCATTCACACCTGAAAGCATGATATATTCAAACGTTACTCGACGATTGGTTTCTTCTATATAATAATCAACGGCTTCCATCAGTTTCTCGATCGGGAAGCTGCGATTGATTCGCATGATTGAAGAGCGAACCTCATTATTGGGCGCATGCAATGAAATCGCCAAATTGACCTGTAGACCATTTTCCGCAAACTTTTTAATTTTCGGAACTAAACCACTTGTTGAGACAGTGATGTGACGAGCACCGATGGCCATCCCCTTGTCATCATTAATAACGTTTAGGAAGTTCATCACATTATTATAATTATCAAATGGTTCTCCGATTCCCATCACAACGGCATGAGAAACGCGTTCCTCTTCGCCACGTTCATCAAAATAATGCTGAACCAGCATAATCTGGGCCACAATTTCACCAGCAGTCAAATCACGTTGCTTTTTCAACAGGCCGGACGCACAAAAGGTGCAGCCGATATTACAGCCGACCTGAGTCGTCACACAGACAGACAACCCGTATTCTTGGCGCATCAACACAGTCTCAATCATTAAATGATCCGGCAGTTCAAATAAATACTTAACTGTCCCATCATTGGCTTCTTGCACCACCAATTGTTTTAACGGATTGATAACAAAATTTTCTTCTAACAAAGCAATCGTTTTTTTCGAAAGGTTGCTCATTTCTGCAAACTCAGTCACACGACTGCGATAGAGCCATTCCCAAACTTGTGTTGCCCGGAATTTCTTCTCGCCGTGTTCTAGAAACCATTCGACTAATTCTTCTCTTCTTAAACCATAAATTGAGGGTTTTTCCAAGGTGTTACCTCCTACTATATTGTACCGAAGCGCTAGCCCATTATCTCAGCGTGCTAACTCAATAATAAGGTTGGAAATTCTATAAATTTCTCTTCTCTTCGTAAGTATTCCATTTTTCTCGCTTTAAATAGTGAAAAAATCTGGAAACATTCGCTTCATACTATAACCGATTCACAAAGAGAAAACAATCAACTTTGGAAAAAAGAAATGATTTCACAAGTTACTATAAAAAAGAGAGACACAAGGTCTCTCATTCTAATCCATCGATATTAGCTAAAATTCCAGCTCGTTCAAATAACTCTTTGATCTCATCAACTTCTGCTTGTTTTAAGGTTTGAACCTTTTTCATAGGGTATTCCCAGCCTAAATAGTCATATTTACTACTGCCATATTGATGGAACGGTAATAAATGAACTTCCTCCAATCGTCGTACAGTTAAAAAGTGAATAAGCCGTTGAATGTTTGTTTCATTTGTCGTGTACTCAGGTATCAACGGGATGCGGGGAACTACTTGGATTTGCTTTTGAGTTAGAAGATAATCAAAGTTTTTAGTAACCATTTCCGGATCAACGCCAATAACTCTTTTTGCCTCAGAATGCCCCATGATTTTTAAATCAAACAACACCTGATCAACATAAGGAGCAAGCTTTTCAATTCTTTCCACTGGAAAACATCCTGTCGTTTCAATTGCCGTAGGGATTCCAAGACCCTTTAACTCTTTTAAAAATTCACTGGCAAATTCTGTTTGCATCAAAACCTCACCGCCAGATAAAGTTACTCCACCACCGGATGTCCGATAAAAAATTTCATCCTTTAATACCTCATCCAGCAATTCATTTGATGAACACCATTCTCCAATTTGTTCAGTTTTACCATTCTTTTTCCAAGTGGTTGGTTCAACCTTTTTACGTGATTCCGGATTGGAGCACCACGGACAACGCAAAGGACAGCCCTTCAAAAAAATCAGTGTACGAATACCGCCACCGTCATGAACAGAATAGCGTTGAATATTAAAAACAAGTCCTCGATCCATTTCTATCCCTCATTCTACAATTGATGTTCAACACGAGCGATGATATCGTCTTGAATTTGCTTGTTCAAATCAACAAAGAAGGCACTGTAGCCGGCCACTCGTACCAATAACCCGGAATATTTTTCTGGATGCTTTTGCGCTTCCAGCAATGTTGCCTTCGATTGCACATTGAATTGGACATGTTGAATCTTTAGTTTAGTAAAAGCCAATAAAAAATCAGCAAATTTATTCAATCCTTGTTGACCTTTCAACGTATTCGGCTGAAACTTCAAATTCAACAGGCTGCCGTTGACAGTCAAATAGTTATCCAGCTTGCTGACAGATTTTAATACAGCTGTTGGCCCTAAGTGATCGCGCCCCACCATCGGAGACAATCCTCCATCGGCCAGTTGCTCTTGAGCTTTTCGACCATCTGGAGTAGCTCCAACTGCTTCACCTAATGGAATATGGGCAGATACCGTGTAAGCCCCTGGAATAAATTGACCTCCACGAACATTTTCGTATTTTGCTAATTCATTGGCATAGTGTCGGAATAATGTTGCCGCAATCCTATCTAATTCATCATTATCATTACCAAATTTCTCAAAATCTTGAATCACGTGCTGCTGGAGTTCAACATATTCACCAGTAAAGTTTGATTCCAAAGCATCCACTAATTGGCTAAAACTCATTTCTTCATTTTCAAAGATCATTTTTTTAATGACATACATTGAATCGCTCAAGTTTGCCTCGCCTATCCCCTGTACCCCAGAAAAGTTATACCGTGCACCACCTTCAGTCACATCCTTACCATTTTCTAAACAATCCTCAATCAAGACGGACAAAAATGGCGTCGGAGCGTAATGGCGGTGACCTAAATCTACGATATTCGATCCCTTGACTACCAACTCTACATAATAATCAATCTTTTTCTCGATCGTCTCGACTAATTGATTATACGTTAAATCAACATCTTCTCTTAACTCATACATACTTAGTTCCATAATTTTCAGTAAGTTAAAGAGGGCAATGTCGTGCAAGCCATACGTTTTTCCAGGAATCGATGTTTCTACACAACCGACTGTCGCGTAATCACGTGCGTCATCAAGCGATACGCCTTTGCTTAAAAAGGCGGGTACACAAACTTCATCATTGAACAATTGAGGAATTCCCGTTCCTAAACGAATCGTTTCGACTGTTTTCAGTAAAAAGCGACGGGGGATCAATTCATTCATCCGTACAGACAAGTTCGGTTGCGGCAATAGGATTTCATGGTAAATATCTAGCATGACAAATGACAATGGATTTACTGAAGTATGCCCCAGTTCATTTAATCCACCTAAAACGACGGTGTATCCTGTCGGAAATCCTGCAAAACACTTTGCGCTGCTCTCAGAACGTAAGAGCACTACATCATTTGTTTTGATATAAAAGTCTCCTAAAACTTCATATAAAAATTCTTGATCGACTCCTGCCTGCAATGACGATTCGTAAAATGGATATAAATATTGATCCATCCGCCCTAAAGAAAGCGAAGAGGCATTTGATTCGTATTGACCAACGATGCTAGTCATCCATAACAGCTGCAATGCCTCGTAAAATGAGTCGGGCTTTTCTGTGCTCAGCTTGCGGCACATTTTTGTGATTATTTTCAATTCTTGATAACGCTGCGGCTCTTTTTCATTTCTGCTCATGCACTCCGCTAATTCAGCGTAACGTATAAAATGATCGCACATCGCCTTAAAAACAATTTTTCCCGCTTGATAGAAATGATTATTAGGGGTTTCCTTGATTTTCTTGTCTAACATTTCAATATAACTATCGATCCCTCGTGATAAAATCCCAGGAAAATCCATAATGATATGACCTTGCCCCTTATCCGTCTGATTCAATTTGAAGACTTCATCTTTTAGAGCTGTTTTTACCTCGTCAGTCAGCTCGCCATTGATAAAATCCTTCATCGAATGCTTTTCCCAATACGGGTACAACTCCTCACGATAGATTTTTTTATCTGCTTCTGTGAATTCAAACTGATCTTGTGGTCGTGTGCCGATCGTATCAATCTCCTTCATGATCCAATACGGATCCATCTCTGGCGAAAGTATCCCTGATCGCGGACGAACCGTTCGATTGCCGACCAATAATTCTCCATCGCGAATACTGATTTCAACATTTGTTAAAATATGTGCCACCGCTTTTGCTCGTCGAATGATCGTAGGTTCCCCTTCAGTCTGACGATAACTCTCTGTGTAGAGCAAGGCGCGCTCCAATGAAATCTGACGCTTTTCTTTAAATAAATGGTCCTTCATCATTTGAATTCGAGGATTGCCTTTGACGACAACATTCGCGATATTTTTTTCCTGATTAATAACTCCCGTTCCCATTTCGTTCACTCCTTTTTCATTTTTAAGAATTAATTTTTCCTTCAAGAAAAATTGGTTTGATGCTCAAGCCGTATACCATCCATTTACAGCTCTATTGACTATTATTTGGTGTCAATCCTACTCTTTCTTTGCTTCTGTTCATCCTTAGTATAGGATTTTTTTCAATTGAAACTATAAACTTCTTTGAATTACAAGAAAAAAATTGGAATTGTGCAATTTTTCCCAAGTTTTTGATTGTTTTTATTGGAATCTCATGCTACCGTTGAAGAAAAAACAGGAGGGGTTGTATGAAGGCTGCCGAAATTGCCCAACGGCGCAAGGAAATCACTGAACTGTTATATCAGACAAATGAGATTAAGGTCCAAACACTAGTGAAAAAGTTTCATGTATCCGATGAAACGATCCGCAAAGATTTAGCCTATTTAGCCGAAGAAGGCATTTTGGAGAAACATCATGGCAAAGCAAGATTAATACGGGAAAAAGAATTAGCTCCGGTTCTCCAAAGAACCTCACAATTTTCAGAGAAGGACAAAATTACTCAAGCCGCCTTGAATCTTATCACTGCCGAAGATTATTCGATTGGCTTAGATCAAGGAAGCACTTTGGCTCTTCTTGCAAAAAAGATAGTCCCTTTGGAAAAGAAACAGCTCTTTACTAGTTCATTGGCAGCCATTTCTCAACTAGCAATCGGTCAGCACAAGCTTTTTTGTTTTGGCGGTGAATATTCTCCTGCTGATATGGCTTTTCGTAACAGCGGAAGTGAAATGTTTCCTGATATTCAATTTGATCTCTGCTTTTTCGGCTCCAGCGGTGTTATAAATCGCAAAGGCTTCTGTACCTCTTCTTTGATCGATGCCGAAGCAAAACGACGAATGCTTAAAAAATCTACAAAAAATATCGTACTGCTGGATTACACGAAATTTGAAAAAACGTCACTTGTTCAAGTTGCTCCATGGTCGGAGATCGACATCGTTATTACCAGCAAAGGGCTGCCTTTAGATTATGAACGCATGATCAGTGCTTACGCAAAATTGATTTTAGTTTAAAAAGATGCACCGAATAATTTTTCGGCACATCTTTTTTATTACATAATTTCGATATCCAAATCAAAGTCATCATCAATGCCAATTACTTGAGAAGCTTCTTCAACGATCGGCTTTTTCAAAGCGATAACGATTCCTGCTGTAATCACCGATCCAATCACTGTTCCAAGAATGTAAACAAGCGGATTCTGAGCTACCGGTGCAACAATCCATCCGCCCCAAGGTGCTGGATTCCCAGCGCCTAACACCATTGCGATCGCTGCTCCAATCGCACTTCCGATCATATTTGCCGGAATACAACGCAATGGATCAGCTGCAGCAAACGGAATCGCGCCTTCTGAGATACCTACCATTCCCATCACAATCGCAGCTTTTCCGGAATTTCTTTCTTCAACAGTAAATTTCTTAGGAGCAACAATCGTCGCCAATCCCATCGCAAGCGGCGGAATACAGATCGCTGCTCCGATTCCTGCCATGATCGTCAACGCTGTATCGCTTGGTAAGCCTGTCGCAGGATTGATCGTTCCCACCATGGCAGAACCAAAACTAAAAGCAACCTTATTGATTGGTCCACCCATATCAGAGGCAATCATCGCGCCTAGAATCAGTCCAAGAACTACTAAGTTGCCTGTTCCCATTGATTCCAGCCATTTTGTTAAAGCTGTCATCAATGCTGCAATCGGTTGACCAATGACCCCGTACATCAGCGCACCAACAACCAGTGTTCCAAATAATGGAATAATAAAGATTGGTCCTAATGAACGCAAGCTTGATGGTAATTTGATTTTCTTTAAATAAAAAACGACTATTCCGGCTAAAATCCCTGATAGAATTCCACCTAAGAAACCAGCACCAATATTACTGGCGATCAATCCACCGATAATTCCCGGTGCTAACCCTGGGCGATCCACCATGGAAAAGGCAATGTAGCCAGACAAAATTGGAACCATCATCCCAAGCCCGGTAATCCCGATATTCGCAATATCAGCCAACCAGCCTTTATCGGGCACAGAAGCATTTCCTGAAAGCAACACACTCAATGCTAATAAAATTCCGCCTGCAACTACAAAAGGAATCATGTACGAAACGCCGGTCATCAAGTTTTTTCTTGTATCTTTTAGTAATTCAATCATTGCGGTTCCTCCTATTTTGTTAATTTCTGCTGAAGCTTTTTAACGATTACTTCTCCCTTATTGATGCAATCACCGGCACTTACACGGACAACTGGTTTGCCTTTAAAACGATCCTCATTTTTGATTCCAATATTATTGGTTAAGATTACCGCATCTGCGCTTTGTATCTGTTCTAATGACAATTCGTTTTCTATTCCAATTGATCCTTGCGTCTCTACATGAATTTCCACGCTGTTCTTTTTCGCTGCTACCTCTAAACTTTCGGCAGCCAGATAAGTGTGGGCAACTCCTGATGGGCATGCTGTTACTGCGACTAATTTCATAATTTTTCTCTCCTTTTTCCTCGTTTCAAAATATTTGTAAAATGAGAAATGAGCTTTCTTGGCACATTCCATTTAATCATTTCTTTTTAAGCGACGACGCCAGCTAGGCTGTCATTTAGTAAATCGACAATTTCTTGATCACTTGATGCTTGTTCTAAGATGGATCGAAATTCTTGATGAATCAACTTTCTTGATAATCCAGCAATTATTTTTAAATGCTGATCTCCTTGACACTCTTCAGGAACAGCTAATAAAAAGACTAATCCAACCTTTTCACCATCAAGGCTCTGCCAATCTATTTTATTATTCAAACGTCCAAAAGCTACAGTAGTCTCTTTCACATACGGGCTTTTGCCGTGTGGAATAGCTATCCCAAATCCAATCCCTGTTGTTGTTAAGTCCTCTCGCTCGATTACACTCTCCACATAACCTGCATGATCATGTAATCGACCTGCTTGATTAATTCGATCCGCCAAGAGAGTGATGGCATTCATTTTTGAATCCGCATCAATTGATAAATCAACTAATTCTTCGTTAATCACTTGCATGTAACTTACCTCCTGATAATGTCGTTATAAATGTCAATTGCCGTTTTATCTGCGAAAAAGCATGTCAATTGCTTTTCCGATTGAACAATTTTATGAATATCAGTAATCACACCTCTGACCAGTTTACGATCTGCTTTTGTAATGCACATCAACAGAACATAGTGCACTCTTCGCTGATCCCAAATGATTGGCTGAGCCAAGGTAACGATCGCAATCTTAGTCCGCAGAACATTCTGCGGAGACGCATGAGGGATAGCAACTCCTGTTGCTAACGCCGTTTCTCCAATGGCTTCCCGGTCAAAAACCTCTTTACGAAATGCACTAGTAACGATCCGCTTTTTTTCTAATTGTTTGATCATCCAGTTCAAGCAAATCCGCTTATCCGAAAAGGTTTTTTGTGTGTAAATAAAATCTAGATCGATTACTTGTTTCAAAAAAGGAAAATCTAAAATCTCCGTTTCATCTGTTTCCTCTGAATAAAATAAGTTTGAGTAGAGGGCGGTGATGTTCTTAATATCTTCCTGTGTAACCAAAGTAGAAACTTTGATGAGCGGTTTATTCACATCTTCCAACTTAATAGAAGAAATGATCAAATCCACATTATCCAGATTTTTCTTGTAAAGCTTATCGACTGTTGTAATCTCAGCAATATCTTGTGCTGGTAAAATACGTTTAATTTTATTGAAAATTAACTCTGATGTTCCCACACCGTTAGGACAGACAATCAAAATCTTTTTACCGTTTTGACTTTTTTCTAGTGATACTTGGAAATACATTGCTACCAATGCCACTTCTTCGTCATTGAAATGAACCTCTAATTTCTTTTCGACATTTGCTAATGCGTACCAAGTTGCATTAAACGTAATCCCATACTGACTTTTGATTTCCTCAACTAATGGATTTGTGAGGGCTATTCCCATTTTCAATCGATAGATCATCGGAATAAAATGGCTTGTTAATCGTTCCGCTAATTGGGTATCTGCTAAGAAATCAACTTGCATGATTTCTCCCATATTCACTAATATTTTTTGGATTGTTCTTCCATACTTTTCGTAGTTCTTTTGCTCTTTAATGTTAGGTGTTACTCCATAGCCTACTAATTGACGATTCACATAAGAAATATCTTCTTCGTTATAAACAAGAGCCGTTTCTTCTGCTACCTTCTCCAATAATTCATTAGCGAGCAGATATGTGTCGATCAGCTTGATTTGATCAAACAGAAATTCTTTTTCTTCAATATGCCGGCTGTTACTCAAACGAAAACAGAAAACTAACAAGCGAATGAACAGAGATTTTATATAATGCTCGGGAAAACAGAAATCTGTTTGGTGCTGCCATTCTTCTATCTGCTGTAGAATCGCTTTAATTATTGAGCTTGGAAACAGTTTGAGCAATAACTCCTGTGTTGATTTCTGAAATAACTGCTCCGCATCGATTTCGTGATTATCTAAGTAATCCTCACAAAAGCGAAAAAGACTATTTTGAATTTCTTCTTCACTTCCAATAACTTTCGTTCCGCGTTTTGAAGGTACCAATGTCAAACGATACCTTTCAACAATTTTATCCAAATCGTTGACGATCGAGCTTGTACTCACATGAAACTGTTGTGCCAGCATTTGTTGCGTCACGGTCTTTTCATCAATCAACAGCTGCTTTGCAATTTGCCATTGACGTTCTTGCGACATGTTAACAGTTTCACATTTCGTTGCAGTAACTTGTTCTAAAAACTGCATCTTTGTTTCAACTGTTCCTCTTAATTGAATTCCGATTCTTGGTTTCTTTTCTAAAAACAGTTGACCAGCTGGTAAGACAGTCTGGATTTTATCTAAATCAGAATAAATGGTTCGACGCGATTTTTCTAACTTCTCGGAATAGTAGGATACCGGCAAGTAATTCTCATTCTGAACTAGCAAATGAATCAATTTTATCTGTCGTAGATTCAACCCTTTCATTTTTATTCCTCCCATTGTAGGCGCTTATCAATGTAACAAAAAGATAGCACAGGCTTTTCCTATTGTATAACACATAAAAGTTACACATTAATGTTGAAATTTTCGCCATTTAACGATTATTTAGCAAATGAGGCTTTGGTATTTCTGTATGAAACCCTAAAGCAACAGTATTTCTGTGTACAAGTAGAAAATTAGTTCACTAACGTAAAAGAGTTTTCCTAACTTCAAATGAGTTTGATTCTGCACATATGTGCAATAAATATAGCATCATAAATTCACTTAGCTTTAAGCACCTGTTTCACATCAGGTCTGCCATCTAATCTTATTGCTGATGAGCTCGCTCTATTTAATGTAATCTTGCAATAACTGTGGAAAACAAAAAAAGCTTTGCCAAAAAATTTCTGGCAAAGCTTTTTCTACTCATCTAATGGATTTTCGAGTTCTTCCTCTGCTTTTTGCAGAAGAACCTCCCTCGGTTTACTTCCTGTCGATGGTCCAATCACACCGTGTTCCTCCAACTCATCCACGATCCGAGCCGCACGGTTATATCCAATACGGAAACGCCGCTGCAGCAGTGAGATGCTCGCGGTCTGCATATCCACTACTAACGCTTTGGCTTCCTCATACAATTCATCCTGTGGTGTTTCAGATGGCGAAGAAGATGTTTCTTCGGTCGGCATCATTTTTTCTTCGTAATGCGCCTCTTGCTGATCTGAAACAAATTCCACCACTCGTTCTACCTCATGATCTGAGATGAATGCTCCCTGTACACGGATTGGTTTATTTTCACCCATCGGCAAGAACAGCATATCCCCGCGACCTAGAAGTTTTTCGGCACCATTGCTGTCAATAATCGTCCGCGAGTCAGTACCGCTCGAAACCGCAAATGCAATTCGTGAGGGTACATTGGCCTTGATGATCCCAGTAATGACATCAACACTTGGTCGTTGCGTTGCTAAGATCATATGGATTCCGGCCGCACGAGCCATCTGTGCCAGCCGTGTAATTGCATCTTCGACTTCGTTACTGGCAACCATCATTAAGTCGGCTAACTCATCTACAATTACTACAATAAATGGCAAGATTGGACGATTTTGTCCGTCTTCCAGATTCTTCTGGATCACTAATTCGTTAAATCCTGAAATATTCCGTACTCCTGTAGCCGCAAATTTTTCGTAACGCTCTTCCATCTCCTGTACGACCTTTTGTAAGGCCTGCGCCGCTTTACGCGGATTGGTAACAACTGGTGTTAACAAATGAGGAATGCCATTATAGACGTTCAATTCAACCATTTTCGGGTCGATCATCATTAATTTTACTTCGTTCGGTTTTGCCCGCATCAAAATACTGGTGATGATCCCATTGATCGACACGGACTTCCCGCTACCAGTTGAGCCTGCAACCAGCAAGTGAGGCATTTTAGATAAGTCCGCAGTTTGAACCATTCCTGAAATATCTCGACCTAGTGGCACTTCCAGCAACTTATCTGGATGATTAGGCTGTGCTTCAATGATATCTCTAAATGAGACCATACTGATGGTGCTGTTAGGTACCTCGATCCCAATCAAAGATTTTCCGGGAATCGGAGCTTCCATCCGCACATCTTTTGCTGCCAGGGCCAAGGCGATGTCATCAGTCAGATTTACAATTTTGCTGACCTTCACACCAACCGCTGGCTGCACTTCAAATTTAGTAACAGATGGGCCTAAGCTGGCTTTCACAACTTTTGCATCTACACCAAAACTATTGAAGGTTTTTTCCAGCACTTTGATGTTCTGTTCGATTTTCTTGTACTCATCGCTCTGATCTGCTGCTGGAATCGAATCCAGTAAAGTCGAAGGCGGTAGTTGATAATCATGATCTTCAGGTTCGGCATTGATCTCAAATTCCAAATCACCTGGATCATCGATTTCCTCTTCATCGAGTTCCATTTTTTTTGCGGGAGCTGCTGGGGCCGTTGCCGGCTCCAAGTTTTCTTGGAAGCCTTCGATCGGTACTAAAGTCATTTGTTCCGGCTCTTTGACCAGATGTTCTTGGCTTTCTTTCGCCAGCTGCTCGCCTGGAGTCATTGAGCGAACCTTATTTTTTTCACGTTCTGCCAGTTCCGCTTCCTTTTTAGCCTTTTCGGCGGCTTGTTTTTCAGCTTTAGCTTGTGCTTTTTGAGCTTGCCGTTCTTCCTTCTTCGCAGTCCGCAATGCTTTTTTCTCGTCTGACTCAGAGAATTTTTCTTGCATTGTCTCAACAAGCTTCGCTAAATAATCAGTCACTTGATTGAACTCTAGGAGACTAAACAAGAACACTCCAAGAATCAATAGGAGGCCGGCGATCAAATAGCTGCCTACCTGCGACACTAAAAAGTGGGTCAAACTGTAAAGCGTCCCGCCCAGCATTCCGCCGCCAACATTTTGAGTAATCCTATTTCCTAAGAAATCAGTCATTAATAAATCCCAAGTCGTTTTTAAAATATTCGGATCCTGACTTGCCACGTTCGCAAATAAACGAGCATGAAGAATCAGCAGAATTCCTAAATAGAAAACGCCAATCCCAATCCAGCGCCGAGGTTTGGTTAATCGCAGCTTTGTATTCTTGGCAACTAGTAATCCGCCATATAGACCTAAAAGTACAGCAAGAAATTGATAGGTGTTCCCACCGACCAATCGCAGCACATTAGCAATTAAATTTCCTAAAAAGCCCAACTTAAATAAAGCAAAGACTGCGAATAAAATAAATAAAAGCCCAATCCCGATAATCAGGCGCTGTTCTTGTAGTTGTTTTTGTTTTTTTGTTTTTCTTTTTTTCTTTGTACGCTTCTTTTGCGCCATGCTATCCCTCTTTCCATTCTGTACCATTATACAAAAAAAAGAAGGCGAACAAAAGTTTTGCTCGCCTTTTCTTTTTGGTTAACTAAAGTTTAAATTTTTTAGGGATAAAAATGACTGACTATTCTTTCGGCAATGACAATTCTTCGCCAAACCATTTTTTCGAGATCTCAGCGTATTTTCCATTATCCTGCAGTTCTTTGAATGCGCTGTTGATTTTACTGACTAATTCTTTATCGCCTTTACGAGCACCAACAGCAAAATCTTCATTTTTGAAACCTACGCTGAAAATATTGAAATTATCTAATTTTCCAGCTTGCTTTAAGTAGTAATCCGCATAAACTTTGTCAATCAACAAACCATCGATACGTCCGTTCTCTAAATCGATCATTGCTTCATTGAAACTAGCATACAAGGTTGCATCATTCTCTTTAACAATATCCTTTAACGTTTCTGCTTGGTTATTAAAGGCTTCGTATCCAGATGATCCCTCTTGAGCACCCAAGATTTTCCCCTTCATTCCCTCAGCTTTCGTGATCCCACTGTCCTTTTTAGTTACTAAAACCTGTTCATTTTGTGCGTAAGCATCAGAGAACAACACTTTCTTTTCCCGTGATTTTGTTACTGTGTAGCCATTCCAAATCAAATCGATCGTGCCATTTTCCAGTTCATTTTCCTTCATTGACCAATCGATCGGCTGAAAATCAGCCTTGATATCATATTCTTTAAAAACTGCTTTCGCTAAATCTACATCAAATCCAACGATTTTCCCGTCTTCGTCTTTGAAGCCCATCGGAACAAACGTATCATCTAAGCCAATCGTTACCTTTTTATCCTTTTCGATAGTCTTCCAACTGTCGTCACCGCTGCTCTCTTTCTTCCCACAGGCAGTCAACGTTACCAAAGTCAAAACAGCTGCCATTCCCAAAATCATTTTTTTCAATTTCATACTTACTCCTCCTGCATCTTTTTTTATTTGATAGGTTCAACCTTCAATAACTGATCACCAATTTCTTCCGCAAAAACTAAATCATGGGTAACAACAATCTGAGTGACACCGTCTGCCTTTAATTCTAAAATCAAGCTGGCTACTTGCTGACGTAAAGCAGGGTCCAAAGCACTTGTCGGCTCATCATAAGCTAATACCTTTGGATTCATCGCCATCGCCCGAGCAATCGCTAAACGCTGCTTTTGCCCCCCAGATAATTGATAGGGGTAGTTATCCAGCAGTTCTTCGATGCCTAACAGACTGGCTAAATGCTTCGCCTTATTCGTATAAGTTTCCTTGTCTTGCTTCAAAACTAAACGCGGACCGATCGTAATATTGTCCAGCACACTCAAATGTGGAAATAATTGAAAATCTTGGAAAACCACACCGACGACTTGTTCCTGTTCTTTCGAAGACGTCGGATCAAAAGGTTTTCCATCTAATAAAAACGTCCCGCTATCTGACGTCTCTAAGCCCGCTAATGTTCTTAATAAGGTCGTTTTCCCACCGCCTGATGGTCCGACAATAGCTAAAATTTGTCCATCGGGAATTACCAAGTCTAAATTATCAATCACCTTTTTATTGCCAAAAGATTTGTTTACATTTTTTAATTCGATCATTTTTTCCACCTGCCTAACGATAATAATTTAATCGATTCTCTAGTTGCTTCAAGACAACTGACGTAACTCCTGTCAATGCCAAATAAATAATTGCTACTCCGAATAGCGGAAGTAATGTCGTGTCTCGTTCCATCGCGATTTTACCAGCGCGCATCACATCAGACAATCCAAGAATGTAAACAAGGGATGTATCCTTCACTAGATTGATGACTTCATTCCCAACGGATGGTAATACGATTTTAACAACCTGAGGAATAATGATTCGTGTAATCGTTTGAATGGGAGTTAAGCCAATAACTTTTGACGCTTCGTATTGTCCTAATGGAATCGATTGAATCCCGCCGCGGAAAATCTCAGCATAATACGCCGCATAGTTCAACACAAACGCAAAAAGTGCAGCTTCAAATCGATCAAAGATAATGCCAACTAGCGGCAATCCATAAAAGACAAAAATCAATTGTAATAATAATGGAGTCCCTCGCATGATCCAAACGTAAAAACGCAAGATCCATTGTAATGGTCTAAAACGACTAGCTAAGCCAAATGATAATAAAATTCCTAACGGCAGCGAGCCTAATATTGTATAAGCAAATAATTTCAGTGTTGTTGTCGCCCCTTGTAATAATTGAGGCATGACTTCGATCAAATAATTCATTCCAATATCCCTCCATGTTATCGAAAGTTGTACGGCCTTTCGATGCTTCTTAATCGTGACTTTGCTGTTTTATTAAGGTGGAAATTGCTAGTGGCAGATAGCTTCGTTCATTAATCACTAAAATTCCACTCTTCGTTCTCCCAGCAGAACGAACTCACAAAAAACGCCCTCTGGTATCTCTACCAGAGGACGTTAACTACGCGGTTCCACCTCATCTTTGTCCCTTCCTCGCGAAAAGAACCTCTATGGGTCAGTTGCCTCATCAGTGAAATAAAAAAGTCCTTTAGCCGCTAGGGCTAAAGGACGTAATTACGTGGTTCCACCTTTTTTTCACCGTCGTCTCGCAACGAACGGTCTCAACTGGTCAATCTGACCTCTGCGCTAACGGGCTCTCCCGGACCAGCCTACTGATTTCAGCTGATCGACTCAAAGATGTGGTTCACAAATCATTGCTGTCTCTTTTCACCGGCCAGAGACTCTCTGAGAACAAATAAAATGCTACTCTTCTTTTCATTGTCGTTTGATTAAGTTGAGTCATACTTTACACGCCTTTAAAGCATTTGTCAATAACGAACCTTCATCTTTTTATCATTTTTCTCAAATTTAGTTTTTAGAAACAAACTGAAATTTTGTCCAAGGCTTCAAGAAATCCAGCATAATCAATTCTTCCTGCGGAATTTTGCCGACTAAATTTTTCCGTGGATCACTATGGGGTTCTAAAACAATCTGTAATTCATTTTTATACTTCCCAAAATCATCGTTGCCTACAACAACATCACCGACTTGAAACTCTTGCGTATTATCATGTACAGGATTAGGAACATCCGCATACTTTACTCGCACCATCGTTGATCGAACCGTTGCGGCAGTGATATCCCCCCGACGGAAATGCTTTGGATCAGCAACGATTTTACGTTCAATCTCTGTTGCTTCCGGGACAAATTCGATTCCTAAACTTACTTTATAGCGATCAACAGCGGCTACTTTTTCTAATTCTTCATCAGAGGCATAGGCATTTCCGATAATCACTGTATCAATCAATCCGGTAGCAAACATGTGGCGTGCCTGCAAATCAATCGGTAAATGACGGTGCATCTCTAAAGTTGGCAATCCGTCATTGACATCCCATGGACCATATTCCGCATCATGGCTTGTGACAAAGGCCGCGGTCTTGATGCCATGACCTTTGAAGCGTTCGCTGCAGCTGATGAAGAAGTCATAAGGCAAAGCAGAGCCTTCCTGCGGATAAAAATTATGACAGCCATAAATGAATGGCTCATTCGCTTCATAGGACAAAATATTATCGAGATAGGCAACATTGTTACTCATATTCAGCTCAATCGCTAAGCCTTCTGGATTATAGCTCAGCATCGCTTCCTTATTTCCATCGAAGCCTTCATCTAAACGAATCCCCTCAGCGCCAAGTTCTGCAAAGAAGCTTAAGTCGTCATAAGAAATCCCTAAATCATCAAAAATTGATGGTGCGATATCTAAGACTGTCTCAAAACCTAACTCCTTCGCATAGCGGATAATGCTGCCAAATTTTTCACTGACCTTTTCTTTGCCTTCAGTTACTTCCAGCATGCTCATAAAAATTCTAGTATAGCCGAGCTCTGCTGCCTTCTTGATATAATCACGATCCGCCTGCGGATCACTATGATCGGGATATACTGAAATACCTAATTCACGTTTCACTTATTTTCCTCCTCTATCGATTAGTCTTCTAAGCCGTTTCTTTCGGCTACCGCTTTGAACCAGTGTCCAGATTTTTTAACCGTTTTGATTTGAGTATGGATATTATTTGAAATAAATCCGTAACGGTTTTTGTATGAGTTTAACCAAGACCAGCAATCGATCGGGGTCCACATATGGTAGCCGAAGCAATTCGAGCCTTCTTCGATTCCCTTATGGAGCCATTCCAAATGTTCCTGTACAAAATCAATCCGATAATCATCTTCAATCATCCCATCAGAATTTTTAAAGCGTTCTTCATTGGAGACACCCATACCATTTTCCGATACATACCATGGAATATTCTTGTAGTTTTCTTTGATGTTCACAGCAATATCATACAAGGCTTTTGGATAGATTTCCCAGCCGCGATCCAAGTTCACACGACGACCTGGCATGTCATAAGCATCATAGTAGCGATCCGGCATCCATGCTCCTACTGAATTCGGTGCCACATCAGGTGCCTTCACTCGATTTGGATGATAGAAGTTCACACCCAAGAAATCAACCGTATTATTTTTCAAAATTTCTTTTTCTTCATCGTTTGTTTCCCATAAAACTTTGTCTTTCGTTAACAACTCTTCCAATTCCGCAGGAAAATGTCCATAGATCGCCGGTTCCAAGAACATTTTATTGTTCCAAAGTTCAGCGATCCGTGCTGCTTCTTGATCCTCTGGCGCATCTGAGGCAGCGTAAGTCGGTGTAAGATTTAAAATCGTACCAATTTGCGCATCATCGATTGCCATTTTTCGGAATGCTTGTATAGCTTTCGCAGAAGCCAAATTTAAGTTATAGGCGACCTGTACCGCTTTTTTTCCATCAACAATATTAGGGTAGTGGAATTGGAATAAGTATTCTCCTTCTACCACAACCATCGGTTCATTGTGAGTCGTCCAAAATTTAACGCGATCACCAAACAATTCAAAGCATTTCTCAGCAAAACCAACATATAGCTCCACTACTTTCTTCGATTCCCAGCCACCATATTTGTCATACAATTCTACTGGCAAATCAAAATGGTGCAGATTCATTGTTGGTGTCATACCTTCAGCTAGCATCGTATCGATCACATTGTTATAAAAGTCTACTGCATCTTGATTGACTGTGTTTGTTTCTAAATCATCAATCAATCGGCTCCACTGAATGCTTGTCCGCAAGCTGTTCATACCAATCGAACGCATCATTTGAATATCTTCTTTGTAGCTATTGTAAAAATTTGATGCTACATCAGGACCAACTTGATTATGGAATTTCTCTGGTTCGATTTCAAAATGATAGTCGAAGACATTCGCATGTTTTTTGTTAAAGCGTCCTTCACTTTGCGGGCCAGATGTTGCGGCACCCCACCAGAAATTCTTTGGAAAAGTTTTCATTGTAAATCTCCTTCTTCATACTAAGGTATTCGTTTTTCTCTATGGAAAAATTAGTTTGATTTTCGTCACATCTACCATTCCACTGATGAATAGAAAGCTCACAGTGTAACTGGCAGTCTAACTTAATTTTAAAACTATTATTTTTGTACTCTGCTAAAGTTAGGAAGAAAAGCTGGCAAAACAGGGGCTAGGGATCAAATGATCGATCCATAACCCCTCTTTTGTTATCAATTATGCTTCAACTACTTTTTTTAACTCTTGTCTTGTTGCCAATGATACAAATGGAACGTAAATTACGATAGAGATTAATACGTTAACTGCTGCCAAGATTGCACCTGAGAAGCTTTGAGTTGCCAAGAATCCTCCGATGATTGGTGGTGTTACCCATGGTGGCATAACTGTCGCTGCTGGCACCCAGCCAAAGCTTGTTGCAAAGTACGCTGTTGATACACAAATCATTGGTGTTATGATGAATGGAATAAACATAATTGGGTTCAATACTAATGGTAAACCAAACATCAATGGTTCATTGATATTGAAGATACCAGGAGCGGCTGCCAAGTTGTTTACAACCATAAACGGTTTGTTTTTACGTCCAACTAAATAAATAGCGATGATTAAACCAATCGTTACACCCGTACCACCCATGTTTACAAATGAATCGATGAATGGTTTGTTAACGATATAAGGAGCTGCTTTTCCAGCTGCAAGAGCAGCATTGTTTGCTTCAATAGCAGGAGCATTGATTGCTTGCATGAATGGATCGATCATGTTGGCACCGTGTAAACCAAAGAACCATAAGAACGGTGTAATGAATGCGATCAATAATGCTGAACCGTAAGAATTTGCCAAGCCCATGAATGGTTCTTGAACCAATGCATAGAATTCAGCGAACATATCTTCAACACCAAATCCGGCAATAATTGCTGCAATTAAACCAAAGATTGAGATAGTAATCATAGCTGGGAATAAAGATGCGAATGAACGTGCAACTGCTGGCGGCACGCCGTCTGGCATTTTAACGATTAATTTTTCATTTCCAACTAAACGAGTGAAGATTTCTGCAACAATGATACCAACGATCAATGCTACGAACAAACCAGAAGAGTTCATCCCACTAGTAGCTGCACCTAAAGTGAAGAAAGAGGCTACTGATACAATACCTGTACCTACTGGGTCTTTACCATAATGATGTGCTAAGTTATAAGCCACAAGGAAAGCGATTAAAACTGACAGAACACCAAATGTTCCGTTCCAAACTGCTCCACCGAAGCCTTTCCATGCTTCACCGCCGAAAATGCCGTTCATAAAGTTTTGGAAGGCCGGAATTGGCAGGTTGTTAAGCATTACCGCTAACGCACCTAAGATCATCAGCGGCATAGTTACTGTAAAGGCATCCCGAATTGCAATCAAATGACGTTGGTTACCGATTTTTGATGCGTGCGGGATAAAGTGTTTCTCCATAAAATTAATAAATCCATCCATTTTTGTGTTCCCCCTATTTTAAAAATAATCGTAAAAACTTTGTCGACCTTTTGGAAAAATTTCAGTCGGACACTCTTTCGCGGCTATGAATTTGCCAAGAAAGATTCCTTCAGCTAGCGTTAATTCTCCCAATAATAATTCACTCCACCCATGAATCGAAGCTTTAATATCGCCTGCTTGCTGTACTTTTTGACAATTCCCCTGACTGATTAGCCAGCTACCAACATTCCAAGGACATTCCTTATCTTCAGTTACTTCTATAATAATTTCTTTTTGGTAAATCGGAATTTTCGGTAATAATTGCTCAATGTCAATAATTCGACTCATCATGTAAGGCTCTAAAGTAATCGTCAAATGTTCTTGCTCACGAAAACATTTCTCAATAATTTCATGAACAGGAGCGTGATAAAGAAATTCTTCAAATGATGAGACATGGGATTTCAAATACGTTAGCAATTTTCGCAGTGCAAGTTCGTTTTCATAAGCAAGCTCGTCTACTACCAGCGTGTTGCCTTGCATTCGATAAATAATGTAGCCTTTTGCTTCACCAGCATCATCAAATGCCGTAGCGTAAAAGCGGTGTGGGTAGTACTCATTTAGGCGTTCCCACCACCAATCTTCGCGAACGACTGTTCCGACTTGCTGCTGTTTTAATAAGCGTTGATAAATTGATTGGATCATCGGCTTCATCTGCTGCCAGGTTCCACGTTTGACATTCCCCCTTTTTTCACTTGTCAAATAGTTAAAGGCTAGCGCTGGAATGCGATAGGTCTTCCTGCGGCTCGTAGGCTCGTAGCCAAATTGACGATAAAAATCTTCAGCGAAAGGGGCTAGCTGTGAGACCGCTACTCCTTGTTGATAAAGATCTGTCAAAAGATCAGCCATAATACTGCTGATACCGCCTTTGCCTCGATATTCTGGATAGCTAGCCACATAGCCAACACCAGCCATTTTGACTCTTTGTTGAAAAAGTTGAATCTCAAAATGATTCGCCATTACTAAATTAGTCAATTCATCGTCTTGATAAACACCATAAGCATCAGCGTGTTTATACCGAGATAAAAAAAGCGGATCATTGATGATTGGTTGCTGTTTTCTAAAAGCGTATTCAATTAAACCTGTGATCGCTTTCAACGATTCTTGATCACGAGCTAATTTCACGGGATCACTTCCTATTCGTTCCCCAAACGTTTATAAAGATCTACTACTTCTTTAGCCATGTCATTAAAGGTAATACTGGTCATTAAGTGGTCTTGACTGTGAACAGCTAAAAGTGTCACTGTCATTGGATTTCCACTTGCTTCTTCAGTCAGCAGCCCTGTTTGAGAATGATGTGCTTCGACTAAAGCTTGATCTGCCGCTGCAAGTTTTTCTTGAGCTAGTGTGAAGTTGCCCTCTTTAGCTGCTTGAATCGCTTCCATAGCATCGCTCTTAGCATTGCCGGCATTGATAATCAATCCCATCACTGCTTCCAATTGTTCCTGACTCATTGTTTCGCTCATTTGCTTAGCTCCCCTTCTTCTAATTCTTTATTTCATAAGATTAAGTGCAGTACCTAGAACAGCTTCACCATTCATCATGCCGTAATCTTTCATATCGATAACATCAACTGGAATACCTTTATCAGCTAGTTTTGTTTCAAATTGACCCTTCATAAAACGAACTTGAGGTCCTAATAATAATACGTCAACTGGCTTGCTTGCATCTTCTAATTTTGCGTCTGCTTCTGAAGCGGATACTGCGAAGATATCTGACTCTAATCCTTGGTCAGCCGCTGCTTTTTCCATCTTTGTTACTAATAAACTAGTGCTCATTCCTGCTGCACAAACTAACATAATTCTTTTCATAATTGCCACTCCTCAAATTTTTTATTGTACACTTTATATAAAGCAAGTCCCGTGCCAACTTTTCCGTCGCACAGAAGCTGCCGTGATAAGGTTTTCATATTACACACAAAAAAACTAGGATTACACACTGTGCAATCCTAGTTCAATTCGATTATCTTCAAGCGTTTTAACAATGTAAGCGATATCGTCTTCAGTAAAACGAACATCAAATTGTTTCTCAATCAACGATAGGTTGGCGGCGGTTTGATTAAAACGCAGTCGGTGCTGCTGGTGGAAATATTTCACGTTCTCAAAGGTTGGCCGATCCTCACCCTTCTTTATTTTATCTACTAAGAAAGCAATGTGCACACTCAATGCCTGCATCGCCGTATTCTCAATAATCAGCTCCTGATCTTTGCGGATCAATTGTAAAACATCATCAATCAGCAAAAAGAGCGTTTTAACATCCAATTCGGGTGAGAAGTTTTTTGTCAAAGAGTCGACCATCTCAGGAAGTGTAATCGTACTGCCAAGCAAATCCTGAAACTCTAAAATCTTATCTCGCTTGAATAAATTCATAGCTGGAATAAATGGAATCTTTTGATAATGGATCTCCATCGTCCCCACAATCGCCACGATATCCTTGTGTGTGATCAGCTGATCGATGCGATGCTTGAAGCTTTCACGTTCTAATGACTGCATCTGAATGACCTCGAACTCATCCAAATTGACGATTTGAGAAACGACTTCATTCAAGCGCTTAGAAACACCTTCTCCAGTAAAGCACGCCACAATGATGACTTTCTTCTCATCTTTTTGTGTCGGCTCTTCTAGACGGACCATCGTTTGGAACATTGAAATGACACTTGTATAGATTTCTTCTAATGAACGGCCCAAGGTTGCCAAACGAATACTTTCTAATACTAGCATCGTGCTCGTCATAGAAATCACCCGCGTACGGATGCCCATTTCATGGAAGATTAGGTTACCGAAATTATTGGGCGAGCCCATATCCGTCAAGAGAATGATTCCTTCCGAGAACTCATCCCTTTTTCCTTGAATATAATTTTTAATCTGACCATACATTTTTTCAGTGTTCAACGTTAAAGGCATGTTAAAAGCAATACCATGTGTAGTCCCTAAAAGCTCCTGAACAGTTTCTAACATACTTGAAGCCGTCGATTTCCCATGCATGACGACTAGCACAGCTACTTGCCGCTCATCTACTTTTTGCTGCTCTTGATTATCCATGGTTAGAAACATTGTGATAAAGCCAATCTCATCTAACGGTATCATAATATTGTAGGCTTCCTCGATACGATTGGACAATTCGATCGCTAACTGGAACTCCTTCGAATAATTACGGCGGATGTCATTCAGATTAGGATGAGAAATAAACTGATTGCCGCGAATCCGTTCAATCGTCGAATTGATATGGAGTGCAAAAGCGAAACGCACCTTCTCGTCATAATCCCGATTCATTTGAACAGAAGCAAAATCATAAAGTTCATTTACCAGCTTCCATAGATCATCAGAGATGATTTCTCGATAGGCGTTGCTGTGAGAAAGCTCTTCAACATAAGTCTCAAAATATTGATCCACATCATCAGAAATCAATTCCTCTAAATCGATCTCTGACAAGTTTTCACGACCAAGCTTTTCCAATTTGTAGGTAATTGAATGATAGACTTCCATATCTTTATTCGGGTCTTGTCCCCAAACAACTTCTTCTGTGCCCGGTTTCAAGGTCAAATAAAGGTTCCTCTTATCCATAAAAGGCGTCAACTTGTCTTGGACTTCATTCATTCTTAATAGACCCTTTTGTACTACTAACGGCAAATCTTCTTCTACGATCATCAACTTTTCTGAGTCACTATTGGTTTGATGATGAAGAAATGCTTTCGCACAAACTAATTTCAAGTCCCGTTTTAATTGTCCGATATTTCCTTCTGCATTATATAGAAGAAACGCCAGTAAGCTTCGCTTGTCAATCGCGATCTCCTGCATCAGCCGATTTGCCTCTTGTTGAAGAAATTCTTTGATGATAGCAAGTCGCTCATCCAAAGATCGTTCCGCTAAAGAAGGCAGCTCGATCTGCATAGGTATCCGCCGATTAAAAGTCGATAAAAACATTGAACTAGTTTCTGTCGTTGCGCCAATGATCTGTACGGATGCTTGTTTCTCCTGACCATCTCCCAAAGAACGAAACGTCCCTTTATCGATAAAGGTAAAGAGCATCTCTTGCCCTTCTGGCGGTAATCGATGAATTTCATCTAAGAACAAAATTCCACCATCGGCTTGCTCCATCAACCCCACTCGTGTTTCTTCCGCACCAGTAAAGGCTCCTCGCTTCACGCCAAAAATGTGGCCGTAAAGAAGTTGAGGATTTTGCGCATAATCCGCACAGTTGAATGTGACAAACGGCGCGTTTTCATCTAAAACTTTAGCCGAAACGGCAAAGCGATACATACACTCCGCAAACATTGTTTTACCGGTGCCCGTTTCTCCAAAAATAATCGTATGTAATCCGCGGGGCGGATATAAAATAGCCGCTTTTGATTTTTGTATCTGACTCTTCAAAGAATCCTCGCGACCAATCAAATTATCAAAGTTAATATGTCCCTCTGTTGACACTGCAGCGATTTTAAATTTTACTGGGCGTCCATCAATTTTCTTGACTGTTCCATCCTTTGTCAGCTCATTCAAATAGCGGCTAACATTTGTACGGTCAACTCCCATTTGATCTGCCAGCTCTTGGGCAGTCTGTTCGTTAGGATTTGCTCTCAAAGCTTCTAACACTTCATCTTTTCTTGATTTCAAAAAAATCCCTCCCGAAAGTGGTATAAACCATTTACATTGTAACCCTTTTCTTTTTGAATTTCTACTAAATGTCATTCAAAATAATCAAATCATTTTAACGATCCGAATAACCTCTCTGGGTAGAATCGCTCCCCAGTGTATATTTTAAATCATTTCCTATTGTAGATAGTAAAAATAAAACAATTCTAAAAAATAATCTGATTTATTTAAAAAAAACACCTAAAACTAAAAATGTTTTAGATGTTTTTCTTCTAATTTTTATTTTCCATGGCAGCCTTCAATGCTGCTGCAAGAGGACTTTCTTGTGGTTCTTCTTGGTCATTGATTTTTTTCAATAACCGCCGTTCTTCGTGCTTCGTCATTTTCTTCGAGCGTTCTTTCTTATCTAACATCTTTTCTGTCGTGCCGTCATACTTACAACGGAAGTAAGAACCATTTTTTCCATCAATGATCTCCATCTTGCGATGACATTGCGGACAACGATGATTCGATACTTTAGGATCTTTCCGGCGACGATAGCTACATTCTGGATTCGTACAATTGTAGATTTTACCATCGCGCGTATTTTTCTCTCGTAATGGTGAGCCGCACTCTGGGCACTTCTTCGCAGTGATCGAGAAGTCTTGGTATTTCTTATCGCTATGCTTCACTTCACTGACTAATTTCTTCGTATCAGCTTCGATTTCCTGCAAGAACTGTTTGCTGCTGTACTTGCCGTTGGCGATCGCTTCTAATTGTTTTTCCCATTTTTCTGTTAACTCTGGAGTTACCAGTGAAGGATTAACAAGCTCTAGTAATTGCTTGCCTTTTGGCGAAACTAATAATCCTGTATTTGTTCGCTCCATCAATTCAGATTTAATCAGTTTTTCGATGATCTCCGCACGAGTTGCTGGCGTTCCCAAACTGTGTTTTTCCATCTGAGCCAACAAGGTACCCTCATTCAAAGGCTTCGGCGGCGTAGTCAACGCTTTTTCGATCGTAAAGTTCGGTACGATCTTCATGCCATCGGAAAATTGAATTACTTTTTTAGCTTCTTCAATCGGCTTCCAGCCCGCCACTAATACTTTATTTTGACGAAAGGTAAAGGTTTCTTTTTGGAAAGTCACTGTTACCTTCTGTTGACTTTCTTTATGAGCCTCCGCAAATAAGCCTAAGAAACGAGTGACGATCATATTATAGATTCGTTGTTCGTCTGTCGATAATTTTTCAAAGCGCGGACGTTGCTCTGTCGGCAATAACGCGTGATGGTCTGACACTTTGCTATCATTGAAAACTCGTTGCTGTTTGACCTGTGCGCCATTTTTGATATATGTCTTTACTTCCGGCGCAAAATCAACCACTGCCTGCAGACGTTCCTTCATTGTTGCCTTCATGTCATTAGTCAGATATTTACTGTCCGTTCGTGGATAGGTCACAATTTTGTGTGTTTCATATAAGCTTTGAACCAGCGACAATGTTTTCTTTGCAGAAAACTGATAGCGAGCATTCGCTTCTCGTTGTATTTCTGTTAGATCATATGGCAGCGGTGCAGGTTCAGTTTTTTCTTTTTCCGTAATATCAGTCACGGTACCTTTTTGCTGCGACAGCTCTTTGACTAATTTTTCAGCAGTCTCGCGTTCTGTGATCCCGTAAGGATTTTTTTGATTTAATTTAGCTTTTTGTCCATCGACTTCTAAAGAAACCACAAAATAATTCTGCGGACGAAATTTCTCAATTTTCTTTTCTTGCTGGCGTACCATCGCAAGCGTCGGTGTCTGCACTCGTCCTGCTGATAAGCTGTCTTCATACTTAACCGTTAACGCTCGAGTAACATTTAATCCAACAAGCCAGTCCGCTTTTGCCCGCGCTAAAGCGGAGTAGTATAAATTATCATACTCCTTGGCAGACTTCAATTTTTTGAAGCCATCTTTGATTGCCTTATCGGTTTGCGAAGAGATCCATAGACGTTTGACCGGCTTTTCAAATCTCACATACTCTAAAATCCAGCGTGCGACTAGTTCTCCTTCACGCCCAGCATCCGTGGCGATCACGGCTTCGGAGATATCCTTCCGTTTTGCTAGTTGTTGAATTGATTTTAATTGTCCTCGGGTTTTCGGTAATGGCTTAATCCCAATGTTTTTTGGGATCATTGGCAATGTCTCCATCTGCCAGCTTTGCCATTCTTTATTTAAATCCTCTGGCATTTTTAAGCCTAATAAATGACCAAGGGCCCAAGTCACAACAACATTGGGTCCTTCAAAGTAATTTTTATTCTTTTGATTGGCGTTAAGCACCTTGCTCAAGTCTCTTGCAACGCTTGGCTTTTCCGCTATAATTAGCTGTTTCATAAAATTCCTTTCTGCTGTCAACCGTCAACGGCTGCTCATCCTTTAATAGCGCAAGACCCCAGTACTGCTGTAAATAGTCATCACACTCTTCACACCAGCGTTCATCTTGATCTTTCCAAAATGCGCTTAAATAATTATGTTTTGCATTACTATATGTATTGGTCTTTTGGAGCTCACTCCAACGATGTTCATAATATGCTACAGCCGCGTCAAATTCATCAAAAGCTGCGGTCTCTTGAATATCTTCCTGCCACTCTTCAAAGAACCACCAAGGTTCATTGTCACCATACATTGTTATTACTTGATACATCCCGCTACCCTTCTTTCCATCTCAATCATAAGTATCATGAAATAAAAATTCAAGAAAAATGTTTCCGGCTGGCACAAGTTAAAAGAAAAAATCCAATCTACATAGAAATTTGCAGAAGAATATTGCCTTTTTCTTAATTATATCCTAACACAAAGCGGCATAATTTTACATGTCCCTTAAGAGAGTTATAATGAAAAAAGTTTTTGATAATTTCATGAATTTTGAAAGAAGGCCTTTTTATTTGAGTAAAATCAAAACTAAATTATTTCAGCCTCGTCCAACTTGGCAAAAAAATTTGATCGTTTTGTGGTTCGGTACTTTTATGGCTGGTATCGGCTTCAGTCTTGTAATGCCATTTATGTCCTTATACATAGATAGCTTGGGCAGCTACAGCAACCAGCAATTAAACTTTTGGAGCGGGATTACTTTTTCCTCCACCTTCTTAATCACAGCAATCGTTTCACCCTTATGGGGACGGCTAGCCGATCAAAAAGGAAGAAAACTAATGCTGTTACGTGCTTCTTTAGGTATGGCGATCGTTATCAGCTTGATGGGAACTGTTGGAAATGTCTATCAACTGATTGGACTGCGTTTACTTCAAGGTGTCTTCTCAGGTTATATCAGTAATGCGACTGCTCTGGTTGCGACAGGGACACCTCGTGAAAAGAGTGGACAAGTTCTCGGTACATTAGCAACTGGTGCTGTAACCGGGAACTTGTTGGGTACTTTAGTTGGCGGTGTAACTGCCTCGGTTTTCGGCTACCGTCCAACCTTTTTTATTACGGGCAGTATTCTATTTTTAGTCTTTCTGCTTAGTCTGATATTCGTTCATGAAGAATTTACTCCTGTTGAGAAAAAAGATATGCTTCCCGCAAAAGAAATTTTTCACACTTTAAAGTATCCGCATGTCATCATCGGCATGTTCGTGACAACGCTGATTATTCAGGCGTCGAATAATTCGATCAGCCCAATCATCAGCTTATACATACGGCAGCTGATGCATAACCACGGCAACATTACCTTGATCAGTGGTGTAATCGCATCGATTCCAGGTATTGCGACCTTGATCGCAGCTCCGCGGTTTGGACGTCTCGGTGATCGAATCGGCAGTGAAAAAGTATTAGGCATCGGTTTGATTTTTGCCATGCTTGTCTTCTTGCCCATGTCGATCGTTACAAATGTTTGGCAGCTCGCTTTTCTGCGTTTTCTAGTCGGCATTTCCGATGCCTGTCTATTACCGGCTGTTCAAGCATTGATCACAAAATATTCCCCACAAGAAGCTGCTGGGAGAATTTTCAGCTACAATCAATCTTTCCAAGCAGCCGGAAATGTTGTTGGGCCGATGATTGGTTCAAGCGTTTCCTCTCTCTTTGGTTATCGCGGTGTCTTTGTTTCAACTTCAGCATTAGTTTTGACCAACTATCTATTGGTTCACCACAATACCAAAGAAATCGCTCGAAACTACCATCCTACGCAAGAAACACATTAATAGCCAAGACATATTAATGGCAACTTTTTCGTTAGTTTCTTATACTAATAGATGATTCTAATGAAAGAAGTGAACAATATGCTTGATGGACAATTAAAGTTTTTAGACTTTTTCCTAAACAACACGATTGAGGGAAAAGAAGATGAGGCAAAGGAAATTCTGATTAAAAGTTTCGCAGATCAAGAAACCGAGGCTCTGAGCCTGCAAGATTTCAAAAAACTACAAGAAAAACTATTTCCTTTGATTAAACCTGAAAAACTGAATGAAGTAAAAGTTGCAATGGCGCATTTCGCCCAAAGCCTCGCCTAGAGAAAAAGTAGCCGCTATCAGATTTCGATAGTGACTACTTTTTATTATGCTTCATTTTCTGAATAAACAGTTAAACTCGGAAAGAATAAATCTTTATTTGTCACAATAATCAAACCCGAGATACTAATAATCACAAAAGTCTGAATACAACTTGTCCATTCCGTCATTTGAGTGGATGTCTGCATGAAGTTCAAGAAAATGTGGAAAAGGATCAGCGCCATCGTACTACGATTACTTTTTACATAAAGCCAGTTTAAAATGATCCCTAATGGAATGATGCTCACAAAATAATTCACTGCAAACCAAGGATTTTCCTGCAATAGTAAATTCATTGAATAATTCTTTACAAACATCAACGGCAAATGCCAAATCGACCATAAGAAGCCAAACATCAATGAGCCAGCAAATAGGTTGAAACGACTCAACAAGGCGTCTACACCATAGCCGCGCCAGCCAATTTCCTCTAAGATCGGAGCAATGAGCATAACCATCAATACTGGAATTGACCCTGCTGAGAATTTGAAGTCTTCCGATAATTGCAGTTGACTGATTGATCCGCCGAAAAGTAATGAAATTAAAATTGCTGCTATAACGGATGATCTCATGATCAAACAGATCTTTACTAATGGAGCCAGATTAACCTTTTTTACATCGAACAAGCGCTGAAAGAAATCTTTTCTAATTCCTCGGTTCTTTGGTGATGCAATGAAGGCGATTGTGACAAGTACTGGCGCAAATAATCCCGGGATCAAAAAAATCGAATAGAAGTTTGGATCTGAATGATTATAACTAAGATAAGCCGCAATCAACCAACTTCCCCATGTGATCAAGAACACCCAACTAAAAAATTTCCCTGGTTTATATCCATTCGCTTCTACTTCATTTTTCATCATTTTAATTCCTCCTATATTTTTCAGTTATTAACTGATCTCAGTATAGAAGGAAAACTAGAGGATTTAGGCAAAATGTAACGTTTTGCCCTTTTTCATGTAACAAGTCACCTTTTCTTTTAATTAGGTTCCCAAATCGACAGTTCTAAACGAAAAGAATGCTCCTTAGCCTCATAAAATAGATCACCGTGATATTTTTCAGTAATGGCTTGAATACTTTTCACGCCAAAACCATGTTCCAAGGCCTTTTTCTTTTGCGTTTTAAAATCACTGACCTGTTCCGCTGTGCTATTTTCAATTTCTAGTACCAGCATATGATTGAAGTATATTAGCTTCAGCTCTATTTTTCGTTCCTGCGAACATCTCTGACAAGCTTCAATCGCATTATCGATTGCATTGCCGATCAATGCACCTAGATCACGCAGCTCAAATTTCAGCTCGGCAGGAACCTTTACCTCGAACTCCGTTTGGATATTACTTTCCTGAGCACGCTGATATTTATTACTCAATAATTGATTGATACTGCTGTTCTGAGTAAATTGACACGCTTCTTCCTTAAGCACATCACCAAGCAGCTTCTCGATTTGCTTTTCCGATTCCTCATCATTCGTCACTAAAGTCAATAATTGATTCTTTAAATCATGACGAATCGCTCGAATTTTCTTTTGGTGATTTTCCATTTGCTGATAATATTCTTCTCTGTGAGCAAATTCTTGCACCAGAAAAAGATTTTCATAATTCTCTTTTTCCAATTTTTGATAGATCTCAAACACGATAAAATGTACCAAATTGATTACCGCAAATAAAGCCACTACCATAAAAAAACGAACATCGTTGTCTTGCGTTTCTTGCTCAACAAAAACCGGATAAATTATAAAAAATAAACTTGTCATAAAAGGAACGATTACCTGCAATAAATAAAAACCAGTTTTCCCTTGAACAGCCAGCGGAGCCTTGCGTTTTGACCGCAGGAGAAAAACCATAATTAATTGGACGAATTGACTAGCAAAGATCCCGCCATAAGCGTAGGAGGGCTGATTCGAGTCAAAATAGTTTACGCCAAAAAGACTTTGAATGATCAAATAGATAAAGAAATCGAAGACCAGCACAAGGATCATCGAGAGAAAAATCAGCAAGAATTTCGTGGCATCTCTACCTTTAAAAAAGAAATAGCTGATACTATACATTAGACAGACATACGTAACAATATTTATCAGCATATAAAATGACCCGAAAGACAGATACAAAGGACTACAATTTCTGATCAAATAAGCAGCTGTCACCACTAAAATTGCGACGACACCTCTCAGCTTATGCTTTTTCCAATAATCAATTGAATGCCCCGTTAAGTAGCATGAAAAGAAAACACTAACGATAAAAACATCATTAACTGATTTAACGAGTTCTAATAAAATGAAAAGATTCATTCCTTTGTCCTCATCAATACATAATTCCGATACGCCCTTTGAAAAGCTGGATGGTATTTCTTCGTAATCGTGATTTCTCTTCCCGATTGCATAACAAGCCCCTCTCCACTTTTCATTTGAATATAGTCCATATTAATCACGAATGAATGATGAATCTGTGTGAACAATTGTGGCGATATCTTATCAATGACTTCCTTCATCGTACCGTAATATTCGTACTCCTCACCAGTCTTTAAATGAATGATCATCTTTCGTTTCATGCTTTCGAAGTATTCCACTTCACCTAAATAAATCGTATAAACCTTTTTTTGGATCGTAAACTGTAGAATCATTTTCCTTAAAGAAAGCTGATCGATTGCTTTCATTAAGACTTTTTTGACTTTGATCTCATCGATCGGCTTAATCAAGTAATGAAATGCATTCACTTCAAAAGCCTCAGGCATCCATTCCGCATGGCTTGTGATAAAGATGATGATCGCCTGCTGATCTTTTTCACGAATGATACGTGCGACCTCAAAACCGTCCAATGATTTATCTCGACGTCTAATAAGTATATTTGGAACGTAGACTCTTCTTTTACTAAGTGATTTACCAATGATTCTCCTGAGAAAAACGCCTCATAACTAAATTGATTCGGGTCATTCTCAAAAAAGGAAAGCAGCAATGTTTCGATCTGACCAACGATTTTAGGATTATCATCACAAATAGCTATATTCATTATTCCCTCCACTTCATTTTTGTCATGAAAAACTCTTGAATTAAGTATCCTTCATTTGATTCTAATAAACAAGAACCCAAACAAAAAAACGACCCTCTGTAAGAGTCGTTTCCCAGTTTATTCTGCTACTGTTTTCTCAGCTGTTTTTACATCCACATTAAAGAGTGACCGCAAGCATTTCGTTGCCACCATCACACCTAAGCCTAATAATAAGAAGGCAAAGACTAGCTGCAAGCCATCTGATAGGAACACAAATTGTCCAGCGGCAGGAGCTGCCGGGATCGTTACAAGATAATGCGTCGCATTGAGTAACTTCGTAATCAATCCATAAATCGACATTCCTAATGCCGTAAAGGTTACTGCTAACATGATTCCCATTGGAATATAGAACATAACACCTGATTTTTTCGATGTCTTCATGTAGACCGCTACAGCGATCATAACCATCGCAGCCAACAATTGATTGGCAGAACCGAATAAAGGCCAAACGCTGTTATAGCCGCCCAACGCTAAAACGAAGCCAACGCCTAAGGTAACTACAGTCGCTATATATTTATTCGTCAGCATTTTGGCTAAGCCTTTTTGTTCTACGCCCTCTTCATAAAAGAATTCTTGCAGCGACATTCGGCCGATCCGAGCAACTGAGTCCAGCGAAGTTAAAGCCAATGCTGAAACACACATCGTCATGAAAGCTTGTGCAATATTCAATGGCAAACCAAATTTTGTCAAAAAGCCGGCAACTGAACCAGAAAAAATTTGAAAAGGTGTTCCCGCAGGTAATTGTCCATTTTGAGCGACCGCTCCTGCAACTACTAAAGCGACTACAGCCAATACACATTCACACATCATTGCGCCGTAGCTGATTGGACGCATATGCTTTTCATTCGAGACCTGTTTAGATGAAGTTCCTGAAGAAACCAAGCTGTGGAATCCAGAAACAGCCCCGCAGGCAACCGTAATAAACAAAATCGGGAATAAGTATTTCACATTCCCTGTTGCATCTTGTACAGCGAAGCCATTGAAGGCATTCAATTCTACCATCGGTGCTTCCACTAGAAGACCTAAAACAGCGGCGATGATCATTCCCAACAGCATATAGGTGCTAAGAAAATCACGCGGCGCCATCAATAACCAAATCGGCATAACTGAAGCCAAGAATAAATAGGCAAAGACAATCAACAGCCAAGTTTGTTTATCAGCAAAGATCGGGAACATAATACCAACAGCAAGTGTTGCCAATAAGACTGCGATTCCAAAAGCATGCATGGCAATTCCTTTTAAATGAACCTTTTTCATAAAAAAGCCGACTAATACTGCAGAAACGATGAACAGCATCGAAATCGAAGCTGCCGAAGCATTTGCTGTATTCACTGCTGCCGGGACATCTGGCGTGATTCCATTAAAGGTTGTCGCAACAATATCACCAAAAGCCGCGATAACTAAAAGAGCAAACAGCCAGCAGAATAATAGAAACAGCTTTTTACCAACTTTTCCAATATATTTTTCAATGATCAGACCAATCGATTTTCCTTCATTTTTTACCGAAGCATACAATGCGCCAAAATCATGGACGGCTCCGAAAAATATCCCGCCAAATAGAATCCATAAAAATGCCGGCAGCCAGCCAAACATTGCTGCGATGATTGGACCTGTGACTGGTCCAGCACCAGTAATTGATGAAAACTGATGACTAAATACCACAAACGCCGGTTCAGGAACATAATCATCTCCATCTTCCAGCGCTACCGCAGGGGTCACTGCCTTGGGATTGATCCCCCACTTCTTCTCCAACCAACGGGAATAGATAAAATAGGCAGCAACAAAACAAATAATAGCAAATACTAATAGAACAACACCGTTCATAAACCCACCCAACTCTCTTCATTTTATAATAAATATTTAATTAGTATATTCCCACAATTACATGAGGATGTAAAGAGAATCATTCTAATTTTCAAGAATTTTCTGTAAATATAGCTGAAACAAAAAAATAGGACCACTCATAACAGAGTAGTCCCAGTTTCCTATCGATAATTAAACATATTGTAATTCCTTAGTTTCTTGATAAGCATGGTCGATCAATCCACCGCCTAAGCATTCCATGCCGTCGTAGAAAACAACAGCTTGTCCTGGTGTAATTGCTCGAACTGGATCATCAAAAATCACTTCCGCACGCTCGTTTTCTAGTAGGCGAACCGTTACTGGAACATCCTGCTGACGATAGCGGAATTTCGCTGTACATTTGAATTCTGTCGGGTATTTCTCATTCGTTGTGAAATGAATTTCACTGGCATCCAAACTAGTCGCATACAATGCTTCATGATGAAAGCCTTGACCAACATACAAGGTATTGGTAGATAAGTCTTTACCAACAACAAACCATGGATCGTTGGTTTTTCCGCCGCCGCCGATTCCTAGACCTTGGCGTTGACCGATGGTGTAATACATCAAACCATCATGTGTTCCTTTTTCTTCCCCATCTAAGGTCATCATCTTCCCCTTTTTAGCAGGCAGATAGTTGCTTAAAAATTGTTTGAAATTCTTTTCACCGATGAAGCAGACACCGGTTGAATCTTTTTTCTTCGCAGTAGCCAGCCCAGCTCGTTCAGCGATTGCTCGAACTTCTGGTTTTTGCATGCCGCCTAGTGGAAACATCGTTTTCGCTAATTGTTCCTGCGATAACTGACTCAAGAAATAGGTTTGATCCTTATTGTTATCCACTCCCCGAAGCATGTGCACGACACCATTTTCGTCTTTTTCAACTTGGGCATAATGACCCGTTGCCACATAATCCGCACCTAGCTCCAGCGCATAATCCAAGAAAGCTTTGAATTTGATTTCCTTGTTACACATGACATCTGGATTCGGCGTGCGGCCTGCACGGTATTCTGCTAAGAAATATTCAAAGACACGGTCCCAATATTCCTTCTCAAAATTGACAGAATAATAAGGAATGCCGATTTGGGCAGCGACTTTCGCTACATCCTTATAATCTTCTGTTGCGGTACAAACACCATTTTCATCAGTGTCGTCCCAATTTTTCATAAAAATGCCGACTACATCATAGCCTTGTTCCTTTAACAACAAAGCTGTTACTGATGAATCGACGCCGCCGCTCATTCCTACGACGACTCGTGTGTTGCTGTTAGACACAGTATCACCATCATTTCAATATAGATTCCGAAAACTCTACGATTTGAAGGTCGCAACTTTTCAGTAATACGCATTATACAACATAAATCCTAATTTTTCGATAAATAATTTTCGAGCAAAAATTTCTCTTGTTCTTTTGTATTGTTTGTATTAATATAAATAATACAAAGGAGGTTAATTAAATGATTCTAGAAATTGATCCTCATTCAGACGAACCAATCTATCTACAGTTGCGAAAACAGATTATTATCGGAATCGCAAAAGGAGAATTAAATCCCAATGAGCAATTGCCTACAGTGCGACAGATTGCGGATGAAATTGGGGTAAATACGATGACCGTGTCGAAAGGCTATCAGCAATTACGTGAAGAGGGTTATTTGTTGACGGATCGGCGCAAAGGAACGATCGTTGCTTCCTTACCTGTCGACTCAAGAAAGACTAGCGATAAGAATTTGACGCTCTTATTAGCAGAGCTTTACTTAGCTGAACCAGATGAAACGAAACTCCAAGAAAAAATTCAAGTAATTTTATCTTCCTTTAGAAAGGACAAACTATAATGATGTCATTAATGATTCTAATTATCTTGATAGCATGTAACTTTATTATGGCTTTTGTCAGCAGTCTTGCTGCCAAACCGCACAATTACGTGATTATCGAAAATACGTTTCCTGCGGATAAAATCGATGACCCTAAAGTTATTCATTTTGCAAAAAAGTACCGTGAGCGTCAATTTCAATTGGCCTTTATTTTGTCGTTTCTTGACTTAGGCTTGTTGATCCCGATGAAGGACTCTAGTTTTATGCTGCTTTTCTTCCTTCTTTTGTATGCAACGATTGGCGCAAATTATTTGACCACGATTCGTTACATCCGCAAAGGACATCAATTGATCATTGATAATGATTGGCAGCTGACGACCCAACCAATCCAGATTGATACGAAGCTGGTACTTGAAAAAAATCGCAAGCTGGTTTCACCATGGTGGTTCTCGGTATCGTTGGTTCTGATTCTTTTATTGAATGCACTAGTTTATCAGCAAGGTATGCGCGATATGGGGCTGATGCTTCTGGGGATCAATGTGCTAGTTTGGGGTTCCTTATTTTTCACTTGGCGAGCTATTGGTCGTTTACCTGTTCGCGCCTTAACCAATGATCAACAGATCAACCAGCAATACAATGATTTGACTAAATTCTATTGGTCCAGTCTCTCTGTTTTTATGAGCGGCCTGATCAGCTTGATCGTCTACATTCCATTATTGACCATGACTATGAACGCCAAGTTCTTTAGCTTCATGATGATCCTAGAATTGATAATGATTCTTCTTTTGTGTGGTGCATCGCTTTGGTGGCTGATCAGCCTTCGACAAAAACAGGATCGATTATTGACGAGCACCACTACTTTTCGTTATTCCGGTGATGATTATTATTGGCGATACGGCTTGTACTACAATCCAGACGATAGACGTTTGATGGTTCCTGACCGGATCGGCATGAATCTTTCAGTCAACTTGGGGAAAATAGGCGGAAAAATCCTTGTCGCTCTTGTCGCTGTGATTCTCGTCGTTGCGATGGTCATTGCGGTTGTTCCATTATATATTCTGGATTACCATCCAGATCCGCTTAGCTATGAAGTAAAAGATGAAGCAGTCGTACTCGACGGTCCTTTTATCAAAGAACAAAAAATTCCATTTGCTCAAATCGAAGAAGTGGAATTGGTTAATCATCTGCCATTTCGTGGTATTCGCACAAACGGCTTTGCAACAGAAAACTACGCAACCGGCCACTACCGATTAGATGGGAAACCTGCTATTTTATTTGTGGATCACGATTCTAAACCCATTTTAAAAATCGTTACAAAGGATCGCAATTACTTTTATACAAATAAAAAGCCGGTAGAGACAAAGAAGCTTTATCAAAAAATCCACCAATCTGGAAATTAAAAAACAGCAAGACCTTTTCCCTGACTGTAGGAAAAGTCTTGCTGTTCTTATTTTGTTAGTCCACTGTCCCAATACGATTTGGCGGCCAAAAAACAAATTTTACATTAGTCAAAACGGCTTCTTCATCAATCATGCCAATGATGCGGCCATCCTTTGAAATGCGGCGATTATCCCCCAAGACAAACAGCTGACCCGCAGGAACCTTTTCGTAACCAAACAAGCTTTGCAAATCAAAATCATTCGTTAATGGTTGACCATCGGTTAATTTGCCTTTGAACTCATCCAGATAAGACTCCTCATACTTCTTTCCATTAATATACAGCTGATCATTCTTATATGCCACTGTATCTCCCGGTAAACCAATCACACGTTTGACATAATCCCTTCCTGGGTCATCTGGCGCTGGAAAAGTGACGATGTCAAAACGTTCAATCTCAGCAAGCTTCAATCCAAACATCCGCTCTCCATCATTGATCGTCGGCTTCATCGAATCCCCAATCGCCTCAACCGGTGAAAAAACATAATGCCGTAATGCGATAACCGCACCAACCATGACCACATAAAAAAGAATCGATTTCGCAATTTCTTTTACTTTCATCATTTACCCCCTTAAAAATATCTTCGTTAGCCATTACTTTCAATTTACCATAGAGCTTCTGTTGCGGATAGTTTAAATGGTAATTCTTATTAAAACAAAAAATAGAAAAAGACAGTCCTGCCTCCTTCTACTTTAATTTCTTTATCTCCGCTTCTTTATAATTGGCGATTTCATCGATTAAGTTCTCAGAAATCGGTGTGCCGAATGGGAGCGGTGTTTTAAGAAAACCACGTTCCGGAGCATCCACACCAACATTGATGTCTTCTGCAATCGGCATACTATAATTATGGATATGTCCATGCAGGTTACGGATATTCAATGTTTTTCCTAAGAGCATTGGATAGTGAGTCAGATAATATTGATGATGATTGAACTTGACGATTGCACCTACGTCATGGAATTCGAACTTATCCTCACTATTGGCAAGCTTTGGGTCATGAGTTTCTAAATACCTGAAAAATGTTCGAGAATCATGATTGCCCTTGATAAAAACAATCTTCCCTTTTAATTGCACTAATTGCTCCAAAATATCGGGAAAGCCTTTTTCGTATTGCGGATGCATTGCCACATCGCCTAAATGATAGACAGTATCCTTTTCATTCACGACTGCATTCCACGCGTGGATCATTTGTTGATTCATCTTTTCGACAGAATCAAATAAGCGCGGCGCAAAATCATTGTCGCCTAAAAGATTTTCGTGAAAATAATGTGTGTCTGATATAAAATATTTCATTCTGATCACCTACAAACGAATTCTGATTCTTTCTTATATTTTACCATCTCTGCCAAAAAAATGCGCTTGAACCGCCGTCAATCAGAAAAAGAAGACCACCAACTCATACTTGGTAGCCTTGCTTTTGTAAAAGTGCTTGATATTTTAATTTGATAATCGTAATAACTGCTTCTAATTGAGTCAGGTCTTCAACCTTTGTCGCATCGAATTCTTTTGTCCGTTTAAAAGATTTCCCCGTATCAATCAAATGGAAGATTTGGTTCCATTTTTCAAATTCAGAAAGGTTGTTGAGATTCGCGATCGGAAAAGCGGCACCATCACAAATTTCCCATAGACGGAAGACCAAAAAGGCTGTATCGATCACTTCCATCTTTCCTTTTTTCTTCCTACATGCAACAATCACTTTTTCAGGATTATACTCCAGATACCAATCTAGGAGAATAAAAAAAGCCTCCCAACGATAGCTGTCGCGGAACATTTTTTGCGTGTCGGGCATATCACGAAAAATCAGCGGAACTAAGTATTTCTTTTTATACTTCCAACAAGGAATCCCGTCAATGAAGTAATCAACATAACGAGTCAAGTAGCTGTTTCCTTCATAGTCGCTGATATAATAATCCTCTACACCATATTTTTGGAACTCTTTCGTCAGATTGGCACAGTCTTCAATTGAGACGGTCAGCCCTGACAAGAGACGGAAATCAGAAATAATTTTGTGATGCTCGATTGTATGTACCTTGTGAACCAACTTCTCACCTTCGTTTCCAACAAATTTCTTAGTATTAGTGTACCATAATCTTTCCAAAATTAAGCTTTTAAGCGTTAAAAAGATTTAGAAAAAAAGGTGAATATAGAAAAAAGAAAGCGGATTATAATTGTACCGCCTGTTAATGAGCTGCCAACTAAAAAAATAGTCATTATATCTAATGATTAAATAACCATCGTTTTAATTTCTGCGCAAAAAAAGAACGGATCTTATCTGTATAGATAAAATCCGTCTTAAACTTAAACTTCTTTTTTTACAAACAATCCACGGTCAATCATTCCATCCAGCAGGAAGTAGAATTTTTCCTGAACCATTTCTTGTTTCGAATCTTTAAAGATATCAACAGCTTTTAATCCGTTAGCAGTCGTTACCGACATTTTCAACGTACTGAGATCTTTTGATACCGTGATTTTTAACTTGAAGCCTTCTTTACTTTGGGGTGTTGCTTGTAGTGGACGGATCAATTGAAAATTACCCGAACTAGTCTCAGTAAAACCATTATCTCGCAATGTATACTTTTTAGCAGTCGGTGCTAATTCATATTGGTATTTTGACCCTTTGATCGTCGCTGTTTTTGCAAATGCCATTTACTCACCTCATCATTTTTTCTTTCATTCTTAATTATAAAGATAAGTAACTGTCATTTCAATCTACTTTGCTAGTTCTTGCAAACTAGCCACTAGCTGATTCGCAAAGTATTCTATCTGTTCTATGGTATTTCCATAACCAAAGCTTACACGCACCGATTCTTTTACTTCCTGCGCATTCTTTCCATACATCGCTTCCAACACATGGGATGGATCAACCGTACCGGCCGTACAAGCCGAACCTGTAGAAACTGCGATCCCTCGTAAATCCAGCTTCATCAATAATAAATCATTGATAATTCCAGCAAAACGAAGATTCAACACATGAGGCAGCTTGTTACTCAATTCGCCATTCACCTGATAATCAATGCCCGCTTGATCTAATGTCGTTAAAATCGTCTGAGTAAACTGATCATAGAGTGCACGACGTTTTTCTCGTTCCTCTTCAGTCAATAATTCAACAGCCTTCGCCAGTCCGCAAATACCTGCTAAGTTCTCAGTCCCTGCACGACGCTTCTCTTCTTGCTCACCGCCGCGAAGTAACGGCGCCAGCTTTGCTGCGTCACTTTTATATAGAAAACCAACACCCTTTGGTCCATTGATTTTATGGGCTGAGATACTTAAAAAATCAATCCCCAATTCATGAGGACGAATCCATTGATTTCCATAAGCCTGAACCGCATCCGTATGGAAATAAGCAGGGTGATCTTTTAATCGCTCGCCGATTTCCCTGATCGGCATCAAATTACCGATCTCATTGTTCCCATACATAATCGAAACTAAGGTCGTATCTGGTCGCAGCCTAGCTTCAAAATCATCTAATGAAATAGCTCCTTTGCGATCCACCGGCAGATAAGTCACTTCAAAACCCTGTGTTTCTAAATACTTCATCGTATTGATTACCGCCGGATGTTCAATCTGGGTCGTAATCAAATGCCGGCCTTCTTTTTGGCGTCCAAAGGCAGTCTCTAAAATCACTGTGTTATCGCCTTCGGTTCCGCCACTATTGAAGATAATCTCGTGATTTTTTACACCAAGACTCTTCCCAATAACTTCTCGTGCCTCTTCCAATTTGCTGGCAGCCTGTCGACCAAAAGAATGGACACTTGATGGATTACCAAACGTTTCCGCCATGACTTCTGTCATCGCCGCGATCACCTCTGGATGCATGGGACTCGTTGCTGCATGATCTAAATAAATAGTTTCCACAAACCTTCGAACCTTTCTTTATATGAAGTATTTCTACAAAAAAAGGACATAGGACAATCATTTGTCTTAGCCCTCAAATATAGATAAACGTCAGAACAGGAAGCAGCTTCTTCAGTGTTCCATTGAAAATTTTGAAGCTGCTATCCATTCTCCTGAGCTCTTTTATTCGTAATCCTTTGGTTCCATCGTAAATAATGGACTAACCGATTCATTTTCATGAATCCGTTTGACTCCTTCACCCATCAATTCTGCACAACTGATAATCGATAGTTTTTCAGGGTGACGCTCTGGACTGGTTAAGACAGAATCAGTAATACAAATATCCTTGATATCGGCAGCGTCTAAGTTTTCTTTCGCTGGAGGTGATAGCAAGCCATGAGAAGCACAAGCAACGACTTCTTTCGCGCCAGCTTTCTTCAATGTTTTTGAGGCATTGGAGAAAACCTCTCCGGTGTTTAAAATGTCGTCTACCATGATACAGCAGCGGCCTTCTACATCACCAATGACATAGCCAGATTCTGGATTGCCTTCTTCCGCGACATCAACGATTGCGATCGCTGTATCTAAATATTCCGCTAAGCTGCGAGCACGCTGAACCCCGCTATTTTTCGGAGAAACAACTACATAATCATCCCCTACCATTCCACGGCGGCGATAATAATGGGCAAACAACGGCATCGTAAACAAATTGTCAACAGGAATATCAAAGAAGCCTTGGACCTGCACAGTGTGTAAATCGAGTGTCAGAACTCTTGTTGCACCTGCATCTGAAAGTAAATTCGCAATCAATTTTGCTGTGATCGGCTCATGCGGTTTAGCTGTTCGATCTTGTCGTGCATAACCATAATAAGGCAATACAACATTGATTGTTTTCGCACTTGCTCGTTTCAATGCATCGATCATGATCAACAATTCCAAATAATAATCATTCACGGGTTCATTAGTCGATTGGATCAGATAAACATCAAACCCTCGGACCGTCTCTTCCAGATTGATAGAGATTTCTCCATCACTGAACTGTTTGACAGTGCTTTTCCCTAATGGCACGCCACAGACATCGGCGATTTTTTCAGCCAATGGTCTGTTCCCATTTAGGCTAAAAATTTTAAATTTTTCGTTACTTTCTTCTGACATGGTGTCCCTCCAAGTATTTTTGTACCATCAGTTTAACATATTTTTAGTTATTTGATGCAGATTTTACTTTTCATTTTGAAAGTCAGAATAAACTCCTTCAGCTTTTTAGGAAATAGATTATTTTCTTTGGGAAACCAATGAAATCGTTCCATTTCCCCACGTTGCAGGAATTACTGCGGCACTCTTTCCCCAATTATCATGAATTTTATAAAATTTTTGCCCATCTGAGGTCTCCATAAACCCATGTACAACGACCCAATGATTTTTGTAGCTGCTGCCAAGTAACTGCAAAAGCCCAATCATGACAGGCTCACCGGCCATGATACGCTTCGTTACTCGCTGCCACGAGCCAGCTGCCGTCCCTCTTGCTCGATAAGGAATCCGATAGCGTCTAAAAAAATGATTCAAGCCCAAAGAAATTTGCAATGGAACGGTTGGAAAATCGATCGGCTGTAACAAGGGCTGCAGTGCATGAATCAATTCTTCGTTTTGGTCGCTGCCTTTTTTTCTCAATCCCTTTGGAATACATCCTTCGTCCAACTGGTCTTGCCAATATGCCAACAGCACACTGCTGGCATAAGTCCCGCATAAGAATCCGCGCGGCGTCTTCCACTCGCGATATGTTTCAAAGCTTTTTAGTTCGATCCATTGATCAATCGGATAGTTCATTTTCTCACCACCTATCATTTACTCTTAAGTTATATCCTAGCTGTAAATCCAGCTTCAGTAAGATTTACAGAACGTTATGTACGCGAAGCAGCAAAAGAAAAAAGTAGCCTTTCCTAGGAGTAGCGCTTCAATTGTTTTATTATAGTATAGATGGAACAATAAATACAAAGGAGCGTAAGTTTTATGGACAAAACAAAAATCAAAGAAGATTTATATGAAGCAGTCAATGGCAAATGGATCAAAGAAGCAGTGATCCCAGCAGATAAACCAGCGACAGGCGGCTTTCAAGACTTGGTTGATGACATCGATGACCTCTTGATGGCTGATACGAAAAAAATGAGCGACGATTCTTCACTCATTCCGAACCACTTGATGAAGGAATATATCGCCTACTTCCAATTAGCCAATGATTACCAAAAACGGGATCAAGATGGCGCGAAACCAATGCTTCCTTTATTGAAGCAAGTGGAAAAACTCAGCTCTCTCGAAGAGCTTAGCCAGCAACTAACTAGCTGGGTACTGGATGGTCTGCCTCTCCCCTTCGGTGTTGATGTCGATGCGGACATGAAGAATACTAAGATCAACGCCCTATTTGCTGGTGCACCTAGTTTGATTTTGCCGGACAAGACCTATTATGAAGCAGAGCATCCACAAGCACCACAGCTTTTAGCGATATTCAAAGAAATGACGATGAAGCTTTTCGCACTTGCAGGCTATGATGCAGATACAGCAGAAAAAATGACAGATGAAGCCCTTCAATATGATAAATTATTGGCCCCTCATGTAAAAAGCGCGGAAGAAAATGCGGATTATAGTAAAATGTACAATCCTGAAAGCGGTGAAGAATTTATCGCTCATAGTCAATACCTAGATCTGAAAACACTGTTGATCGGTTTAGTCGGTGAGGTTCCTGAAAAAATCATCGTGACCGAACCAGTCTTCTTCAACAAGCTGGATGACTTGGTAAATCCTGGTACCTTCCAACAAATGAAGAGCTGGATGCTGGTGATGACAATCAACGCGTTGACTGCCTATTTAAGTGAAGAATTTCGTCAAGTCGGCGGCACATACAGCCGTGCGCTTTCCGGTGCGCCGGAATCACGTCCGCAAGAAAAAGCGGCCTTTTACTTAGCTTCAGGCCGCTTTGACCAAATCGTGGGCGACTATTACGGAAAAAAATATTTTGGCGAACAGGCAAAGAAAGATGTCGAACAAATGGTAAAACGGATGATCGGTATCTATCAAGATCGCTTAAGCAGCAACACATGGCTTAGTGAAGCTACTCGAGAAAAAGCCATCATCAAACTAAATACATTAGGCATCCATGTCGGCTACCCTGAAAAAATTCCGCCAATCTACACACAGTTCAAGGTAACACCAGCAGAAAAAGGCGGCACACTATTAAGCAATGCCCTGCATTTCAGCAAATTAAAACGGAAAGACGATTACGCAAAATGGAACCAGCCTGTTGAACGTGACGAGTGGGAAATGAGCGCAGATACTGTAAACGCGTATTACCATCCGTTCCGTAATATCATTGTTTTCCCAGCAGCAATTCTGCAGGCACCATTTTATAGCTTGGAGCAATCCAGCAGCGAAAACTTTGGCGGGATTGGTGCTGTGATCGCACATGAAATTTCTCACGCATTTGACAACAATGGATCGCTTTTTGATGAATATGGGAATCTAAACAATTGGTGGACAGAGGACGATCAGAAGCATTTCCAAGGATTAGCGGATCAAATGATTGCTGAATTCGATGGGTTAGAAATCGCCGGCGGAAAAGTAAACGGTAAATTAACCGTCTCAGAAAATATCGCCGATGCTGGCGGTCTGAGCTGTGCTTTAGAAGCGGCGAAGAAAGATAAGGATGTCGATCTTGAAGGCTTCTTTATCAATTGGGCAACGATTTGGCGGATGAAAGCGCGACAAGAATACACTCAATTACTCTTGTCGATTGATGTCCACGCACCCAACAAGTTGCGCGCAAATGTCCAGGTTCAAAACCTACCGGACTTCTACCAAACCTTTGACATCCAATCAACGGACCCAATGTACCTAACACCAGAAAAACGGGTAAGTATTTGGTAGAACTAGCTTAAAAAATCAGAGCCATGCCAAGGATAGTTAATAAAAAAACGGATAAATTCTGTTGCTTCCCTTCTATGATTTGTTCATAGGAGAAGTGGCGACACGGAATAAACCCTCACTCTTGTTTTGAGTGCGGGTTCTTGTCGTCCAAAATGAGCATGTATATCTTTTCTAGTGATGATGGAAACTTAGAAGAAATGGTAGTCCCAAAAGACGATCGAAGTAATTGATTGTGCAAAATGATATAAAGCTATATAGCATGATGCTCACACGAAACGCCCTGACTGTGCGAAAGTCAGGGCGTTTGTCTCGTCGTATAAAATTACTGATTATTCGTTGCCTGGTTCCTTAAAAACCCAAAATACGGATATAGTCTCTTTTCTCCGAGATTATTCTAGTTACCTCGACGACATCGCCAACAATTTCATAAAAGATAACATGCTGGCTGACGATATAAAAGCGCATGCCTGTTGCAACATCAATCTTATTTTCTAAGAAATGGTCCAGTAAAGGCGTTGCCTACAGAAATTCAAAAGCTGCATAAATACCATCAAAGAATTTGCTAATGTTGGCTTCATAGGGACCAAGCTCCCGTATATAAAAAACGATCTCAGATAAATCTCGCTCTATTTGTGGTGATAGATAAAGTTTATAGTTTTTCATTCATTCGAGCCTTTAATTGATCCAAAGATATTGCACCTTCATCTTTCAATGCTTGCTTTCCTTTATGTAATTCCTCAAACAGGGTAAGTGTAGCTTTCATCTTCTGATATTCTTCAAAATCGCTCACAACATATTTGGCACGGCCATTCTTGGTCAGAATGACTTCGTGACCTGCTTCGACATTCGCCAGGGTTTGATTATAAGATCGCATACCTGAAACGGGGACAATATTTTCCATGAAATCATCTCCTTGTACTGATAGCTTATCACAATTTACGTAAAATATTCTGAAGCTCACAAACCGATTTTGCCAGTATTGTGTAAAAAAAGCCGAAGAGAAATTGCTCTCTTCGGCTTTTCGTTATGGAATGAAATTGAACAGCTATTCAAAACAGCATAATTTATTAGTTAAAAAGTCAGGGCTCTGTTTATAGACTTCTCTATTATGCTTTTGGTTTCTTTGAGTCGATCGCGTATTGACGTCGTCCGCCTGGTTTTGGTACAAGGTCGCCGATCATATTTCCAAAGCCGCCTTCTACACGTAATTCGTGGCCGTTCGTGTAATCTGAACGTTTGCTGGCTAAATACAATACTGCATTAGCGATATCCTGAACTTCTCCGATGCGGCGGTTCGCAGTCATTCTTCTTCTGCCTTCCTCAACTTCCGCGTCCTCATAGAATTTTGTTGATAATGGAGTTTTAACAAAGCATGGCAATACACAGTTACTGCGTACACCATATTGTCCCCACTCGCCGGCAATCATCTTAGACAGCATGTTCACGCCAGCTTTACTTGGACTATATGCACCAGAATACGTTTCTGGAGCGATCGAAGCGATGGTGGAAATATGAACCATGCGTCCTGATTGCTGCTCGATCATTACACGACCAATCCGTTGTGAGACTAGGAAATAGCCATTCAAGTTCACATCGATCGTTCTCTTCCATTCATCTAAAGCTAAATCTTCCAGTGGGCTGAATGTTAGAATCGCTGCTGTCTGAACCAATACATCGATTCTGCCAAAGTCAGCCTTCACTGTCTTCACTAAAGTATCTACTTGTTCTTCAACAGTAGAATTGCAGGCATAGCCTTTCGCTTTAACGCCATATTTATTCGCTAATTCTTTCGCATAGCTTTCAGCCGCTTCTTCATTTAAATCGACCAAAGCCAAATTTGCTTTTTGTTCAGCAAAATCATTCGCGATCTTACGTCCCATGCCACCTAATGCTCCCGTGATTACAACCACGTCATCTGCTAAATCTAACCATGAATTTTCCATTATTTCCGCTCCTTAAAGGTTTTCTTTCTTTAAATATACTGAATCCCAACAGTGGATACTAATTCTTTTTTTCAATCAATCTATAGTCCTGTTCAATCAATCAGCAATAATCGTTTTGCCAGCTCTTGGCTATAGTCAGGTGCGACGGGGAAAAGCAGAACGATATTCAAAAGGATTGGTGAAAAGTTCAATCCCAGCAGCTCTTTTGCAAAGCTCATCGCCGCGATTTCGCTGAGAGAATGCACACGTGCAGATTTCTTAAAGGGTCCTGCCCGATAGCTCAACTGCTTTTGAGTCGTAAACAATTGCTGCTGATTTTCTATATAATGATACAACTCGTGGGCTAGTAAAATTTCATCCACTCGTTGATCTTTAAGAAAATCCAGCTCAGCTAAAAAAGGGTCCGCCGCTTCCAGCAGGCTTTGATTGATTCGAATACGATTCGGCAATTGAAACTCCGCCAAAACAAAACGAAAATTTTCTGCTTTTAAATTCTCAGAAAAATAATCGATCTCAATCGTTTGCTGCTGACAGTACTCCCGCAAATCTGCCACTGCAAAGTCCCTTGCAGCAGCTTTTCCGCATGCAATCGACTGATTCAGCAATTTTGAGTGCTGGTTCTCAGGTATTTTCTTATACAAAAGATCCTGCGATAATAAATACGCTGCATATTTTTCTTCGCTCAACTCTAATAATTTACTGAAATCCATCGCCAGCACTCCTTTTCATTCGAATATTTTTTCTTAGTTTCCTCAGTCAAACATTTCTAATTGCTATCTAGCTTTCAATCATTAAATATAGCGATTTGCCGCTATAATGATGATCTCATCTGTACCGATAATCTCACTCATCTCAATCTCCATCAGCATCGTCAATTGAGAGAAGTCCGTACTGGAAAAGTCCAGCAGTCGCGGACCGACACAGAAATAATAGTCTGGGCGAATAATCAAATCACTTTGATAATTTGCCATACTTTCCCACAACTGATTGACTACTTCAAAATAACTTTGGATCGTCGTCTTGACTACCTGAGCATGCTCACGCTGGACACGAATAAAGCCTTTTTTATCGACGACTCGGATCGCATTGCCTTTTTTCGTACTTGCTCCATAAATATAAAAATGCTCTGTTGAATCTAACAGATCAATTTGCTCCGCAGGTAAACGAAGATCTTGGATCGCTATCTCTCGAGCTTCTGTCTCACTTGCGGCCGTTTGAAGCTCTGTTGCCTGAGCAGCCGTTGAGCCGGAAGCCCGGGCTGTGATTTTTTGTGTCTGAGGATCGATCTCGATATGGACCTCGACACTGTCTTCTGTTGCACCACTTTCGATCGCCATATCAGTAACTTCCTGTTTAATCGACTGTATATCCTGCTTCGTCGGATTCGGTACGATTCGTTCCACTACATCTTGAACCGCCGCTAAGGCGACACCAATAGAAGAAATAACTTCCGCGTTGTCTGGAATCTTATAATTCAGCTCCATCTGCTCCGCCGCAAATTTGATCAGTGAAGCAACACCCCCACCAACACCAACCAAAGTCATTTGATTTTTTTCCAGCTGATATTTTTTCGCTAATGAACGAATCACCGGGATGATTTTCTCAACTGCCTTGGCTAAAATCTGTTGGGCCACTTCTTCAACCGTCATATTCAAATATTCCGCCAAGGGTGCCATCGCTTTTTTCGCAGAAGCTACTCTACCACAGGAGAAATCCTCCTTTTTTACATACCCCAAAACATTGGCTGCACAAGAATTGGTGATCGTAACCCGCTTACCGCTGGCTAGCTTGATCGCTACATAATCTGCAGGATCGCCCTCTTTCGGTGAAAACAGCTCTAATTGCGGATCAACGATTTCCTCTTCAGGGGTATAAACCGCATATTCAAGTCCAGCAATGTGAGCACTACGAGGTCCAACATCCTTCACACCGCTTTTATTTACACGAATCATGCTACCGCCGGCCACACCGAGAACTCGGACATCCAGCGAACTAACATACGTTTTATGTCCAGAGATTTCTGAATAGTCGATCACGGGACGACCATTCTTGATGACACCTAGATTCGTCGAGGTTCCGCCAACTTCAAAATAGATCCCATTAGATGTTCGTAAATACATCAAAGCACCCATAACACTAGCGGCAGGTCCTGACAGCATCGTTAATACAGGCCGTTTCTTCATTTCTACGACATCCATCAGACCGCCGTCGCCCCGCATGATCATCAATGGAACATCTACTCCAGAAGAGCGGACACTTTCCTCTGTAGAGTTAGCCGTCTCTAACATTTTAGGCAGGATCGACGCATTGATCGTGGCTGTGCGGGTCCGCCGCGACAAGCCATAAAGTTTGGTCATCTCAGAGGCTAGCGTTACTGGCACATTCTTTTGCCGAGCAACCTCTGCGATTTTTTCTTCCAAACCTAAATCATCAACCCCAAATGCGGCTGAGGCAACCAGCACTTCCATCTTTTCTGCTAAGAGCTCATCGATAGTTTTGGAAATCGCTTCTTCCGTTAACTCTTTTTCTGGTATAAAACGAGAAATGATATGAATACTTCGTCCCGTTCCCAAATCAATATCTTTTAAATTTGATTGAATCCGTGCCAACCAGCCTTCAATGCCTGATTTAGCTGTACTAATAATGCCGATTTTAGCGACATCGCCTTCCAATAGCGCATTGGTTGCCTGCGTTGTACTATGAGCAACAAAAACAACTTCATCAGATTCTATGTGATAATCATGTAAACATTTTAAAAAGGAATTGACGACGCCTTCTGCTACTCCCTTTTCACTGTCGTGGGTGGTTTTTACAGAAGATTTTCCAATAATCTCTTGCGTATCATTGTCAATGGCTACAGCTTTGGTATGGGTACCGCCAACGTCAATCCCTATTCGAACTCTTCGTTTCATTAAGAGATTCCCCTTCTTTCCTTCATTTATACTGGGTTATTAAGTAAAAAGTTCGCAATTTCTAAAATCAAAGCTACTACTATCCCTGGTATAAACGTAACTTTCATATAGTCAATTGCATTAATCCGGTTAAAGCTCAATCCCCATGCATTCCAAGATATCGTAATATCAAAATGAGCCATGCCAATCAATACAGAAGCAAATAATGGGTATAAAAATGTCGTCGGATAATTCGTTGTTTGGCTGACTACTGCTAACAGTGCAGCCCCCGATCCAATCAGTGAAAGCGGTCCTTTGAACCATGTAAGTGGAGCCAAGATTCCAAATAGAATACACAAGGCTAATGGCGCTGTTGGAATGATTCCGCCGATGATCTTTTCAAAATAAGGAGCAGCAAAAAATGCAGCATCATTGAACATTGCCAAGGTGATCCAGAAAGCTACCAAAGAAGAGGTGTCTTTGACTCCCTCTGTAAAAATGCGAGAGATTGTTCGACAGACTTCTCTAAAGCTGCCCTTCAGCTCCCCACAAACCGCTAACGCATACATGCTTGACAAAATGAAGCATAGAATTACTGGTAAATCCAAAACAATCACACCTACTACCGGTAAAAATGGCGTGATTAATGATATCCCCGGTGCCTCCACGATTCTATTATCCTTTGTCGCAGCCCAAGCATAGGTCAGACTCTCAACACGCAAATAAATCATCGCTGCAATAGATACCACAATGATCATTACTAGAAACGCCAAGATCCCAAATGGAAAATAATCACTATATGAATATTCTGCTCCTCCATTGGAATTTAAAAAGAAGGCAGAATACTGTGCAAAATTGATGGGATTCAAAAACAATCCAGCTGCTACCGATCCAGTAAAGGAGAAGAAAGCAATCACTTTCGGAATACCAATAGAAAATAGAATCGGCAGAATGATTACCGCAATCGCGATAACAGAACCTGCACCCGTCATAGAAGTGAAAATGAATCCTGTAATCAAGTTCACAATTGCTAAAATAACCGCGGGATTATCGCCGCCTAATTCCACACTCTTGCGAATAATCGTCGAAGCGATTCCAGTATCTAATAATATACGGCCGAAAAAGGCGCCTAAGAAAATATTCATCAATGAAGCCCCGTATTTTTCAGGCGCCGTTTGATAAACCGTTTTCAGCATATCATTGATCGTCATCCCGACAAATGCATCGTTCGGTGAAATCAGATGACCAATAATCGGTAAAACTGTCCAAATGGTGGCCATAATGAAAAAGCCCACCATTAAGTTGTGTCCCTTGATACAAAATACGACCATTCCTATGAAGGAACAGATTAACAATAGCCCAATTATAATATCCATGGGTACCCCCTTTAATTCCTTCGCATCCAGTGTCAGATACAAAATTCAAAAAATTTTAACCCTACAAATCCAAGATATGAAAACAAGGAGGAGACTGATTCTTTCGAATGCAGTTCTACCTCCACAAAAGTTATTTAGTTCTGTTTAGTCCTGTAATTTAGCAAAAGCACTGTAGCCAAAGATTTTCTTATGTTGGATAACTAAGTAAGTCATCATGACAATCGAGATTGCTCCAAACATTAGCAGTAAGCCCATCATAATATATACTGCTTGACCTTCACCAACAGATTTTGTCATATAAGCAACAAAGTAAGGCAAAGCAACACTAGCAACACTCATCCAAGTATAATAAATCCCGGTGTTTCTGCCTTTTCGTCCTGGTGAAAACATTTGGCGGACACTCAAGCCGGCCTGCAACGCACCACCCGCGGCGAAAAAGCCCAAACAAGCGATACTGATGTAGATCACTGTGACATCCTTGATTAATAGAACAGCTACCAGAGGAATGGTTGTGAAGATAGCATCAATAAACAAAACCTTCACTGGATTCCATCTTAGCTTACCCATCATAAATGCCCAGAAAAGAACAGCTAAAATTGAACCGATGGTATAAACAGATGTTAGACTCGCTGCCTGCAACTCAGTCATCCCAACATTACTAAGACCGTAAGCCTTCGTATATTGTTGGCCGCCATACATAATGAACATGCAGACGAAACCGTAGAACATAGTCGTGAAGTTTACTAATTTGTTAGGCTGAACCAGCATTTTCGCTTTCGCCTCATCAATTTCCTTCTGAACTAAATCCTCACTTGATTCAAGTGCTCCTTCTGCACCAGAACCATTTTTAGCTTTTTTACTAGCCTTCATATCATCATCATAAGCAAATGGACAAAGTAGTGACATGATCACACAGACTAGAGCTAACACCCCTGGAAGGATGATACTCATAGTATTTTGACCTGCTTCAGCAAAATTAACGACCATGATAGGGAAAATCACGCCAGCAATCGAAACAAACAGCTTGATCCCTAAAAGAGAGGACGCCGCATATTTAGGTGCAGCCTCTTGCGCTGCTGGATACAGTGCTGCATCCCACATTCCTGAATTAGCGATCCCTACTATGAATGCTGCTACATAAGCAATGTAGACATTCGTTGATAATAGCAGAACAACAAAGAATAAAAAGTAGATAATGGAGCCGCCGACTGCTAAAACTTTTCGTCCAACCTTATCGGAAATCTCCCCGCCGATCCATACAGAGATCAATTTCCCGAAACCGGTAAAAGTGATCGCCATTGAAACAGCGGCTGCTCCTGCAGTAGCATCAGTAAAGCCCCATTTTTCAAAAAAGTACGTAGCATTTTGACTCAAGCTAAGCGTCTGCATACCGTGAGTGAAATACGCCAAATACACAAAAATCAGAGACGGTAAATATTTTTTTCTCATACGATGATTACTCCTAATCGATTATTTAAAATGCCGTTTTATTTTTCCTTTGTCGGAAGAGGCTGCCCTGTAAAAATTTCAAAGGCTGCTTTCCCTTGTCCAAGCAACATACCTTCACCAGTAACTGTTTCACAACCTTGCTCTCTAGCATCCTTGATCAACTGAGTAACTGGAGGATTGTAAACCGCATCTGCCACAACTAAATCTTTATGGAAAATAGTTGGATCGCTGATCGGTGTTCTGGTGGAGCCTTCACCCATTCCAAGCGTTGTTCCATTGACTAAAACATCCGCCTCAGAAACTTTTTGTTTCAATAAGTCAGCATCCGTTAAATCGTGGATCGCCACGGCTAAATCAGGATAGAATTTTTTAATTCGTGCAACGGTCTCTTCACCTTTAACAAAGAAATCATCTTTGATATTGAAAATATCGATTGCTGCTGCTTCTTCGATCGCTAACTGTACTTGGATCGCTGTTGCCGCACCGCCTGTTCCTAAAACGATAAATTTCTTCCCTTTAGGATCGACTCCATGCGCCTTCAGATTATCAACAAAGCCGATACCATCTGTGATATGCCCTGTTAATTTTCCATCCTTATTCTGGAAAGTATTGATCGCGCCAACCATTTGAGCTGCCGGCGATAATTCATCCATGTATTTCGCTGCTTCACCCTTACAAGGCATCGTTACATTGCCTCCAGGCATATTGAATGTTCGAACAGATTGGATCGCTTTTTCCACTTCATCGATCTGAACATCGAACGCTAGATAAACGGCATCGATTCCTAACTGTTCAAACCCATAATTGTACATCGCAGGAGACCCTGAATGCCCAACAGGACTTCCGATCAATCCATATAATTGTGTTTTACCTGATACGCCTTCTAACATAATTTCATCCACCCTTTTTTTAGTCTTCTAATAGTTCTGGCCAAGCTTGCTTGATGACATCGATACTTGTGTCGTAGTTCATTTGTGCTGCCTTTTCGTAGCCCAAACTTAAAATTGGATCAGAGATAACTTCGGTTCCAATCACACGCGGTTTGATTCCGTGTTCTTTGATGGCTTTCAAGAAGCCAACTGTGTCTCCCCAGCCAGTTCCCGGGCACAGACGATCATGCATGGATTCATCACGTAAAATCGTATCTGGATAACGACGCTCTAATACGTCACAGATTTGAACTGAAACAATCTTTTCTGCCGGTACATCCTTCAAATCCTCTGCTAACGTTTCTGCACGTGCCCAATGCCACGTATCTAAAATCAACATCCCATTTTCACAGTCGGCTTCTTTTACGATATTCCACGCACTCGCTAAATCTGGAACACCACTGTAAGGCATAAATTCTAACCCGATCACTAATTCTTTTGCTCGTGCACATAATTCTTTGAAGGCCTGGATGTGAACCTCTGCCGGATATTTTTCCATCAATCCGCAGTTGATATGTCCTACTCCGAATAAACGTGCCATATGATAAACCGTTTGTTCTTTGAATTGCTGTAACAAGGTTTCTGGTGTTTCCTGCGTTTTATTTGGATCTGCCCATAAGGTAATGTATTCAACTTCTGTTACCTTCATGTCATTTTCTGCTAAAATCTCCAGCATGCGTTCATCTGAGTAGCCTTGCTTAATTGCCAGCATATAGGTTTCAGCACGTAAGCCGATGCCATCAAAGCCTGCCGCCTTAGCAATTTTTACACGTTCTTCAAAATCAATTTCCATTCCTAATGTATAAGAGCTGATTGTTAATGGTACTTGTCTCATTCTTTCTCCTCCTAAAATGTATGGCTAAAATCCTTAAAGTTATTTTTTTCACATGCTGGGCTGCAGTCCCTTAATGTACAAAAGCCTTTTTAATTGCGAAAACCGCGGCTTTCATAATGTATCGGCTTTCACAATCAAATCCTGCATTCATTTTAACGTGGGATTTTTCAAAATTCTAATTGGTTTTTCTCGAATAACCTATAGGTAAAACATATAGGTTTTGCTATAATTATTTAAAAGGCCATATAAATAGGAGCGTGCGCATGAATCTACAACATTTAAAATACTTTGATGTCTTAGCCAAAGAGCAGCACTATACCCGATCTAGCAAAATTCTAAACGTTACGCAGCCCAGTTTGAGCAATGCCATCGCCTCGCTTGAAGATGAGCTGGGCATCACCTTGTTCGAAAAAAAAGGCCGAAATGTCGTATTGACTAAACCCGGCATAATTTTTCAAGATTACGTTTCCCGTACTTTAGGAACATTAGATGACGGGATTGAGACTGTGACCAAGATCAGCAAAGGCAGCGGGTTTATCAGCTTCGCCTTTTTACCCGTATTAGGAACGACCTTTGTACCAAAATTAGTCCGAGGATTTCGTGACGCTAACCCAGAGAAAGAAATTCTTTTTGATTTCCATACCTCTTCTGGGGTAACCAGAGAAATAGTGGATGGGATCAAATCTATGCACTACGATATTGGTATCGCTTCCTATCTGCCGGATGAGCCCAGTGTGGAATTTTTGCCGATCGCCAGCCAAGAACTGGTCGTGATCGCGCCCTTGGATCATCCACTAGCCCAGTTTGATCATATTTATTTAGAACAGACTCAGCCATATGAACAAATCGGCTTTAGTAAAAGCAGCGGTCTGCGCAATGTGATCGATGAAGTATTCCAGAACAACAATTGCAGCTACAATATCGTTTATGAAGTCACGGTGGATCAAGTCATCGCCGGGCTTGTCAGCCAGGGCTTTGGTATCGCCGTCGTACCAAATATGTATATCCTGAAGCATCTGCCGCTAAAAACGATTCATTTGAAAAATGTGATGCTCGATCGCTCCTTCTATCTAGTTACGAATAAAGAAGCGTATCTTACACCGGCAGTAATCAATTTTAAGGAATTCGTTCTCGCCCATTCCGATCCAAAAGAAATCGTCTATTAAAAGAAGAAGCAGGACGCTGACAGCCTCCTGCTTCTTCTTTTATTGGTTACCAATCTTCTTTTTGGATCGAACTAATGAATGTTTGACTACTCCCATACAATCATCTCCTAGGATTTCTTTGAAACGACGAACCCCATCTTTCTCAAAAATCGTCAGCTTCGTCAGAATTTCTAATAAGATATATAGTTCATGCCCTGACTTGCTGATGTCCGCGTGCTTAAAAGTTACCAAGTGCTTCTTGCCATTCGCGTCCGAAAAATATGCCTTAAATAAAAAATCAAAGTTCTCTTTATCAGCAAATGCGTCGGCTCTTTGTTTTTCTGAATAATCCCTTGTTGCATAAGTCAATATCTCATCAAACTTATCATAGGTCGGTGCTGCAGCCGCCCGTACATAGGTAGTATCTGGTCGAAATGCTCGAGTCCATTCAGAAAATTCTGATCGCGTTTTAAACAGCCGTGTTCGAACGATCTCCCATTCGCTATAGTCAAAAAAATCGTAGAAATATAAGCAAAAGTCACGCTTTGTATTGTTTGGTTTCCCTTCTAAAAATATTGTGCGAATCAGGTCTTTGCAGATGAAGGAATAATCGTCCATCACCATCGCATTTCTCGCTAAAAGCGCCATTCCATATTCGATCACGACGTCTTCGTTCTTTGTTTCATTGTAATACTGAAGAATTCTCTTTTCTAAAGACTCCCGATTCATTTGAAGTAATTGTCTCTCCTGCAAAGGCTGCATGTTCTTTTTCCCCTCTTTCTAAAAAAATCATACTTGGATGCTTCGTTCCTTAAAAAGTGTCTGCTATTATCGTTTTACAATCAGCAGGGACCACCTCAGTAAACCTTCGAACGCCCTCTTTTTCAAAAATTGGCAGCTTCGTTAAGATCTCTAATAACGTAAAAAGCTTTTTGTTTGGCATATCTACATCCACATTTTTGAATTTTTGCTTATGTTTCTTTCCCTGTTCATCCTTAAACACTGTTTCGAAGGAATCCTCGGAGCTCTCTGTTGTTTTCGCTGTAGGAGCAGACTCTGCTCGCACAAATTTTGTTTCTGGTCGAATCCCGCGAGTATGCTCAGAAAATGCTGCTCGACTTTTGAACAAGCGCTTTCTTACGGCTTCCCATTCCTCATATTCAAAGAAATCGTAGAAATACAAACAATAATCCCGTAATTTATCACTAGGCTCGCTAGTCAAAAAAATTTCCTTGATCAACTCCTTACAGACAGATGAATAATTGTCCATCGTAATCCCATTGAACACTAGAACTGCCAGACTATAGTCTAATACTGCCTCTATATCCTGCGTTTCTAGATAGTATTGATTAATCCTTTTCTCCAGGTTTTTTCGTTTCATTCGAAACAACTGTCTTTCATTTAACGGTTTTACAGTCATATTCGGACCTCTCTTCTTTATAATCTCTCTCGTTCTATAGTACCTCTAAAATACGCAGAAAATTACCCAATTTTTTCGAATATAAAAAAGTTTCTCAATACTTGCAGGAATGAAATTGAAAAGATTGTTTCCTATTTCATTCTGTGCTAGTATTTCTTCGGGGACTCCCCAAAAAATAAATCAGAGTAGGAAATAAAGCGTCAAGTGCTGGAGGGATGGGATGTTGTCCTCTGGACGAAAGACTTAGTCTGCGGTTTTATTTTCGCATTCGCTGCATGAAGATGTAGCAGCTCTATAAGGAGATGCTAGAAATGAAGAAACACCTCGATGCTAGAAGCATCACAACGATGGCGCTATTGATCGCCATGATGGTCACCCTGTCTCGGATTTTAGGAATCGAGACGCAATTTCTCAAAGTCAGCTTTACCTTTATCCCAGAAATCATTATGGGCATGCTGTTTGGACCTTTCTGGACGGGAATAGGCTCGGTCATCGCTGATTTTATTGGTATGTCACTTTTTGCGAAAGCGCCGTTTTTCATTGGTTTTACCATCAACGCCTTTCTTGAAGGAGCGATTTACGGCTACTTCTTTTATAAGAAAGAAATCACTTGGAAAAACTCGATCCAATCGGTACTAGTAACAACGATCCTGATCAACTTGATCCTGACCCCGCTATGGCTGGCAATGATGTACCATGTGCCATTAAACAGCTGGGTAATCTGGGCACCACGTTTGATCAAAACCGTGATTTGGATCCCGATCCAAGCGTTCATTACCTATTTCTTAGGGGGCGTATTACCCTATAAGCAATGGATCGCTCGCTTCAATCGCGCACATTAATTTTTGAGATTTTATTATATTTCTTTGAAAGTAGTTATTTCTTTCACAGTATATATCCCTTTAGAGGCTGTCTTATCCCATAGACAGTCTCTATTTTTGTCGGTTCCGTTTTTCCCAGTTCATGATAGTAAGAGCGGCTTTCCATCATAGATAAAACATTCGCGTTCAATCAGTATAGCGCGATGATATGCGTACAAGAAATAAAAATTTCCCCTTTTTATGTGTCAGCTGTGTTATTTTTCTCAAGCATAATGATGGCTATTCATTTTGGAACGCGCTATGCTATGAAAAATTTAAAATGAAAGCTGGGAGAAAAATGAAAACTTCTGATGTCTTGATTGTCCCTAAGGACCGTTCACTTTACTTTTTCCCTGCCATCTCAGATTTGAGTGTTTGTTCAGGGAAAGAATTACTTGCAGCAAGCAACGATTATTTACGTCACTATTTGAAAAATTTTCAATTAATCATATTTTTAGATTTTGGCTTCGAACCAGAAATGGCGGCAAGAATTCGCCCATTCACAAAAGCGAAGATCGTCTTATTTTTCTGGAACCATTTTAAGTTGGAGCATTATCGTAAGCTGAATGCCGCCCAAAAAGAAGCGGCCATCGATGAAATCTATCACTTTGATCCATTAGAAGCTCGCGATTTAGGCCTAAAGCACAACAGCTCATTTTACACGCAATCCGTTGGTGAAGCATTACATGATACAGACTATGATATCTTCTTTGGAGCCAATGACAATGGTCGTAAACAGCAGGCTATGGAGCTTAAACAGCGCTTTGAGTCGCTTGGCTTATCGACGTTTTATCACATCCTGCCCAAACGAGGGAACGAACAAGATGGCTACCTGCCCTATGAGGATTATCTGAAATTGGTCAAGCGCAGCAAAGGAATCCTAGAAATTTTACGTGCTGGTCAATATGGTGTGACGCTGCGCACCTTTGAGTCGCTCTTCTTACAGAAGAAATTGGTTACAGCCAATGAGATGCTGCCATTTTATCGGCTCTATGACCCAAGGAATGTCTTCATGATCGGACCGAACTTGAGCCAACTAACTGCCTTCTTGAATATTCCGTACCAGCCCGCTGATCAAGAAATGCTGGATTTCTTCGAAGCGAAGAATTGGGTCAAACGCTTCATCGATTACGATCCAAAACTTTTTGAAGAATACGAGTACTATCCTGAATTAATGAAGCATGAAAGTGCACTCTAAAAAACAGCCTCATCAGTAAGCTTACTGACGAGGCTGCTTTAACATACTTTTATTTCTTGTCTATAACGTTTCCAGAACCGTACGCAGCTCAGCAACCGAGACTTGTCCAGGTGCTGATGCTTTTTTCGCTGCCCCAAAGGTAGCTGCCGAACCAAATGTCTTCCCAGAGACGCGGCTCACTACACCGAGCTCACCCATCGACATTGTGATCAATGGCCGATCAGCGTGTTGATGATACATCTCTTGCGTCGCATCCAGTAAGACAATGACGTCATGGGCATTTTGCGGCATAACAGCGATTTTGCAAATATCCGCACCCTTTTCCTGCATCAACTGCAGACGTCGGATGATTTCTTCTTTGCTTGGCGTTTTGTCAAAGTCGTGATTGCACATGATGATTTTCTTACCTGCTTCATGTGCCTTTGCAACAAGCTCACTCACTTCACTTTCTGGCATGAACAGTTCAACATCCAGCAAATCCGGTGCACCATTCTCCAATAGTGTATGATACATCTCAAAATATTTTTGATCCTCTAGTGGACAAACGCCGCCTTCTTTGGCCGTCCGAAAAGTCATCAGCAGTGGTCTGCCCACAGCTGCTTTGACTTCTTTGGAGAATTCAGCTGTTTTGTTAAAATCCAAAATTTCTTCGAAGTGATCGATTCGCCATTCAACGATATCGCAATTGCTTTGAACGGCGATCTCTGCTTCCTGCAAAACATCTGCTCTCGTTTTGCCGACCAATGGTACGATGATCTTTGGCTGTCCTTCTCCAAGTGTTACGTTTTCGATTGTTACAGTCTTCATAGTTTGTCCTCGCGCTTTCTTAAAAATCTACTCTGCGGCCTTCTTCAGCTGATAAATATGCCGCGTAAATAATCTTGATTGTATCATAAGCCAAGTCTAAGTCAGATAGCGGTTGACGATTTTCTGCCACACATTCCGCAAAATCTTGGAATTGCGCTAAATAACCACGCAGGGTTTCTTCAGCGACGAATACTTTATTCCATCCTGTTTTATCTTGCAGCTGTTCCGAAATGTAGACATCCTCTAAATCATCCTGATCTAAGAAGTAAGTAGAAAGATTGTCTGCTGGAGTAATGTTATTCACTAACGCACTATCATTGGTATACACTTCTACGTAGTTTTTCACTCCGCCTAAAGTATTGTCATTAGAAATTGAGATTGCTTTCGTCCCATCTGTAAAGGTGATGACCACTGTCGCAAAATCCTCTGTATCAATTGATTTAGCTGGGAAATAGCGCTTGTCATGCTCATTCAAACTTGGCGCAAGACGTCCTGTTTCAGCAACAACACTTTGAACCTCGATCTTTTCTCCGCGTGCCTTTGCTTCCGCCTGCTTCAAGAACAGCATGCCGCCGATTGGATGACTGCCTAAACGAATCAATGAACCGCCACCTGCCAGCGACCAATGAGCAGATGCTGGTGAAGTAGAAGAACGAATACTTTCCTCACCCTTCATGTACATGATTTTACTCTTCTTCGCTTCGATCATTTCTGCTGAACGTAGAATGTTTGGTGAATAAACATAGTTCTCCGCATACATGAATAAACGATCCGATGCTTCAAATTTTTGACGACATTCATCGATATCTGCTAATAATTTTTTGTACATTTTCGCTTTTGGTACATTCAAACCGATCGGCTCTTCATCGCCTTCTTCTCCAAAGTAGCCAGTCAATGGCTTCTCGCAGATAACATGCTTGTTCGCATCCAATGCTTGGTAACACAAATCTAAGTGCGTCACTGGCGGTGTAATAATATCCACAACATCCACTTCCGGGTCTTCCAAGACTTCCTGATAGCTCGCCGCTACCTGTTCAATGATGTCCCATTTGTCGCATAATTGTTTTGCCCGCTCTTGATCATTGTCGAATACATATTTGATTCGCAAATTCACTCCGCTGACCTTGTTGTACGCGTTCGTATGGAAATTACCGGCAAAGCCTGCCCCAACCAATGCAATCGTTACTGTTTTCATTAATATTATTCCTCCATTTCAATTTATAAAACGTTTTCTTTCTACACTACCAACTATAGAAACTTTCGATTGTGAAAACAATCTCATTTGTAGTTGATATTCATAACAAAAATGTTATACTTCTCTAAAAACGAGGAAATTCTCTATGAATATTCAAAATATTGAGGCCTTTTGCCGATTAGCTGAAGTAGAGCATTACGGAAAAGTAGCCGACGAATTAGGGATCGCTCAGCCATCCTTGAGCCGGATGATTCGCCGGATCGAAGACGAAGTAGGAGTGAATCTATTCAAGCCCAGCGGAAGAAATATCAAGCTGACTAAAATGGGCAGACTTTACTACCAGAAGGTGCGCAAAGGTTTAGACGAGATTCAGTCAGGAGCTGACACGATCAAAAATATCGTAGATCCATATTTTGGTTCCATCGATCTTGGTTTTATCTTCACTTTAGGGCCGGAGATTATTCCACAGTTGCTGAAGCAATTTCGCAGCGATCCAGAACGCTCTAACTACAAATTCAAATTTTGGCAGGGCAACACTCCCCGTCTGCTTGAACACGTAAAACACGAAACCTGCGATTATTCTATTTGTTCATACCTGAACAATGAACCCGAAATTGAGTTCACCCATTTAATGGATCAGCCCTTAGTAGCGATCGTAGCAAAATCACATCCGTATGCAAAAAAAGAACAGGTCTCTCTGGCTGACCTTTCTAAAATACCGATGATTTTATGCCAAGACAAAACCTATTTTATAGAAAATCTTTTCAAAAAAGCCGATCTGCCGTTGAACATCGCCTGCCGCGTAGAGGAGGATCAGGCATTGGCTGGTTTGGTTTCGATTGATTTCGGCGGCGCGATCCTTCCTTACAATAACCTGATGTCCTTTCACGATATCGCCGTGCTCACGTTTAAAGAGCCGTTATACCGCCCCGTTTATTTGGCAAAAAGAAAAGACGCGCAGCTGCCGCCGGGAGCGCAAGTTTTCGAGAATTTTTTGAAGGAAAAGGATTTTACACTGACGATTTAAAAAGAGCTTATGATCGTTTTCATAGACTAACAGAACCTATAAAAAGCATAGAAGTTATCTGTTTACTCGCAGATAACTTCTATGCTTT
>NZ_JAFLVR010000064.1 GCF_017315985.1 Candidatus Enterococcus murrayae | reverse complement strand
ATGGGAATCGTCGCAGCCTCTTCGAAGAGGACACCACGAGGTTTTATAACTAACAAGTCTTCGCTTACACAGACGTATTCCGAATAGGCATCATCCCCATTACCATCAGCTAAACAAGTGAATACCTCATCACCTTTTTTAAATTTAGTGACCTTGTCTCCGATTGCTTCTACTACTCCTGCCATGTCACAGCCTAAGCGATGATTTTTAGGAGCAGTCAGACCATTCATCGCTCGAACTGGAAATGGTTCGCCTTTCAATAAATGATCATCATACGCATTGACTGTTGAGGCATGTACTTTGACTAAGACTTGATTATCACTTGGAATTGGTATGGGAAGTTCTCCGATTTTTAATACCTGTTGATTCCCGTACTTTTCTCTAATTACTGCTTTCATAATGTTCCCTCCTAAATATGAGCATCGAAAACAAAACGAGCCGATAACTTGTGATGACCCTTCTCACAAATTACCGGCTCTACGTTTTCACGATTGGCTCTCTCGTTAGTATTATGCTTTTTTGTATAACATCAATCATTGTTTCTTGTTTGCATTTTGGACAATAAAGAGGAAAATTTTTTAAAAGCGTATTTTCACAAATTTGAACTCTAGTCTTTTTCTTACAATTTGGACACAATAACCATTCTCTACTATTCATTTCCCTCCACCTCACGTTGAAAAACTTCACCAATTTCTACGCCAAAAACATCTGCAATTCTAAAAGCCATTTCTAATGATGGTGTATATTTCCCTGCCTCTAATGCCACGATTGTTTGTCTAGATGCTCCTGCTTTTTCAGCCAGTTCTAATTGAGTCATTTCATCTGCAAAAAATCGAAGTTTTCTTATGTTATTCGAAATTTTCATTTTTTTAGCCATACTGTACACCCTTTTCGTACAAGTAGATACTGATGGCTCCCTCGACTAAGTTACCAATCATAAAACCTGCAAGAATGATATGAAAAGCTACAAATGGAGCAACTCCTGATGCCAGAGCAGCTATTGCCAAAATACCACTAAAGCCAGATACAAAATAGCCAATTCGTGAAGCGCGTAAGCTGATCATTTTATCCATTTCATCTTCTACCAATGTTGAATTGACTACGCGATCAACATCTGTCTCACTCAATTCACTATCTTTTACAGATATCTTAATAGTATACGAAATCACTGTTAAAATATGCAGAATAATTGAACCTATAATGCCAATACCAATAAATACTAAAACAATTCTTGACCAAGCAATCAGATCGTGAGAAATTTCTGGATTTAATCTAAAAACATAAAAAGCGTAACCTAGAACCAGACAGCAACTAAAAAAAATGGAAGTCAGTACTCTTTTACTATGATAGGACATAAGAATGATTCTCCTTTCTTTCATTCAGATAAATTAGTATTATAGACATTTTGTAAAACTTGTTTTACTCTATGTAAAAAATATTATACATCAGAAATATAAATTTAGCAAAATCTTTCATGAACTATTTTATATAAAAAAGAATAGCCTAGCTCGTTTCTGCTAGACTACCCTGATCACTATAACGTCTTCTTGAAATTTCTGATTTTCTTCATCGCATTGATTCACTGATATCCATTTATAAAGGGACAACAACATAGGAAGATTTTGTTCTTTCTACATTCAAAATGAAACTCACACAGCATTCGTCGCGACATGTTTCATCATATCCTTCAAGAAGAAACGCCAGTCGATTTCTTATACCTTCCTG
>NZ_JAFLVR010000063.1 GCF_017315985.1 Candidatus Enterococcus murrayae | reverse complement strand
AATAATATTTTACGAGGAGGACTGCAAATGAAAAAGAGAAAAGTTCCTTTGCGCAAATCGGTTGTTTCCGGTGAAATGTTCCCTAAAAAAGAGTTAATTCGCATTGCTAAATCAAAAGAAGGCGAAGTTTCAATTGACCCTTCAGGAAAGAAGCCAGGACGCGGTGCATATGTTGCGTTGGAGCCGGCGGAAGTTGAAGAAGCGTGGAAAAAACGTATTTTAGACCGTACGTTGGACATTGAATTAACGGATGATTTTTATCAAGAACTACTTGATTATGTGAAGCACCAAAAAGCCAGAAAAGAGCTCTTTGGCAATGAATAAACAGAAGGCCTTGAACATGTTGGGCCTTGCAATGCGTGCAGGCAAACTGATCACAGGGGAAGAAATGACGATTAACGAGATTCGCAGGAATAAAGTGAAACTTGTAATTGTTACTACTGATGCGAGTGAAAATACACAGAAAAAAGTATCAGATAAAAGTAAGTACTATCAGACGACATATTTTATCGAATTTACTCAAGGAGAGATTTTAGGCGCAATTGGCAAACCTCGGAAAGTTATCGGGGTATTAGACCAAGGCTTCGCCAACAAAATTATGACGTTAATAAAAGGTTAGGAAGGTGATTGCATGGGAAATAAACGAGTGTACGAATTTGCCAAAGAAGTGAATCAATCGAGTAAGGATGTTGTAGAGAAAGCACATGCTTTAGGGATTGATGTAAAAAATCATATGGGTTCATTATCAGGAGACGATGAATCAAAATTGAAACAAGCTTTTTCTAGCAAGCCGCAAATGAATACTCAAGCAAAACCATCAGCTAACCAGCACGAAAAACCAAAATTCCATGGAAAGAGCTCGAAGAACAACCCAAATTTCCAGAATAGAAAAGGAAATAAAGACTTGACACAAAACAATAGACAGAACAACTCAGCGAACGCAAACCGTTCAAATCAAGGACAACGTCCAACACAAGGAAATACTAGTAATACACAACGCCCAGCACAAGGCGGAGCAAATAATGCGCAACGCCAAAACCAGGGTCAACGCCCGGCACAAGGCGGAGCAAATAATGCACAGCGCCAAAATCAAGGACAACGCCCGGCACAAGGTGCTGCAAATAATGCACAACGCCAGAACCAGGGACAACGCCCAGCACAAGGCGGAGCAAATAATACACAACGCCAAAATCAGGGTCAACGCCCGGCACAAGGTGCTGCAAATAATGCGCAACGCCAGAACCAGGGTCAACGCCCAGCACAAGGCGGAACAAATAATACGCAACGCCAAAACCAGGGTCAACGCCCGGCACAAGGTGCTGCAAATAGCGCACAGCGTCCAGCACAAAGCGGTACGAACAATGCGCAACGCTCGAACCAAAGCGGCTCAACAAATCAAAGTGGTAACCAAAGTCGCAATAAAAATAATTATGGTAATCAAAACCGCAACAATAGTTACGGTGGTAACCAAAATCGCAATAAAAATCGTTTTAACAAAAAAGGTAAAAAAGGGAAGCAACAACAGAGCAATAAACCAGCAGTGCCACCACGTAAGTTCCGTGAGTTGCCAGAAATTTTGGAATATACAGAAGGCATGAATGTGGCAGATATTGCAAAGAAAATCTATCGTGAACCAGCTGAAATCATCAAAAAGCTGTTTATGATGGGGGTTATGGTCAATCAAAACCAACCATTAGATAAAGATACGATTGAGCTATTGGCAACTGATTATGGTATTGAACCGCAAGAGAAAGTTACAATTGACATTGCTGATATTGATCGGTTCTTCGATGGCGAAGACGTAAACGAAGAAAAGTTGGTGTCTCGTCCTCCAGTAGTAACGATCATGGGTCACGTAGACCATGGTAAAACAACTTTATTAGACACCTTGCGTCATTCGCGTGTGACGAGTGGTGAAGCAGGCGGAATTACACAGCATATTGGTGCATATCAAATTGATATTGATGGCAAGCCAATTACGTTCTTAGATACACCCGGACATGCGGCTTTCACAAGTATGCGTGCGCGTGGCGCAAGTATCACGGATATCACAATCTTAGTCGTAGCGGCTGATGATGGTGTAATGCCTCAAACAATTGAAGCAATCAATCATGCGAAAGCGGCGAAAGTACCAATTATCGTAGCGGTTAATAAAATCGACAAACCAGGTGCTAACCCGCAACATGTAATGCAAGAGTTAAGTGAATATGAATTAATCCCTGAAGCATGGGGCGGAGACACAATCTTTGTAGAGATTTCAGCCAAATTCAATCAAAATATTGATGAATTATTAGAAATGATTCTATTGGTAGCTGAAGTGGAGGATTTGAAAGCAGATCCGACTCAACGCGCGATTGGTACTGTAATCGAAGCTCGTTTAGACAAAGGGAAAGGTCCAGTTGCTACATTGCTAGTTCAACAAGGAACAATGAATGTAGGAGACCCAATTGTTGTTGGGAACACATATGGTCGTGTTCGTGTAATGACGAATGATATTGGTCGTCGTGATAAAACAGCTGGTCCAGCAACTCCAGTAGAAATCACAGGATTAAATGATGTACCTCAAGCGGGTGATCGTTTTGCGACATTCGAAGACGAAAAGACCGCTCGTGCTGCTGGTGAAGAGCGCGCGAAACGCGCAGTGCTTGAGCATCGTAGTGCCAGTGCCCGTGTAACATTAGACAACTTATTTGAATCTCTTAAAGAGGGCGAATTAAAGGAAGTTAATGTCATTATCAAGGCAGACGTGCAAGGTTCTGCTGAAGCATTAGCTGCATCATTGAAAAAAATCGATGTTGAAGGCGTTCGTGTGAAGATCGTCCATTCAGCTGTAGGTGCTATCAATGAAAGTGATGTTACTCTAGCCGCAGCAAGTAATGCGATCATTATTGGCTTTAATGTTCGACCTACACCACAAGCAAAACAACAGGCTGCAAACGAAGAAGTTGATATTCGTTTACATCGTATTATTTATAAAGCTATCGAAGAAATCGAAACAGCAATGAAAGGTATGCTTGATCCTGAGTACGAAGAAAAAATCACAGGTCAAATGACTGTACGTGAAACATATAAAGTTTCTAAAGTTGGTACAATCGCTGGATGTTATGTTAATGAAGGCTCTATCCAACGTGATAGCGGAGTACGGATCATTCGTGATGGCATCGTTATTCTTGAAGGAAAGCTTGCCAGCTTGAAACGCTTTAAAGATGATGTAAAAGAAGTTAAAATGGGCTACGAATGTGGAGCAATGATCGAAAACTTTAATGATATCAAAGTTGACGATGTAATCGAAGGCTTCATTATGCAAGAAATCAAACAAAAATAATTGTTGGTTCCGCTATGACTTATATAGTGCGTAGCGGGACTAACAAATGAATGATATGAACAAGGAGGCAGTCGTTATGCCAAATTATCGCGATCGTCGTCTCGCTCAAGAGATTTTAAAAGAAGTCAATGACATCTTGCGAAGAAAAGTTCGTGATCCGCGGGTACAGGACGTAAACATCACTGATGTTCATGTTACAGGCGACTTGCAGCAAGCGACGATTTATTACAGCTTATTATCTGATAAAGCTTCAGAAAAAGAAAAAGCACAAGAAGGATTGAACAAGGCAAGTGGCTTAGTTCGTCGTGAGTTAGGACAGGCCTTATCAATCTACAAAACTCCGGAATTGTTTTTTGAATTAGATGAATCAGTTGAATATGGTTCTAAGATTGATCAAATGATCCGGGACTTAAATAAAGAATAAATTTGTTAGAACCTGATTTTTTTTCGGGTTCTTTTTTGCATTATTGGACAAATCCTGTTAAAGTGTATGCAGTTTGTAATTAATCCTTTTGCTGGATATTTTTCAAGGAGGCAAAGTCTAAAATGACTACGGAATTTGAGGAACGGATGAAGGCTCTCCATAAAGAGTTTGAGAACTTGAGCCCAGAAGAGCGTAAAGCCGTTAAACAAAAAATAAAGAGAATCAATGTCTTAACTTCTCGTAAATTAGAACGAATGAAACATGATTTGCTGCGCATGGAAACAAAGCGTGCCCAGCTTTCGTTAGATGGTGAATCAAAAGAACTATCTGAATTGGAAGATCGGATTATCAGTAAAAAAAGAGAGTTCTTAAAATTATTATTTAAAGCAAAAGAGAATTGTTCCAAGAGGTGAGTGAATGGGCTTAATTGAGATTATTATCATTTTAGCCATTGCCATTACCTTATCGAATGTTTTAGCAAAAGTTTTCCCATCATTTCCAATATTTATGATCCAAATCATTCTCGGAATTGTTCTTGGTTTTACTGAAGTTGGAAGTTCGATCCATTTTGAGCCAGAAGTATTTCTTGTAATGATTATTGCGCCCTTATTATTTCGTGAGGGTGAGACCGCAGATATACCATCGATTCTGAAGCATTTTGGTTTAATCTTGCTTCTAGCCTTTGGTGGTGTGATTTTTACGCTATTTGGCCTGGGTTTTGTTTTGCATAGTATTTTACCAGCGATTCCAATTGCAGCTTGTTTAGCGTTTGGTGCTTCTTTAGGGCCAACGGATGCTGTAGCAGTCAGTTCATTGGCAAAACGGTTAAATATTCCTGAATCAGTGATGCACGTCTTAGAAGGTGAAGGACTCATCAATGATGCAACTGGTGTCACGGCCTTCCAGTTTGCTGTAGCTGCTCTATTGACAGGACAATTTTCTGCCGCGGATGCCTCAATTTCCTTATTGGAATCAAGTATTGTAGGCGTATTGGTTGGTCTAGTAATTATATGGATCAAAAATGAGATCATAAAGATTATTGAACGAATTTCTGCCCAAGATGTATCTGCTTATTTGCTGATCGAGCTGATATTGCCGTTTGTGGCGTATTTTATTGCTGAATTGTTTCATGCTTCAGGGATTATTGCAGCGGTGGTAACTGGTGTTTTACAAGCTACTGGCTTTCGTCGAGTGAATTTGTTTGAAGCACAGCTTTCCAATGTAACTGAAAGCTCTTGGAGCACGATTAGCTTTATGCTGAATGCATTGGTGTTCATCTTTTTAGGAATTGAGCTATCTCAAGTCTTTTCACCTGTTTGGAATAGTCGAAATTATTCTAATACTCATCTATTAGGCATTGTATTATTACTCACGGCTCTTTTATTTGTTTTACGTTTTATGTTTGTCAGTGGTTTTTACATTGTTACCCAAGGATGGAAGCGAAGTCATGAGCAGCTGAGAGATCGACTATTGTTGACCTTCGGCGGTGTTAAAGGAACCGTCAGTATTGCAACCATTTTTATCTTACCAACAACGATTAACGGACTGGAGTTTCCTGAACGATCCCTGTTGCTGTTTATCACAGCCTGTGTAACCTTTTTGACACTGATTATCGGGATGATCCTCTTGCCGATACTATCTGAAGGAGAGGTTGTTCCACCAACTGATCCGAAGCTAATGTTGATTCTGCGTGAAGTAATTAGTGAGCTTTATGAAGATTTGGATAATAAAAAACTTAGCGAAAAAGAGCGGTTTGCGCTGCTTGCTGTTATTGCGAATTATCAAGGGCGTGTCCAGCTGATCTTCAATAATTCTATGCCAGAAAGTGCACAACAGGAATTTCAAGAAATTCAAGCATTAATAATCTCGGTTGAACGTGATGGATTAGATGAAAGCTTTAGACGTCATCAAATTGACTCAGGTGCTTATCGTTTGTATTCGCGTTTTATTTCAAATGTATCTGAATCCGTGACGAAACAAATGTTGTCGTTACTTAGTTTTTGGTTGATTTTTGTTCGCCGTATTATCCGTGTTATTATGCATCCAAAAATGTTTTGGCAACGCCGGCAGAAGCGCAAAGAGACTGTAGACAATGAAGATATTTCGTCACTTAGAAAGATATTTATTCGTAACAGTGAAGCGATACTAGATAGTTTGGAAAATCTGCGTGATGTTTATGATGAAGATTTGATTGATTTCTTTATTGATGAACGAAAAAATTTGATGCACCAGGTTAGTGGACACGGGCTATTTGGAACGTATTTGATTCAGCAAGATCCAATCTATGCCAAAGAATTGATTCGTGGATTTTATTTGGAAAGAAAAATCATAGATAAGTATGAAGTGAATGAAGAAGTTTCTAACTTCGCGGCCAATAATTATCGCCATCAAGTGAATCAATTAGAATCGTATGCAATGCGACAGCCATCAGATCCAAGTATTTCCTTTGTGATTAGTCGGCAACGTCAAAAGAAAAAAGCGAAAGAAAAGAATTACTAAAATCGCCATTTACAATTGGCGGTTTTTTTTACGCTCTTTTTTTGGTTCCAAGAATTTTTATAAAAAGTATCATTGAGTCCTCAGCGTTGACTTGCCATTTCTCAGAAGAGCTATGCTATAATGGGAACGTTGATTATAAAATGAAATGAGGAAACAGCGATGGACGGTATTTTACCGTTATGGAAAGAGCGCGGTATGACGAGTCATGACTGTGTATTCAAATTAAGAAAAATTTTACAAACTAAAAAAGTTGGTCATGGTGGAACGCTAGACCCTGATGTGGATGGTGTATTGCCGATCTGTATTGGAAAAGGCACTAAAGTGATCGAATACTTACAGGACAGCGGAAAAATTTACGAGGGTGAAATCACGTTAGGTTTTTCTACAACAACAGAGGACCGTAGCGGCGAAGTTGTAGAGCATAAGGCGGTAGATTCACCATTAACAATAGAAGAAATTGATCAGATGATGGCGGCATTTATTGGGACTATCAAACAAGTGCCTCCAATGTATTCAGCTGTCAAAGTAAATGGTAAACGTCTATATGAGTATGCGCGAGCGGGTCAAACGGTTGACCGACCAGAGCGTGAAGCAGTGATTGAAAGCTTTCAGCGAACAACTGCTCCTGTTTATAGCAAAGAGAATAGAACACAGAGTTGGCGTTTTCAAGTTACCTGTGGAAAAGGGACTTATGTTCGAACTTTGGCAGTGGATCTAGGAGAGAAACTCGGATATCCTGCTCATATGTCGGATTTGACGCGCCTAGCAAGCGGCGGATTTTCGGTTGGTCAAGCTGTTACTTTAGCTCAGATCAGTGAGCTGATGGAAAAAAATCAGATTGATCAGGCGTTACAGCCAATTGAAGAAGCGATGAAGGAATTTCCACGGATCGATTTAACAGATAGTGATTGGCAAAAAGTCAAGAATGGACAGCTTTTGCCATTGAAGACTTTTGGGATCAAGAAAATGCCGGGAGAATTGATTGCTTTCTTCTACAAAAATCAATTAGTTAGTCTCTATGGATTACATCCCGAAAAAAATTGGCTCTTGAAGCCTAGTAAAGTCATTCGAAATGAACTCAGTTGCGAAGGAAAATAAGTTCATTAATAGGAATCAGGAGGTATAGCAGATGGAAATTATAAAATTACGTCATCCTTATAAACCAGAAGAAATTCCTGTAGGAGATTGTGTTTTAGTTTTAGGCTTTTTTGATGGTGTTCATCGCGGACACCAAGAAGTTATCAATACTGGTAAAAAGATAGCGCAAGAAAAAAATTTGAAATTGGCCGTTATGACTTTTAATCAGCATCCTGCAGTAGTATTTCAACAAGTACAAAGTAAGCCAATTAAATATCTTTCAACCTTGAGACAAAAGGAAGAACGAATGGCAGAATTGGGTGTTGAACTTTTATATGAAGTTGCCTTCACATCGTCATTTGCTGCACTGAATCCGCAAGATTTTGTTGATCAGTATATCGTCGGCCTGCATGCCAAGGTTGCGGTCTCAGGTTTCGATTATAATTTTGGAAAGGATCAGGCAGCAGATGCTAAATATCTTCCTAAATATGGGAAGGATCGTTTTGAAGTGGTAATCGTTGCTAAAAAGACGGAAGAATTTGAAACTGAAAAAATCAGTTCTTCACGAATCCGCCGTTTATTATCAGAGGGCCGATTAGAGGAAGCAAACCATTTGTTGGGGTATATTTATGAGATTAGCGGTACCGTTATTCATGGTGAGGCTCGTGGAAGAAGTTTAGGCTATCCCACTGCAAATATTCAGGTACCTGATGACATGAAGTTACCAAAAGAAGGGGTATATGTTAATCAAATCAAGGTTGGTGATGAGTGGTATCCAGCAATGGGGTCGATTGGACATAATGATACGTTTGGCTCAAATCGGATGCTGACAGTTGAGATCAATATTCTAGATTTCAATCAACAGATTTATGGTGAGAAGGTCAGTGTACGTTGGTATCATATGTTGCGTGGACAAGTAGCATTTGAATCGGTGGAGGGCTTAATTAAACAGCTTGAAGCGGATGAGCAGGCTACGAGAGCTTATTTTGATCATTTGTAGGACATTCAGAAATGGATGTCTTTTTTTAGCTTTGTTTTAAACCATCGACAAAGCAGAGAGCCCAGCTCTTTGTTATCATAAAATTAAAAGGAGTTTTTAGCATGGAAGACAGTTGGTATATTCGGCCTTATGAAAAAACAGATGAAGAGACACTATTTGCAATGATGGAAAAAGAAGCCGATTGGAGCGGGTATTGCTTTGGTGAGGGAAGAAGAAAGTATGAGCTCGCCTTGGAAACATCCCTAACATATTTGCTTTTTGAGGACAAAAAAATATGTGGATATGCTCGTTGTCGAGAAGACGATGGCTTTGGTATTTATATTTATGATCTTTTGGTGGATGCAAATTGTCGCGGGAAAAATTATGGTCGCTATTTGATGGAACAAGTCTGTAAGGATTTTCCTAAGCAGATTGTTTATGTAATGAGTGATGTTGATCCTTATTATGAAAAGCAAGGGTATCAAAAAGAAGGAACAATTTTTATTGTGCAGCCGCAATAATTTTTATCGTTGACTCTCCCTTAACAGGAGACAGTATTCTGTTAATGAAAGGGGAGAAACAAAGTGAAGACAGCTATCGAAGCAAAACAATTAACAAAAGAAATTGGCGGAAATAAGATCGTCAATCAACTATCCTTCACCGTTAATAAAGGTGAAGTTTTTGGTCTGTTGGGACCAAATGGTGCGGGGAAAACAACGACAATTGAAACACTTTTAGGTGTCAAACGACCTGATCAAGGTTCTGCTGAGATCCTTGGAATGAATCCACGGAAACAGCGACGAGAGATTTTTGAACGTGTCGGAGTCCAGCTGCAATCATCTAGTTATCAGAATAATATTCGTGTGGGAGAATTGTGTCGAGAACTGTCTAGTTTATACCAACAGCCTCGAGACTATCGAGAATTATTGAGTTTATTCAAGTTAGAAAGGTTTGAAACACAGTTTGTTGAGAAACTTTCCGGTGGTGAGAAGCAAAAGCTTTCTATTGTACTAGCATTGATTCCAGATCCGGAAATCATTTTTTTGGACGAATTGACGACTGGATTGGATACTGAGGCACGTAGAAATGTTTGGCAAACATTGCTCGAATTGAAGGAGACAAAAATAACAATCTTTTTAACAACTCATTTCATGGAAGAAGCAGAAATTCTTTGCGATCGCCTCCTTCTCATTAAGCGCGGAAATCTTGTAGTTGAAGGAACAGTTCCAGAACTGCTGGCAGAGAGTTCACAGAATAATTTGGAGGATGCTTATCTTTGGTATGTTGGAGGGGCTGAGAATGAATAAAGTACTTAATTTAGCAAAAGTTGAAGGGAAATTAGCGATTCGTTCTATTGATGGTATTCTTTTTGGGATCGGAATGCCGCTGGGTGTTCTATTATTGACTACTATGATTGCTGGAAATAAACAAGCTGGCAGTGCGGCTTACACATTTTTAGACAGCAGTTTCAGTTCTCTGCTTGTCGTTGGAATCTGTGCAACAGCATTCATGGGTATTCCGCTGACAATTTGTGATTATCGCGATAAAAAAATACTCAAACACTTTTTCGTGACACCAGCTTCACCTGGACATTTGATCGCTACTCAGGTATTGGTTGCTATGGTCACAGCAATAATTTCTGCAGGGCTGGTAGTATTCGTTTCGGTAGTATTTCTTGATTATCGGATGCAGGGAAGCTGGGGCTTATTGATTGCGAGTTATTTTTTGGTTATGATTGCAATGTATAGTTTAGGTCTATTGATCGCCAGTCTATGTAAGAATATCAAGATTGCCAATTTAGTTTGTAGTTTGGTCTATTTTCCAATGCTCTTTCTATCGGGGGCCGTGATTCCGTTTGAACTTTTTCCTGAAGGAATGCAAAAAGTTGCCGGCATTCTTCCATTGACGCAGGGTGTTCAATTATTAAAAAGTGTTAGTCTAAACCAGCCAGTAGGGAATCCGCAATTTGTGCTAGTTCTTTTGAGCGTAATCACGCTTTTAGGATTCGGCCTAGCTGCGAAGCTATTTCGTTGGGAATAGAAAAGAGGAGGATTTAATGGAACAGGAGTGTGAAAAAATCGAAGAAAAACTTTATCGGATCGGTATGTTTTCTAAGATGAATCAAGTAACAATCAAAACGTTACGTTATTATGATGAAGTGGGGCTGCTGCGCCCCCGCTTCATCGATCCTGACAATGGCTATCGCTATTACAGTTCAAGTCAATTGGAGCCGTTGCATCGTCTCTTAGCTCTTCGAGGTATTGGCTATAGTATTGAAGAAATCAAACAGGTGCAAGACGGTGTGAGCGAGCAACGCATCCTGCAGCGGAAGAAACAACAATTAATGAAAGAAATTTCTGAACGCATGTCGATGCTATCGCAAATTGAAGGATACTTGCAACAGGAGGAAGAAAATTATCACATGGTAGTTAAGAAATTGCCAGGTGCAATCGTAGCCTCGATGCGAAAAACGGTTCCAAATTTTGATGCACTATTCTCAACGATTCCAGAGATGGGAGCGCTGATGGAAAGAGCAGGATGTGTTTGTGCTGTGCCGGAATACTGTTTCAATATTTATCATGACAATGAATACAAGGAAGAAAATATCGATATTGAAGTTTGCGAAGCTGTGACTGAATTAAAAGAGAATATTGGGGATCTCAAATTCAAACATATCGCCGAAGTTCCAGAGGCGGTTTGTACGATGCATAAGGGGCCTTATAAGGGAATTCCTAAAGCTTACGCAGCAGCAATTAGATTTGTTGAAAACAATGGTTACGAGATCATTGATTCCGCTCGTGAAAACTATATTGATGGAATTTGGAATAAAGAGCATCAAGATGATTGGTTAACAGAAATTCAAATTCCAGTTAAAAAAATATAAGATCAAAAGAAATCTTTGGGAAAAAGATTTCTTTTTTTGTGATTAATTGAAGAATAATGACAAAAAGTAATTGTTTGGTTGATTTGGTTGTGATACGCTAGACGCAGTATTAATGAAAACGCTCTATCATTATAATAGAAAGAAGGAAAGAAAATGGCAAAAGAACGTTTCGTTCGAGTATATTCTCAAGGAAAATTGGACGCAATCATGATATTTGTGGATCGTGAAACAGGTGTGAATTACGTGTTCAACAAGGTTGGCTATGCTGGAGGTTTAACACCATTATTGGACAAGGACGGCAAACCAGTGATTACATCAATCGAGGAATTGGATAAAAAATAAAGAGCATTAGCCAACAAGTGCGCACGACACTCTTATGCTAAACTTTTAGTATGTAGACAAAGGATATCAGTTCGACAATAATCAAGAAATAGGATGCTTAGAACAATGATAGGCTTTCTCTAAAAGTCGATCTGATACCAAGTCTACATGGAGTTTTTTGAATTTTGAACAGGGAGTGAAAAAAATGCATGCTTGGGAAGCTATTCAAAAATCGGTAGACTATGTTGAAGAGCACATTAAAGAAGAATTAGCGATTGAAGAATTGGCGCAGGTATCCTATCTGTCGCTTTATTATTTTCAAAAATTATTTAGCCGCTTGGTTGGGAAAACGGTGAATGAGTACATTAAGGCTAGACGAGTGGCGAACGCGAAGCCATTATTGCGCTCGACTGATCAAAGAATCGCCGATATCGCTTTTGAATATGGCTTTAATAGTCATGAGACCTTCACTAAGGCCTTTAAGGAAATTTATGGAGTTACTCCTGAAGCCTATCGGAAAAGTAAACTACTGTTAACAGATTTTTTAAAACCAGACTTATCGATTTACTACACGTTGGTAGATGAGGGCGTGCCTCTGATGGTGGACGATATGGTGTTAGAAGTCAATCAGCTCACGATCAAGGAAACAGAATACTATACAGGTGTGTCGAAGCAAATTGATTCTAGTGAGATGAATGGAGTTGGTGTTAATACTCTAATTGACTTATGGGATGAATTTCATGAAAAGAAAGAGACCATTCCCAATTTGTTAAAAGATGGGGTAGCAATTGATTATTTTACAACCGCTGAGACACCTGGAAAAGTCCTCTACTTTGTAGGAGGCTCATCTGATGATAGTCAGGTGGAGGGCTTCAAACAAATTAAGCTAGATCCAGGAGCGTTCTATGTCTGCACCTTTGAAGCAGAGAATTTCACTTATTTAGTAGAAGACGCTCTGTATAAAGCGAATAATTATTTCTTTGAAACGTGGCTTAAAAGACATGGAGTCGAAATGGAGAATATGGCCCCTTTTTTGATTCAAAAATATGTGAATGTAACTGATGACCCTAAAATAGAAATATGGATCAAGCCGATCAAATAATTGTAAACTATAAGTGAAAAACTTCGGATCAATGAGCTGATCCGAAGTTTTTTGTTAATCCCTTTATTCATCTTTATCAATAGAGATGTCCGCCTCTTTATGCAGTGCATAGCCCCAAAAAATCCCCGTCAGTTGTGTGATCAGAAAAAGCGCGATCAACGGGATAGCAGCCGTAAAGGGGGATGAAGAATGATACAGATTTATCAAAGGACTTTTAATAATGATTAAAAAGCAACTTAACACTATATTAAGGATGTTTCCAATGATTAGTAAGGAAATCTGTCGTGTCATCTTGGCATAAAAACCGATAATTACCGTAAGAATTAAAAAAAGAAAAATTCCTATGATTGAATCGAAGAGGTAGTCAATCGCTAAAGAAAGATGGACATAGGGAATCAGATAAAAAATAAAAGGTAATTGCAGGATTCGTTTCTTACTCAGCGCAGTGACCTCCTTAAAATTTTTCTATGGTTATTTTATGACTGATAAATGGTCAAATCAATACAAAAGTAAAAAATATGTTGGATAATGAAAGTTCTTTTATACTGCTATCAACAAAACATTAACTGTTTAGAACTAAATTTTTTCTTATTGACGCCAATTTTACTAATTTAAAAAAGAAAAAGTAAAAGCCGATTTTTTATGGATTTTAGGATAAAAGAGGAAAACAAATGTAAAACATTAGAGATATTCTGAAAAAAATGCGATAGCAAAGCAAATATGAACAGAATATTTTTTCTTTACTATCTGAGAGATTGTGATAATATGATTAGAAATGGAGGGGTTATATGAATAAATTGCAAGATCGTTTTAACAAAAATGTGTATGAAATCGCCGTCTCACTGATTCGTCAATTTGACGAAAAGGTCTCTGGGATTCCTAATATGCTGAAGCTGACATTAGGCGAGCCGGATTTTAATACCCCTGAGCACGTCAAGGAAGCAGGTCAGCAGGCGATAAAAGATAATTTCAGTCATTATACTGGTATGTCTGGTTTGATGGATGTTCGAGAAGCAGCGAGCCGTTTTTTATCTGAAAAATATACAGTGAACTATGAACCGACAAACGAGGTTTTGGTAACTGTAGGCGCAACTGAAGCATTGTCAGCCAGCTTGTTGTCTATCTTAGAAGCTGGGGACAAGGTATTGCTTCCAGCACCAACTTATCCAGGATACGAACCATTGATTCTACTTGCAGGTGCTGAGCCTGTTTACATCGATACACGGGAAACTGGCTTTGTTTTAACACCAGAGCAAATCGATCAGGCGATGGCAGAGCATGGGGAGAAGGTCAAGGCAATCATTATCACCTCGCCTTCAAATCCAACGGGTGTGGCGTACAATGAGAAAGAGGTTTCCGCGTTAAGCCAGACACTGAAAAAGTATCCGATTTTTGTGATCAGCGACGAAATTTATAGTGAACTGAATTATGAGACAAAGCACGTTTCATTTGGAAAATATTTACGTGAACAGACCATTTTAATTAATGGACTGTCTAAATCTCATGCGATGACTGGCTGGCGTATTGGCTTTATTTTTGCACCAGCGGAATTGACTCAGCAGATTATCAAGGTTCACCAATATTTGGTAACAGCGGCCTCAACTATTTCACAAAAGGCTGCGGTTCGAGCGTTGGTACAAGGGATTTCTGATGCTGAAATAATGCGAGAAGAGTATCGTGAACGGCGCGATTTTGTTTATCAAGCGATGACCAAATTGGGATTTGAAGTGGCTCGTCCGTCAGGCGCATTTTATATCTTTGCTAAAATTCCAGCAGATCAAATACAGGATTCAATGGCCTTTTGTATTGAGTTAGCTGAAAAAAATCAATTAGCAATTATTCCAGGGATTGCCTTTGGTCCTGAAGGTGAAGGGTATGTTCGAATAAGTTATGCGGCTTCGATGGAAAATTTAGTTGAAGCCATGAATCGTCTAGCAGCATATATAAAAAAATAAATAGAAACGATCAAATCCTTTTCGATTTGATCGTTTCTATTTTACTTATTTAAATAGTTGAACAGACCGCTGATCGTTTTGTCAGTTAAGCTGATTTCTTTACCATCGACAATAGCTTTTACTACATGATAATAATCAGGCAGATCTGGGACTTCCTTTAATTGCGCTGCTATAAAATCGTTAGCACTAGCATACTCTTTTTCTTTTTCAGAATTGTTCAATTCATAGGTAATCTCTAGCATCTCTATTCGCTTCTCTCACTTAAAATTTTCATTGCATAGGTATTATACAATAAAACTAATAAAAAGTAAGTTATTTCGTCTTTACCAAACATTTACAGTTCTTTACCGATCATTTACATGCATTCAACAAGATATTTACGTTCCATTGTTAAAGTAACGATGTACTAAAAATAAGAGATGTGACATGAAGCATTGAGTCGATTTCTTAAAAAGGAATGCATTATCTATTATAAGGAGTGTACATGAATGAAGAAAATTATTTTAGCATTAGCATTTTCAGGGATTATACTAGCGGGCTGCAGCGATGGGGGCGCAACAAAGGACTCCAGCTCAGCTAAAGAGGATACAGCAAAAATTACTGCCGTTGGTTCAACAGCCTTACAGCCGTTAGTCGATGCTGCTCAAGAAAGCTATACACAAGAGCATCCCAACGTTCAGATCTCTGTTCAAGGCGGCGGTAGTGGAACAGGGTTGAGTCAAGTTGAGAGCGGCTCGGTAGAAATCGGTAATTCAGATGTTTTCGCTGAAGAAAAGGATGGCGTGGATGCTGACAAATTAGTTGATCACAAAGTTGCAGTAGTCGGTTTTGTTCCAGTCGTTAATAAGGATGTTGGCGTGAAAGATGTTACTAAACAGCAATTAATCGATATCTTTACAGGAAAGATTAAAAATTGGAATGAGCTTGATGGAAAAGACGAAGCCATTCAAGTTGTAAACCGTGCTTCAGGTAGTGGAACTCGTGCAACTTTTGAGAAATGGGGACTAGACGGAAAAGAACCAATTCAGTCACAGGAACAGGATTCATCAGGTACGGTGAAAAAAATCGTGGCGCAAACTCCAGGAGCGATCAGCTACCTTGCTTTATCTTATGTGGATGACAGTCTGCAAGCATTGCAATTAGATGGTGTAACAGCTAACGACAAAAATATTACTACGAATAAATGGCCAATCTGGTCCTATGAACATATGTATACGAACGGTAAGCCAGAAAAAGCGCTAGCAGACTTCTTGAAATATATGACAAGTGATGAAATACAATCAGGACCGGTAAAAGAATTGGGCTACTTGCCAATTACTTCAATGAAGGTAGAACGATCTGTTGACGGTACAGTGAAATAACCATTTTTGCAAAAGTGAGCAAAATGACGTAACAGCTTCCCCAAAAATAAAAAAGGATCGCGGAAAAATCTCCGCGGTCCTTATTTGTTTGGTAATTTAAGAGTAAAAGTCGAGCCGAGTTTCGGATGACTTTCCACTATAACTGTTCCTCCAAGAATCTCGCTGTACTCCTTGACGATAGCAAGTCCTAGTCCAGTACCGCCCGAGTGTCGAGCACGAGCCTTGTCTACGCGATAGAAGCGTTCGAAGATACGTTTTTGATCGTCTTTTGACATCCCGATTCCGTGATCAGTGACAGTGAATTCTAATTGGTCATTTAGTCGATAGCTTAATTCAATCAAACTATTCTCAGGAGAATATTGAATCGCATTCTCTAAAAGATTTTTAACGATTGGTTGGAAAAAGGTCAAACGGGTTTGATAGAAACAATTCTCCGCACCATCGATTGTAACTGTGATTTGTTTACTCTTTAGTAAATGCTCATACAACTCTATTTGCTGATGGAGAAAATAGTTCAGTTCGATCGTTTGCCGGTCCTCAGCTAAATCATTACTATCCTTTGAAAGTTCAATAATGTCTTGAATCAATCGCTGCAACCGTTTGGCATCATTTTGCATGATAGTCAAAAATTCTTCAGTCAAGTCAGGATCATCTTTAGCACCATCTAACAAAGTTTCAGTAAATCCTAATAAGGACGTTACCGGTGTTTTTAATTCATGAGAGACATTTCCAACAAAATCACGTTGAATTTTTTCTAATCGGCGAACGTGGGTCAGATCATAGACAGTCCCCATAATTTGATCACCTTTGATTTCATTCTCGAGATAACGTAAACGAATATCCAAATTCATCGAACTAGGGAGTTTTGTTGAAATTTCTTGATGTACCTGATTTTTATCCACCAATACTTGTTGAATTAATTGAATAAACTTGTTATCCTCAATAACCTGCCAATAGTAGTGTTGACTGGCACCGCCAATTTGCAATAATTCTTCCATTGCCGGATTGATCATAGTAAATCGTCCTTCGGTATCGATAATGAAGACGCCGATTGTCAACTCGTGAAAAAGCGTTGAAAATTGTTCTTCTGTCGATGTGTAAGCAGCATAGGTTTCATTCAACTGTTCGCTGATTTGATTGACTGCGACATAGAGCTCTTGCCATTGCGGCGAATTTTGCATGACATAGTTACTTTTTTCAGGCTCTTTCAACATTCGTTGTAAGACGGGAAGGACTGTTTCAATTGGGCGATTTCGTTGATAGATCAAATAACAGATAATTAAATAAATGAAGACATAAAATAAAAATAAGATAATAAAAATCGTTCGTTGAAAGTTTCGTGTTTTTGGTTGAAAAGCCGAGGTCCTTTTTGCCACGCGTAAGATACCTACTGTAGCATCTTTCGTTCGGATCGGTTGTGCCGTATAAAGCAACTCGGCTTTTAGCGTTGTGCTATGGCGAACAGACGAGCCAACATCGTTGCTGTTTAAAACAATTTTTACCTCCGGGCGATTCTCCCGACTACCTGAAAGATTCGGTTCTGTACTATCAAAAATAATTTTGCCTTTCGCATCTAACAGTGTGATCCGATCATTCGCCTCTTTAGAAAAACTCTCAATTACCTCTCGATTACTGGTTGAATCCAGCTGATTCAAATCTAGTCGATGGATTATAAGCTCGCCATTACTGGTCAAGAATTCTTCCTGCTGTTCCAATAATTCCTTAGTGTAGAAATGGTTTGCTAATTTCCAACTGCCTAAAAAGAGCAGGCAGATAAAGAGAAAGGGAATAAGGTAGTCTAAGTGTTTACGTTTCATTGGGCGGGCACCTGAAATTTATAGCCAAAGCCTCGAACAGTCTGTAAATATTGTGGATGCTTTGGATCAACTTCAATTTTTTCTCGTAAATGTGAAACGTGCACATCTACGATTCGACTTTGACCAGAAAAATCGTATTGCCAAATGCGATCAAGCAGGGTATCACGATCGATTACACGTTCTTTACGTTTCATGAAGTAAACGAGTAATTCAAATTCTTTCGGTGTCAATTCGATTTTTTCTCCTCGAACGGTCACTTGATAATTAGAAAGATCTGCCTTGATTTCACCTGCGGTCAGAAATTCGTGTTCAATAACTTCCTGACGTGGTTCCACTCTTCGGAAGATTGCCTTCATTCTGGCTAATACTTCCCGAGGTGAAAATGGTTTAGTTAAGTAATCATCAGCACCAATCTCTAACCCTAAAATACGATCGATAGCATCGTCCTTAGCTGTGAGCATTAGAATAGGTGTGTCGACTTTTTCTTGCCGTAATTTTTTGGCGATTTCTAAACCGTCCATCGATGGCAGCATTACATCTAAAATAATGAAATCAAATTTTTCATTCAAGGCCAGCTCATAGCCTTCTTTACCATCTTCAGCAGTAGTGACAGCGTAACCTTCTTTTTCTAAATTAAAACTTAGCAACTTTACGATCGAAAGCTCATCGTCAACGACTAATACACGTTTCATAAGGGTCTCCTTTTTTAAGAACTTTTCATTTGTGAAAGACTATTTCCATACCTGAATAAATGGTATAATGGGAAAGCAGTTTTGTCACCTATTTTCTATTAATTTGATGGGAGAAATAATGATGCTGGGAATTAGTGCTTGTCTAGGCGGTGTGTTTTGTCGCTATGATGGCGGATCGAATGAGATCACGGCGCTGAAAAAGTTAGTTGAAGCGGGTCAAGCAATCATGATTTGTCCAGAAGTCTTAGGTGGTTTGTCAACACCTCGGCATCCTGCAGAGATACAAGGCGGCGATGGCTTTGATGTGTGGCAGGGACAGGCACGGGTTTTGGATAATGAGGGAAATGATTTAACTGAAGCTTTTAAACAAGGTGCGATCAAAGCATACGAAGAATTACAGAAATTGCAGATCACAGGCTTGATTCTAAAAGAAAAAAGTCCATCCTGCGGCAGCAGCTTGGTCTATGATGGCAGCTTCTCAGGTATGCGAATTAAAGGAGTAGGGGTAGCAACAGCCTATTTTATTCAGCAAGGTCTACTTGTTTATTCTGAGGAAAATTGGCTAGAAATGAGGATGACGTAATGGAAATCGAAAAGACAAATCGTATGAATGCGTTGTTTGAATTTTATGCAACGCTGTTAACGGAAAAGCAAATGAACTATATGGAGCTGTACTATGCTGATGATTTTTCTTTAGGGGAAATTGCCGAGGAATATCAGGTGAGTCGTCAGGCAGTTTATGATAATATCAAAAGAACAGAAAAAATCTTGGAAGATTATGAGCGTAAGCTGCATCTGTTCTCTGATTATATTGTGCGAGAAGAGCAGCTGGATAAATTGGCACTTTATGTGACCGAGCATTATCCTAAAGATGAGTTTTTAGCCGAAACAATTACTGGCTTACAAGATTTAGATGAATAGAAAGGAAAATAAGCAATGGCATTTGAAAGTTTAACGCAGCGCCTGCAAGCTGCGATGGGAAAATTACGGAAAAAGGGAAAAGTTACTGAATCAGATATTACCGAAATGATGCGAGAGATTCGTCTGGCATTGTTAGAAGCCGATGTTAACTTGCAAGTTGTGAAGCAGTTTACCAAAGAAGTGCGTACGCGTGCATTGGGTGTGGAAGTTTTAGAAAGCTTGACGCCCGCACAACAAATTGTAAAAATTGTTGATGAAGAATTAACCAAAACGTTAGGATCAGAAGCGGTAGGTATCGAAAAATCACCAAAAATCCCAACGGTTATCATGATGGCTGGTTTGCAAGGGGCAGGTAAGACAACCTTTGCTGGGAAGCTTGCGAATCAATTAATCAAAAATGAAAAAGCTCGTCCATTAATGATCGCAGGTGACGTATATCGTCCGGCAGCTATTGATCAATTAAAAGTTTTAGGTCAACAACTGAATGTTCCAGTCTTTGATATGGGGACGGATGTTAGTCCGGTAGAGATTGTCCGCCAAGGGATGGAACAAGCCCGCGAAAATAAAAACGACTATGTCTTGATTGATACGGCTGGTCGCTTGCATATTGATGAAGCTTTGATGGATGAGTTAAAACAAATCAAAGAAATTGCGCAACCAAATGAAATTCTTTTAGTCGTTGACGCGATGACTGGTCAGGATGCTGTCAATGTTGCACAAAGTTTCAACGAACAGCTGGGAATTACTGGGGTGGTCATCACTAAATTAGATGGTGATACTCGTGGTGGTGCGGCGCTATCGATTCGTGCTGTAACAGGTGCACCAATCAAATTTATCGGTTCAGGTGAGAAGTTAACGGACCTTGAAGTTTTCCATCCAGATCGAATGTCCAGCCGAATCCTAGGTATGGGAGATATGCTGACTCTGATCGAGAAGGCTCAGCAAGATTACGATGAGAAAAAGGCTGAAGAGCTTGCTCGTAAGATGAAGGAAAACAGCTTTGACTTCAATGACTTCATTGAGCAATTGGATCAAGTAATGGGCATGGGGCCAATCGAAGACCTACTGAAAATGATTCCTGGTATGAGTCAAATGCCTGGTATTGAAAATGTCAAGGTTGATCCAAAGGACGTCGAGCGTAAGAAAGCAATGGTTTTTTCAATGACGCCAGCTGAACGAGAAAACCCAGATTTGTTAAATCCAAGTCGTCGTCGTCGTATTGCGGCAGGTTCTGGAAACTCTGTGGTTGAAGTTAATCGTATGATTAAGCAATTTAAAGAATCCCGCAAAATGATGCAGCAAATGAGCAAAGGCAGCATGCCTGCCGGAATGGATCAAATGTTTGGTTCTGGTATCAAAGGGAAAATGGGCAAGATGGCTATGAATCGTATGGTCAAGAAGAGTAAGAAAAAGAAGAAGAAACGGAAATAAGAGAATAGCAATAGCGTCTGTCTCAAAAACTGAGACGGACGCTATTTTTGTCAGTTGCATTTTTGCCGTTTGTTTAAACGAGAGATGAATCGGTCATTTTATACTAAATCACTGATATGTGTAGAATGCATTATTATACGAACGATGATTGCTCTCTTTAAAAAAAGGGCTCCTTATTAAGATACTAGCCGTAGGAAGTATCGCCAGTGATAAAGGAAGAAAACACCAGTGAGACTTAAAAATAGATAGATTTGTGGTTCTTGTCTAGGAAAAACTTGAATTTCTTTAGGAGCTCTGTGAATGATTTTCTTACTGAGCTTCCAAAGGAAAAAACCAATAAACGCACCAAGCGTATTCATAAGCAAATCATCAATATCAGTTGCTCGCCGATTAAAAAGCTGAAGAAACTCAATCATCAATGAAAATTCACAGCCTAGCAACACTACAAAGCCTAACCTACGACACTGCTTCCAGATCAACGGCAATAAAAATCCTAATGGAGTGAACATGATAATATTAAGAACATTCAGCATTCCAACACCAGTTTGGAAGGAGGAAAGATTAATTTCTTCAGGGCGAGTCAAATCTGGGTAGCTGAGAATATCTTCAAGGGTTCCAACGCCAGTAACATTTATAACTAAATAAAGATAGAGTAAAAAGACCCAGCGCCAAACCATCGAAGAAATAAAAATGGTTTCTTCTTTTCTTTTTAATATGAAGGCTTGATAGATCAAACAAGGTAAAAAGATACAAGCGATAAGATAAAGTCGGAATAGAATATCTAGGATCATCAAAGAATTACCCCAATTTTTGGTTTAGTTTATTGAATGCACCCGAAAGAACTTTGAAAAATTTTCGGGAAAAGATTAAGATTGCGCAGACACAACCGACTATTAAAGTGATAACAACGTTTGTCAGGATAGGATCGCTGATAGACACGTCAACCTGTTCATAATTCTTCTTGCTAAAAAAGTAAAGCCAAGGATCAAAGAAACTAGTATTAAGAATAAATGAGGTAAAAATTGTCATTATCCCCCAAATCGGCCAACGGGATTCTTTGTGCAGTAGATAGGCATTATCGTTTTCCAGCGAGATGGTCTGATATTTTTTGAATATCCAAAATATAAGCAGTGAACTGAGTAAAATAAATAGTACATTCATCCACCAATGTCCCCCCCATTTTCCCTACTGAGTAAACAAACAAAGTTTCAGAGAATTGTTTATGCGAGATTTGTTTTGCTGCATAGATGATATTTCCCATACTGTAAACACTATTTGGAAAAGAAAGCATCATCCACCAATATACTGCCCAAGTTAAAGGACCGAAAACAGTATTTCCAACCATTGCTCCAATAAAGGCGCTGCTGGAAAACATGAAGAATAGCAAACAAAAGTTGCTAACGACGGAAGTTATTAGTTGTCCTAGAGTTGCATTCATATATGGCGCAGGAATTATTGTATGAATCAAAATGGCATAAAGTGATTGTCCAACTAGGAGCGAAATCAGAAGTGGTAACGCGATATATAAAATTTTTTTCTTAAACAAATCTTTTCTTGAAATTCCTAATGAGAATAAAAATTGATTGAATCCAGTTTTTTGATCAATAAAAAAGAGCAAAAAACCAGTTAAGGGAATAAAGAATAATAGAAATGCTTCAGACCTATAAGAGAAATTTGAAGCATAAGGAAACTTGTTTGAATAGTTGGATGCTTTTGAAAGTATTTCAAAAGTGACTCCTTCCTGTGTATAGAAAGAACCAGGTGAGCCAATACCATAAAATGTAAGTTTTCTTTGACGATAATCCCTATAAGAAGTAAATGGCATTTCTTTCATTTTTTCGTTATCCCATGAGGTCAGACTTTCTTTGTGCACTTCATAGAATTCCTTATCATTCGGATCACTATAAGCATTTTCCCACTGATTATTTTGGATTATAACATTGAAGAGGCATGATCCAATTATTAGAATACATGCAGCAATCAAAACTTTCTTATAGCGTTCTAAATAAATTGATCGGATCATTTCAAATGCCCCTTTCTGGATGACTTCAAATTTGCCTCGAAAATATCTTCCAAGGTTAAAGGTAGTTCTTCATAAACAAGCGGTTCAAATCCTTTAATTGCCGTTTCAAGTTCTTCTGAAAAGTGCTCAAAAACGACAGTAACGACACGCCCTTGAAAATCGAGCATTTTAGAATTTTCTTTTACTATAGCTGGAACCTTTTTTGTTTTGAATACAAGCTGAAGCTTTTTGGCCTTTTCACGCATTTCTTCTAAACGATAATCTTTGATGATTGTTTGATTTTTTAAAAGCAGGACACGATCTACCAAACTCTCTAATTCGGCTAAATTATGTGAGGCGATCATAGCGGTTCTTGAATATTCGACAAGATGTTCCATTAGTAAACCGATCACTTCCTTTTTAATAATGACATCTAATCCATCGAAAGGCTCATCCAATAATAAATATTGTGCATTCGAACAGATTGCTAGAATGATTTGAAATAGAGCTTGTTCTCCCTTTGATAATTGTCGATAATTTTGAATTAATGAAAAATTATGCTTTTTCACTAATTCAACAAACAGTGATTGATCAAACTTTGAATAAGCTAATTGATAAAATTTGCCGATTTTTTGAATAGAATATGTCCGTAAAAAATTTTCTTTTTCATCAATAAAAAAGATTTCTTGTTTAACAGCTGGATGTTCAAATACCGATTCTTGATCAATTAGAATATCGCCCTCATCAGGCAAATAGTGCCCAGCAAGTATTCGGAATAAGGTAGTTTTCCCTGAACCGTTTCGACCAACAAGACCAACAATTTCATTATCATTTAATGTGAACTCAATATCTTTCAGGACAGAGAGCTGATCGATTGTTTTTGCTAAATTTTTGACAATCAAGATGACTGACCTCCTAATTTTTTTTCTGCCTCTTGTATCCATTGCAGTAATTCTTCTTGCGTGACTTGTAAATGATGTGCTTCAATAACTAATTCATTTAGCGTATTTTTCAGTTCTTGAACACGAATTTCGTCTCGAGGTAATTCCTCAATTGCACGAACAAAGGTACCTTTCCCTTTGACAGTGACTAAAACTTTCTCTGCTTCAAGTACTTTATAGGCCTTACTTATGGTATTTGGGTTCATCAATAACTGCTTGGCCATCTCTCTGACTGATGGGATTTTGTCTCCCGGCTGCAGAATCCCATGTAAAATATCCTCTTTGATTCCTAATACTAGCTGCTCGTAGTAAGCTCGACTACTATTTTTATCGATTCGAACCATATCGTCACCACCTTATTAGGTTGTTCGTGTGTACTAGTATACATAGTACACTTAGTTTAAGCAATGACTTTTTTTCGATTTCTGATATACTGGAGGGGAGCGTATGTTCGTTTTTTGAAACTGAGATTAGGAGTGATGAAGATGTATCGTTGTCAATGGTCAGGGAGTAATGAGAATATGCAAGTCTATCATGATACGGTGTGGGGTGTTCCGGAATATGATGATCAACGCCTGTTTAGAAAGCTAGTTTTAGATATGAATCAAGCAGGATTAAGTTGGCAAACTATTTTGAATAAGATGGATAATTTTGATCAGGCGTATGAACAATTTGAGATTGAGAAGGTTGCCAGTTTTGATGAAGCAAAAATAGAAGAGTTAATGCTGGATGCTGGAATCATTCGCAATCGTCGCAAAATCGAAGCTGCAATCATCAATGCACAGAAAATTCTAGAGATGCAGGCAGCGGGGTTAAGTTTTTCTGATTATTTATGGGGCTTCACCAATCATCAAGTCATTGATAATAAAATAGGCGCCATTTCAGAGGTGCCTGCTAAAACTGAACTATCAGACAAAATTGCTAAAGATTTAAAGAAACGTGGGTTTAAGTTTGTTGGTAGTACAACGATCTATGCTTTTTTACAAGCTGTTGGAATCGTTAACGATCATGAAATGGCGTGCTTTCGTCACGAAGAAGTGAAAACGTACTTTAAGCAATCTTCTTGAATACTTTTCTACACTTGATAAAATTAAGCAATAAAGGAAAGAGGTGGACTCAGTGGCAAGAGCCGTTTTTTATGGAGCAATCAGCTTAGATGGTTATTTGGCGGATAAAGAGGATCGATTAGAATGGTTATATCGTCAAGAAGGTGGAGAACTTGTTCCTTATGATGAGTTTTATCAAATGATTGATTATACGATGATGGGCAGACGAACCTATGAAGCCGTTAAGCGGGATGCAGAGCTTGAAGACATTTATCCAGAAAAAGAAAACTATGTATTCAGCCGTTCGGGTATTGAGGTTGATGAGAACCTTCATGTTGTTGCGAAAGATCCAGTTGAGTTTATTAAAGAGCTTCCTGCAAATAAAACTGTTTGGGTAGTCGGCGGAGGAGCCCTTTTGAAGCCAGTGATTGAAGCAGGGCTGATTGAAGAATGGTGGATACAAATTGTACCAATTTTATTAGGAGAGGGCGTTCCTTTATTTTTACCTCAAGCCAATCAACAAAAATTACAGCTGTTAGAAACAGAACAGTTTGGGCAGTTTGCTCAGTTGCATTTAAAAAAATAAAAAAGCCAGATTTCTGGCTTTTTTTAATACTCATTAATATCTATTTCGCTAGCTGCGGCTTCAAATTTTGCTTGACAGGGTAGTAACTGTTTTTTCTTATTCGGAAAAGTTTGATCAAAATCTTCTAAACCTTCAAGATTCGGGTACATTCCTTCAGAAAAATAGATTTTACCATGAATCTTATCAAGAGCTCCAGCCTTCAATGGCAAAGCCATAATTCCTGTATAAAATTTCCCATCAGGCATAGAAATATTATATTTTTTGGTACCGACAAATCCATAAGAATGATAGTGATAAGTAAAGCCGCCAATCACGATTGCTTCATAGTCTAGACGTTTCGCCTCAGCAATAGAATGCTGGATCAACATTCGTCCATAGCCTTGTCGATGATAGTTGGGGTGAATGCTAACGGGACCAAAGGAAATAATAGGATATTCGGTTCCATTGTAATCGATAATCTTTGCTTTACTGTAAAAGATACTACCGATGATTTTTCCATCCAATTCGATGACGAATGTTAATTCTGGAATAAAATCAGGGTGTTTGCGGAGAGTGTGTGCGAGGTAATGTTCTTCAGCACCAGGCACATATAAATTCCAGAAAGCCTCTCTTGTAATTTCCTCAACTTGGCGATAATCTTGTTCTTCTTCAAGTCTAATAGTAATGGACAAATAATCCCTCCCAGATAGTTTATTAACAAGTATATCACAGTTTTTTTCTTAAAAGAGGGGCTGATCCAACAAGAAACATTCGTTAGAACCACCAATTTCTTATCAAATAAAAAAGGCAGACGAACATTTACTATCGAAATCAATAGCTATATGTTCGTTTGCTCTCGTTTTGTTAAGTATTTTTCAAAAGACTTTTGAATCAGTTAATTCAAAGCTTATTAGACTATTTCACTAATTTGTTGAAGAATTCAACGTATTTATCAGTAATCATCTTAAAGAAGTCCACTGTGCCGTCGGCAATGTGTCCATCATTGTCGATTAAGTTCATGATGCCGCCAATATAAGCTTCAGGTTGTTGTAAAGTTGGAACGTCTAAGAATACTAATGATTGACGCAAAGCATGGTTTGCACCAAAGCCACCAGGGCCGCCAGGTGATACGGTTACTACTAAACCTGGTTTTCCACCCCAAACACTGCTTCCCATAGGACGAGAACCAACGTCTAATGCATTTTTCAATGCAGCTGGAACAGAACGATTATACTCAGGCGTTACGAAGAATAAGCCGTCGACTTCGCTAACGTCCTTACGAAAACGAGACCAAGCTTCAGGAACGGAGCCCTCAACTTCAAGGTCTTCATTGTAAAATGGAAGATCTCCGATTTCGATAAATTTTGCTTCGAATCCTTCAGGTAATAATTCTGCAAATTTTTTTGCAACGATTTTGTTGTAAGAGTCTTTTCTTAAGCTTCCCACTAAGATACCAATTGTCTTTGTCATAATAATTCCTCCTAATCTGAAATAACATTACGTTTGTTATTCGATGTATTAATCTTACAAAAAATAAGTAAAAGGTGCAAAAGATATGCTTACGAAGAAAAATCAAGCTGTAAAGAAAAAACTCTTTACAGCTAACTCAAAGCGTGTTAGACTACATCTTGTGATTAATTATATGGAGGTGTAGTTATACAATGGCAGTTAAAATTCGCTTGAAACGTATGGGTTCTAAAAAGAAACCTTTCTACCGTATCGTTGTTGCTGATTCTCGTTCTCCTCGTGATGGACGTTTTATCGAAACTGTGGGTACTTACAATCCTTTGAAAGACCCTGCAGAAGTCGTATTAAAAGAAGAAGATGTTTTAAACTGGTTACAAAAAGGTGCACAACCTTCTGATACAGTTCGTAACATTCTTTCTAAAGAAGGCATCATGCAAAAACACCACGACGCTAAATTCGCTAAGAAATAAGGTGATCAATTATGCAAGATTTAACTAACCTTGTGTTGACCATTGTCCACCCTTTGGTGACAAAACCTGAAGAAGTGAAATTAGAGATCGAAGAGTCTAACGATTTCTTAGAGTACAACTTAACTGTTGCACCTGAAGATATCGGTAGAATTATCGGAAAACAAGGCCGAGTGGCAAAGGCGATCCGTACGATCGTTTATAGTGTTCGGACAAATGGACCGAAAAAAGTTCGTCTTAACATCGTGGATGGTAAATAAAGTAAAGCACTCGAGTCAGTTTGATTCGGGTGTTTTTTCGTTAAAAATACGGTAAACTATGGTTGGAGGTGTTTCATCATGAAAAAATATTTGTTGCTGTTTAGTGCATTGTTTGTTTTGACGGCCTGCAATACGGGAAATAATGATTCAAAAGATAGCACCACGAAGTCGACCGCAGCAGCTACTGAGAAAACCGGCTCGAAAACAAGCGTGTCTGCTTCAGATAAAAGCTCAACCAAGTCGAATTCAGATAAGCAATCGCCAAATACTTCAGATTCGAAGACACAAGCGAGTTCCACAAAGACAGATTCGACTCACGGCAACCATGCTATGTCAGCAATGGATGAATTGAAAGCCAACTATCCAAATGACAAGTTTCCTGATCCTGCAACTATCAGCGGAGGGAAACAAATTGGTATCACTGCTTCTGAGGAGCAAGGGGTATTGAAGGTCAATTATTATGTTGTGAATGAAGATACACCTTATAATGATCCAGTGCTAACTAATCAAACGCCCGTGGCTCAATTTCAACGCCAAGTGTTTGACTCAAAGGAAACAGCTCAAAATAAAGTCGGACAAACTTATGATCCAAATGGTCAGCAAGTTGATCTAGGACACAGTATTACTGGTTATCGCAGTGCTGGGGCTGGCTCTAGCTTCATCATGTGGAAAGAAGGCAATTGGAGTTTAGCTGTACAGGCTAACAATCTTGAACAAGAAGATCCTATTCCATTAGCAAAACAAGCTGTTGAGTATCTGGAAACAGCTTTCTTACCAGCACCTAGAGACGCAGGACAAATTTCTTTACGTGTAGCGACAGGTGATCTTCAATCAAATAGCGTAGTTTGGCAAGAAAACAAAACCGTCTATACCATTATGAATGGTGATTCGATGAGCAGCTTAAAAATGGCTGTTTCAATGGCAAAATAGAAGAAATAGAAAGAGGAAAATTCGTGACTAATTACTATAAAGTTGGAAAGATCGTCAATACTCACGGGATTCGTGGTGAAGTACGCGTGATTTCTACTACTGATTTTACGGAAGAACGCTATCGAGTTGGAGAAGGACTTTTCTTGTTTCGGGATAAACAAGATGTTCTTCCTTTGACGATTGCGAGTTATCGCAGACATAAAAACTTTGATTTGTTGAGTTTTGAAGGTTATGAAAATATTAATTTAGTCGAACCTTTTCGCGATGGTATTCTAAAGATTTCTGAAAAGCAATTAGGTGAGTTAGATGAGCATGAATATTATTACCATGAAATCATCGGTTTAACAGTTGTTGATGAGGAAGAGAAGGAAATCGGCAAGATCACTGAAATTCTATCTCCTGGAGCTAATGATGTTTGGGTCGTGAAGCGTAAAGGGAAAAAAGACGCGTTAATACCTTACATTGAATCTGTAGTGAAGGCGATCGACTTGACTGAGGACGTTGTTCACGTGGAAATTCCGGAAGGGTTGTTGGACGATGCGGATTGATGTATTAACAATTTTTCCTAATATGATTGAAGGGCCATTAGGTGAGTCAATCATCGGAAAAGCCGTTGAGAAGGATATCCTGGAGATTAACGTTCATGATTTCCGTGAATATTCGGACAACAAACATAAACAAGTAGATGATTATCCATATGGCGGCGGTGCAGGCATGCTGCTAAAAGTCCAACCGATTTATGATAATTTGAAAGCAATCGAAGCAGAAACCGATATTCAGAAGAAGCGTGTGATTCTGCTCGATCCAGCTGGAAAACCTTTCAACCAAAAAATGGCGGAGGAATTTTCGCAAGAAGAGCAGCTAGTGTTCATTTGTGGGCATTACGAAGGCTACGATGAGCGGATTCGCTCCTTAGTGACTGATGAAGTGTCCTTAGGAGATTATGTGTTAACTGGTGGTGAGCTTGGCGCAATGGTCATGATCGATGCAACAGTGCGCTTATTGCCGGATGTCTTAGGCAACCAAACTTCAGCAAAAACAGATTCCCATTCGACCGGTTTGTTAGAACATCCGCAATACACACGTCCAGCAGAATTTGAAGGCATGAGTGTTCCGGAAGTTTTGATGAACGGAAATCATCGTTTGATTGAGGAATGGCAATTGAAAGAATCTTTGCGTCGTACGTATTTACGCCGACCAGATATGCTGGATAATATAAAATTAACACCAGAAATGGAAAAATTCTTAAAAGAGATCAAACAAGAAGAACAATAATTTTTTAGAAGCCCTTGGTTTTAAGGGCTTTTTTGTATGCATACTGTTAAATTCAGTTTGCCAGGATTGTAATAGCTTTATTGCGCAGAAGCAGTTTGACCAAGTAAGAAAAGTCGTTCAGCCATGGGGATACGGAGTAGAGAGGATAATTAGTGTGTATTAGTTATTCAGAGAAAAAGCCTTTTGCCAATAATTCTAAGACAGAGTTTCTTACTAGTCGCTCAACATTTGATTTATTTAGTTAGACTATATTTTAGATCTCTTATTTTTACAAAAAAAACCCTTGATTTCTCAAGGGTTCGAAAGACATCTTTAGAATTAACGACGAATTTCTTTGATACGAGCTGCTTTTCCGTGTAATGCACGTAGATAGTAAAGTTTTGCACGACGCACTTTACCGTAACGAACAACTTCGATTTTTGCAACACGTGGAGTGTGAAGTGGGAAAGTACGTTCCACACCAACACCATTAGAGATTTTACGTACAGTATAAGTTTCGCTGATGCCAGCTCCACGGCGTTTGATTACAACACCTTCGAATAACTGGATACGTTCACGAGTTCCTTCGACAACTTTCGCGTGAACACGAACAGTGTCCCCAGGGCGGAATGCTGGGATGTCAGTACGTAATTGTTCTTGAGTTAGTTCTTGAATCAATGGATTCATCTTTATCATTCTCCTTATTCCAAATATTCTTAAGACAGCTGTCCCAGCGGAATATCGTATAATAGATGAGTTTTACACTCACCTGAACATTTTAACAGAGGAATAACTATCTGTAAAGATAAAATTCTTGTCAGATAGACTCTATTTCAATTTTTAACGTAAGTTGCTAGATGCATTATCTGAAAGGTCATTTTGGCTATCATTCTTATTTACATATCCGGTTGCTGACCGTCATGAGCAGGCCATTGACAATCTGTCAGCTGCATATCAGTAAAGACGGCCTTAAAAGAAGAGGCTTCGGGGGAACAAGCGTAGACACCAAATTGAACTTTAGCATCTCCATTCAACATGTGGCAAATCCTCATTTGCTGGAACTTTTTGCCATCGAGTGAACACTCGATGCAGTAATCATCTTCACGTCTGCTAAGTCGATACCACATGGATTTGATGGACGCGTCAATTTCAGTTGTTGCCCAGTCGGAGTAACCGTGATTTGTCACAACACTGCCTAAATGCTGAAAGTTTTCATTCTCATATTCAATCGAACCCTTCAACCAATTTTCGCTATCTAAATACATTACGATGCCGCACTGATCAAATCGATGATGACTTTCGGCAAATTCTGTTTTTACTATAAAGCTGAAATACTGTTCATCTGTCTCCATTTGAAAAACCGGGGCATTGTCATTTTGAAAATGATAATAAGTATTTTGCCAAAGATCTGTGTGGGGTTTAGTAATAACCTCCAAGCTATTTTTTGATAGCTGATAGCTTTCTGGTAAACGTGTCCATTCGAAATCCAATAAATTCATACCATTATCTCCTTAAAAATTTTATTAATAAGATCGTAGCAAAAATATCGCTGGTTAGCTATGGAAATTTTTTTATGAAGTACAGAGGTTCTTTCAAGTGCGGTAAATGTTTTTGAACATTGAAAACAATACTATATGCAAAATAATAATAAAAGACGTTTTAAAATGGTTTTCTATCCAAACCTTAAATCTGTTACAATAAATATATTAAGAAAAAGGCTAATTATCTTTGATTTACTCATCCTCATATTACAGGCAATAAATCGATATTAGAAGGGAAGTGAAGAGATGACTACTTGTGATTTTTTACACAATTAGTTTTTCTCGAAGATATGGATCGAAAAGCATTATGGATTACTCAAACGGGTGTATTATTGGCATTATTGATCGTTGTCCAAGCAGTAACATCAGGTCTGGGAAATACCTTAGTAACAGGATCTTTGGTTAATTTGATCTTGATTGTTGCCGTAACTACAGGCGGCTTAGCAAGCGGCCTAACAATCGCATTGCTCTCTCCGATTTTTGCTTTTATGTTCGGTATCGGCCCAGCCTTTCCGCAAATAGTATTTTGTATTGCGATAGGGAACGCCGCCTTAATGATTATTTGGCATTTGTTAGCTGGCTTCAACAAGAGGCAGAATATTGTGAATTTCGTCATGGCAACAATTGTTGGCGCCGTGATTAAGTTCGGTGTACTCTATTTGTCAGTTGTTCAATTTGTTATTCCGATTTTGTTGAAAATGCCTGCGCCAAAGGCAGCGATGGTTTCAGGTGCTTTTTCTTTTCCACAATTGATCACGGCTTTGATTGGCGGCGGATTATCGATTTTAGTGGTTCCTGTACTATCGAAAGCATTAAATCGACAAAGGATGAGTTAGTAGAAGGAAGGCAAGCAGTTAGAGTTATTTTGGTTAAAAAAAATCTATAGATTCTCCGCGTCTCAAAAAAACTATTTGTTTTTTTGAGACGCGGAGATTTTTTTGCTAAATTTGGGGATATTTGAATTTCTTTTTAGCGATTTGTGCGAGTGCCGTAGCTATTTTGTCATAATCGGAGGAAACGATTTTCTGATGACAATGGATGATCGGCTGATGTAAACGTAAATTAGAAACGGCATCTGCTGAAATAGGGACTTCACTAATAATAATATCTACACGCTGATCAAGTTTGTTCGCTACCTTTAAGTTGAAATAGGAAGAAAAGTATTGGCAAATAGTATTCTGCAAATTCTGATTTGAAATAAGTGAGATAAATGCAACTGTAATCGGAGCCGTATGCTTCTCGAACTCAAGATGTTTATCATAGATCAGACAGTATTGAGGTAAGAGATATTTATGGTAATCTCTAGACCAATCAAATTCAGCTGTCTTCATCTCTGATTCAACCAGATATTGAATGTGTTGGATTTTATGCTTCTTTCGGAGATCATTGGTTTCATGAGAATAATAGGGAAGAAGAGTTTCGAGATAGTTCAAAGCATCGCCGATAAAAGCAATCCGATAGTGCAGACATAAGACAGAATATAAAATTTTTTCTCGCTCTTCATAAGTTAATGGAACAGACAGGTGATAATTGACTCGATCAATAATATAGAAGGCCTTGTGAGAAAACTTCTGTTCATTAAGTGTTTGGTTCAAAAGAAAAAAGTCAGGAATCGTCTCGACAGAGGAATAGCCTCCAAGTGCTACTAGGCTGCTGCAAATCAGTTGTGTATTTTCAATCCTCTTTGCCTCAGACTTTTGAGGTAAATACTTACCAATTGCCGTAGAAAAGGACTCAAAAGCTGCTTGATTCGATCCACAACATGCTTCGTACAAAGGAACTCTGATTTCATGCAGATCAATCTCGAAACCTTGCCGTTCTCTTAAGAGATGAACTGCCAAGTAGTAATGAGTCAAAACATTTTTGTCTAAGGATATTGATTTAAAAACCTCATTGGGGCATTCATCTAAAAGTAAAGAGATATCTAAAAAGCTAAAAGAAGAGAACGGCCAATAGCCAATGCCATAGATGGAGACGTATAAGACTGTATAGAAAAATCTAAGGTTGATTTCATTTCCAGCAATGTAAACATTACGTCTCGAATATATCTCTAATCCAACTTTTTTTAGTGAGTCATTAAGTTCGATGATAATTCTACGTACTTGTGTATAAGATACATGGAGACTATCTGCAACATCTTGAAGTGTTTCAAACTTTGTCATCAATAATGAATTCAGAAGTTGGAACTTTGATGATCTTAAAATATAGAAGTTTAGGATCGTCTGAATATTAAAAGATTGAGAAATCTGCAGTTCAAATATTTGATTTGTTGGAGAATAGTTCAAATGGATCCGATCGGAAAAATCTGATAATCGAATATCGTCTAAAATAGAATGAAAAAGTGAATTCGCTGTTTGGTGATTAATATCCACTACCTGTAGTAACTCATCTAAGGTACAAATATGGTGCTCTGAATCAAAGATTGTTTGAATGAAAAAAATTTTATTTCTATCTAGTTTATTAACGAGAAAGTTCATTTATACCTCCTATAAAACGTTATTTATTTGAAGAATACCATAGATGATTTTTCTTTAATAGAGAAATAGTCGGAAATAATTCAGTTTTATATCGACTTAAATTGAATGGTCATTCAACAAAGTTATTAAAATGTTATTTATAAATAAATGTTTGCGATTTATAGTTTTAAATAATAAATGTTCATTTTTTAGTGGATTCTATGAAATGAAGAACAAATCAAGGCTAAATATTCTTATATACTAAATTTAGAAGGTAATCAAAAAAATTTAACTCAAAATAGCCTATTTGCTTTTTGATAAGGATAAATCAATTGACTTAAACCTAGTTTTTTCGTCCAGACACTGTCGTTAGTGGTCTGGACTTTTTTGTCCCTTTATACAATGAATAATCCTCTTATTGATATAAAAGGTAAAATGAATTTTTTGAGTTAAAAATAAATTAGAAATAGACCGAAGTTCATTTATTTTCCTAATATTAAGAAAAACATGTAAAAATTATAGTCTCTCTATTCTGTATTATGAAGATATAAATCAGTTGAAAGGAAAATAATGGTTTTGGTCTGGAAGGAGTGAGCATAGTGATTCTGGATTTAATGGACACTCGCTACTTAAGACGGTATTTAATACTCAATCATCTTCACATGAATCAAAATCAGTCAATTGAATTAATGGAGCTGGTAAAACTCTTAAATGTTTCATATCCCACAGTGAAAAAAATTGTGTCGGATATTAAGCTGGACATCCAAGAACTCAACTACGAAGAATACGTTGAACTGATCGATCTCTTTGAACAGAACAAAGTTATGTGGTACGTAAAGAAGAATTTTTCAGCCACAGTTTTTCGCCTTCATTATTTAGAACAATCCTATCGTTTTCAACTATTTTCTCTTTTCATAGAGCCTAAGGAATGGACACTTTCTGAAATCATCAAAAAATTAAATATCTCCTATGCAGTGGTAAAAAAAGAACTTTCTTATTTAAAAAAGGTGATTTATTCACATGCGAATACACTTACATTGAAAAATGATCGTAAGCCTATTCTTTTGGGAGAGGAGATTACTATTCGCTGCATGTATACAGGCGTATTTCAACAAGTATACGGCGCATACAAGTGGCCATTTTTATTTATCAGTACACATGAAGTAGTAGAAATTTTGAGTGTGCTGGAAGGGCTGATTTATCGGAAATTTTGTCCAAGATTTTTAACTATACATTATGGATTAGCTATCTCCTTATTACGGGCAAAAAGAAGATCGGTGCCTGACAATGAGTACTATTGGAAACCATACACTATTGAAGAAAAGCAAGCTTATGACGCTTTTACTCTCATGTTAAGGAAAAAAGGAGCAATGATTAACGCTGACTGGTTAAAGGTGGAGGCTGATTTCATTATCAGCGGAATCATTGCAATGAGTATCGGCCATGATGATGGAAGGTTGCCGGCTTTTTTTACAGAGTCTTCAAAGTTGAAGGAGTTAAATTTTTTACGAAGAGTAGATGCGAAATTGGAAACAATTGAAAAATATGGACTAAGGAAAATGACTGATGAAGAACGGGAAACGACGTTTGCTCGGTTAGTCGGTGTCTTTTATCAAATAGCTATTTATAAGAAGACTTTACAGCAAAGAATCATTGATCTCTATGTTCATCATCCATTTGAGTTTCCTAGTAATAAAGAGCGAGAGAGAACTTTTTATCAAGTCTTCATGAGTAATTCTAGTGTTAATTTGAGTTCAGAAGCAGCTGAATATATCGAGTACTTATGCGTGGCCTATTATAAAATTCTTTTCTTCGAACTGAATCGGCAGCTATTTCATCCAAAAATTCGAATTTATGTCATCAGTAATCGAACACCTGAAATGTTAGTAAGCACGAAGCTGCAAATGATAGGAAATTATTTCAATATTGAAATAGAAAAATGCTTTTGTGAAGAGATAGATTTGATTGTTACAGACATGGCTTTGTCTAGCAATTTTAAGTCTTTTCTATCAAGACGGATACCCGTTATTCATATGAGTGAAGGGTATTGTGCGAGAGACAATGAACTTCTGCAAGAAATGCTGGTGAAGATCGCTGACAGTAAATATCGAAAAATAAAAAATCGAAAATAAAAATGAGGATGTTTTGAAATGAGGAAAAGAATACTTTGGATTCTAAACAGTCTTTTCTGGGTACTTTTGCTGCTGATAGTTGCATCCGCAGCATGGTTTAGATTTGATGATAAAACCGATAAGTCGATTTTTGGCTATCGCTTTTACACAGTTAAAACCAACTCCATGAAGACAGATAAATCAATTAAAAAAAGGTTCGAAGGTGAGACCTTTGAAAAAGGAGATTTACTGATTGTTAAAATCATAACTCCTTCTAAAGTTGAAGTAGACGATGTAGTCACCTTCGTGCCAAGCGGAATAGAGGATGGTTCAATCTATCTGACGCACCGAGTTGTCAGTATGAACAAGGAGAAAAAGACGCTTGTAACAAGAGGGGATGCAAACAATATGGATGATCCAGAAATATCTGCTCAGCAAATAATTGGAATCGTTAATTTCGCTATCCCTTTTATTGGAACGCTCCTAGCGATTATACAAGGCAGTCCTTATTTGTCTATAGGAATTGCGATTGCCGTCATTCTACTATTTAGTCTCATCTCAAAGTATTTTTTTAGCAAGGCTTGACAAAAAGTGTGCATCACTTTTTGATAGCAAAATAAATTTTAAGGGGGATTCTTATGAATTCGAGAAAGAAAAAAGCAGTAGGGTTATCACTTATTATGGTGATTGTCTTGGTATTGATTGGGACCTTTGCCTGGTTTACATCTACAGATAATGTGACCAACAAATTCAAGACAGGGGCGTTACCGGATGGCTCAGTTAAAATCGTCGAGGACTTCGAAGAGCCAGATGGTTGGACACCAGGAGAAGAAGTGAAGAAGGAAGTTGGTGTCCTTAGTAATAGTGATACTGATGTCGTTGTACGTTTGTCATTTAAAGAAGCATTGCAAAAAATGGAAGCAGACGGAAACAAATTAAAGCAATATGCTTTTGATACAGAGCAGAATGATACTGATTTGGTTCCAGTACCATCAATTGATTTTTCCAATAATGGCTATGATGATCCTGCAAATTTAGGGCTAACAGTTTCTGGGCTCCCTGCAGATGTAACAATCGTCGGAAAGCAAGTGTTCACTAATAAGTATGAATTTGCTTTATATCGTGATGTAAGCGGCACACTGTACAAAATGGATGGAGATTTTTCTTATGATTTACAGACAAAAACAGTGACCGTTTCAAATGTGAAATATCTCTACTATAAACTTGGCATATCAAGTGATAAAGATTGGGCAGTCGCTTCACATCCAGCAGATATTACTAAGTCAGCTTTGGATACGAAAATTTTATTGGGGTATTCTGGTGATGTGGACAGTGGAACAGTTACTACTGGAAAATGGGCTTATGATGCTAACGGTGGTTGGTTCTACTACATTGGTACATTGGCTCCTGGTCAAACGTCTCCATTGATTTTAACATCTGTTACATTGGATGGCAGTGCTGACAATACGTATCAATTGATGGATTACTCGTTAGACGTAAGAATTGAAGCACTACAGGCAACGGAAGAAGCTATCGATGGTGGCGGATTCCCAGGAATTCCAACTAATATTGCTAATGCGATTAAGGCGACGTTATAAAAAAACAGCAAGTGCAAGTTCATTTTGCAAAAATGTTCATTTAATAAGCTGTATTGAATGGGAGTGAGGCGGTGAAACGACTAAGCAAAATAATTTTCTTACTATTGGTCATGATCTTGTCTATGATCTCTTTTCAAAACGTCTCAGCTGCTGCAAAAAATTTACCAGATGGATTTTTAGTTGGTGATGAAGATGGAATAAATATCACAAAAGATGGCGGCTACTTCTTTAACTTAGACGATTTAAAGCCAGGAGATATGGTTAAGCGAAAATTGATCATTAAGAATCTCCGAGACGAAGCGTATGACCTGAAATTAGTTATTAGACCAAAATCAAAAACGGGAAAAATTGATTTGATTGAAAACATATCTATGCAGATTCTTTTTGAGGATCAAGAAGTCTACCAAGGAAACTTAGGTACGAATAATGATGGAAGCAAAGAAGTTTCCTTTGGATCTATTGCTGCAAGATCGGAAAAGGCGGCAGTCATTGATTTAGTGGTGAATGACGTAAAAAAATGGAATCAATTATATTATTCTGGACCAAGCGAAGCCGAGGTTGAATGGCAGTTTATAGCGATCAGTTCAGAAAAAGGAAAAGATCAAAAAGAATCTGTCCCACCCAAAAGTGCTGGAAATAAGCAATCCTTTGAGTCAGGTGGTAAAGGATTGTTTCCCCGTGCTGGAGAAATTTTAAAGAGTAGGTTCATTTGGATAGGACTTATCTTCGTTGCTATCGTTTGTTTGATAGCGGTTAAAAGAAATCGATCAAAAAATATTTAACATTGTCGCAGTGCATATGACTTGAGCACACAAATGAAGCTGGTGCGCTTCAAGTTTTGTTGAAGGCACCAGTTCATTTTATTGAAACGAGGTGATGCTGTTTTGAAGGATCAGCTTCAGAATATTTTTCGTAGGCTTCGATCAAAGATTTCAAAGAGGAGGACACTAACAAGAAGAACGCTTATTGTTTTTACTGTTAGTCTTCTTTCACTTTCAACATTCGCTTGGTTTATAACGAATGACTCTGTACAAAATCATTTCAAATCGGGAAATCCATTGTTCAATGTCGCTTTAGTGGATGATTTCGTACAGTTGGATGAAGTTTCTACTGATACGGAGATCAATAAAGTTGTTGCGGCGAAAAATACAGAAAGCTTGGATGCATTTGTACGTTTGATGGTTTTTCCAGCAGCTATAAGAGATGGAGAGCCTTTCGAAGTCCAGCTAGATAATCAAGTGCAATTGATTGGTCTAGATACAACTAAATGGAAGGATGGGAAAGACGGATATTATTATTATCTGGATAAGCTTGCCCCAGGCGAAACATCTACTAACTTATTCGAAAAAGTGAAACTCGTCATTCCTGATGATCAAAAAGAAAATTATAAAGATGTGAGTTTTGATATCGTTGCAAAAACAGAAGCAATCCATACGAAGAAGTTTGATTATCGTCTTTCTTGGTGGGGCAGTGATGATCCACAGACCGCAGAGCCGCTAAGAACAGTCGATGAAATATTAGCAGAAAAACGTGAGGAATAGGAGGGAGTAATTCATTGAACAAAAGAATAGTGAAGTTCTTATTATTAGCCGTTTTACTCCTTTCTATTGAGGGGAATTCTGGCATTTATGCAGAATCAACTTCTTTAGCTGAAAGGAGTCCCATTGATTCAACAATTGCAACCACTTCAACAGAAGAGAACTCCGAAATAATTAGTAGAAAAGCTAAGGAGGCTAGCAGTTCTGCAAGTTCTTCAGTTGAAAAATCAGCCGCAACATCTGAGAAAAAAAGTTCGGAAACAGTTAATGAAAAAACAATAGAATCAAGTCATTCATTCGATGAAAAAAGCTCAGAAAGTGATGACGAAAACGAAATCATTCCATTGATCAAACAGCAGCCGTTTTCTTATGATCTTGCCGCTTCTGATGCTCCCGCAAGAAATGTCTCTCAGCAGTCAGCAGTTAAATTTGTATCGACTGCAAATTTTCAATTGGGAGGTTCGGCAATTGATAGTCATGGGGCCCTTTGGACTTGGGGATACAATCATTATGGAGTTCAAGGATTAGGCTTACCGGAGACCGACTATTTAGGTGGAATGAGACGTGTCAACTTTTTCATTGATAACAATATTAAACTGGATAGTATTACAGCTGGATATGTAAACCAATATGCAATCACTACCGATGGAGAACTTTATGCGTGGGGTGATGGTAGGAATGGAAAAGTGGGCATAGGTTCTACCACAAACCAATGGATTCCCCAAAAAGTGAATTTACCTGAGAAAGTTTCGTTTGTTGCTACTGGGCAAGCGCATTTGACTGCTGTATATGCAGTAACAGAATCCGGCAAAGTCTATGCATGGGGATATGGCTCTAGAACGCTTATTCCATGGTTGGGAGAAACGAATACAACACCAAAAGAGATTGACGATCTTACCAATTTAAGTCAGTCTGAAGGAATAAAAAAAATTGCCGTAGGGTATCAACACGTGATGGTTCTGACAAATGAAGGTAATCTTTATGTATGGGGACTGAATGCTGAAGGACAACTAGGCCTAGGAAATACAACGACACGAAATCGACCTACCAAAGTAACTTTTTTTGATGACAAAGAAATTCTAGATATTGATGCAAGATTTTATCATTCGATGGTTCAGACAAATGATAATAAAATCTATGAGTTTGGTAAGCTGTATGGAAAAGGAATGAACGGGCCTAGAGATTTTTCCACGCCCAGATTATTGGAAATAGATACTTCATCGGCTTCATATTCTCCTGTAATACAAAAAATTTACGCCAATGATTATAACGGCTATTTCATTGATCAAAATGGACGTACATGGGTCTGGGGAGGAAATTTGTACTATAACTTTCTGACGGACGGTCCACTATATGGAACGACACCAACAGCATATCCATATGATTTTAGAGATCCATTAAAAGGAAAACTGGACAAATATCTGGAAAAGGCCACACAGCTTCCCAAAACGCTGGGAGATGGCGATACAGAATTCTACGCATACCCCAGCTCTAAAGCACTGAAGGCACCGGTGTTCCATGATATCCCATTTTCACAAATTGACCGTTTGACTGCAACGATCGACAATTATCGTGATACAGGTATGTGGTCGAATGTTGCCGATGGAGACGCAAAGCATCCAACAATATACGATAAAAAATATTACAAAACTGTTGGAGAGATGGGAAATATTACCAGTACAAATCCGTCAAGAGCACAAATGAGAGCGGCGCACAGAAATGTTTGCTTTATAGATAATCAAGATAGGAAACTAGTTTATGTAATTCGACGAACAAATAATAGTCCTGTTCGATATAGCGGCAATTACTACGTTGCAAGTAGTGAGTATAGCGGAGAGTGGTTCGTGGACAATCGTTCAACTACTAATCTGCCACAACATGTCACTGAAACGACGAGTGTTCCAGAAGTTCAAGAAGATGAAAAAAGTTGGATTGAGATCGCTACAGGCGGAGAGCCGAATGATTTTACGGGGACTCAGAATGCAGAGTTTCCCTATACTGTTGAAATGAGTTTTTTTGAATCGTCAGTGACAATTTTGGATTCCACAGGAAATATTTATAAACAGTCTTATAATGGTTCTGGGAACATAGCTTGGGGATGGGATTATGATAAATCCTATGACCTTCCGATTACTGCGACTGGAGCTGCGGATCGATTTGGCTTGTATGATTATTATAACTATGAAATCATGTTTATGCGCGGTTCGCCAAGGGTAATCCCTGGAAATATTGAGATTGAAGCGCCAAGAAAAAAACATTACAAATCACAACAAGTAAAAGAGAAGGTAAAAATTGAGATTGGATTGGGCAGCGCCTATCATAGTGCGCAGTTAAATTTGACTGTGGAGCCTGAATTAAAGGAAACGAAGTATTTAATCATGCCTTATGATACAGATGATCCCAATATAGAAATCAGCAGTCCTTCAGAGGAAGAATTCAATACAGCATATAATCAGGCTGCTTCTTTAGGATATACTGCACTTGATTTAGCCGAAAAAAATAGCTGGAAGGGAATCAAGCAAGGAGTAGATCAACCAGAAGTCAAATTGGAAGATGAAAGTATCGAAGTAACGGACAATTGTATTATTTGGGTTTTAGTCAAAACCAATTACTATGGCGCAGAACCAGCCGTAGTAAGTCGTAAAATATTTGACAATTATTATACTGAAATGACTATTGAACATAACGGAATTGACCATGCGGATACAAGTAATATTCTATACAAACCCACGAGCAAAAATGTGTCTAAGGTGACAAATGATGGGATTGAAAAATTGGTTGGGTTTCCTTTAGATAAGAATGGAAAAGTTATTGGTACAAAAACTAAACCGCCAACTTTTGGCTATGATAAAGCAAAAGTAGCCAAGCTGAGTGATGAGCAATGGAATAGCTTATTTGATTCAGAAGAAGTCAAAGATAATCAAGTCGAACAACAGCGGGCGGCTGTTCTTACAAAAACAAAAAGTGATTTTGAAGCTTCTGGAATGACTTGGTTGCAAGCAATTGAGAGCAAAGTGAAAGCATGGATTGATAGCTGGATCGAAGAATGGGTAGAGGAGGAGTGGCTACCTCTGTTTAAAGAAGCATGGCAATTTTACACGCCACAATCATCAGAAAAGACTTATACACTTAACGGCGTAGCTGCTGCTAATAACGATAACCTTGAAGCTGATGAGGGTGAGTTAGCGGTAAGCGAAAAGTATCTTCATTCTTTCCACTATGAGAAAAATGCGCAAGCTTTCGCTAAAGTTCATTATTTAGGTGTCGATAGTGAAGGAGAAAAACTTAACTCTTTTACTATGGAAACAGAGGAGGTTTTAAAAAAGGTTACGTATAGACGAATGGTTCCAGAGCTATTGATAGATGATATTGAATATCTGCCCATCGAGTACAAGATGACTAACGGCGTACCAGTAACAACTTTTCCAATCAATGTGAGTAACATGACAGAAATTGGTGACAATAATGAGGTAACTTTTAAAGCTGCTGAAGCTGTTGATGATATTACGGTAAATGTTCTTTACAAATCTTATACATCAATCATATTACATGCACGACAAGTGATTCAAAATTCTACTTCGTCAATCAAGAGACCAAGCAGTGGTTTCTTATCTTTAAATAATGTAAAGTTGCCGAATTACGATCAGAAGTTTTCGACTAAAAACGTTGTGGTCAATAGTGGCGATATTAATAAAATTGTTTCTTATAATGAGTATTTACTTTCGTTACAAAAAGGCTTCAAGGGAATCAAGGTCGATTGGATCACACCCCAATACTATAAATATCTTGGGTTTGTCTTAACTGAAGTAGAAAATGAACAAAATATCTCAAAGCTTGATAGCTCCCAAAATATTCACCTAAATTGTACTGGAAAAGAGGTCTATTGGCTAACGGTTTATCTAGAACCAGATACAACAATTCAGAACTATGCTTGGGATCAGAAAACAAATCAATTTGGGAAAGTAAAAATTCCATAGATGAATGAATACTCTATGCCAACTCAATTATTGATGAGGCATAGAGTATTCATTTAGCACTTTTTTTATACTTTAATCTTCGTACGATCACGATAGCTGGTATGAAGTATATGATGCGCTTTTAAACTTCCTGGTTTTTCTAAGAACTCTTGGTAGATTTTTTGGACGATTGGGCTTTCATTGGATTTCCGCAATCCTTTGCCTTTATCTTCTGAATATAGAGCAGCCGCACGTTTGGTCTTCAAGTCAACGAAGTTACGAACAGAAGCTGGTTGGACGGGTTGTCCACCACCGTTGATGCAGCCGCCTGGGCAGCCCATGATTTCTACGAAGTGATAGAATTTCTCACCTGATTCGATTTGCTTGAGTAGCTTCTTGGCGTTACCGATTCCTGATGCTACAGCTATATTGATCGTTGCGCCGCTCATTTCGTAGGTTGCTTCTTTGATGCCCTTCATTCCGCGAACCTCTGTGAATTCCACTTGCTCCAATGAATGACCGGCTAAAGTTTCAGCAGCTGTTCTCAAGGCGGCCTCCATAACTCCTCCTGTCGCACCGAAAATATAGCCTGCACCAGTTGCTTCTCCTAGAGGATTATCAAAGGCCTCATCATCCAACTCCACGAAACGAACCCCGGCTTTGTCGATCATCCTAGCTAATTCACGAGTAGTCAACGCAACATCACAGTCGGAGTAGCCAGCTGCGGCTTCATCTTCACGAGTAACCTCAAATTTTTTCGCAGTACACGGCATGATGCCTACTACAAAAATATCTTTTGGATCGATCCCTTCTTTTTCGGCATACCAGGTTTTTGCCAAGGCGCCAAACATTTGCTGCGGTGATTTACAGGTTGACAGGTTAGGAATCAGTTCGGGATGATAGTGTTCACAGTATTTTACCCAGCCAGGCGAACAAGAAGTGAACATCGGGAACGGTCCATTATTCCCAACACGTTCTAAAAACTCATTGGCTTCTTCCATAATTGTAAAGTCAGCAGCGACGTTTGTATCGAAAACTTTATCGAAACCAATCTGACGTAAGGCAGCGACCATTTTTCCTTCTACATTTGTTCCGATCGGCATGTTAAAGGCTTCGCCTAAAGTGACCCGAATAGAAGGGGCAGTCTGGACGATCACATGCTTCGTCGGATCTTCTAGAGCATCCCAAACTTCTTGAGTCTGATCTTTTTCATGTATCGCTCCTGTTGGACAAACGACGATACATTGTCCACAGGAAATACATGGCACATCACCTAGATTTTGTTCATAGGCACTGCCAATATGGGTGTTAAAACCACGTTCGTTCGGCCCGATAACACTTACTGCCTGCCATTTTGAACAAGCGGCGACACAACGACGGCAGAGAATACACTTATTATTATTACGGACCATGTGTACAGCACTATCGTCGAATTCATATTCGCAGTTTTCGCCATTGAAATAATCTTCATCGGCCACATTAAATTCCTTACAGAGTTTTTGCAGTTCGCAATTTCCGCTTCGAATACATGAAAGACATTTTCGTTCATGAGTTGAAAGAATCAACTCTAAAGTTACTCTGCGGGAATTGAACACTTTTTTTGAGTTAGTGGTAATTTCCATTCCTTCGCTGATTGGGTAGACACAGGCAGTTACCAAACTGCGGGCTCCTTTGACCTCTACTACACACATTCGACAGGCGCCGATTTCATTGATTTCTTTTAAAAAGCACAGAGTAGGGATTTCAATATTGTTGATTCGCGCTGCTTCGAGAATCGTCGTTCCTTCTGGAGCAGTACAAATTTTTCCGTTGATGGTTATCATTACTTCTTTCACTTGCTCCACCTCCTATATGACCGTGATCGCATCATAGCGACAAGTATCAATACATAAGCCACATTTCGTACAGATCGACTGATCGATTTCGTGAGGTTGTTTCACTTCACCACTAATCGCACTTACTGGACATCCTTTAGCACAAGCCCGGCAACCTGTACACTTCTCTGGCAGAATACGGTACTGGATCAAGTTTTTACATACACCAGACGGACAGCGTCGTTCTTCAACATGAGCTAAGTATTCTTCTTTGAAATAACGGAAAGTGGAGAGTACCGGATTGGGAGCAGTTTGTCCAAGTCCGCATAAGGAATTTTCTTGAATATGGTGGCACAGCTCTTCCATCTTATCCAAGTCCTCTAGCGTTGCTTTACCCATTGTGATTTTGTCTAGGATTTCCAACAAACGTTTCGTCCCAACTCGGCAAGGTACACATTTCCCACAGCTTTCTTCTACAGTAAATTCTAAGAAAAACTTTGCGATATCCACCATACAATTGTCTTCATCCATGACAATCAGACCGCCAGACCCCATCATCGAACCGATTTGCTTCAAATTTTCATAATCGATCGGTATATCGTAATGTTCTTGTGGAATACATCCGCCAGACGGACCGCCAGTTTGAGCCGCTTTAAATTTTTTGCCATCAGGGATACCGCCGCCGATGTCCTCAACGATTTCTCGTAAGGTCGTACCCATCGGTATTTCAACTAATCCGGTATTTTGAATTTTCCCTCCTAAGGCGAAAACCTTCGTTCCTTTGGATTTTTCCGATCCGAAGCTAGCAAACCATTCTGGCCCATTTAAAATGATTTGAGGAATGTTGGCCAATGTTTCCACATTATTCACGATCGTCGGTTTTCCAAATAAACCTTTGACTGCAGGAAAAGGTGGGCGCGGGCGCGGCTCGCCGCGATGTCCTTCAATACTTTCTAATAATGCCGTTTCTTCGCCACATACGAAAGCGCCAGCCCCTAAACGCAAATCTAAATCAAAAGAAAAATTGCTGCCAAAGATATGTTTTCCTAGAAGCCCTTCCTCGCGTGCCTGCTTAATTGCAATCCGTAAGCGATTTACGGCAATCGGATATTCTGCACGAACATAAATGTATCCTTGGTTAGCCCCAATTGTGTAGCCCGCGATAGCCATCGCTTCTATGACGGCGTGCGGATCCCCTTCCAAAACTGAACGGTCCATGAAGGCTCCTGGATCGCCCTCATCGGCATTACAGATAACGTACTTTTGATCTGCTTGGCTAGCCTTAGCAAATGACCACTTCATAAATGTAGGGAAGCCAGCACCGCCGCGACCGCGTAGACCAGAGGTTTCTAAGATGTTCAACACATCTTCGCGAGAAAAACTGTTTACTACTTTTGCTAAGGCCTGATATCCGTCAAAAGCAATGTATTCCCCAATTTGTTCTGGATTGATGCGGCCGCAATTTCGCAAAGCTACACGTTTTTGCTTGTGATAGAAGGGTGTATCCATCAATTTATTAATAATTTCTTTAGTTTCAATATCGTGGTATAACAATTTCTCGACTAGTTTTCCTTTAATCAAATGATCAGAAACGATTTTTTTCGCATGTTTTGCTTGAACTTGGTGATAAAAGACAGCTTCTGGATAAATAATGACGATTGGACCCTGCGCACAAAGTCCAAAGCATCCAGTTTTTACGATATTTACTTTGTCCGTCAAATCATTTTTAGCTAATTCTGTTTTTAAAGCCTCAACAAACTCACTGCTCTTAGATGAAATACAACCTGTTCCAGCACACACTAGTATTTCCTTTTCATATTGATAATCATTACGATCTTCATCATCTAAGCGTATCGTGATTGTCTGGTGATAAGTGTCTCGAAGTTCCTTTAGTTCATTCCAATCTTTCATATTATTTACTCCTGACTCTTAAGAATTCTATTCAACAACAACAATGTCCTAAGAAACTTTCACGACTATTTTGCAGGTATCGGATTATTGGAAGATAGTGGAGCGAAATTTTGCTAGTTTCTATTTAGATAGGTGACTAATATTTTATCTGCTTTTTTCTTAGATAGGCGGCCGTAGACTTCTTCATTGACAGTTAATACAGGTGCCAGACCGCAGGCTCCGATACATCTACAGGATTCTAAAGTGAATTTGCGATTAGCAGTCGTTTCACCTGATTCAATATTCAGCTCGGTAGAAAATGATTCTAAAATATCTCCGGCTCCTTTGACATAACAAGCTGTTCCCATACACACACTGATTGTGTAATCTCCTTTAGGCACAAAAGTGAATTGCGCATAGAAGGTAGCTGTGCTGTACAGTTCTTCTAAGGAAAGCGCAAGTTCTTTTGAAAGCCTTTTCATAATCTGGATTGGCAAATATCCATAAATCCTTTGAGCTTCCTGCAAGGCTGGCATTTGTGCACCACGTTGTCCCCTTAACTCTTCCACACAAGCTTGAAATTCTTGACGCTGACTTTCTGTTTCAATAAATTCAAATGCTGCATCGGTACTCATAATTTTAACTCCTCCTTTCTAATACTAAATCGAATTTTTAGAATGATTATAATTATTCCATTAGCAAAAAAAATATTATATATAGAATAAGTATATC
>NZ_JAFLVR010000062.1 GCF_017315985.1 Candidatus Enterococcus murrayae | reverse complement strand
ATGATTTCTTTTACAAAACAGGTGAGAATCATCCTAGCTGTTTATCAAATATTAATAAGGCCCTTCTTGAAACCTTTGATATTCGTAAGGAAGAAATTACGCCTTTTAATATATTTATGTATACTAAAATATTACCAGATGGAAAAATTTCTGTGGAGCCCCCTAAATCTAAAGCAGGAGATAAAATTGTTTTAAGAGCTGAAATGGATGCTTTGTTGGCTGTGGCAGCGTGCAGTGTATCTGAAAGTGACTGTAACGGAGGAAGATGTACTCCAGTCAAGATTGTTATAAAAAAGCCGGTAAATGAGAGAATCATCTAGGTTTCTCTTCTTATGAGTGTAAAACAACTGAAAAGTTCTTCATGGTTAGCTGGTAGCGATCGTAGAGACTATAACTTTGTTGAAACTATTCCAGATGATTTTATTGATGACCTGCTTAGAAAAGCACAATAATATTTCAAAGGGACAAGGACTAACTGATAGCGTAAAAGACGGGCAAAGCGCCCCGTCTTTTTTAGCAATTTTACAGCTGATCGTGAGAAGATGAAATGCTGTTGTAGCAAGAAATCAGATCCCTTTTCTTAAGCAATCGATTGCACCAAGATTGCAATGCATGGGCGTTTAACATAGTTATGAAAAATTGTTCTGCTAATTCTTATAAGAGGTATGATATACTAACTCTGATGAAGTAAACAAAGTTTACTAAAGAAGGTGAAAATATGGCAACAATACAAGATATAGCTGATGAAGTTGGTATTTCTAAAGCAGCCGTTTCTAGGATACTTAATCGAAAAGGCAAGTTTAACGATAGTACAAAGGAAAAAGTATTCAGAGTCGCAAAAGAATGGGGTTACTCAATACCTGGAGAGAATCAAATTTTAGACGAAAAGTTTTTTAAAACAATAGGAGCTGTTTTCCCCACAGGGCATATTGCTTATTACAGTGTTCTAGTCTCATTGTTAGAACAAGCTGCCTATAGTTTTGGTTATAGTTTGATGATTTGTAGTTCTTTGTATGATAAAGAAAAAGAAGAACTTTTTTTTGAAGAATTAAGAGAAAAAAGAATTAGCGGAATAATTTATGGGAGTTTTACAAATGATGCCAATTTACCTATAGATGAAAATCTTCCAATCGTAACTATTGGACATCAGCTTTCTGAAAGCATACCAGTGATTAAGTCAGATAATCATTTGGCAGGAGTAATTGCAGCTAAGCACTTAATTATGAAGAACTGTAAGAACTTATTATATATATCCGCCTATCAGGTAGGAGAATATAATGATGATCGATACAAAGGATTTGCTGAAGAATTAGAAAAAAACGATAAGAAACTCAGGTCTTATTTTACTGGAATTAATGAAAGAAACAAAGATGTACCAAGTGTAATCACTCAAATGTTTATCGAGAATCCTGAGGCAGATGGTATTTTTGTTGAATCCTATACTCTGGCTATTCAGTGTTTAAAAGTCTGTAAATCCTTGGGGATTAGTGTTCCCGAAGATCTGAAAATTGTTACCTACGGAAGTCAGATATTAAGCTCCTATAGCTTTCCGGAGATAACAATGATATCTGAAAATACAAATCAAATTGCACATGAAGCAGTATCGTCTTTGATTGATATCATTGAAAAAGAGAGTAATGAAACCTCTGATATACCTAACAAACAAATTATTATACCTGTTGCATTGATTGAAAAACAAACAACATAAAACGAGTGAATGAGACTAAAGACACTATTCTTTTTAAGGATACTGTTTTTAGTTTTTTTTTTATTATTTTAAGTAAACATGTTGACTTGAAAGGTAAACGAGTTTACTATTAGTGGTGTAAACGTTAACAATAATGAGCACAGGCCATGCTTAAGAATTTGGAGGAAAATCATGTCAGATAAATTTAAAGACACAGCTAAAAGTATTATTGAACTTTCTGGTGGAAAAACGAATATTTCTAATGCATTACACTGCGCAACTAGAGTCCGTTTTAATATAAAGAATTTTGATTTAGTGAATATTGAGAGGTTAAAAGAAGTGCCTAGGGTACTCGGGGTTATGAAAGTGGGAGATCAGCTGCAAATCATCATTGGAGCCGATGTCAATAATGTTTTTGATGAGGTAACTATTATCTTAAATGAAGGGACAGAAGAGAACGAGCTTGAAGTTTTACCTGATAAAAGTAAAAGGAATGGCTTCAAATCCTTAGGTTTAGGAATTCTTGATGGTCTTTCTGGAACAATGGGACCTGTTATTCCCGCAATAGTTGCTTGTGCCCTGTTCAAAATGTTTACTGCTATTTTAGGACCAGATTTGTTAAATTTACTCCCAGTAGAAAGCGATATTTTTACTCTGCTGACATTTGTAGGAGACGCTGGTTTCTACTTTTTTCCAGTAATTGTAGGCTATTCTGCGGCTAAAAAATTTGGTGTTACACCAGTCCTAGGTATCTTATTAGGGGCAATTTTAATTCACCCAACCCTTATTCAAATGGTGACAGAGGGGGCTAAATTCACCGTTTTTGGACTACCTGTTTATATGTTGGATTACAGTGGAACAATCATTCCAACTATCCTTTCTGTATGGGTAATGAGCTATGTAGAGAAATTCTTTAATAAGTATATTCATAGCTCGATAAGAAGTGTTTTTGCACCTGCATTTACCATATTTGTTATGTTACCACTATCTTTGTGTCTCATTGGCCCAGCAGGAGCATTTCTAGGAAACTATGTTGTAAACGGACTTTTAGGGTTACAAAATTATATTGGATTTCTAGGTATAGCGATTATCTCAGCTTTGTATCCAATTCTTGTAATGACTGGTATGCACATGGTACTCATTACGGCTCTCTTCCAAATCTTTGCTACGCAGGGATGGGATGGCTTCGCAGGCCCAGCTCTTTGCTATGCTAGTTTTTCTGTAATGGGAGTCGCGCTAGGTGCTTTCTTCAGATTAAAAGACAAGTCACAAAAATCTTTAGCAGCTAGCTATGCAATAACTGCTATCGTTGCTGGAACTTCTGAGCCTGTAATCTATGGGATATGCACTCGTTATAAAAAACCTTTTATAGGATTGATAGCAGGAGGCTTTGCAGGCGGGCTGTATGGAGGGCTCACTAAGGTAATCTCTGCAACACTAGTTCCTTCATCTAGTGTGACGGCAACACTAGCTTTCGTAGGAAAATCTACAAGTAATATATATAATGGCGTAATCGCTTCGTTGATTGCACTTGTTGTGGCTGCTGTTTGTACTTATTTTTTCGGTTTTGAAAAAGACGAGCCTGGATTAGAGAGGTAAACATGTTTCATAAAAAAATAGAATTGAATGATACCGCATTTGTTGAGGCGTACATCCCGGATCCAATCATCTCATACGAAGTTAATAGAAAGTGGCCAGCAGTAGTTATTTGCCCTGGAGGAGGCTATATGATTTCTGCGATCAAAGAAGGGGAAGCCGTGGCAATGCAATTTTTATCCCAAGGGTATGCTTGTTTTGTATTAAGATACTCTACGTTTATTAAAAGTCGAGAGGCTTGCTACAAAGAGTTAGCTGATATAAACGACAACGGTTATTATCCCTCTCAAATACTTGAGCTCATGGAAACGCTGCTTCTTATCCAGGAGAATTCTGAGGAATGGTATATAGACAAAGATCACATTTTTACAATTGGTTTCTCAGCAGGAGCACATATCGTTGCTATGGAGGCTTTTAGGTGGAATGATGAGGAATTAGTCAGCAAATTAAAATTTGTGCCAAAATCAAAAGAGTTGAAACCTAGAGGAAGTATTTTGTGCTATCCCATGCTGAATGCCAGAATGGATCATTTTACGAATAGTGAATTATCCAAATTTCAAAAGGACATGATGAATAAATGCCTGCACAAAAGCATCAGTCCAACTTTAGAACAAAGTAAAGAATTAGAGGTTGAAAACTATTTGCAATCAGATATTCCGGAGTTATTTATCTGGCATACTACTGAAGATGCTGTTACGAATGCGAAACATACAACTTCTTTAGTAAAAAAAATTCAAGATTTTGGACTGCCATGTGAATATCATCTTTTTAGACAGGGGCGACATGGATTGGCCTGTGGGAATAAGCAATATGCGAATAAAACGGATGATATAAATAGATATATTGGTATGTGGTTACCATTAGTTTTTAATTGGATGGGGGAAATATAACGAATGCTGGATGAAGACAAAACAATTTTTGACTATAGACTGAAAAAAGAAGAAAAGTATTGTGACATGATAAAAGAAGAAAGACTAAAGGATGATATTGAGAAGATTTCTTATTTTTCTAAACACTGTGGCTATATAGATGGATATATCTATAGACCTGAAGGATACGATTATGAAACCAATTTGCCTGTTGTCTTTAACTTCCATGGCGGCGGGATGGTACTAAGGTATTGTGAACAGGATGGAATTTATTGTCAAGAGATTGCAAATAAGGCTCGAGTAGCGGTTATCAACGTTGATTATGTAGTTGCGCCTGAGTACAAGTTCCCAGTACCGATACTTTCATCCTATGATTTTATTAACCAGGTTCTTGATAATAGTGAAATATATAATCTTCAAAAAAACAATGTTCTATTAATGGGCCATAGCGCAGGAGGCTATATTTCAGCAGCACTATGTGTGTTAAACGACGCTCAAAAAAGACTTAATATTAAGGGACTGATTGCAGATTATGCTGTTTTGAGACAGGATACACCGCCATCATATAGAAAGACAAATGACAAAGATAAATCAATTCCTGTTTCTAGAATGGAAGAGTATTTTAATTGGTATTTTAATAAGAATGAAGACACAGCAAATCCGTTAGCTTCACCAATTAATGCTAATGGGAGTATATTTCCTTCTGCTCTTATTATCTCGGCTGAATATGATTCTTTGAAGCAGGAGGAAGCAGAGTTTGCACAGAAGTTACTTAAAAGTGGTGTTGAAGTAGAATATAAAGAATTTAAGGATACGATGCACGGTTTTACACATAAATGGTTTGATGAATTTCATGAAGATCAATCAAAAAAAGCGTGGGCTTTGATGGTAGAATTTATTCAAGCAAAATTATTTAGCTAAATTAAGTTCAAAACTTAAGAGAAAAGTGACTGGGATATAGGTCCAGCTCAAAAAAATAAATAGTAGAAAGAAGCATTGATTTTCTACTAAACAAAGAGAACTCTCTGATAGACTTAAGGCGTCGGAATAAAAAGTCTGGAGAGTTCTCTTATGTTTAAAATTACAACATACAGCAAGTCATTTTACCGCTTGATTGTACACTAGTTATAACTAGACTGAGTACTCTAAGTATGCAAAATAAAATGAAGTAATTATTCTTCCTAATTTCCAATACTAAGTTCAGCAGATAACAACCAACTATCACATTGATATCTGCTGAACTTTAGAGTATTTTGTGGTTTTTAGTTATTTTCAAGTTATTTACTTAGTATTAAACTTGTGATACTCTTTTCAAGTTAGGGGGTGATTTCATGGACAGCAAAGGGGACATTTTATTTAAATCTAAAACTGACAGTTTAAAAAATGGAATTGTTTTTCTATTACTTGGCATTGCAATGATTGTAGGATCTAATTTTATTTATACACCAATAGTACTTATAATCTTTGGCTTAATATCTATTCTCATTGGCTTATATATACTTATCTTCAAGAGAGCTGACAATGTTATTATCTATGAAAATGCAATTTCATTAAAGAATAATCAGATAATTGACAAAGATAGTATCAAATCAATATCCTATAAAAAAGTTAAACCAAAAGGTTCTCTTCCATCTTATTACGCAGTTTTATTATTAAACAATGATTCAGAGCAACTTATCAATATTGCTTTCAATTCAATGATCAATAAGGATTTTGAAAAAATAATTAAATCATATCTAGACTAAAACCGTTTAAACGGTTTTTTTTTGCAAAAATACAGGTCTATAGCTTAATAACTACTGGCTCTATTTGCCTGGTCAATTAAATCAAATTGCCTACAAGGGTATGCCGCAAAAATTGTAACAGAATCGTTAATAAAAAGAGTTCCGTAATTAGATGAAATAGCTGTTGTTTCATCTAATTTGTAGTTGCTTTTTAGAGGCGTTCTCATAGTGTGAAATTCAATTGAGAAGCATAGGTAATTAATGAAAACGCTTTATAATTTTCGTTTGTTCCCGTATAGTTATTAGTAAAGGGGGAGGTATCATGAAGAAAATTTGTTTTGTACTAACAGTCAGTACAGGGATAAACTATGGTTCAATATTCGCTGCGCCAGCTATTAGGAATAACGAGAGCTTGAAAGCCTATTTTTCAAAGTATTATGACGTTTCTATTGATTACATTAGGGATAAAGACACTGTTGACTATTTGGTGGTTCCTAAACCGTTTACGCCTTTTGAAAATGAGAATAATCTACCAATAATCGAAATACCTGCTGCATTGTTTATGAAAAAAGACTATGAAGAAATAAAGTCTTATATTGACGATTATTTTGCTGGTGATCAATAAAAAGCTTAGGTAATTTTCACAGTTGAATTTTTTCGAGAAAAGCGAATTTGTAGAGAAAATCTATATAATTTGCTTTTTTTCCGTATCTCAAAGAAGAAAGTTCGCATTTATATGCTTTATTCGCTTCTTTTTTTTAGAGAATCGAGCATAAAGAAGATGACACCTACGAGTATTGGTGAAGCAATATAGTCCAAAAGCTTATCAATGAATGAATTATGAATGTAAGACTCGTTCACGAATAAAATAAAAGTAATCGAGAATACAAAAAAGAAAGAATACAGCTTGATTGTTGAGCGTTTCAAAGTAAAAACTCCTTTTTGGTTCATTGTACCACTAGAGGTTTAGAACAATATAGACCTAAAAATAGAACAAGTCATAAGAAACAAAAGAATGACAGAAGATGAACTCTAAATTTTGTAAGTCAATTTTGAATCTAGCTGGAGCTCTAGAAAAGACAATACAAGTTTATTCATGAAGATGGGCTGTTGCGGAGAAAAATATTGATATAGCCATCTCCTTGTTCACATTTTCTGAGCAAATTTAAAACAGTAAGAAAAATTTACTCGTATATAGTTTTATTAAGGCCACAACAACGATGATTAATTGGATTGTATAGCAAATTTTTTTCGAGACTCCTCTGTCTTTTTTCAAAAAATTATAGAGAAGGATATTGATTCCTGTACCAATAAAAAAGAAAGCAATAGCAAAAGATATTTCGTCACCAAAATATACAGTATGTCGAATAGACCTGTGCATTCTGGAGCTACTGTAACTATTTGGAATATTGTGTTGAGCAAATAAGGGATTCCAAAAATAGAAAGTAAGATATTTTTTTAGGAATATATAGCTAAATACAATAATCCCAATAAATGTTTGGACTAAAAAATTTTAATTTTTTTCAAAATAGTTACTCCTCTTTGAAAAATATATTTTATTGAGACGTTTTTTCTATCAAAAGAGAAAAGACCGCCACGACTCGAAGGAGTGTGATTAGCGGTCAATAAGCTGATTGGAATACATTTTCGATGATGTATCAACTCAGAAATAGTTTATCAGAGAAAAATGCGAGTCACAAGAGTAGCGGCTAATTCCTTTAACGGTGAACGTTCATAGTTCGTGAACTTATCATGTATGTTTAAACAAAAAAGAAGTTGGGACTAAAAAAATTGGTAAATCTACCTAAGATTAGGCAGCGAATAGTTCCTTTTTCATCTTTTAAAAGAATACGATAATACATAAATCAGTTGCAATAGCTATAAATTTCAATGGATGGATGTGGTTTGAAAAATGATGAACCAAAATCGTTGGGTTTAATGTGCGAGAGAAAGGTTTCCTTTTTGCGTATCTTATCAAAGAAGAACTTTGATAGTACGCCATTTGCCGTGATATAATAGGAGCGAAGAAAAGCTCTTTTCAGGCAAGCGTGACCATCTGAAAGGGAGCGATATTCTATGCAAAAATTCTTGCCAACGAACGATTTACTTTTTAAAAAATTCTTAACATCGGAAGATTCCCAGCACATCCTAAAAGCCTTTGTCAAAGACCTCCTCGGCATTGAGTTCAAGTCACTGAAGCCAAAACAGACCTATCATATCGACAGCTATATTGAGAACTATGAAAAACAGCAAAAAGAAGCCAAAAAGGAAAAGAAAGTCCTCTATACCGAAGTGGATGTCTTAGCCGAAGCTGACGATGGCAGCCGTACGACTATCGAATGTCAGGTTCAGAACCAAGATTACTTCAACGCGAGAGCCCTATTTTACTTAACAGAAGCATACCGAGCGCCTTTTGGCAGGAAACCAAATTCTAAAGAAAAAGAAAGTAACTATTCCAGCTTGTACCCAGCTTATGGGATCAATATCGTGGATTTCTATCCAGCGTCAAAAGATGCCAATGCCCTGCAAAGATATCATTTATTGGAGGAACAGTCTTATACCCCCTTTGTGAATGATGAAGGAAAAGAACTTTTGATTCTCTGTTTTCTAAGCCTAAGAAATAAGAATATTGATCGTACCAGTGCCGCTTATCATTGGCAGTTTTTTCTAAAAGAAGGAGAAGTCTTAGAGAACGCCCCTGAATACATCAAAGAAGCAAAACAAAAAGTCGACTATCATAACCTCGAAAGGAGCGAACAGACAATGATTATGAAAATGGAAAAGGCCGAAGCTACCTTTAAAGCCATCGTATGGAGAAGCGGAAAGCGTTGGAAGAAGGAATCGAGAGAGGTATAGAAAAAGGTATGGAAAAGGGTATAGAAAAAGGTGAGAGATAAAATATACCCTATAAAGTAGACAGATTTAGAAAGAGGGTTCCCTTAAAGTAGACACTTAGACAAAGGGGTGTTCCCACTAAAGTGGACACAGAAAATATCTTCGGGAAGATGTTAATATATAACAAAGCATCTAGTAGGAGAGAAGAAATGAGAGAGTATACCAAGAAGCAAATAAAAGAACTAGAGTCTAATGAATACACTTTAAAGGTCACCTCAAAAAAAATGTACTTTACTGCAAAATTTAAAAAAGATTTCTGGATTAGTTATCAAGCTGGAAATGCACCGAGAAAAATTATTAGCGATTTTGGATACGATGTATCCATGTTTCCTCAAAAACGAATCGATAGTCTTGTTCAAAGAATAAAACATCAAGCAATGTCAGGAGAAGGTTTTAAAGAAGGTGAAGATCACAGTAAACGAGTAGCTATTAAAAAAATTCAATTACAAGAAGATCTTTCACCACAATCATTAAAACAAATACAACGCGAACTTTTATACTTGCGCCAAGAAGTCGAATTTCTAAAAAAAATTACAAAAATCAACAATTCAAAATGAATCGACAAAACATGAGCGAATCTAGCCGTAAGTTTGAGGTTATCCATGAGATGTTGACTCAAGAAGACAATGTATTGTCCGTCGTTATGCTTTGCGAAATTGCAGGGGTATCACGCTCTGGTTATTATCGCTGGGTAGAAAATGCACCTAAGCGCAAAGAAAAAGAGGATAATGATAAAGCCGATTTTGAAAAAATTTTAAAAGCCTATAATTGCCGAGGGTATGCCAAAGGTGCACGTAGTATACATATGAATTTATTACATCAAACACCGCCAATAGTGATGAATGTTAAAAAAATAAGGCGCTTAATGAAAAAGTATGGATTAATTTGCCCTGTACGCAAGGCAAATCCATATCGAAGAATGGCTAAGGCATTAAAAACAAGCAATGTAGCAGAAAATCTATTAAACCAGGAATTCACAGCGCACGGTGCAAGAGCTGTGCTTCTAACAGATATTACATATATTCCGTATAATGAGGGATTCTGTTATCTATCAACGATCCTGGATGCTTATACCAAGCAAGTACTAGCATATGTTCTCAGTAAATCGCTGGAAGTGGATTTTGTTTTAGAAACAATTGATCAAATGATGGAAAATCACGGTGAAACTTTGACGATGGAAACTTTAATTCACAGTGATCAGGGGTTTCACTATACGAGCTACAGCTTTATTCAACTAGTAAAAGACAAAAACATGAGACAATCAATGTCGCGTCGAGGGAATTGTTGGGATAATGCTCCTCAAGAGAGTTTCTATGGTCATATGAAAGACGAAATAGATATTAGTCAATATACAGGGTTTGATGAAGTAAAAGCAATTATAGATAATTGGATGACCTATTATAATAATGAACGCTATCAATGGCAATTAGCTAAGTTATCCCCTAATGAATACTATCAATACATAACAACGGGAAAGTATCCATTAAAAGGAATCACACCACCTAAAAATAGTTAAGTAGCTATAGCAATATCTACCTGAAAAGTTATCTCCCTTTTTTTAAAGTGTCCTTGACATAGGGTACGTTTCAAGAATCGGGACCCAAAAAGGTGCAGCAAAGAAACAACAGGAGATTGCAATGAATCTACTTAAAATGAATTTATCGGTTAAGCAAATCTCAGAGGCCACAACCCTGAGTATTCAAGAAATAGAGAGCATAAAAAATAAATATATCGTCTAGAGGACAGCCCAGATGGGTTGTTCTTTTTTAATGGAGAGAAAATTTCATCGTGAACTAAAGAATTTCTTCGACAATAACTTGTCGCGTCTTTTTTTGAGATATATCTTTCGTAGTAATCGGCGTTCTATTGGATGGGGAAGTGGGAGAGCGAGTGCTAAACCATCGGAATCTTTGTGAAGTATTTTAATAATCTAAAAAAAAGAAACGCCGAGGCGTCCCCTTAAGGTAATTTGAATAAAACAACATTATTTGACTTAGAGCCAGAATATTATGACGAATAATAAGCCAGTTCACAGATCTAACACAATAAAACGAGGGTGTTCTTATCTACATTTTATTCAAGATTCTTGAATGCTCTTATGATAAAGGTTTTTTAATGGTTAATACCGTTGGCGGATGAGAACAAAAAGTAACCAAAAATGCGGTATCCTTCATTCTACCTTCTAATTTTTTTCGACGTATTGGCAATAACCACTACAGGAATAGTCGGCAAAATAATCATTGCAATCAGAAGCTTTGCGGACAATAAATTGGAAACCAAACACACCAAGGAAAGATAAACTAGAAACGAACCGACGAGCTTTCCTAATTGATGCCCGTCATACTGTTTCTTTTCTTCCTTAGTCATGGTGTTGTAGCCGGCGATCAGGAATAACCATTTACCACGAATCAACTGAAGTCCGCTAATAAGCAATAGAAGACCGACGATTTCCATAAAAGGATGAATAATCGAAGACATAAAAAGACCTCCTTAAACTGATGAGACAGTGATCGAACTTTCACTTAACTGAGTTGACAATAAGGATAGCAGCGGACTTTTTGTAAACGAAAAAACTGCATAAGGTTTATGCAGCAACAGACAAAAATGATAAAAAATTTTACCTATGCAAAAGCACCTTAGAAACAAATATTGCTGCTAAATAACCTAGCACTAGCAGAACAATTGCTAGTCCAATTTTCTTTAAAAGGAAAGTTTTATTTTTCATATCAGGAGATCCTTTCAGTTTATTAATTAGTAAAAGTGTACATTTTCTTACTAATAATTACTAGAGCGGAAATTTTGGTAATCGGATGGCTATAATCATATTTAGGAGATGAAAACATCGCAAATGAGTAAACTCCCGAAAAGCAGAGTAAAATGCAATACGATATATTTTACTAGTTGCGTTATTTATAGGAATGCTATGATAGAATTTTAAAAGCCTATCAATTTGGGAAGCAGATTACTCATCTTAGCTTGATACCATTTATAATGGTGTTGGAATTACTTTGTTAGATAGTGCAAAGTAACTTGAAAATAAAAGGAAAACTTTAATCAAATAGTAACTGGAAGGAAAAAATGATGTTTGAAGAAAGTAGGTTCATCCTCTATTTATACTCTTACTAGTAGTTTTACTTATTTTAAAATTGAACCATTTAGTTACGTTATTGCTTGGAAAAGAAATACATTTGTCTAAGTACAGGGAAGAAATAAACAGAGGTTATAAAAATATCTATTCCCATCAGTTAGTATTTAAAAATCGTCTCTTTGAATCGGAAAAAAATCCTGAGGGTATTGTTTTTTGTGGAAATTATATAAAAACAAATTATGATAGTGCACCTTATTTTTCTTACGATCAAGAGTTTACAATAAGATATAGAAAGTCTGTTTTTAGAGGTTATACGGTAATAGTGCTTAAAGAGGACTGAAACTTCTGCACTTGGACAAACTGACGTAGCTCCAGCAGCTGGAGCTATCATTAACCTTTTATGGAAAAGCAAGAAACTGACAAAAGTCAGTTTTCTATTTCTCTAAAATGGTTAAAACTGAGGATACAGATAGGCACGAAATAGACACACCATACCTCTAATGCAGCAATGCCCATAAGTTCTGAACCAGGAGATCCTGTTTCAAATATCCCAAATACAGGAATGAACGCAACTGTACTAAAGACACCATGAATTAGCAAAAGCTTTTTCAATAATTTGTCAGTTTTATTTTTAATCGAAACAGTCAAACCCAAGAAAAAGGTTGAGATAGAAAGAATAGCGTATCCGAATAAGTTATATGAAAAAAATAATCCGAACTTTTTATAGTCGATCAAAAATGTAATTTCATCAGTCAAATTGGCTTTTATTAAGGTTGTTATTTGCGCGTAATAAACTATTAAAACAAAAACGGCATAGATAATTGCAAAGGATAAGCTAGCAAATTTTGCAGCTTCGAATTCTTTTTTAGTGAAACTATTAAATGCTGAAACCATTGAGACATAGCTAAGGGCTAATAATATGCAAATAGAGTAAGCGGCAGAAGATAAATTTAGCAACATAAAAATGGCAAATAAAACAACGCAAGTCAATGTGGTTATGGAAGAGATCATTCCTATTCTACGATTCAATTTCTCACCTATTTTCTAATATATTTTAATTTAGCATATCATAAGCACTAACTTGAGTGAAAATATTATTTTACGAATTTCAGTATAAACTACGCTATCGGACGAAATAGCGGTTGAGGCGAGTCTAAAGCTTTGTAGAATCAAACCAGAAGGCAGCTGGATTTTATATATTCGGTCTGACGAATCAATTTCTACAATTTGTCTATGTGAATACTAGATGGACCGAATCAGATTATGTGAAGGTTAATACAAAGTTAGCAGAAATTTCTGCTGAAAAATTCATCAATAAGCAGGTGGGATAGTACATTATTTCAATTTGTTTTTACCTTAATCAGAGACAAGGAAGAGACAACCTAGGACTATCAAGTATAAAAAAAGAGATACCGAAGTACCTCAAATTTTTTTTGATCTGATTTCTATAAATGCAGCTAGCAAAAAAAGAAATGATGCTATCCAAAACAACTTATTCATAATGAAACCCAACACAAAAAAGTAAAAAATAAACAAATCCATGTCCAATTAATATCCTTTTTCTTGTTCTATTTCAAAAAATCCCTCCTTGTAGTAATAATAACAGAATAAAAATATGTCTTCAAGGCGTGAATCAATGATGGGAAATAATTACGTTATCCGACGAAATATCGATCGATTGCTGCTACTTTTATAACAGTTGATTTGAAAGGTTTTCAGAGAGGGAAGACCTGGATGAAATTCTAACTTAAGCAAAAAAATGATCTAGTGTGGTTTCGAGGAAACCAGCTAGATCATTTTTATAATAGAAGAAACAGGGCATCTTTGAGTGAATGTTCACAAGAACGACAAGTCAAAAACTAATTGAAAATTCAAATAGCGGCTTCTGATTATTCTTGCTCACGTTTGAAATTCTGAATATCGAGTGAAAGTAACTTGGAGCAGGTGATTGATTAGATATATATTTCATTTACCTTTCTGCTGGTACATGATTTTTTCATCCCTTGTTCTGCAGCCGCTAAAAGCATTTTATTAAGCTTTCTCGCTTGTATTGGACAAACAGCAATACAGCGCATACAAGAAATACATTTTTCCTTATCAAGCGAGGAAGGATTATCTATTGGAATCGCTTGCACCGGACATTGCTCGGCACAAATCCCACACTCAATACAAGCCTTGGTTACTTTTGGTTTTATTGGAACTCCCTTGTATTCTTTATAAGGATAATTGCCTGGAACCTCAAATGAATGGAGGTTTTCTCGATGCCTAATCACATCTTTGATCTGATTTGCATAATTAGATAACTCTTTCTTATCCGTTGTATCAGGACGTTGTGTGCCAAACTGTCGAACAATTGAATGTTCTGCATTGGCAGCTATCGCAGCGCCGACTTCAAAACCACAAGCGATTGCTTCGTTCTTAAGTTCCAATAAAGCGTCATCATAAGCGCGGTTTCCAAAAACAGCAACAATAATAGCTAACGCGCCATCAGCTTGCGTTTGCTTTACACGCTCTATGGCAGTGGGAGCAACTCGTCCGCCAAAGACAGGAACACCGATGAAACAGATATCCTCTTTTTCAAAATGATAGGCGCTGTAATCTGTATCATGTTTTGACAAATCAATAGAAGTATCGAAAGGGATTTCTGCAAGCAAAACGTCTAAAACTTTCTCTACTCCTCCAGTGGGACTAAAATACATTGAATAGACACTCATAATTCATCCTCCTGTTTCTTCTGATGATAAGTATTCATACTCGTCTAACAATTGTTTTAACGTATAATTTGACATTGCTTCTTGAACGGCATCTGAAATGGCTAAGTAGGGTTTTTCTAGTAGTTTATTGATTTTGCTGCCGACAGGGCAATCAGGTGATGGATTTGGATGAACGCCAACCAATGCATCCAAGCTAACTGTATCAACAGCTTGATAAACACGCCAAATGGAAATATCTTCTGGAGCCGTTACTAATGCAGCACCCCCAGTTCCTCGTTGTACATCTACTATGCCTGCTTTTTTTAAACGTCCCAACGTATTTCGAACCACCACTGGGTTGCTTCCGATACTCATTGCTAACAGTTCGCTGGTAAGCTTTTGCTCTTTAAATACATCCAGTAGGATAAGTAAATGCAGTGCAATGGATGTCTTGGTGCTAATTCGCATAAGAATCACCTCTCATAATTCTCAGTATATCAAAGAAGTATTCCGTTGTAAAAATTGAATTTACAACGAGCGGAATATAAATTCATCAATAAGCAGGGGAGATAGTACATTATTTCGCTCTGTTCTTACCTTAATCAGAAAGAGGGAAGAAATATCTCACCTAATTCATGAAGATGACACTACTGCACACAAAAAACTGCTGTTAAATTAGTGTAGTCACTAAGAAATGAGGAAAGTAATCGATAAATTACTGATTGGAATCTCTAGTAGCTATTAATGCAATGACAATTAGAGAAATGAAGGCTGAGGTGACTCCCAAAAAATCTAGTAATATCTGAGATAGTGAGAATAATGGAAAATCAATATGTAGGATATCTTTTAGTTTAATAATTGCGTATAAATTTACAAACAAAACTAAAAAAAATAAGAAAGAGCGCTTATCATAAAACGATAACAGTTTGAGTATTTTCTTTAACATGTTGGATCATTCCCCATTTGTTTTTAATGATTATATCAAAGAAATAGTGGTACATCCCGATATTTTATAGGTTAAGTTGGACTGGAATGACAACCTTGTTTTTTCAAAAATTATAAGGGGTCATGAAAACTTCGTGCTATTGCTCCGGTTGCCTTGACATAGAGCCTCCTCGAATCTGATGATATTTGGCAGAAGCTCAATCATAAGTGTTTGAGCTGTCTACCCACCAGTAATCACATCCGGGCTCATTATCAAGAGGATGCTTCGCCAATCTCTGGTGACGATAAGCCAATGGTAAAAGAAAGACCTCAGATGTTCAAATAAGAACAATCAGAAAATATGAGTCCCAAAATATTGAATAAAAGAGATATAGCTCAAAAAAATCTGTTGCAAAGAATTTCATTCTAAATACTGCAACAGCTGATGATTTAAAGCTAGTTAAAGAATGGCTGGATAAGGCTGAAAAACAACTTAATACATAAAAAAATGGAGAGCTGGAAATCAGCCCTCCTTTTCTATTATCTATAGTATTTTCATGCTACTTCTTTCTATTCTTCTTTTTCAGTAACAGTTCCATTTCTTTAATTACTAATCTCTAATATTTCCTTTTGACATAAATTTTTCCATTCTTTATTTTATATATCTTTTTTTGGGAATCCATGGAAATTCTCAACTCATTAATATCAGTATTTGTGTCTTTAAGAAATTCTCTGATTGCTCCATTAAAAAAAGCTGGCTTCATTTTACATAAGAATAAAATAACGAGGATTATATAGAGACTATTATTGGAAAACAAGTATTTTAAATCTCTTTTAGATGGAGAAAAATCATACTTTAACCAGATGGAAAGAAAACTAGCTATCAAACAAGTTAAAAGATAGGCTCCCATTGCTAGTATCCAATATTTTCTATAGGTAGCATTTAATTTCTTATACATCCTTCTCACCACTATATGAGATTATAAAATACAACAAGCAAAGTATAAAGAATTAAAATAACAGTCTCTTTGAATTCTTATCCTATACCCCAAGGACTTTAACATAATCATCAAGTAATCTTTCATTATTAACAGTCGGATCAATGATCTCTCTAAACTCTCCCTGAGACTTCATAACTAGCTCTGCAAGTTTCATCTCTGTGCCTTCATTAGCCCCTGAGTTATTCAAAGTCTTTCTGATAAAAGCTAAACTTGTTAGCATCACACCCATAGTATTTATTGGTGTGAGTGTTAGCCTTTTTTGCCCTTCTTATTTCCAAATGAAACGGAGGGTTAGGTATGGGAAAAGACGTACGTGATCAATAAGCAGGGGAGATAGTACATTATTTCGCTCTGTTCTTACCTCAGTCAGAAAGAGGGAAGGAAGATTAACCTAAATATGAGTTTAGGTTCTAACACATAGAAAAAAGACTAGCCAAGCTAGTCTCAAAATAGTTAATTATAAAGCGGCTGCATAGTTGGCCACTTTTGATAGAAAATCTTTTCTTTTTCTTTCGTCGGTATTGCGAAGAAAGGGTAAAGTAATCGATCGAGTCGTCTTAATGCCACACATTTTTAGTACTTGCTTTTTAAGAACCTTGTTATAGTCTTGCTGAAAAATTTTGGCGTACATGTTGGGTGTGTCGTGAGTCGTCACTATAGTGGCAGTTTTATTCGGCAATAAAGCGATAGGCAAGACCCCTTTATATTCATAGGCAAAGCCTTTAACAAATACTCTATCAATATATCCTTTAAGTATTGCTGGCATCCCACTCCACCAAATTGGATAGATAAAGATCACATGATCCGCCCATATTAAATCATCTCGATACTCTTTTGTGGATACATTTTCCTTTAAGTCTCTGCGTCTATTGTTTTCGTCAAAATGAAGTACAGGATCAAAATTTTCTTTATATAAATCAAGAATTTTAACCGTATGCTTGGACGATATATTCTGTTTGAAAGAGTCTAAAATTGCGTAATTAAAGCTCTTCACGTTGGGATGGGAATAACCAACTAAAATATTCATGAAATTCTCCTAATGTTTTTACTAAGTTTAAAATAGTAGGGACGAATAATCAATCATACTTTAGTCTTAAAGCCTTTGTTATCGGACGAACCAACATAGATCCAGAAGCTGGAGCTGTCATGTAGAAAATAAAAAAGCTATTTGTTCAAAAACAAATAGCAATTAACTGGGAATAGAATTCTAGATAGAATCATATAAATTCAAAAAGCGATCGCCTCGTAAAATTTGATTGTATCATCTGCAGACATAAACTCATTGTCGTAGCATTTTTTTTATCTTGAATTGTCAAATCAAG
>NZ_JAFLVR010000061.1 GCF_017315985.1 Candidatus Enterococcus murrayae | reverse complement strand
CTGCTCTTGTTCATCTGCGACAGATTCAGACTGTTCTTCAGCCCTCAACTCAAACGGCTCATGAAGCCGATGGGTCTCGTTGTATCGTTCTTCCGCCTTCAACTCTTCTTCGGTAATATCGTTGATAAATTCCTTCAACGCATTCGTAGACAGCCATTTTCGTTTTTTCTTATTCTCTGCCATTAGCCTTTCCCACCATCATTCTTTAGATTCTGCTCGGAAACATTCTTTTTGTTGAACACACCCTCACCATTTTCGCGAGAATAGTTCACGCTATAAACCACTTTTTTCTTTTTTCCAACGGATGCATTCATCCGAACATGAATAGCCGTCAGCTCAGAAACGCCTTCTGCTTCCTTCGCAAAATAATCAATATTTTTTTGAATCGTTTCTTTACTGGTCTCGTCCTCCATTTGACCCTTCAATTGAAGGGACAGTGTTTTCGGCTCGGACAACGAAACACTCGTTTCGACAGAACCAAAATAAGGCATCGTCTGTTGGGTAATCTCGGCTTCCATTTGGTTTTGAAGCGCAGAGTTTTTAGCTTCCGCAGCTAGCTTATCCCATTCATACGCTTTGAGCCCGATCCCTTCTTCGGGGTAGTTCTTCAAGGGGATGCTCAGGATAAGTTGTTCCTGTCTTTTTTCTAATTGTGCGATTCGTTCGTCCATCTTGCCTGTTCGAGTCTTCAATTTCCGATGATCCTCCACCAAAAGGAGACATGAACCAATAAACAGTACTAAGGCAACACCAGTCACTAGCGAGGTAAGCAGTAAGTAACGAATATGTCTCGCCTGTTCAAGCTTTCTTAGGTAGTTGACCTTTCGACGAAACAAAGGCGATTGATCCGGTTCCTTTTGAATCGCGGCGAATCGTAAGTCAAAGAGTAGTCGTACAATGGTTAGAATAATTGCTAAAACAATGAGACCTACACTGAGTATTCCTAGTAGATACATGATGCTCTCTCCTCTAGCAGGACCTGCTTCATTCACTATCCGCCTGCTTTCTAATCAAAGAGGGGAGATGGAACTGGACCCTTCCCTCGATTTCCTTTTTATAGACAAAGCCAAACGTACGACTATCCTTCGACACATCGATATGATCACCGGTCGTAAAGTACAATCCTTTCGGAATTTTGGTTAGGTCTTGAAATTCTTCAGCGACAGCGGGAGACAGCTGAAACGTGTAGGTCGTTTCAAAATCTCCCTGCTCGCCAATGTTCAGGACCATCCGATCATTGCGGATAAACATCGTATCTCCCGGCATCCCAATCACTCGTTTGACGAACTTCCCTTCTTCTCCTTTGACAGAAAAAGCGATCACGTCATAGCGGTGAATCGGATCACTTCGTTTGACTAAAACCATGTCTTTTTCTGTCAACGTCGGCTTCATAGACGTTCCTGAGATGGGATGAAAGCTGTATTCCCTGCGAACAAGCTGCCCCGAGATGAACAACACAACTAATACCAGTAAGGTCAGAATGGTCAATATAAGACTTTTGGCAATCGAGCGCTGTGGCGGGGTTTCTTCTTTTTTTGTTTGACGTGAACGAACAGTTGCCATAAGTTACGGTACTCCTTTTTCTCTGTGTGATTACTTTGCTTTGATATAGGAAACTTGATCAGAAGTAGCCAATGCCGTGTCAATCACTCGGTACGAAATCACTGTACCACCATAGACATTACCCTCTGAGATCAAGATACCTTCTGGACGGACGACTTCTACGAATGCCACATGCCCGTACCGCGGATCTGATCCGGCAACGCCTGGCTTGAAGGAAATCAACCAACCACCCTTTGGTTTCTGACTCACTTCATAGCCGAGTGCTTTTCCTTTGGTTGCCCACTCGCCACCGTTGCCCATATAGTCATCAACGGTTTTGCCTAATTGCTTCACCCGATTGAAGGCGTACCACGTACATTGCCCAACTGGGTAGGAGCCTGAACTGTTGTAATCCACACCGTTGTAATCCGGGTATTTCATGCGGCTACGGTACTCTTCTGGAATTTCTTCTTTGCCTTTGATGAAGACGCCAGAACCAGCGCCGTCTGTTTTCACCTGATCGTATTCAGTCAAATGATACAACGCGATAATCGAGTTTAACTTTTGTCCATAGGTCGTGTCCGTCGCGTAAGTCCCGGTCAATGCGTTTGTTGTGCGCAGGTAATTCTTCGCTGTTGAGCGCCAAGCATCTTTGTAATAACCGCCATTGCCTGAAATGCCCCCACGCAAGAGTTCTACGTAATCCCCTAGTGACGCTGCGTAATTCGGATACTTACGAAACACTGAGTTGATGGAATACAAATCGCCATTTCCTCGATCCTCTTGGGTCGCCATCGATACGGATTGTCCTTGATAGGTTCCTTTAATCCCAAACAAGTTATGGTTTGGAGATAAAGACAACGTACTAGTCCCTGATCCACTTTCTATTAAGGCTTGCGCGATCATGACAGAGGCAAAGACATCGTAGTCTTGCCCTAACTTCTGAGCATCTTCCGCGATTTTCTTAATAAAAGCCTTTGCGCCTTCATTCTCAGTGAAGTTCATAGAAGCTGGATATTCTGCCAAGACCTGTTCACCGTATTCAGTCAATGATGCTTCGGGCAATTCCTTGATTAATAGGTCTTCCTCTAAATCAATAGACTCCACTACTACTTGGCGTTGAGTCTTTTTCTCTTCAGGTTCAGTATCAGATGTTTCCTTCGCCTCTTCTTCAGTGGTCTCTTTTTCAATTTCTACATCATCAACTGTTAAGTAATAATCCTCACCGATAGAGATACCTAATAAAATGTGATTGTCTTTTTCTTTTTGATAAACGAGACTGCCAACAGTGATTTCTTCTGGCATTTTTTCTGGCTTATCAGTGATTTCTATAGAGAATAATTGCTGGTACAAATCGGTCGCTAATTGTTTTGCATCATAGGTTTCTTCTTGTTCAATCCCAAGCTGCTTGATTCCTTCATAAATCAATGCCGCATGGGCTTTGTTTTCAAAACTGCTTAACAGCGGCAGTTCAAAGCCTTTCAAATCAGATTGTGCGACTTCCGTTGTCTTTAATTCACTTGGCAACTTTAGATTACTTGTTTCTGAAAAAGCCTCAGGTGCAGTCGGTGCGACAAACGGATATGGCTGAACACTCATCGTTGGTGGTGTTGCTGGAGCCTCCGCTGCGGGTGTACTCGGTATCACTGGTGTTGGCGCAGGAGTCGCTGACTGTTTCGGTTCTTCTTGTGTCTGACTAGTCGACGGCTGAGTGAGCAGAGAACTGCTTGGGGTCGTCGAACTCGGTTTGGTGTTACTTGGCTTTGTGCCGCTTGGTTTCGTCGAGCTATTACTCGATGAATGACTTGGTTTTGTCGTACTTGAAGTAGACGAACTGCTTGATGGCTTGGTCGAACTGGATGTACTCGAACTGGACGACGAAGCAGGCGTGCTCGTACTGGTTGACGAATCTATGGTGCTGCTTTGCTCAGACGTTGTTGAACCCTCTGTTTCCGAACTTGCTGCTGATCCTTGTTCAGAAGACTGAATTTCTGGTGTTACTACGGGTTCCTTCTTGTTTGCTTCTGGTATGACAGCTTCATTTACAGGTGCTTCATTACTTTCCGGCACAGACATCTGACTTTCTGCTGTTCCTGTTTCTACTATTAAAGAGGAGTCGTTGGTCAGCTCACCGGCCTTCAACACCCCACTGCGTATACTAGCCAGACCACCGATGAAAACGAGTAGTCCACAAACACCTATTACGATCTTTTTCATACATGGGTTCCTTTCTAAATCAAACTAAAGAATAAAATGGGTAATAAGAAGAGTAAAAATAAGGGTACCACTGTCTGCATCGGATCAGAAATGATCTTCGCAGCCAACGTCATGCTTACTCGCTCAGGTTCAGATACCGGGTCCTTTTTTATTAGAGTGCCATCGATTTTCTGATCCTCGCGCTTCAATTTCATTTGCTTGAAGAGATCTTCCTCAGCATCATGTAACGAATGCACGCTCTTGAGATTTCCTTGAACAAGACGCCGATAGATCGTTCCGATATCCCCTTCACATCGTAAGAGGGTCAGCTTCGCGATCCCATTCTTCGGCTCCTTTTCCACATAGGACACCTCGGTCTCTTCGATGATCTTGTTCAAAGACACCTCGTAGACATACACTTGTTTAAAGTCCGTCGCATAAATCAGCTGTCCCTTTTTTAAATCTTGGATGCGGTGCAACAAGACATCCTTATCAAAGATATTATGTGCTAAGACAACATAGTTTCCGCGACCTAACTGTTGGTCGGAGCGGTAGGTCGCCGCTCCGGTTAACAGATTTTCATTCGCCATCCCTGCTAGAATCGGCAGGTCGATCGACACATCGGGAATGACAATTTTTCCAATCCCCCAGTTATTCGTTGTGTTCTGGACGACCGATTTCGCTTTCGCGTAATCGGAGATTTTCACACTGGCGATCTGTTTCTCGCCATAGTTTGCTTCGTTGATCTTATCGATATTATACGCACTCAATTCTTCTTGCGGCCCGATATTGACTGCGGCAGACGCCGGTTCTTCCTCCATGTGGAGATACCCATAGATGGCGGTGACGAGTACCGCCGTCATCGTCACAAACAAAATAATGAAGAGCGTTTTCGTGACTAGGAATAATCGTTTCAAATTCTTTCGTGCCTTAGCCGCAATAATCGGATCATCCGATCGGAATCGTTTGATGAAGCGACGATACAAGCCCATGAGTAAGACGAAGATCGCGACATTCAGTCCCAAGGTGGCCAAGACGATATTTTGATAGCTCCATGTATTGCGTTTCTTCACTTTCTTCTTAACCGCTGTTTTATAATCGATCCGATGTCCCGTGACTAACAAACGAAAGGTATTGATCCCCGGGGGCGTACAGGTCAGAAGCGTGGCTTTGTCCTTGCCTTTATGAATCTTGACCTTGTCGACATCACTTGGCAAAATCTCTTCAAAGGAATCGATCTCATACGCCAAGCGTTTGCCTAAAATATTGATAAAAAACAAATCGCCTTCTTTTAAATTTCGAATATCGGTAAAGAGCACCTGGTTCTTGACCCCACTATGGCCCGTAATAACTGAGTGAGTATTTTTCCCACCGACGGGGATCGAGGTCGGTTCAAAATGCCCCAAGCCCTTTTCCAATGTTTTGAATGACGTGCCGTGAAAAAAAGGCATTTGTTTGATATCAGTCGCGGGAATATCGACGGTTCCCATGACATCCCCTTGTTTCATGATTTTGTTGTAAACAACAGGATCTCCTTTGGGTAATCCTTCTTGCTTGTTATAGATGTACTTGTTATAGGCTTTAGCTAAGGCCCATTGTTCATCCTTTTCCTTTTGCGACATCTTTTTCATCGTATCGTCGTACTCAGAGACCGCCTGACTCCGCTCACGATTGGCCAAATAATTCCCTACAATGGGGTAAAGAAGCGTCAAAACACCGCCAACGATCATCAGGATCGCGAAAATCTTTAAAAAGGAATGTTTTCGTTTTGGCTTGTTTCGTTTCTTCATGACGAATCCTTCTTTCCAATAGGGTTTGACAAGTTGAAAGAAAGAATCAAAGACACGAAAAACATGCGCATCCCAGATTCTTTCTTCAGTAATGATGCATGAGCGATCGTCTTAAAAAACGTCCTTCTTTCGATGAATACTGAACATCCCGACACCGCCCATAGCGAAAATCATGGCGAGTATCCACATCAACACTTGCGCCGTGCCAATGTTTCCACTGGTTTGCGGCAATCGTTTGATTTCCCCTTTTTCATCGACTTCGATCGGGGTACCATCCGGACCTTTGGTCACAGGCAATTTAGGGGTCTTCCCTAAGACACTAGATTTCGGATAGATGTAGACTTCATTCAAGGGTTCTCCCGTCTGTTGGGGAAACGGCAGCTCGACGACAACAGGTTCCATTACGTCTTTTAACTGTGCGTGTTCTTTTTCAACAATCTGGTACATCCCTTGTACCAGATTTCCCGCGTGGGCAAGTCCTTTTTCATCGGTGGTGATGGTCGTAGTAAAGGCGCCGTCCCCTTGAACGGGTTCGAAACCAGAGGCGCCTTGAATCGGTGTCACACGGGTGATTTCATAGGTCATCCCAGGCAAAGGGTCCAGATTCTTTCCATCTGCATCTTTGACCTGATCGACTTTCGTTCCATCCAAGGGCAGCGTATCCGCAATTTTGGCAAAATCTTCGATCTTGTATTTCTGAACGAAGATACTGTACCCGGTATTTCCTTGCGTTTCAGCGGTCTCTGCTTCGGCATGAGCAGCGATCACCCCACCAAAGTTCAGGAGGAAAACAATCAAACAGAACAACAAACGACGTAGCTTTTTCATTTTAGTTTCCTCCCTTTCCTTTGGTCGGTCGAAAATGTAGGAAGACTCCCATCATCCCAATTACGAAAAGACTTGTGGCTCCAATCAGAATAAATCTCATCGCTTTGGTTCCGCCCGTAAATGGTAGTTTGGTTTGCCCTTTATCAGGAACATGGACGATGGCGATATAGTTATAGGTTGGTATTGTGACATGTTCTGGTTTTTTTAGTAATTCAAATCCTTCCGGTGCTTTTGTCTCAACGATGGTGTAGTCACCAGGCGGGAGACTTCCAAATTCTAGCCAGCCATCTGCACCTGTAGTGACAGGATCACCGATTTTATCTTCAGGCTTAGGGTTATCTGGATCTTCACTGTTAGCTTTATACAGTTGGAACTCCGCACCTTCTAAGGCATGGGTGGTGCTTGCTTCAATCTCTGCATCACTCAATTTACCATCACCATCTGCATCTATCACGGTTCCTTCTTCGTACTTGAAGAGTCGAATCTTAGATAGACGAGTTAAGCCTGCGTTGACATCGGTAATGTGATGGACCTTGTCTGTTCCTGTTAAAAGTGTTGGCAGATCCTTCAACTCTGGATGATTGTATTCTGGTGTCTTGAAATCATCTGGATCGGCTTTAGAGTTCAATTTTGGATCACTACCAATTAATTGTTTCGTCACAATGACGATTTTTTTTGTAACAACGATATCGCCTATCATGAATTCGGCAAGATAGTCTCCTTCAGGAAGATTTTCAAACTTGTACTTTCCATCCGAACCTGTCTCGATAAGGGAATCTCCAGAATCATCAATGAATTTTTCTCCAGTCAAGCTTTCTTTCACTAATTGTTTGACGTAACTCGAATTCTTCAAACTTGTCCGATAGAGCTTCACTGGAATATTTCCAACTGGATCTTCAGGTGACCCATTCGCTTTAGTGCCTATCAGCCCATCGTAATCATCATCGTACCAGACATAACCAGTTAGATCCCGCCCATAAACTCTTGTCCAAACTGCTTGTGAATCAACAGGTAATTTCAAATCGGAATTCATTGATGCCGTATTAACAAAAACATCTCCAGCTTTTTGAGCCGTTGGTTGGAGTTTAATTTTTAGTTCAAGTGTGTCTCCTATGCCTAACGAATCACAATTTACCAAGATTCCCTTCGCATCCTTGATATCATCTATTGGGGTTGTATCAGGAATATATTCAGTCCAGCCAGTAATGTCATTTGGATTTGTTCCAACACTAATAGAATTTTCCGTAAAGCTTATATCTATTTTTGCATTCTTTCCCGCTTTTACTTCGATGGACTTCACTGTGTAGTCGCCGCTCAGCTGACTCCCCCGTGAATCACCAGTGTAGGGTAAGACATCCAATAACTTAGCATTAGGTATAATATTTGTGCTTTGATTATCCATTTTAATAGTGTAAGTAATCGACGTATCTTCCCCTAACGGATCATTTTTTCCAACCTCGATATATGGCTTATCTTCTTTCTTAGCCAGAATCACCTTCTGGTTCAGTGTTTCGATGAAAGAATCCATCGAACTGCGGTATGATTCATCCGAATTGTCTTTATTGTCTGGTTGCCCGGTTTCCCAGACCTCTCCGACCGTCTTCACTTCCAGTGCATTCGTGACTCCGTTATCTTTGAAGGTCAACTGTTTGAAATCAGATGTCGCCTTAAATTTCACTTCAAGGCCTTTTCCTATATCGGGAATATTATTGAACGGCCATCGAAGAGTCGTTGTTCCATCTGGATTATTAGTAATCGTGGGATCATTTAACTTCGTACCTTCTGCATCTATAGAGGAACCAGGTTTATAAATTATTCCTTTCGGCAAGGTTGTATTCAATGCGCTAGAATAATTGATATCCTTATCCCCAGAGAATATTCCATTTACGCGAATGTCAATCTCTTCACTAGTATCATAACGATTTTCAGCCACATTCGTTTCGGTTTTTATCGAGAATGGCTCTACATACATACTTTCACCGATGTGATTCCAATAAACTGTCGGAATGGACGTAGCTACACCCGAACTGTCAAAAACAGTCGGCTGAAACGTGGCTACACCGTTCACAGGATAGTTCGCGCGATTGGTTGCATCATCGACACTACTAATTACCCTCGTCCCATCACCGCGAAATTTCATTGATCCTAACACAGTCAATGGGTTTCCTTTGGGAGTCTTACTTCCTGGTTGTGCCTTTACTTTTACAGGTGCTAAAACATCCATAAAATATCTAGGAACCTTAGTAGAAGCATTCGCTCTCAAAATGAAGTGTATTGCACTAATATCACCAGCTGCTTGTGCTTTCGCTGGTGTATCATACCAGTCATAGAGTGGTTCCATATCTAAAAGATCTTCAACCTTCATGGTATAGTTTGGTGTAGCTGAAAGAGTTTTAGCGACACCATACCTAATTTCTATACTCTCAGAGGTGTAAAAATTTTCTTCATTTTCTTCTAAGGGAGGGAACATGTTAATTTTATCTTTTTTGTTCATGTAATAAGCATCTCTGCTTGTGTCATACTCAAAGCCAGAAGGATCCCACATCATTATCGATTGACCTATTCGCATGATATCTCTATCGTTAACATCGTTTATAATCATCCCTGTTGAACTTGGCATTCGAAACCAGACCTGTTGATTCTGCTTAAGTCGAACATTTCCCGTATTGTGTTGCGGCTCTCCACCTTGAGATAAGGATAGGTTCTTATGATTTAGATCTTGAACAATGATACTGGAAGAAAAACCACCAGGAACACCAATAATTGTATCGTAATCCAAACTGGAATCATTTGATGACTTCGTTCCATCACTATAAGTTATCTCGTCCACATAAAGAGTCGCCAGATACCTTTGCCAGTTCTCTGATGATCCTTTCGCATGCGTCTTTGTTCGATCCCAATGAAATACAAATTCTTCACTAGAGAAAGTTTTACTCGTAGCAGTTGGCATTCGGTTACCTTTTAATGTATAAGTATACGGATTCTCAATACCGTGATAGCCACTATTGGTGATAGTTGAAACGTAGTGCCCATTCGTATGACTAACACTCCCAGAATCATATACACCAATCATAGAAACATCTCCTGGAGGTTGACTCGTATAAATTTTTTGAGTAACGCCATTTGGTATGTCGAGTGTTTCTTTTAATTTACTTTCATCCATCGTCCAACTTGATTCTTTCTGCCAATTTGCCAAGCTGCGATTCTTGGTTGCAATGGATGAAGCAACAAGAGTTATTGGATCTCGTTCAGCGGTTGTCAAAGACTGTATCTCGCCTGACATTAGTGTCTTCGTTCCCTTTTGCTTGATTTGATATTTGATTGGTCCGCTTGGGAAACATGCTCCTCTAAAATCTCCAGCATCCCGACCATCCAACGGGCGTAATTCAGTTACAGCACCTACATCCATGGAATCCACATTCTTGTCAGATAATCCAAAAATTTCTCCGGATGAACGCTCACCTCTCACAAGTCGAACCCGGACAGAAGGTTTTGCGGTTGCTTTTGTTTCAGGAATTTTCAAAGCATCAAAACTTTTATCATCATAAGTCTGATTGAATTCTTCTGTTTCCCCGGTTTCATCGTTTTTCGCGCTGAGTAGCTCTAACTTAATTGTAGGTTGAAAAACCTTTCCGTGAGTGGTACCGTACACGTTCAAAATAATTGGAATAAAAATTTGCCCAGTATCTGAAATTGTTGATTCCATAACCCCTTGTGAGATTTGAGAGCCATCTGCCGCAGAAGTGTCAATATACGAACCATTAGAAATTTCTCCGTTGTTTATTGGTCCTGTACCAAGAATTTCCACTGCATTAGGTAACTCTGCTATTACTCGATAGCGAAAATCTGTATATTTTTTGTTAGTTGTCATATTTTGAATAGAAAACGATACTAGATAAGCCACTTGATCGTATGTTCTAACAATATCATTCGTCTCGCTATTATCATGACCAGGATCAATATCACTATCAAATTTGGATGTCCCAGTTTTAATTGTAGTTTTAACATCTTTAATGATGACCGGAGAACTATTCTTTGTTCCAACATCATTTGCTTTATTGCCAGTAGATTCCTTTAGAAATAATGGTGCTTTTAAAGAATCTTCTTTCTTATAGGGTGTTTTGAGCAACTCTTTCAAAGAATCTTTGCTAGTCTCTGTTTTTACTTCCAAAATATTTTTATAACTATTTTCTGATCCAGAATTAGATACATTATTTGTCACTCTATCTTCAAGTTCGTTGCTGTTGTCAAGTTCTTTAGCTCCAAAGGTAAACATTGTTTGTCTCTTAGATGCATCTTCTGAATCATCCAAAATAACTGGTGCTTGTTTGTCCGTCAAATGTGTCACTAAAATAGTAATTGATTGATCTTTTACTAATTGAAAATACGTTGCTCCAACATTTTTGTCAGATACTGAATGAAAAGCCATTGGTGCTGTTTCTTTTTTATCAGTATCTAACTTTTTCACTTGACCCATTAACGATTCAAGTTCTTTTTGAGTCTTCTCTTCTATTGTTAGAGGATTTTCATACGAATCTAGCCATTGCAAAGAATACTCTTCACTATCTGGAAGACGTACTATTTTAGAATCTGTTCCGGTTAATTCAACAATGACACTGTCTTCCTTTACAACAACATCTTCTTTTGTTTCCATTCCTCCAGCAAATTTAACTTGTACTAATTTCTGTTTAGAATCATCCGCCTTTAGTGTTTTTCCATTAGAAAAATTGATCACAATCCCTACAAGAAACACGACCGGAAGAAGAACGGCGACTATTTGCTTTAGTTTTATATTACGGAGCATCGTCTATCCATCCTTTCATCCTTCAACAGTTAAGCGTGACGACGTTTTTTATCAATTGCGATGGCTGCGGTACCAATAGTGATTGCTCCGATTGCAATGATGATTAGCAACATGGTGCCTGTGCCACCGGTGAATGGTAATTTCGTTTTTGGTTCATTGACTACCGTTACTTCTGGATCAGTATTGCTATGTGTAGTTAGAGTGACAGTCACCTTTTGAGGGGTCTTCAATAATTCATAACCCTCTGGAGATTTCGTTTCTACTACCCAGTAATCTTTTTTAATATCTGCTTCATCCCATGTTGCTTCTGACGGAATACTTGGTTCTTGTACACCATTTCCATTAGAATCCGTAAACCAATCTAATTTCAACCCATCAAAGTGCGCTTTACCTGTTGCGTCTGATGTAGAAGTCAAATATGTTACTCCTGCTGGAAGCGTATCAGCAGCTGGCGTTCCACCAGGTCCAGCAGTTTTTCTGTATGTCTTACCATCACTTGCTAAGAAAATATTGTCTTTTGCATCATCCTCAGTTAGTGCGATATGGAATTCCGCACCAGATAGATCCGCTCCTGCTTTATCCGTCTTTTTAATGTCAAATCCACCATTGTAGTATTCAGGTTCGTCACTTTCCTCTGAAGTTGGTTCTTGTCCAGGAATCAAGTAATCAATCTTGTATTTATTCGTGATTTTTCCATTAAAGTCTTGTTCTACAGTTGTCTTATAAACTACTCGAATATGAGTATCTTCATCTTCGGTTAGTTTTTTCATTCCTGCTTGGGTCAAACTAACTTCTACTTTTTTTGCTGCCCCAGCGGTCATATTTGTGACTGGATGAGCAGCTACTGGAGTGTCATTCAATTCAACATTAAAATGAGTGCCAATCGTTAAATCTGTCCAAGTAGCACCATCATCATCCGTTACTTGGACAACAATATCTTTTAGTAAAAGTGCTGTGTTCAAATCATCGGTGATTCGGAAGTAATCCGCATACAGTTCATAAGGAAATGGTCCAGTGATATCTAAGTCAGCTGTCGGCAATCCAGTAACTGGATCATGCATGCCGGTGATCTTCATTGGCTCGTTAATGATGCTTAACAGTCCTGAAGGCAATGCCGTCGTTGCTTCCCATTGGAAATCTTGTCCCGCTTTGATGGAGTAGCCTTTACCACCTTCAACTGTTTTATCCAATTCTGTGTTTGTGACAATATTTTTTGGATGAACATGGACATCGTAAATCAATTTAGAAGTGTCATCACGTTTTGTCTGTGGTAAATGAACAAAGAACGGATCCATTGGTTTGTTGATTTTTAATCCCGTTTCACCTGAAACTGGATCAGTGTAGGTATATTCCCCAGTCGAGTCTTTAATTTCCCGCACTAAATAGATGCCATCCGCGCTCTTTCCAGTTCCAACATCGAATTTCAAACTACCATCCGCAGCCGTTACACCTGTCTGTCTGGTAAACGAAGAATCCACTTCCCAATGAGTCCCCTCCACTTGTTGTAATGGATCGGTTAAGTCTGCATTACCAATTGCCTTTACTTTAATGATTTCAAAATTGACATCTTGCATGACTTTCTTTCCAACCAAATCAGGTGCTACAGCTGGATCCAACGATTCTCCATCCCCACGTTCACCTAATTCCGAAGCACTATTAATTTCGTACTTCCAAATAGTAATTGAGCGATCAGACGTATTATCTGATACCGCATTCCCGCTAATATTCTGTGCGGGTGGTGCCGCAAACGCTACCGTTGAACCCGCACCTGCTGCCCCCAACATTGTCAATACGCCCAAACTTAATGCCGCTTTACTTATCCATTTTCTTTTCGTTTTCATAATAAGCTCCTTTTCATTTTGTCTTTTACGCCCAAATTAGCTAAAATAAATAAGTGAAAAGAGGTTGCCGCCATTTTTCAATTATTTATTTTTCCAATACTCGATGAAGAGCATCTTCTTTCGTATTGGATACTAGTAAATATTTAGTATGTTTGTCCTTCGATAAACATACCTCCTTTCAAAAGCTGTAAATAAGTTCATCATTTTTATTACTATCCCTAGCTATTC
>NZ_JAFLVR010000060.1 GCF_017315985.1 Candidatus Enterococcus murrayae | reverse complement strand
TGTTGCTTTGTTTCAGCAATTTTTATATCTTAACAGGTTGCCGAGTGAATGTCAATAACTTTTTCATTAATTCTTGAAAAAGTTTTGAAACTTAAATGACAACTTCGAAATAATAACATTCAAAAAAACACTTGTCAACAATTATTTTCGTTGTCAAATCAACATGTTTCAGCAACGTTATTGATATTACCATATTGAAAAATAATGTCAAACACTTTTCAGGTTTTTTCAGTCAAATTTCATATAAACAGAAAATGGACTAGCAAAATGCTAGTCCATCACTACTTCCACTCCATAATGATCACTGATCATAGGTTCATTTTCATTATCAAAAACTATTTTGTAGCTCTCCACCTTAAAATCATGAGATGTAAAAACATAGTCGATCCGTAGTTTAGCAACATTCCCGGCCCATCCATCAATTGCTTCTTCTACTGTATATTCATTGACTGTATTTTCAGCCACAACAAAAGCATCTTGCAGTTTCAACGAGCTTTCTTTCACTAGGTCATAACCTTCATCATTTATTTTAGCATCATTATTGAAATCGCCCATAAGTATAAGAGAGCTTTGCTTTTCCATCAATATTTCTTCTAATGCCTGCCACTCAAAAGCAAAGGCTTTTTCATCATCCTGCCACCATGAAAAATGACTACTTACTATTCTTATTTTTCGCCCGTTAATCTTAGTTTCACCAATCACTAGACTTCTCGTATGATAATCTGCCGGATCAGAGCTTTCCGAGATCAAGTGATTTTCCACCTTTAATGGCGTCTTCGACAACAACCCAATCCCTTCATGATAAATATCATAACCAATATGGTTGTAGCCCCAACTCCAATAATAGTGACAGCCTAACTCCTTTAGCCGTTCAGTTAAGCAAAACAAAAAATTATCCTGATGAATAGCCTGTTGTTCTATCGTCGGTTGAAAATGATTATCTAGCTTTGCCACAGAACTCGTTATTAGCTGATTCACCTCTTGCAAACCAATAAAATCATATTTTTCCTTAATGATTTTTTTTGCCAAAACTTCAATTTGCTTTTGACCATCTTCTTCCATCCAGCTATGCGTGTTTAAGGTTAGTACTTTGATCGTTCTCGCCTCACTTTAATAATCGATTGTCCCAACTGTTTCCCCGCGAGAAACGAGTCCTGTTTTATCATAATGATAATCTTCAATCTTATCACCATTTGTAAACACCACAATCATTGTTGTTAGTTTACCTGATTCTCGAATCTTCGCCAAATCGGCAGTTGCCACAATTTTACCCGCTTTTACCTTTTCGCCTTCACGAACTTTGATCTCAAAAGCTTCGCCTCCTAGATTGACCGTGTCGATTCCCATGTGAAGCAACACTTCAATCTCATCCTCTGTTTTTATTCCGATAGCGTGCTTCGTTGGGAAGATCGAAGCAATCGTTCCTGTAATCGGGCTTGCTATCTCTCCGTTTTCTGGAACAACCGCGAAACCTTCTCCCATCATTTTTTGTGAGAACACTTCATCTTGTACTTGATCGATCGGAATCAGCTCACCATTGGCTGGCGCAACAAAATCAGCGTGCACTCCTTTAAAAACTGCTCTTGCTTTTTCTACTTCAGATGAATCATTTTGAAGCGCACTTGAAGGTATCGCTACACCCGAATCCAATAAATCCTGAATATCGGATTTTAAAATATCTGCCTTAGGACCATAAACTGCCTGCACTCCATTATCCTTAACCAAAAGTCCCATTGCTCCAGCTTTTTTCCAGTCTTCTTCGCCGCCAACGACATTTTTATCTGCCACCGTTACCCGCAAGCGAGTCATACATGCATCAACATCCGTAATATTTTGTGGTCCACCTAATAAGTTGATGATCTTCACGATTTGTGAATCCGCTGAAACCGTTCCGTCTGTTGTTCCACTTACGGCCTCTTCACTATCAACCTCATAATTCCCATTTCTTCCTGGTGTTGCATAATTGAATTTTTTGATCATGAAATTTGCAAAGAAATAAGTAAATACACCAAAAGCAATACTCGTTAATACGAAATTGAGCAAGTCATTACCTAATCCTGCACGTAATGCCATAGGCACTCGAGTCAGTAGCTCAATGTTCCCAAATGAATGCACTCTTAAATTGATCAAGTCAGCCATCGCAAAGGCAGCCCCTTGAATCACTGCGTAGCAAGCATACAGTGGCACTGCAACAAACATAAACATAAATTCTAAAGGTTCCGTTACTCCTGTAAGGAATACCGCTACTGCCGCAGAAAGAAACATTGATTTATATTTTTTCTTTTTGTCTGGGTCGACATTACGATACATCGCCAAAGTTAATCCCATCAAAATCCCGGAAGAACCAATCATTTGTCCGACTTTGAAACGTGCTGGTGTCCACTGAGTCAATACTTCTTTATACTGAGACATGTCTCCGCCATTCTTTAAATTGACTAAGTCAGTTGCCCATGCTAACCATAATGGATCTTGACCAAACACTTGGCTTCCTGCCTGTGCCCCTGTCAAGATATCGTAAGTTCCGCCCAATTGCGTATAATTCATTGGGATGGTCAACATATGATGCAGTCCGAACGGCAAAAGTAATCGTTCAAGTGTACCATATAAGAATGGCGCCAATACTGGTGCAGTATCTTGAGAATTCGCAATCCATTTACCAAAATCGTTGATCCCTGTTTGAATAACAGGCCAAATTAGTGCCAATACTAAAGCTACGATAACTGAACGCAAAATTACTACAAAAGGAACAAATCGTTTTCCATTGAAGAAAGTCAATACTTCTGGCAGCTTCCGGAAATTGTAATATTTATTGTAAGCTGTCGCTCCGACAAATCCAGCTATAATCCCAACAAATACACCCATATTCAACGCAGGTGCTTCTAATACACTCGTAAAATAACCATTGACCATGATTTTTTGGCCAAATAGCGTGTGCGTCATTGCATTTGGATCAGCTAACATTTCTGAAGTGATGCCGAAGATCGAGCCAGTGATTCGATTAATTAGAATAAATGATAGCCCGGCCGCAAAAGCGCCCCCAGCTCGTTCTTTCGCCCAGCTTCCCCCAATTGCCAATGCAAAAAGCAAATGCAGATTACCAATGATAGCCCAACCAATATTCTCGACGACGCCACCAGTGGTAACTAGCCATCCTAGATTTTCGTTAATCAATGGTAAGGACTTACCAATACTGATCATTAAACCTGCTGCTGGCATTACCGCAATTACCACCATCAACGCTTTCCCAAATTTTTGCCAAAACTCAAAACTAAAAATCTTTTTGATTCCCTTCATACTTTCTTCCTCCTAAATTTTGATTCACATAATTTGCGCAATCGGTTTCGCTGATTTGCATTATATACTCAATTTCTTTTCTTGTAAACTCTTTCAACGATTTTATTTAAAAAATAGTTTTTCTCTCTATATCTGTTGATTTGTATTTTTTTATCTCTAACGCTTGACTTGTGCAATCGGTTGCGTATATGATGGTGCTAAGAAAACATAAGGAGGACTATCATGAAAAAAGTGCAACGTCTTTTTGAAATTGACCCTTGGAAAATTCGAACTACTAAGCTAGATAAAGAAAATCGTCGTCTTCAGGAATCATTAACTAGTATAGGTAATGGCTACATGGGTATGCGTGGTAATTTTGAGGAAAGCTATAGCGGAGATCATCATCAAGGAACCTACTTGGCCGGAATTTGGTACCCTGATAAAACTCGTGTCGGCTGGTGGAAAAATGGCTATCCGGAATATTTTGGAAAAGTCATCAACGCTCTTGATTTTATTCAAATGAAGTTATTTGTGAATGGACACGAGATCGACCTGACAACCACGCAATTTGAGGATTTTGATTTAGAGTTAAATATGGAAAATGGGGTTCTTACTCGCTCTTTCGTGGCAATAGTTGGTGCCACAAAGGTTCGTTTTACTTTTGAACGCTTTTTGAGTATCGTAAAACAAGAACTCGCTGTGATAAAACTGACTGCTGAGAGCTTATCTGGCGAGGCTGAACTAAAAGTCGTTTCCAAGCTTGATAACAATGTACAGAATGAAGACAGTAATTATGAAGAAATGTTTTGGTTAGAAAAAGGCCGTGGACATCAAGAAGAGAGCAGTTTTTTAACAGCTCAAACAATTCCCAATAATTTTGGAATCGAACAATTTTCAGTTACAGGTGCAATGAAACATATTGGTCCTTCAATCGGTCTGCAGCAGGACGATAATTTGGAAGTTTCTGAGACTTTCACGTATGACTTGAAGCCTCAACAATCAATTCAATTAGAAAAACGAGTGGTGGTATTGACCAGTCGAGATATCCCTGAATCAGAACAAGGTAAAAAGGCTATCGCATTATTAACGGAATACAACGATTCCTTTGAAGAACTTTTAGCTGAACAAAATGCCGCTTGGGCAAATCGTTGGGCCTTAGCAGATGTCTTGATTGGCGGAGACGATGAAGCACAGCAGGGTATCCGGTTTAACATCTTCCAACTGTTTTCTACTTATTATGGTGAAGATGAACGGTTAAATATTGGGCCAAAAGGTTTCACTGGTGAGAAATACGGTGGGGCAACTTATTGGGATACTGAAGCATACGCTGTCCCAATGTATTTAGGAATTTCTGATCCAGGAATAACTAAAAATTTACTAAAATACCGCCACAATCAGTTACCGCAAGCGCAACATAATGCTCGCCAACAGGGACTTAATGGAGCATTATATCCAATGGTTACCTTTACTGGTGTCGAATGCCACAATGAATGGGAGATTACTTTCGAAGAAATCCATCGAAATGGCGCAATTGCATATGCGATTTATAATTATACGACTTATACTGGTGATGACAGCTATATTCAAAATGAAGGCTTAGAAGTATTGACTGAAATTGCTCGTTTCTGGGCAGATCGTGTACACTATTCTAAGCGTCAGCAAAAATATATGATTCATGGTGTAACGGGCCCTAATGAATATGAAAATAATATTAATAATAATTGGTATACCAACTATCTGGCAGCTTGGGTTCTATCATATACTTTAGAAAGCTATCAAAAACACCAAAATCAAACCAGTGTCTCTATTTCCTCAAAAGAACAAGAGAAATGGCAAGACATAGTTGAGCATATGTACTTCCCTGCAGATGAGGAATTAGGTATTTTTGTTCAACACGATACTTTCTTAGACAAAGAGTTGATGTCAGCGAATGATTTGTCTCCAGAAGACCGCCCGCTAAATCAAAACTGGTCTTGGGATAAGATTCTACGCTCTTGTTTTATTAAACAAGCAGACGTTTTACAAGGGATTTATTTCTTCGGAGATCATTTCACTAAAGAAGAAAAACGCAAGAACTTTGAATTTTACGAGCCGATGACGGTCCATGAATCTTCTCTTTCTCCTTCGATCCACGCTATTTTAGCCGCAGAGCTTGGGTTGATTGATAAATCAATGGAGATGTACCAACGAACTGCGCGCTTGGACTTGGACAACTATAATAATGATACTGATGACGGATTGCATATTACTTCCATGACAGGCAGCTGGTTAACTATCGTCCAAGGCTTCGCACAGATGAAAACAACTGGCGGTAATTTAAGCTTTGCACCATTGCTGCCTAAGGAATGGAATCAGTATTCCTTCCATATCAATTATCGCGGAAGACTAATCTTTGTCTCCGTAAATAAAGAAGAAGTGAAAATCGACTTGAAAGATGGTTCTGCCTTAGCTATGATGCTCTATGGGAAGGAAATTTCTTTGGAAGATTCACTGACAGTCCCACTGGAACAGGAGGAAGCAAATGTTTAAAGGCGTTTTGTTCGATCTGGATGGTGTGATCACTGATACTGCAGAATATCATTACTTAGCATGGAAAAAGTTAGCAGATGATCTCGGGATTTCAATTGATCGTCAATTTAATGAAAAATTGAAGGGCGTTAGTCGTGAAGATTCTTTGCGGCTGATTCTCAACTATGGCGGTCGCGAAAAAGATTTTTCTGATGTAGAATTTAAGCAGTTAGCAAAATCAAAAAATGATCATTATGTAGAAATGATCCAAGCTGTTTCGCCACAAGATGTATATCCTGGCATCTTAGACTTGCTGAAAGCATTGAAAAATGCTGACATCAAAATTTCTTTAGCATCAGCGAGTAAGAATGGTCCTTTTTTATTGAAGCAAATGGGTCTGAGCGACTATTTCGACGGCATCGCTGATCCGGCAGCGGTCAACGCTGGAAAACCAGCTCCGGATATTTTCATTTTAGCTGCACAAATCGTTGGACTAAAGCCTGAGGAATGTATTGGGATCGAGGATGCACAAGCAGGAATTTCTGCTATTAAAGCTAGCGGGGCATTACCGATAGGAGTAGGAACCTCCGAACAACTGGGTAATGATATTGCATTGGTGGCTTCTACAGCTGAACTCACTTTAGAATTTTTAGAAAAACAATGGAATAAGTAATTATAAATGAGAAAGGAGAGCAAAAGATGGTATCTACAGTTAAAGACGTGGCTAAAAAAGCAAAAGTCTCTCCTTCTACTGTTTCACGCGTAATCAACGATCATCCTAGTATTTCTATTGAAACAAAGCAACGCGTTCGTAAGATTATGGATGAAATGGGCTACTTTCCGAATGTTACTGCGCGAAATCTTGGCAAGCAACGGGCGAACTCCTTTGGCGTTATTTTACCGCCGCTTGATTCTCGTGAGCGCTTAGGCAATCCGCTTTATTTGGAATTATTAAACGCAGTCAACGAAACGGCAGCAGAATTTCAAATTACCACTGCTGTCGCTTCAGCTAATAACAGCGAGACTTTGTTAGAAAATGTTACCCGGATGCACCGGCAAAAACAAGTCGACGGCTTCATCTTAGCCTATTCTGAAAAAGACGATCCAGTAGCAGAGTATTTATACCAAAACCAAGTGCCCTTTACATTGATTGGTCGTCCACCAAAAAGAGAAGCTGATATCGTTTACGTTGACAATGACAATCAGCTGCTTGGAAAACAAGCGACTGAGTATTTAATCGATAAAGGTCACAAAAATATTCTATTCGTTTCAAACGTCAATCAAGAAGTTATATTCTTTGAACGCTATTTTGGTTATCAAGAGGCTATGATGTTAAAGGGCTATCCTACCCACTCCCCATTAGCGATGCTTCAGCCCGAAGACTATACACAATTTCCTGAGGTGATCAAAGAAACGGGTGCCACAGCACTAGTTGTGATTGATGATATTTTTGCTTTACGTATGATTCAGCTGGCGACATTGCATGGATATAAAGTCCCCGATGATCTTTCAGTCATCAGCTTCAATAATTCAATTTTCGCAACGTTAGTCCATCCTTACTTGACGACGATTGATATTGATATTTCTGATCTTGGCCGTCTAGGTACACAGAAATTGATGGAGCAAATTGATCAGAAACAATCTAGCGGTGTTCAGCTAGTTGTACCGCACCATCTGATCCAAAGAGAAACTGTTCGTACGATTTAAATAATCATTAAATGCGGTCTGTCCAACTTGTGACAGGTCGTTTTTTTGTATATACTGACGAAAAATCAGAAAGAAAGTGGATAGATGATTCTAATCTTTGGTCTACTCTTAGTGCTCTTTCTGATCTATTGTCGCTACTCTACCTACCAATTGATCGAAAAGCACTTTCAAATTATCAAAAATGAACAACTGACTATTAATGCTGGTAAAAAAACAGGATTAACAATCGCTCAAATTAGTGATAGCCACTTCTCCCCTTTTTACTCTCCCAAACGGTTTGATAAAATTATTAATAAACTAAATCAAGAAAAACCTGATATCGTTCTGTTTACTGGTGATTTGATCGAGAACTATCAGTATTTGCAAGCACGGGATTGCACGACAATCAGTCAACAATTAGCTAGAATCACTGCAACAAAAGGAAAATTCGCTATTTTAGGAAATCATGATTACCGTTCTAATGGGCAGGAAGCTGTTGAAAAAATGCTGATAGATGGTGAATTCATCCTGTTGAATAATCAAAGTATGAAGGTGGATAAGTTAAGCTTAACGGGGATAGATGATGGACAAGAAGGAACTCCCAACTATTCCATATGTCCCGCAGACGCTGACTTCTCCATATTAATGGTTCATGAGCCTGATCAAGTCAGGCATCTGCCGCAGCTGGAACATTTCGATTTAATTCTATCTGGGCACAGCCATGGCGGACAAATTCGTTTTCCGATCTTTCCTTATAAAAATTTCGGATCAAAGCTTTATGATCAAGGCATCTATGCGTTGACACCTCAAACCAATTTAGTCGTTAATACTGGTTTAGGTACGACGGGACCTCCCCTGCGTTTCAGAGTAATTCCTGAAATTTTATATTTTCATCTATAGAAAAAGAGTTCGGAGTCATTCCTTTTGGGAAATTCTCCAAACTCTTTTTTATGCACGAATTTTTTGTTTGAGATAAGGAAGCATGATCGGTACTAATGAAACAAAGACAATCAGCAGCATGATCAGAGAAAAATGCTCACTGACAACCGGAATATTTCCTAAAAAATAACCAGCTAAGCTAACAACGGTTGCCCAAACAATTGCTCCGAAAATATTGAAGCTTGAAAAAATGCCCCAATTCATTTTACTAGAGCCGGCAATAAATGGAATGAACGTACGAACAAACGGCATGAAACGTCCTAAAAAGATCGTCCATTTTCCACGTTCATTGAAAAAGGTTTCCGCTTCTCTTACCTTATCTTCCTTTATAAAACGAGAAATCGGACTATGATACAATGCTTTGACCCCGATCGTATGCCCAATCCAGTAATTCATCATATCACCCAAAATCGCAGCAATTATACAAATTCCGATTACATAGGGCAAATAGAGTACATCTCCCCCTAAGGCCGTTAATGCCCCTGCCGCAAATAAAAAGGAATCCCCCGGTAAGAACGGAAAAATAACGACTCCTGTTTCAATAAAAATAATTGCGAATAAAATTGGATAAATCCCCACTCCGTATTGTTGAACCATTGACACCATATGGGCATCAATGTGCAAAATAAAATCAATTAAAGCCATACACCATACTCCTTCTGAAAAGACTTCTTTCTTATCATACGACTTTTCAAGAAAAAGGAAAGATTGATTCACTGTTCTATAGAAAAAATAAATTTTATTTGGAAAATGGTATAATAATAAAAAAGATCAAAAGGAGTAATCAATGAGCGTTCTTTCTCATATGAAAAGCATGCAGAAGGAAATGTCTGCATCCGAAAAAAAAATTTATTGCTTTATTCGCGACAATAGTGAAAAAGCTGCGAGTATGACGGCGAATGAAATCGCAGAGGCATCTGGAGCTAGTGCACCCACAGTCGTTCGATTCTCAAAGAAGATGGGATTTAATAGTCTAACAGATTTAAAAATAGAGCTTTCTGCAGAAACAATGCAGGAACGCAGAAATAATACGTACAGCGATGTCGATCACGACGAATCCTTTCACAGCTTAAAAAATAAATTGGCTAGTAACGCCCGCTATACGATCGATGAAACAACAGCTCTATTCAATGAGGGAGAGTTTCTAGAAGCCTGTACACTACTAGAAGAAAAGGAATTTTGCTATGTTTTAGGTATTGGTGCTTCTAATCTGGCGGCCACTGATATTGTGCAAAAATGGAGTCGTTTAGGAAAAAATGTTATCAGCGAACCAGATTACAATACTATTCTGCCGCAGCTGATTTTACATCAAAAGGAGTCTGTCATTTGGTTAGTATCTAATTCGGGCTTAACCTCCGAATTAATCGCACTGGCCGAGACGGCAAAGGATTTAGGAATCCCGATTATTACCTTAACTCAATTCGGGCAAAACCCACTGGCGAAGTTAGCAGATGTTTGTCTCCAGACTTCGCGCCCTACCGAAGCCACATACCGCAGCGCTGCAACAGATTCAATCTTAGCTCAATTCATTACGATCGATTTATTGTTTTATGTCTATATCAGCCGCAACAAAGAAAACGCTGAAAAAATATATACGACAAGAGCAATCGTGCAGGAATATCGAAAAAAATACTTCTAGAAAAGGACGTGGAAGAAATAATTTCTTTCATGTCCTTCTTGATTCATATATGAATCAAGAGATCATCATCACGAGTGATTCTTTCACTTTTTAATTACCACTCTAAAAAATCAGTTATCTTACAGCTATTTGGAAGAAGCAACTCTCTTCTCCCCGTATTGTGAAAATAGTAAAGAGCGGTGCCGACTTGGCCCGCTCTTTACTATTTTTCTATTTTGTTGTCGCTTTGAAGACTTCCTCAGAAGCTTTCACTGTCCCAGTTTTTTCAAGCACATGTGTTTCTACATCATTCATATTGGTAATCAACACCATCATTGATGTCCCCTTACCAGCTTCCTTGATTGCTGCTAGATCAACTGTAGCTACCTGTGTTTCAGTAGTAACGCTTTGACCTTCTGTTACAAGCACCTCAAATGGCTTCCCGTCTAGCTCTACTGTATTGATCCCCATATGAAGCAGAACTTCTAACCCACTTTCGGTTGTAATGCCGATCGCATGCTTCGTTGGAAAAATAGTTGAGATTTTACCAGCCACTGGGGCAAAAATCGCACCATCAGTCGGTTCAACGAAGTAGCCTTCTCCCATCATTTTTTCTGCAAACACAGGATCTGCCGCTTCTTCTAACGGATGAACCGAACCAGCGGCTACTGCTGTGAAGATATTTGCTGTATGAGCAATGACGGGTGTATTTACTGCTTCTGCTGTTTCAAACGTTGCCTCTGCCAATTCTTGTTCAGCTAATTTATCTTTGGGGATACCAAAGAAATAAGTAGCAATAAATCCGCCGATATAAGCAGCGAGTAGGCCAAGGACATAGCCCCACCAACGACCGTTAGCGATCAATGGGATCAATGCTGCACCCGATGGTCCAATTGCAATTGCACCAACACCGCCAATCGCGCCGATCACAGCACCACCGATACCACCGCCTACACAGGCAGTGATGAATGGACGTCCCAATGGCAATGTCACACCATAAATCAACGGTTCGCCAATCCCTAAGATACCAACCGGCAGAGCGCCTTTGATCATTTCAGTTAATTCCTTGTCCTTGCGTAATTTGATCCACAAGGCAAAAGCAGCCCCGACCTGACCTGCGCCAGCCATTGCCAAAATTGGCAACAACAACGTTTTTCCAGTTTCACCGATCATTTGAATATGGATCGGTGTCAAAATTTGATGAAGCCCAAACATAACCATCGGCAAGAATAGCGCTCCTAATACAAAACCAGAGAAAGCTCCACCAACCGACAGTACCCAGTTGATTCCGCCAACCATGCCGTTGGAAATGAAGCCTGCTAATGGCATAATCAAAAAGATTTCAAGCAGACCGATCACTAGCAAGGAAAGCATTGGAGTAATGATGATATCCACTGCATCTGGAATGATTCGATGCAATTTCTTTTCAATGATCGATAGTAACCAAACAGCAAAGATAACTCCAATAATTCCGCCTTGACCAGCGGCTAAGGCATCACCTGTAAATAAATTTTTGATTGGAGCCTCGGGATTCATTCCCGTTAATAGAACAACTGCTCCGATAACACCACCAAGTGTAGGAGTCGCACCGAAAACTTGTGCAGCATTCACGCCGGTAAAGATAACTAAATAGCTAAACATTCCATTTTTCAAAATGTTTAAAACATCGACAAATTGCTGCCATGTCGCAGCATCGATTGTACCAGCCGTAATTAAGTTCGTCATAACTGCTGCGACACCAGCGATTAAACCTGACCCCACAAACGCTGGAATCATTGGTACAAAAATATTAGAAATATCTTTTAAAACTGCTTTAAGAGGTGAATTTTTTTGCTTGGCTTTTTGAGCGGCCTTCATTTCAGCCGCTTTGGCATTGACTTTTTCTTTACCAGAACCCTGCGGCAATTCTTCTCCCAATTCAACACCAGCAATGTCGACCATTTCTTTGGCAACTTTGTTAACTTTACCAGGTCCAATGATTACCTGTAGTTGTTCATCATCCACTACTCCAAGTACACCTGGTATGCTTTTTAATTTCGCTTGATCAACTTTACTGTCATCACGAACGCTCATCCGCACACGTGTCATACAATGAACGACACTCTGAACGTTCTCCATCCCTCCGGCACCATCATAGATTTCTTTAGCAATTTGGTTTAAGGTTAATTCTTCTTTCGCCATAGTTCTTCCCTCCTAAATTGTCTTTTTAACAAATCCATCAGCTTGGATTAATTTCTCAGCGGCTTGTTCTTTCGTACTGTTCGTCAAAATCATCACGATTGCTAATTTAACATTCTGATCCGCTTTTTCAAAATAATAAGCGGCTGTCTCATAGTCAGCTTCTGTTGCTTGCATGATTATGCGTTTTGAACGTTCAACAAGCTTTTCATTGGTAGGCTTTACATCTACCATTAAATTGTTATAAACTTTTCCGATTCCAATCATGCTGATCGTCGAAATCATATTTAAGATCAATTTTTGAGCTGTCCCTGATTTCAAACGAGTAGATCCTGTCAAAAACTCGGGTCCGCAATCGACTTCAATTGGCAATTCAGCATGCTTACTGATTTCGGCTCCTTTGTTGCAGGAAATCGTTCCTGTTGCTGCGCCATTTGCACGAGCATAGTCTAATCCGCCAATTACATAAGGCGTGCGTCCGCTTGCTGCAATTCCAATAACCATATCATTTTCATTTAAATGCAACTCTTTTAAATCTTGCGCCCCTAATTCAGCGTCATCTTCCGCACCTTCCACTGCGACAGTCATGGCTTGTTCGCCGCCAGCTATTAGACCAATAACCATTTCAGGCTCGACTCCAAAAGTCGGCACACATTCCGCTGCATCTAATACACCTAGACGTCCGCTGGTTCCAGCACCCATATAAATTAATCGACCACCTTTTTTAAAGGCCGAGATGGTCGCTTTAACGACTTTTTCAATTTGAGGTAATTGTTCCGCGACCGCATCCGGTACTTTGTGGTCCTCATGATTCATCAGTTTTACAGCTTCTGCAACACTCATTTCATCTAGGCCAAAAGTTGTTTCATTTCGTCGCTCTGTCGTTAAGTTTTCTAAATTAATCATTCTTTTCCACACTCTCTAAACTAAATTTCTGTCCTGCTTTTATATGTTTAATCAATGCTTGATCCTTTTCTATTACCTGTCCGACGACATTCACCTTTTCATCGGCTGGCAAACATTGCTTAACCACCTGAATCTCACCCATATATCGCAAATAGTTCTTGTTATCAATCGTAACTGCCCCTAAATCTCGTTTCCTGACTGGTAACGGTTCGATATTCGGAATGTCTTTAAACCGCGCTTCTGCACTGCGAATCACATCACGAGCCTCATCTTGACGATTGATGTGATCTCCCAAAACATATTCGACCTGCTTATCGAGCTCTTTGACATTCAGCTTTATCTTTTCTTCTTTTAGATACAAAGAAAATTGCTTCAATACTTCTTTCGATAACCCGCTATCTCCGATGTATACTTTATCCGTATCTTCTAGTAAATCTAGCGCTGCCGCTAAGGGATGCATTCCACGATGCTCTTCTAATGTAGGTAAACCATTGAATAAAGGGCCTCGCAATTTATCATCTCCAGGAACAAAGCCTTGGATTGTAAATCCATATGATTTCAACCATTGATTTTTTTGGCGATACCAGTTTTTATCTATTGCTGTTTCAGGTCTCGGATAGTAGTTGTGCCAAGCTTCCAAATGTTTGAAGTTTGCTTCAGCCTCCTGCAATTCCTTAATATCTCCATCAGTAATTGTCGAAGCGTTCAAAGCAATTGGCATTTTTTGTGACAGCCTGGCGATTTGATTGTTGCTAATGTGATAGTCCATTCTTAACCCAGTTACGCCGATCTCAATAAGCTCGTCTGCTCGATCAAAAGAAAATCCTGCTCGTTCTAAAGCTTCACCTGAAATATCTACCATCAGCTCCAAGTGATGCTCTTTTGCAACAGAGCCAAGGTCCGTCAAGCGCTTACGATATTGAGCGGCATCATCTTCTGGAATATGCAAAGAAGTAAAAATACCAGAAAATCCATTTTGCGCCATTTCTTCTATATACTTTTTGGTTTCATTGGTTAAACCTTCATTTAAGAATATTGAAAATCCAAACATCTGCTTCCTCCCTCTCATTCCAAACAATACCTGCTAAATGAAAACCATTTCATCTTTACGAGATGATTATAAACGCTAACAGCAGAAAATGCAACAACATTTCACGATTAAATACATTCGCATGAAATTACATTTCTTAAATGAGCAAGTATTCCGGTTTTTTTCCTCTTTTTATGTATACTGTTTAATGGAACTGGAAAGGGGATCCGTCTATATGAAAATTGCAATTGCTGGAGCAGGTGCCATGGGGAGTCGCATCGGATTGATGCTCCATCAGGCAGGTAATGAAGTGATTCTGATCGATCGTTGGCCTGATCATATCAAGGCTATTCGAGAAAACGGCTTAATTGGCGAGTTTGAGGATCATAAGGTAGTGGCTCACCTGCCAATTTATTCACCAGAAGAAATCGTAGAAGACCATACTAGTGTTGATTTAGTTGTTGCACTAACTAAATCCATGCAGCTCAGAGCAATGTTTCAAGATATTCAACCAATTATCAGTGAAAAAACCTTCGTCTTTTGTCTATTAAATGGTTTAGGTCATGATGAAACCTTGTCAGAATTTATTCCAAGAGAAAATATTATTTTTGGGACAACAACTTGGACTGCAGGACTTGCAGGGCCTGGACACGCAAGTTTAGTTGGAACAGGCAGTATTGAGATGGAAAATTTAGACCCATCAGGGAAAGCTTTCACGCTAGAGGTATTAGAGGTTTTCCAAAAAGCAGGGCTAAACCCGGTCTACAGCAATAATGTACGTTACTCCATTTGGAAAAAAGCATGCATCAATGGAACTTTAAATGGCTTATGTACCATCTTGGATTGCAACATCGCCGACTTTGGTTCATTGAGTATTGCTGGAGACTTGATTGAAACAATTGTAGGAGAATTCGCCTCGGTGGCTGAAGTAGAGGGAATTATACTTGATCAACCACAAGTGATACAAGCAATTGAAGCTACTTATGATGTTAAAGCTCAGGGGTTGCATTTTCCTTCTATGTACCAAGACCTGATTCGTAACCATCGAAAAACCGAGATTGACTATATTAATGGAGCTGTTTGGCAAAAAGGAATGAATTACCAAATCAGTACACCCTACTGTGCCTTTTTGACTCAATTGATTCATGCTAAAGAAGAGCTATTAGAAGCAAAATAAAAAAAGCGCCTAGGCGCTTTTTTTATCAGGAATAATTTCTACTTTCTTCCAATAAAGAATGAAACCACTGCAACAACAATGACGGCACCAATAATAGAAGGAACCAGTGCCATGCCTGCTAAGCTAGGGCCCCATGAGCCAAGTAACGCTTGACCAATTGCAGAACCGACTAAACCAGCAACAATATTTGCTATCCAGCCCATTGAACCGCCTTTTTTAGTAATCGCACCCGCAATCACACCGATCAATGCACCAATGATTAATGTCCATAACCAACTCATTCTTCTCTCCCTCTTTCTATATAAAATAATTACATTATCATGTTACAAATAAGCTTCATTTTTTTCTATTATTCTGCTCAGTTATCGCCTGTATTTTCTAAAATAATTGCTCAAAACACTATTACAACGGGATTATACGCAAATATTCAGCGCACTTCAAAAATTTCTTGAACAAAGAAATTTCTGAAGCTAAAAAACATTTTTTTACTATTAAAGGAAGACTTTTATCTTAATTGATTAATGAATTTTATTTTTTAGCTTGTTATCGTCAAAAAGAAGAAAAAAATTATCTTAATATAACAAACACTATGGGATTATAGCTTTTTGGTGAAAACAGTATGAAAAGTTTTTCACGATAATTGAATTGTCAGAACATTCTGCTATTATGGACAAATAATTATCAGAATATTTTAAATCTACATACTATTCTCTCTATTTAGAAATGAGGCATCTCTATGGAAAATAAATTACAGAAACAAATGACTTCTCGCCACATTATGATGCTGGCACTTGGTGGAGCAATCGGTGCCGGCCTATTCAAAGGAAGCGGGGAGGCAATTGGGATCGCCGGCCCTTCCGTCATTCTTGCTTTTCTGCTTGGCGGCTTGGTACTTTTCATCGTTATGAATGGGTTAGGCCGTTTAGTATTAAGCAGTGACAATGTTCAAGGTCTTTCTGGGATCATTAAACCCTTTCTTGGTGAACGTACGGCGGATTTTATTGATTGGCTGTACTGGTCACTATGGATGATTAATATTATTGCAGAAGCAGTAGCTGCCGCTAGCTTTATGCAATTATGGTTTCCACATATCCCTTCTTGGATCTTCGTGTTGATTTTGGCAATATTAACGACGGTTATCAATTTATACTCCGTTCGTCTATTCGCCGAAACAGAGTATTGGCTGGCATTTATTAAAATTGCTGTCATCATTGTCTTGATTATTTTTAGCGCTTATCTCGTTGGACATGAAATCATTGCTATCGGCTTTATTGATACCATTTCTCGAATGAACAGCCATGGCGGCTTTACTCCCCATGGTCTTCACGGACTGGTAAATTCTCTTTTAGTTGTAATTTATTCTTACGGCGGTTCTGAACTAATTGCTATTACAGTCAGTGAAGCAGAAGATCCTAAAACAGCTATTCCAAAAGCTATCAAAGGCGTTATGGGCAGAATCATTTCATTTTATATCGTACCAATGGCTTTGCTTTTGATCATTTACCGTTGGGATACCTTAGCTGCAACAACTGCTAGTCCATTTGTAATGGTCTTTCAAAAAATGCATATTCCCTTTGCTACGGATATTGTGAATTTCGTTATTGTATTGGCTCTATTTTCTTCTATTAATTCTGGTGTCTATGCTTCCTCTCGAACATTGTACTTCCGTGTAAAAAATAATAACGGCTTCACCTCTAAGCTTGCTGCTTTAAACAAACATCAGGTTCCGCAACGAGCAGTATTATTTTGTACCGGTACACTGTATCTTGGAGTCGTCTTGTCCTATTTCCTAGGGAATAAATTATTCAACTATTTAGTTGGCTCACTGTCATACTCTGTATTATTGACTTGGCTGTTGATCAGCATAGCAGCATTTGTCTTAGCATTGAAAAAAGGAAGCAAAGTGGAACAATTTTTTAGCGGACTAGTCATTCTAGTATTAGGATTGATTTTCGTGGGAATTCTTATGAATAACCCGATCGGAGTAACGCTTTTCACTGCATGTGTATATCTCATTATCCTCATCAGCTATCGTAAAAAACAAGCTGATACAGTTAGCGAACTGTTATAGATAAACAGCCGGATTCGTACAGTGTATTGATTCGGCTGTTTTTTAGGTATTTTGTCCAAAAAAGGAAAGTACGCTTTACATATATGACGGTTCCATTTATACTATAGATGGAAAGTAAACTTTCCTTCGGGAGGTCCACATGAAAAATCGTTTAGAAAAAATTCGCAAGGAAAAAGGCATTAAACAGGAAGATTTAGCTGCTGCCCTAGAAGTATCCCGTCAGACGATCGGATCTTTGGAGAATGATCGGTATAATCCATCTATTTTATTAGCATTTAAAATTGCCAAGTATTTCAATATGACGATCGAAGAGATATTTATTTATGAGGAGGAAGAACAATGAAAAAAACAAAAGATTTGTTTATTATCCTGTTTGGCATAGTATTAATACTTGTAGGTTTTTACTTGATAAAAGTCATCGAGGATCCGCATAATAATTTGAGAACTCTGCCCTATCTTTGTATTGGTTTAGGATGCGGGTTATTTGGAAATGGTCTTGGAGAATATTTAAGTAAAAAATCGATTGAAAACAATCCTAAACTGGCTAAGCAGATTGAAATCGATACGAAGGATGAACGAAACGTTATGATTGGAAATATGGCAAAAGCCAAAGGTTTCGATATGATGCTGTATGTGTACGCAGCTTTATTATTAACCTTTTCACTGATGGGTACTTCCTTTAATATCTTAATTCCGATGGTGATCGCTTATCTTTTCGTCGTTGGTTACTCTATCTATTATCGTTCGAAAATCGAAAAAACATTTTAATCATCTTTCAAATAATAAAGGAGCAGAACAACGAGGTTCTGCTTCTTTGTGCTATCACCTATATTTCTCATTTCATTTAAAAAAATCCGGATTGACTCTCGCTTGTTGAAAGTCAATCCGGATTTGTCTACAGTGTAGGATGAGTCTAACGTCCATCCCAGTAAAAAATTTATTTTTCTTCGCTACCCATAAACTTAGCAGCAAACGCAGCGATAATGGCTCCCAATGTTGGAGCTAACAAGTAGACCCAATAATGAGAGAGTGCACTACCGCCAGCAAAAATTGCTGGACCCAAGCTGCGGGCTGCATTTAATGAGCCGCCAGTCAAATTTAACGCTACTATTATCAAGAACGCTAATGTAACACCAATTGCAAGTGGAGCCATTTGTGCATTGCCGTATTTTTTGCTAGTAACCATTAAAATTACGAATACAAATAGAAATGTGATCAATGTTTCTACACCAAATGCTTGAGCCGCACTGATAGCAGGAAAATCATTTTGGCCAAAGCCGTCGCTAGGTAATTTTAACGCATGAATATAAACATATAAAATAGCTGAAGCTGCGATTGAACCTAATGCTTGGGCGATAATATAAAATATCCCATCTTTTACTTCTAAACGCTTATTGATCATCATTGCAATGGATACGCCTGGATTGAAGTTTCCTCCAGAAATACCTCCCACTGCATAAGCCATGATCGTGATCGCTAAACCAAACGCTAAACCAATTGTTAACGTATCACCTTTAGCAACAACCACTGTACCAGTTCCAAGAAAAACAAGCATAAAGGTACCTAGAAATTCTGCTAAATATTTTTTCATTTTCATTGCACATCCTTTACAAAATGATTGAGTTTTCAGTTTATTTAACTCTTCTTTTTTTGTAAAGTGATATGCAATTTCTCTTATTTTCCTCTCTTTTTTGCTAATTGACAAAAATATTTTTTTGGATAACGAGTGCTATCATCATCTTCAATTTGTCATTTTCATTAATTTTCATATTATGATGAAAACCACTGAAAAGAAAAACCCTCAAAAAATTTGAGGGTTTTACCAACTATACCAATTCAACTTCTACATCGATGTTTCCGCGTGTTGCTTTTGAATATGGACAGAACTCATGTGCTTCTTCAACGATCTTCTGTGCTTCTTCTTTTTCGACTCCCGGCAGTGACGTTTCTAGAATCACTCCGATTTGATAGCCGCCATCATCAAGCTGATACAATGAGACACGTGCTTTAACTTCCGCATCAGATTCTAAATTATGCTCTTTTAGCATATGATGAACTGCACCGTTGAAACATGAAGCATAACCAGCTGCAAATAGTTGTTCTGGATTCGTTCCTTCCGCATGAATTGAAGGTGGCTCAATCTTCATTTTCATACTTCCGTTCGGTGCCTGTACATCACCAGTACGCCCACCGTGATTGATCATCGCTGTTTCATACATTTTCTTCAAAATAAATCAGTCCTTTTCTTCTTCTTGATTAATAGTCTACGCGTTATCAATTAAGTATACAAAGATATTGCTCACAAAAAAATCGGATTGCTTGATTCAAGCATTCTGATATGCAAGCCAACAAGTTTTTGTAACCGATTACAAAAGGCTGTTATTTTGCTATAATTTATTCCAAAGGAGGAATTGTCATTGAAAAAAATCTTTATGATCTGCTTAGCTGCATCTTTTTTACTAGCGGGATGTCATAGTGATTCATCAGATAATTCAACAGATACACCAATTAGTGATTCAACTATTGAAGAAAGTTCAACACCTTACGAAGATCTATCAAGTAGCACACAAACCTCTTCTTTATCATCATCCAACCATTCCTCTACCTCACCGACTGAACAGCAAACTGCTGATACAGTCTCAAGCAGTGAGTTTGGTGGTTATGCAACTTTCTATTTTAATGGAATGAATGTACCAGATTCGATAAATATCAACACAAACACTGACCAGATTACTTTTAATGTCGACACTTCAAACGAAGCCATTTACACTCTCTCAATGCAAAATATACCAGCTAAAACTATTCGATTTTTTTCAGCTCATACGAATGAAATCCGCACGGTTATAGTAAGCACGAAGCTTTCTATTGGTGACCAACTCTCTGGCACATTCAATTCAAATAATCAATCCGGAGATCTCTATTTATTCCATAACAAGCAAGGCGGCTTATCCTTAGCGACCCCGAATTATGCTGGAAATGTTTCTGAGAACGAAACAGATGTCATGCTAGAAGTACTACAATAGAATAAAAAAATAATCCCGAACAAGTGTCATTTGCTCGGGATTTTATTTATCTAAAAAATACAAAAAACAAGGATCTGAAATCAGATCCTTGTTTGAATAATCAAAAATGATTATTTTAATGTTACAGATGCGCCAACTTCTTCTAAAGCAGCTTTAAGTGCTTCAGCGTCTTCTTTAGATACATCTTCTTTAACTGGTGCAGGAGCGCCATCAACTACAGCTTTAGCTTCTTTCAAGCCTAAGCCAGTTGCTTCACGAACTGCTTTGATAACTTTAACTTTTTGGTCACCTACAGCTGTTAATTCAACTGTAAATTCAGTTTGTTCTTCAGCAGCAGGACCTGCAGCAGCGCCAGCAGCAGCTACAGGAGCAGCAGCAGTTACGCCAAATTCGTCTTCGATAGCTTTAACTAAGTCGTTTAATTCTAAGATTGTCGCGCCTTTAAGTTCTTCGACAATGTTTTCAATGTTCAATGCCATTTTAAATTTCCTCCGTTTAGGTAAGTTTTTTATTTTATATTATGCAGCAATTAAGCTACTTCTTCTTCTTTTTCTGCGACTGCTTTCACAGCGTAAGCCACGTTGCGGACTGGCGCTTGAAGAACAGATAATAGCATAGAAAGAAGTCCATCGCGGTTCGGTAGTTTTGCAAGAGCAGTAATTTCTTCGATAGAAGCTACTTTTCCTTCAATGATACCGCCTTTGATTTCTAGTTTGTCAGCTTTACTAGCGAACTCGTCGATAATTTTAGCTGGGGCAACAACGTCTTCGTTACTGAACGCTACAGCAGTAGGTCCTGTGAAGACTTCTTCTAATCCATTCAAACCAGCTTTTTCAGCTGCACGAACTAAGATAGAATTTTTGATAACTTTCATTTCAATGTTAGCGTCGCGTAATTGTTTACGTAATTCAGTCACTTGATCTACAGTTAAACCACGGTAATCGACGATAACGGCTGAAGCTGCTGCGCTGAATTTTTCAGTGACTTCCTCAACGATAGCGGCTTTTTTAGCGATTGCTACTTCACTCATTATATATTTCACCTCCTGATTTTGATGGAAGAGAATCTTTTTGCAAAAAGCAAAAAAATACCCTATGCCACCGTAGACATAGAGGGACTATTGAATGTTCTCAATAAACGTCCTCGGTAGGAAATTAAGACTTGCGCCACCTACTGTCTTCGGTACAGTTAATATTTAACCTCGACTAACTTACCATAGATAAGCTAGCCGAGTCAAGTGCTTTTCTAAAAATTAATTAGATAGCAGATTGTTCAACATGGATACCAGGTCCAAATGTTGTTGTCATAGAAATATTTTTGATGTATTGACCTTTAGCTGTTGCAGGTTTTGCTTTAACTAAAGTTTCATTGATAGTGTTGAAGTTTTCAACCAATTTAGCATCATCAAATGATACTTTACCGATTGGAACATGAACGTTACCAGCTTTGTCAACACGGTAAGTTACTTTACCAGCTTTTACTTCTTCAACAGCTTTCGTAACATCCATTGTCACAGTACCAGTTTTAGGGTTTGGCATTAAACCTTTAGGTCCAAGCACACGTCCTAATTTACCAACTGTAGCCATCATATCAGGTGTCGCTACAACAACGTCAAAGTCGAACCATCCGCCTTGGATTTTTGCAACCATGTCGTCATCACCAACGAAGTCAGCGCCAGCAGCTTCTGCTTCTTTTGCTTTTTCGCCTTTAGCGAATACTAAAACAGTTTGAGTTTTACCAGTTCCGTTTGGAAGCACAACTGCTCCACGGATTTGTTGGTCTGCTTTTTTAGGGTCTACGTTCAATTTGTATGCAACTTCTACAGTTGCGTCAAATTTCGCGAAGTTAATTTCTTTTGCTAGTGCTACTGCTTCCGCAACTGGGTAAGCTTTAGTAGTATCAACTTTTTTTAATGCATCTTGCATTTTTTTGCTCTTTTTAGCCATTTTGTTTCCTCCTTGATGTGGTTATAACGGTAGAACCTCCCACGTGTTCCGTATCTTTAGATAGGGAGCCAACTGAGAAGCTACTTTCTTGGGTCATCGAAATTCAAAAAATTATTCGACAGTGATACCCATGCTTCGTGCAGTTCCTTCAACCATGCGCATTGCTGACTCAACGTTAGCTGCGTTTAGGTCTTGCATTTTCAACTCAGCGATTTCTTTTACTTGATCGCTAGTAACTTTTGCAACTTTGTTTTTGTTTGGTTCGCCAGAACCTTTGTCAATTTTAGCCGCTTTTTTCAATAATACTGCAGCTGGCGGTGTTTTTGTGATGAATGTAAATGAACGATCTTCATATACAGAGATCACAACTGGAATGATCAAACCTGCTTGATCAGCTGTACGAGCATTGAATTCTTTCGTGAATCCCATGATGTTGATACCCGCTTGACCTAGTGCAGGACCTACTGGGGGAGCTGGTGTTGCTTTCCCTGCAGGAATTTGCAGTTTAACTAATTTTTCTACTTTTTTTGCCACGAGACATACCTCCTTGGTCCGTGATGTGGTTAATTGGAGATCAAAATTTCTCCTCCCACTAAAACCGTGTGAACAAAACACACCTTGGTATCATAGCAGAATATTTGTCTGAATGCAAGATGGTTTTCTTAATATTGAAAAAATTTGCAGTCCAGCTTAGGGAGCTAATTCTTCCAACAATCAGCAAGAGCTAGCTACATTGGGAAAGTATTTTATCAAATTTTGGCACGGCTGCTGGCACACACAGCCAGTTTTCTTCAAGTATCTGTCTGGTGCTCAAAAGCAGGACTCGCTCACGATGCTTTTCCAACAATAATAAAACGCTTCACAATCTCTTTAACTACTATGAGAATAACAAAATAAATTATTAATCTTACTATTTTCAGAAAGCGTATATGTTACACTATGGTCGACTTGATGAGGATTTTCATCGGATAAATTGGGGAGGTTTAAAATAATGGAAGTTTTAAAATATCGAAGTGTTTTTGACATTATTGGTCCAGTAATGGTGGGGCCAAGCAGTTCACACACAGCCGGTGCTGCACGAATCGGTAAAGTTTGCCGTATGATCTTCGGGGAACGCCCCGATTCAGTTGAGTTTGATCTGTACGAATCATTTGCCAAGACATATCGTGGACATGGAACAGATATTGCTTTAGTTGGCGGTATTCTAGGGATGGAACCTGATGACCCACGTTTATCCGACTCTTTGAAGATCGCTCACGAACAAGGCATGGAAGTACTCTTTGTGCCGAAAAAAGAAATTGCGGATCATCCAAATACTGTGACCCTGCGTATGATTAAGGGGGATCTAGAAATGTCGATCACCGGTGTCTCAATTGGCGGCGGAAATATTCAGATCACCGAAATGAATGGGTATAGTATCTCACTTGGTATGGGAAATCCAACATACATCATTATTAACAAAGACGTTCCTGGTCTGCTCTCTCGTGTGTCTACTATTTTTATGAAGCATGGCCTAAATATTGGTAAAGTAACCATGACTCGTAAAACTAGAGGTGAAAACGGGATTGTACTTTTAGAGATCGATGATACACCAGATGATCCAGAAGGTTTGAGACAAGAAATCAAAGGCGAAGACGATGTCTTGAGTGTGACTTATTTCAAATAGCTGTTGCTTAAATGAAGATACTCACACTGCTACGTATTATTAATGAGGAGGAATTGTCATGTTTTACTCAATCCAAGAGCTTGTAGAACAAGCAAAGGATTATCCCACTGTCGGTGAATTGATGATCACGACTGAAATGGAATTAACTGATCGTACTCGTGAAGAAATCATTGCGTTGATGGAACGCAATTTGGAAGTAATGGAAAGCTCAATTGAAGAAGGGATTCAAGGAGTCACCTCTGTTACAGGAATCACTGGCGGAGATGCTAAGCGCATGAACGATTATATCGAAAGTGGCAAATTTATGAGTGGCGATACGATTTTAAAGGCGGTACGTAATGGGATCGCTGTAAATGAAGTCAATGCCAAAATGGGATTGGTTTGTGCTACACCTACTGCTGGTAGTGCCGGCGTATTACCCGGCGTCTTGATGGCTGCCCGTGAAAAATTGGATTTAACGCATGAGGAACAGATTGATTTCTTATTTACTGCAGGCGCTTTTGGCTTAGTAATGGCAAATAATGCCTCAATATCTGGCGCTGAAGGCGGCTGTCAGGCTGAAGTTGGTTCTGCTAGCGCAATGTCAGCGGCTGCCTTGGTTTCGGCAAACGGCGGTACTCCTGAAATGGCCGCAAATGCCTTGGCCATTACTTTAAAAAATGTCATGGGACTGATTTGTGATCCTGTTGCTGGTTTAGTTGAAGTGCCTTGTGTGAAGCGTAACGCGATGGGAGCTTCACAAGCGTTTATCTCAGCAGATATGGCTTTGGCCGGAATTCGCAGTGTCATCCCGCCAGATGAAGTCGTGGAAGCAATGTATAAAGTAGGCCGCGCAATGCCGCAAATTTTCAAAGAAACGGCAGAAGGCGGTGTAGCCACTACTCCAACTGGTTTGCGTTTGCAAAAGCAGGTCTTCGGCGAACCAAAAAAAGCTACCGTTTAATCGAACAAAAAGCAGCTGATCAGAAGTCAGCTGCTTTTATTATTTCGTCAGACCTTCATGGATCTTATCGAGATTCCACTTCATCATTTTGTAATAGCTGTCACCATTACTTCCCGCTTTTGCTAGTGAGTCGGTAAACAAATCACTATAAATCGGCAGACTTGCTTCCTTAGATAAGCGCTCCATACTGCGTTTGTCGACGCTTGTCTCAACAAACAAAGAAGGAACTTGTGATGCTCGAACCTTTTTAATTATCTGTTTCATTTGCTCTGGTGTTCCTTGACTTTCCGTATTGATTTCCCAGATATACGCAGCTGGTATGTCATATGCCTTAGAAAAGTAGTTGAAGGCTCCTTCGCTTGTTACTAATAGTTTTTTCTCAATTGGAATATCGGCGAATTCTTTTTTTGCTGAAGCATCCAATTTTTTTAGTTTATTGATATATGTTTCTGCATGCTTCTGATAATTTTCTTTGTTACTTGGATCTTTTTTACTTAAAATGGACTGAATCTGATGTACATATAAAACACCGTTAGAAATATCCAGCCATGCATGCGGATCTGCTTGTTTGCTGTTACTGATCAGATGAATCGGTTCAACCTCTTTACTCACTGCAAAATAATCTTCATTTTCCTTCTTCTTTGCCGTTTCCATCAGCTTGTTAAACCAGCCGTTACCAGTCTCTAAATTCAAGCCATTGTAAAAAACGATTTCCGCTTCACTGGCTTTTTTTATATCCTCAGGTAATGGCTCATATTCATGGGGGTCTGTCCCAACCGGCACAATACTATGAATACTCACCTGATCTTTTCCTACTTCCTTGACCATATCTGCAATGATTGAATTGGTCGCAACCACTTCTACTTTCTTTGAAGTCTTGGTGTCAGATGACTCTTTGCTTTTTGCCCCACAACCTGTGAGCATGATTAATCCGATGATCCCTGCAATAATCAGTTTTTTACGCTTCATGCCTTCACTTCCTTTTCGATTATAATTACTCGTTAGCTGTCATATTTATACATCTCGTCTACTTCACACTTGAAGCAGCAGACTGAGCATCCTTTCGCAGCTGTTGAATCAGCCCTTTAGTAGGTGAAAAAAGAAAGGCTGCAATGAAAATTACTGCCGCCGTCATCACGATCGTCGCTCCTGAAGGAAGATTGTAACTATAGCTAAAATACAGACCGATAATCGCACTTAACACACCAAATAATGTGGACAATCCCACCATGACTGACAGCTTATTAGTTAATTGATAGGCTGCAGCCGCAGGGGTAATCAACATAGCAATCACAAGAATTGTCCCTACAGTTTGCAAGGAGGTCACTGCTACTAGCGTCAATAGAAACATCAAGCCATAATTAATTAGACCAATATTCCAGCCGTACGACTGAGCCATCGTTGGCGCAAATGATGTCAATTTCAATTGTTTATAAAAAAGTAAAACAACGAATACGACAATAACCATTACGATCGCCGTTAAATACATGTCTGAATCGCGAACCGCCAAAACATTTCCAAAAAGGATATGATAAAGATCCGTTGCACTGCGAGCAAATGAAATTAATATAATCCCTAGTGCGAAAAAGGAACTAAACACGATCCCAATCGCTGTATCATTTTTTAAGCGACTGTGTTTGCTGATAAAACCAATCAAAGCCGCGGAAAATAGCCCAAAAAAAGTTGCTCCGATAATATAGCTGCTTCCTAACATGTAAGAGATCGCCACCCCAGGTAGTACCGCATGAGAGATGGCATCTCCCATCAACGACATCCCGCGTAAAATGATAAAGGAACCTATTACACCAGCTGATACTCCTACCATGACAGAAGTGATTAAGGCATTTTGTAAAAACTGATAGTCGATTAACCCTTGAAGAAAATCATGTAGCAAAGCCAGCACCTCCTACTCCCAACATCTGAGTAATTTCGCTGCCATAAGTTTTTTCCATATTTTTCGTTGTATATGTTTGAGCAACTGGACCTGAAGCAATTAGGTCTTTATTTAATAAAATCACTTCATCGAAATAATCCGTGACTTTATGAAGATCATGATGGACGATCACGATTGACTTCCCTTCATCTCGTAATTTCTTCAATAACTCAATAATGATTTTTTCGCTTGCGGCGTCGATACCAGCAAAGGGCTCATCCAGTAAAATCCACTCTGCTCGCTGCGCCAATGCCCGTGCAATAAACACACGCTGCAGCTGTCCTCCAGACAATTCGCTTATTTGCCGATTAGCAAATTCTGACAGTCCCACTTCCTCCAAGCACTTGGACGCAAGTTTTTTCTCTTTTTTCCCTGGTCGTTGAAACAGCTTAAGATGCGAATATGTTCCAAACAACACAACACCAAATACATCTATTGGAAAACTCAAATCGATGTCTTGTCGTTGTTCGACATAAGCAATTTTTTGCCTTTGCCTATTAAGCGGCTGTTCGCCATAAAAAATTTTTCCTGATTGTGTTTTTATCAGCTGCATTATTCCTTTCATTAACGTGGACTTACCAGCACCATTAGGACCAACGATTCCAGTCAATTTCCCTGCAGATAGTTCCAAATTAACCCGTTGCAAAGCGATTTTTCCACGATAAGCAACCGATAAATTTTCTACACGAATTGTTTGCATAGATACCCCTCTTTCTTATTTTAGGTTCACCTAATTTATTAGTTAATAATAAACTAAAAAGAAACCGTGTGCAAGAAAAACGCAAAAAAACTGCACCAAGAAAAAAATCTTCTTAGTGCAGTATCAATTATCTAATTATTTAGCGTCATATAGTCTTGTATTCTTCACTTCATCAATGGTCCTTGTGCCGGCAAGCTGCATTGTGATTGAGAGCTCTTTGTTTAAATGATTAAAAACAGAAGTAACTCCTTCAGCGCCCCCAAGGTTTAACCCGTAAATTACCGGCCGTCCAATTGCGACCAAGTCAGCTCCACTAGCTAAAGCTTTAAAAACATGTTCACCGCGACGTACACCGCTGTCAAAAACAATCGGCACACGTTTATTCACAACACCGGCAATTAATGGCAGTACATCAAATGATGCTGGGCCGCCGTCTAACTGACGACCACCATGGTTTGATATCCAGATACCATCGGCACCTGCTGCAATCGCAACTTCAGCATCCTCAGGTGATTGGATTCCCTTAACAAAAACAGGTAAACTCGTTAAATCTTTGATTTTCTTAATATCTTCAGGAACTAAGCCTTGCTTGGCTGCCGCATAAATTTCCGCAATTCCTTTTCCTTCACCATCGCCGCTATCGCTTTCTGCACTATAAGCGGCTAAGTTTGGCATTGGCAGCGGAAATTGAAATTTATTGACGATGTCTTCCTCTCGATAACCGCCAAGTGTTGAATCCGCAGTCAAAATGACGGCTTTCGCTCCGGCTTTAACTGCTTTTTCTAAGATAAATGCATTAAATCCGTCGTCTTTACTCATATACAATTGGAAAAATTGCGGTGCATTTGGTGCAGCTGCTGCGGCATCTTCGATCGTTGTATTGGCATACGTACTGATTGAAAAAATCGATCCGGCAGCAGCAACACCCTTAGCTGTATCGGCTTCACCCTTTTCATGAGCTAAGCCTTGAGCAGCGGATGGGGCTTGAATAATCGGTGTGGCTAAATCAATATCCCAAAGCTTTGTGTGGAGATCAGCATGATCGATTCCTCTTAATACACGCGGCATAATCGTTTTATTATGAAATGAAGAAGTATTTTCTTTCATTGTCCATTCGTCTTCAGAACCGCCGCGAATGTAACCGAACGCTCCTTTTTCCATGCGCTCTTTTACGCGTCCTTCTAATGAAGCAATATTTATAATTTCAATTGGATGCTCTTCGTTACTTGCCTGATAAGTCATGATAAATCCTTCTTTCTTTTGAATACATGAGTTATCTTAATACTCTTACAAAAAGTAAGCAAGCAAATTGTCTTCTAATCTTCCTGCAAAGACGAAATCGCTGTTTAAATCCTATGTCGTCTTACTTCCACAAAAAGTTTGCAATTGCCTGATCAACACCTGTGTTTTCGTGCAGTTGGCTATGTTGAGCATTTGAACCAGTAAAAATTTGGTAGCTGATTGGATTACCATGATCTTTTAATAAGGAATAAGTAGCTAATGCACTGTTAAGTGGCACTGTACCGTCCGAATCAGTCTTTTCATCTAATTTCCCTGCAACTAAAAAGATGGGAAGGTCATTCGGTACATTGGAAATACCATTCTCGTAATCTACGTAACGACTAGCTTTTGTTTCTCGACCGCTTTTTAATACGTCCTCAATAGATTCAGATGATTCGGTAAAATCATTGAACGGTGCACCGATAGAAATGAACTTATTGATTTTCGATGCATCGCTTGGTTGGCCGTATGTCGTCAAATATCGTAATGAACTGACTCCACCCATCGAGTGTCCGACTAAATTCACTTGCGCCACACCCTGCTGCTTCAAATATTTTAAAACAGTATAGATCCATTCAGTTTGATTCCATTCATTGTCTTTATTTGCCGCAAATAAAACTTGCACACTAGGGTTGCTTTTTTCTTTGCTAAGTTGACCATCGACAGTTAATGTGCCATCTGCTTGAACGGTAATCAGCATTTCTTTTTTGGTTTTCCACTCATTGGAAAAGCGCTGGATCATTCCACCAAAAGAATTGACCGTCCCGCCATATCCATGAATGAACACGGTCGGTACCGCACTTTTTGTCAAGGCATTTTTTTCCTTGGACGTCGCCGCTGCAGGGGATTTTTCCGTTTTTTCTGTTTGCTTTGACTCACCTGATCCGCATCCAATCAGTGCAAAAATTGCCGTCATGAAAAATAAGCTTAAAATTATTTTTTTCATATGTTGTACTCTCCGCTTCTTAACTTCTTTTCAAATGAGTCAAGCTCACTTTTGATTTTATATCCTCTACTATAGTCACAGATGATCGGTAACTCAACAAAAGCGTATGAACTTTTTTTAAAGCTGTTTACCAACTCTGCACCGTTTCTTTCACTTCGAGAAAAATGCAAAAGAAAAACCGAGACAGCTCGTCTCGGCATGCTTAGCAAATTAAATTTTATCGATTTGATCAAAATCTAATTCGGTACTTGTTTCACGACCGAACATATCGATGTTCGCCTTGATCTTATCGCGCTCTTCATCGATTTCAGTGATCACACCTTCAAGACCGGCAAAAGCCCCTTCGATGATTTTCACTGTTTCTCCAACTTCTACTTCTAGCTCGTGTTGACGAGTGCTCATACCTAATGAACGCAAGATATGGTTGATTTCCTCAGGCATCAATGGCGCTGGCTTGCTTCCGGCACCATGTGAACCGACGAAACCAGTTACACCTGGTGTATTACGAACAACATACCAAGAATCATCTGTCATGACCATTTCTACTAACACATACCCAGGAAACGTCTTATGGACGATTTCTTTTTCTTTACCGCCTTTAACTTCCATTTCTGTTTCTTCCGGGACAACTACACGGAAAATGTAGTCTTCCATCCGCATACTTTGTGCACGTGATTCTATGTTTGCTTTTACTTTGTTTTCATAGCCGGAATAAGTATGCAATACATACCATTGTTTTTCAAAAGATTCCATTTTTGCCATCGGCTCCTCGTTCTAAAATAAAAAAACCTCAGCAGTACCAAGGTTTTTTCTCTCAAATAGTATAACATGCTTTTTTTGAATTGGCTACTAGCGAATGACCAAATTGATCAATGCTTGAATCGCTGTATCCATGATGAAAAACATCAAAGCAAAAATGATTGCTGTTTCGATTACGACTAGCGAATCATGGCGCAATTGTTTTTTTGAAGGCCATGAAACAAGCTTCATTTCCTCTCTGACACTGCGTAAAAAGTTCAATTGATTATCCCCCTAGTTTGTTAATTATTTTGTTTCTTTATGTATCGTATACTGATTACAATGTTTGCAAAACTTATTGATCTCTAAACGCTCGCCGCGTTTGCCTTCGCTCACTGATTTTGTGTAGTTTCTTGAACCACAAACCGTGCAGGCCAGAGCCGCTTTTTTTGATGCCATAGCGATCTACTCCTAATTCCTATTAATATTAATGTATTCATTTTTCTCGCGAAAAACTTCATATTGTTTACTCTTCGCTAAAAGCGAATGAACAACCTCAAAAAGTCACAGACTAACATTATCATCAATCCGTTTAACTGTCAACATTTGTCAGAGGCTGTAATTCTTTCTTTAGTACTTAGGCAATCAATTTGAATTGTTTCTAAAATGAATTTCTTTATCCTAGAGAATATGATAATATGATGAAAGAATGAATAGCTTTATTGGAGGGTTATTGGATGTTATTAAAAAGTCTCGTTTATCCCAAAGAGAATTTGACGACGATCAATGAATCGACGACATTGCAAGAGGCGTTGGATATTTTAGAAGGCACAGGTTTTCGTTGTGTTCCGATTCTTGATGAAAGCGACCAAATTTTCCGAGGCAATATCTACAAAATGCATATTTACCGGCACAAAGCGAATGGCGGAGACATGGATTTACCAGTCACTCATTTGCTGAAAAATGCAACAAAATTCATTTCATTAGATACTTCTTTTTTTAAGATCTTTTTTACGATTAAAGAATTACCATACATTACTGTTTTAGATGAGGATCACCATTTTTATGGTATCTTGACTCACAGTACTTTATTGAATATGTTATCTCAATCTTGGAATATCCAAACTGGCAGCTACGTGATAACGGTTGTTTCAACTGGAAAACGCGGTGATTTAGCTGCAATGTCGAAGATCATTTCTAAATTCACCACTATCGCCAGCTGCATCACCTTAGATGTCGGTCACGATCTCAAAGGGCGTCGTACACTATTTACCCTGCCGGCCGGTGTTGATGAAAACAAGCTGAATCAAATCATTGACTATCTTGAACGGAAACATTTTGAGATTCAAGAAGTCGAATCGCTCTCAATGCAAGACTAATCGCTCTAGCAAAAATGGCGGTCCTAAATAATTAGGCCCGCCATTTTTTATATTTGTTTTGCAAAATGCAAACGTTGATTTAGGTAATACATGATCGGTGCTGAAACGGTCATAATAATCGCCTCACTCAATGCTGTCCAGCCATAAGTTGGCCAAAAAGGCCATTGTGCTGTTAAATTCAGCATCAGTGCAATCAGAAACATACTTGCACTAAAGAACACCACGTTCAAAGCTAGGCGAACCTTTGTATTTTTTACGACATTTTGCAAGATCGCTGTCAAAGATAAAGCCAGCAGCGTCTGCCCTCCGCCAAAAACGACATCGAGCCAACCCATTCCGAAAATCGCATTATAGACAACGACTCCGCCAAAGATCCCCCACAAATATTTTCGATTAAATACAACTAAGTGATTCAAGCTTTCCGAAATACGAAATTGGATCGCTCCTGATGCTACAGGTGTAACTAAAATCGTTAGAGCCAAATAAAGCGCCATGATGATTCCATTGGTCACTACGACATTGACTCGTTTTCCTTCTACCATATTCATAATTGTCCTTCTTTCTCCGAGTTTTTTTAAAGCGGGATGGTTGATGAACCGCTGTGAACCTTTTACAGCATACGTTTTTTCAGAATGTAAGTCAACTCAAGTTTTTCAGCAAACACCTCAACATTGAACCACCAGAACTTCTAGTGATATAATTCTTTTGTATTAAGTATCTTTATCAAAAGAAAAGGTGTTTGAGCATGATAGGAATCGACAACGAATTAGAGCAATTATTTCTAAAAGCTCAGCAGAATGGTCAGGCTGTCATCAAGGATCGGTGGGCTCGCGGAAACTACGGGTGCTGTAGTACACGTGCGCCGCTAGTGGAAAAATACAGAATCGAAATAAACGATCGTGAATGCCTCTTTTATATTTGGGGGTTCCTAGCTGTTTCAATGGATCGGTCCTCCCGATCCGCTAGTATAAACAAGGACTATCGGGCCTCAAATTATGACCAAAAAACGATTGATTGGTTTATCCAGAAAGCAATTAATCTCTAATCTATTAATAAAATCATCTCCCTCCCTGCATAGAAGAGGGATTTTTTATTCGTGCAATCAAACAATTTTCTACAGTTCCCATTGTCACTCTGTTATAATCAGTCTTTGAAAGGATCGAGGACATGAATTTTCATTATCATATTTTAATCAATCCCGCTGCCGGCAGCGGCAACGCGGCGAAAACAGCAGAAACAATCATTCAATTACTGGATGACGGTGACTATACATACACACCTTATTACACTGAGCAGCCTGGCGACGAAAGAGAAATTGTGGAACGCCTGGTAGATCTGCTTAGCCCTTGGTCAGAAACCTGCGAAAAGGACCATGTCGATAATTCATTTCACCTGCTAGTAGTGATTGGCGGTGACGGAACGCTGCATGAAGTGGTCAATCAGCTTTATGTTTTGGATCGTCAGTTTCCCGTTAGTTATATTCCTGCCGGATCAGGAAATGATTTCGCTCGGGGGATCGGTCTGTCCCGAGACCCGGAAAAGGCCTTTGAGCAGATTACCTCTGCTTTAAGACCACAGCCGATCAATGTTTTTCACTACGATGAAAAAATCCGTGAAGAGCGCGGAGTCATTTTGAACAATGTTGGGATCGGTTTGGATGCCTTGATTGTTGCAACGACAAATGCATCTTCTTCGAAAAAAGTATTGAATAAGTATCATTTGGGTTCAGCTTCTTACGCGATATACCTGGTGAAGGCCATCTTTACTCAAAAAACTTTTCCAATTCTTGTTGAGTTAAATGGACAATCATTGAGCTTTGAACGAACTTTTTTATGTACTACCACAAATATTCCTTATTTTGGCGGAGGGATAGCGATCGCACCAATGGCTGATCCAAAAAAAGAGACGATCGATCTTGTTGTTGTAGAAAAGCCGAATCTGGCAGCGATTTTACGTTTTCTGATTCAGCTTCTTCGAAAGAAACATACTGAAAACAAGCACTACAAGCATTTTACCAGCAGTAAAATCCGGATTGTTTCGGTTGTTCCGCAGCATGGTCAAGCTGATGGCGAAAACATGGGCGAACGATCATTTGATATGAGCTTCTCCACTGCGACGCAATATATCTGGTATGCAGACAAAAGGACTGAAAAATAAATCCGCGGATTTATTTTTCAGTCCTTTTAAGCTATTACATAAACATCGCTGGCGTGATATCTTCCATTCCGATCATCGGATCGATCGATTGCGCCGCAATTAATTTTGGAGTCAAAATAGTTGGTTCATTAGCTGCTGGTTTTTGTTTTTCTTCAACGGCTTTAAAGGGTTCTACTTTAGGCCGCTTAGGCCCAACATCATCCGTTCCCTTCATGATACGCTCAATCAATGTTGTTTTCCGCACTGCTGATTCACGATCTACACAGGCCTGGAACGCTTCTTCTTCGCCTAATAGAATCAGCAGGTCTTTGCTTCGTGTCACCGCTGTATACAAGAGATTTCGCTGAAGCATCCGGGAATACTGCTTGACCATCGGCAAAAGGACCATTTTAAATTCGCTCCCCTGCGCCTTGTGGATCGAACAGCAATAGGAAAGTTTTATCTTATTCCATTCTGAGCGTTTATAGCTGATCTCATTGCTGTCAAACTGGATTACCAATTCATCCACTTTATCTTCCGACTCTTTCGCTGGAATGATCCCAACAATAATCCCCATGTCCCCGTTAAAAACATTTAGTTCTGGATTATTGACTAATTGCAGAACCTTATCTCCAATTCGATAAACGACATCGTTCCACTGAACTTCCTTTTTCCGTCCATCATTGGGATTAAAAATTTCCTGCATCATTTTATTGATCGCATCGATCCCTGCCGGACCGCGATACATCGGTGCTAAAACCTGAACATCTTGAGCGGTGTACCCTTTTTTCTTCGCCCGCTCAACAATCTGCTTCACGACCTCCTCCATTTGAAAAGCGTGACAAGCAATGAAGGACCGATCCTCTTGATTTTTTCTAAAATCTTGCGGTAGTTTTCCATCTTTGATTTCGTGCGCCAACGGAATGATAGATGAGCCGTCGCCTTGCCGATAAATATCTGTCAGCTCCATCTTTGGTATCTCTTCAATCTGCAGCAGATCATGGAAAACTTGACCCGGACCAACAGATGGCAGTTGATCCTTGTCTCCTACAAAAATCACCTGCATGTTATCAGGAATAGCCTTCAGCAAAGTATTCGCCAACCAAGTATCTACCATCGACATTTCATCAACGATCAGTAACCCGCCATCTAACTCCTTCGCCTCAATATCAGGCGTGTCATCATTGGCATTGAGACCTAATAATCGGTGGATCGTACTAGCTGGCAATCCTGTTGTTTCATTCATGCGTTTAGCCGCTCGACCAGTTGGCGCTGCCAGCAAAATGGGAAAGATGGCCTTCGTATAATCTTTCAGATCTAATGACAGATCGTTCAACTCTGCAAATAGTTTAACGATTCCGTTGATCACCGTTGTTTTCCCTGTTCCGGGTCCGCCAGTCAAAATGAACAGCGGGGAACGAATGGCTTCTTTGATTGCTTGATCTTGGGAATCACCATAGGTAATCTTCAATTGCTTCTCAATGATTCGCAGCTTCTTATCAATTGCTTCCTGCGGGTAGTTGATTTCCTTTTTTCGAGCCAATAATCGCTCAATCGAAGAAGCAATCCCCCATTCACTATAAAACAATGTGTTTTCATAGATTTTTGTTGCTTCTTGCTGAATTTTTTCTTCTTCGACTAATTGGATAATCATATTTGCGATTTGATCAGGAGCAATTTCAACTGGCCTGGTTGTTTCTAAAAGCTGCAAGACTTCGGTCAACAGCTGTTGTGCCTCCACATAGGTATCACCGCTTTGATTTGCATCTTCATTGACCTGATGAAAAATTGCTGCCCGAATTCGTTGTGGACTATCTGCTGCAATCCCTAATTGTTCTGCTAAACTATCCGCCTTTTTAAAGCCGATTCCCTCAATATCTTCCACCAGCTGATAGGGATTTTCAGCGATGATCTCCAATGCTTCATTTCGGTATGTTTGGAAAATCGCAAAGGATAAATGGCTGCCAAAGCCATAACGGCTTAAGCCGACAATGATTTGCTCCATCCCATGATTTTGCCGGATCGTCTCCACAATCACCTTCTGCTTTTTCACATTTAGATTGGGTACCTTCGCCAGCACCGCGGGATTTTCCATAATTTGATCAATCGCTTCTTCCCCCAGCACTTCAATTATCTTCTCCGCGGTTATCTTGCCTATTCCAGGAAATTTTTCACTGGACAAGTAATTGATCAACCCATTCGCTGATGTTGGATGGGCTTGTTCATAGCTTTCCACTAAGAATTGCTTGCCATAACGAGGATGATCGACAAAATGTCCGAAGAAGCGATAGTCTTCATCTTCTTGCATATCGCCAAAGCTTCCCGTGACAACAATTTCCTGTTCAAGATAATCACTGTTTGTCTCGCTGACCTTGATCAGCAGAACCTTATAAAAATTACTAGGGTTTTGAAAAAAGATCACCTTTAATGTTCCTACGATGTATAACTGTTCTTCTGACATTTCGCTCCTCCCTCCTCTACTAAAGTAATGAATCCGGCTTCGAGCCTGTTCCTTCTAAAAAGCTGACATCATTCCATTGAATCATTCGATACGGCGGTTTGCTGTTTTCCGCTTCTAAAATCGTTAAGCTGTTGTTGAATAATCCGCCCATCTCCCTTAGCTCACTCAAGGGCTTCCCGGTTAATGCTTGAATAGCTGCAGTCAACGCTGCTCCGTGACCGACAAAAAGAAGCGGACCTTCCTTGGCATCAGCCACCGCTTTTTCAACTAGATCATTGATTCGTTTCAGCATGTCTTCGATTTTTTCTCCCTCAAACGGTGTTGGATCATATGATTCTAAATGATGACGCAAGTTGACCATATCTTTAGGATAACGCTCTTCAATTACAGGGATCAATTGTCCCTCTAGTGTTCCTAACCCAAGTTCCCGCAAGTCTTCTGAACGAACGATTTCAGTTGGATGTGCTAATTGCTTGTTGATTCCCTCCGCCGTTAAATACGCCCGTTTTAACGTGCTGGTGTAAATTGTTTCAAATGGCACATCCTTTATTTCTTTTCCTAAAGCGCTGATCGCCTCCAAGCTTTCAGGCAGTAATGGCGAATCTCCCATCATGCCTTGGAAACGTTTTTCTTGATTCCAGCGAGTTTTTCCGTGACGAGTAAAATAAAGTTTCATAAAAAATCCCTCTCCAAGTACGTAGTGTCTAGTCTAACTTATCGTGTTCGTAGTGATGCGTCAATTCCAACTTAGGAAAATTTTGTTGACGCAGCGCTTCGTAAACAACTAAAGCCACTGTATTGGATAGATTTAATGAGCGAACATGTTCATCATTCATCGGGATGCGTAAACATTTATCCTCATTTTCCCGCATAAATTCTTCCGGCAGCCCTGTTGTTTCTTTGCCAAACATAAAGAAATGATTCCCATCATCAGTATAATCCACTTCTGAATAAGTCGCATTGGCAAACTTAGTGATCAGATGCAGCGGTTGATCTCCTAAATAGTCTAAAAACGCAGCTAAATCCTCATGATAGGTAATGTTTACATCATTCCAGTAATCAAGGCCTGCTCGCTTCAAATGCTTATCATCGGTAGAAAAACCTAATGGTTCAATCAAATGCAGCGGAGAGTTCGTAGCCGCACAAGTTCGTGCAATGTTTCCCGTATTTGCCGGGATTTGCGGTTCAAATAATACGATATGGTTTGTCATGATAGTTTCCCTCGTTCTTATTTCAATATTTATTTTACACAGCCTATTCACTTTTCTAACCTGCTGCAGCGCAGGATGAAAACAGACAGTTATTTCATTATAAAAGTTCGTTTTTTCTAAAATTGAAAAAATGCTTGTTTCTAGCCTCACATATGATTTTCACGAATGGCCCTATAGTCCGCACGGCAGAACTCGCAAAAAAAAAACGTACCAACTCGGTGTCTAGCACGGCGAGTCGCTACGTTAGTGAAGCACTTTTCACTAACTTTTATCAGAACAGGAACCTGATAAAAACCAATGAAAAACAACTTGTTAGTACTATAACATCACGAAGTCACAAATGCAACCTTCTCTTTTCAGGAATTTGAATGAAAACGATTACTCTAATGCCCTTTTAATATTTCGATATCAATCGTTATTTTCTTCAAAGGATTCTCGGCCAATTTGGCTTTTATATCTGCTGGAACCTTCCATTCCAGCGGAGACATCTCTAAAAGATCTAATCGATTTTCTTCCGGTATTTCAAAATCATACGTCACTCGTTCACGATAGTCGAGGGAAAGCTCCTCTGTGAAACGTTGAATGACTGCTTCGTTTGAATAAGTATCGCCATCTGGATGATAGATTGCACGCAATTCCTGTAAATAACCCGATTGAGGAACTACTTTTACTACACAACCGTCTGGCTTCATCACACGTTTGAACTCCCGATACTGTGACGGTGAGAAAATGTTTAGGATCGTATCAAAAGACTCGTTGGCAAACGGCAGATTGGTCAAATCCGCGACACACCAAAATGCTTCAATTGGTTGATTACTAGCCAGATAGATGCCCTCTTTAGCAATATCAAACCCGATTGAGACAGGATTTTCGTTTATTTGATTAAGTTGCTGCAAAAAGCTGCCCTCACCACAACCAACGTCCAATACATTGCCGTTTTGCATCAAACTGGCTATTTTCTCAATCACAGGCTGATACATCCCTGAGCGGATCATTCGACCTCGTGGTACAAACATTTCTTTATCATAATCCGTTTTGATTTGATGATCTAAAAAATAAAGCGTCCCCTTCTTCGCTAAGTCAAAACGGTGCCCATTCTCACAAATCAAGCTTTTTTCTTGTTGTGTCATTTCACGGTGGCATTTCGGACAGCGAAAGAGTTGTTGCTGCTCAACCAAAAATAGCGCGCTCCGATCAATTTTTTTTAGCATCTTTTCACCCCTTTTTCGCTATCTTATCATAGCATAGTTCTTCTATTCCTACTATTGCCAAGATATGCTAAACTATACGTCGAGATCACTATTTATTTCATTTAAAACTTACTATGAAATTGGAGGATAAACGCTTGATTAAAGAATTTTGTGCTGAAAATTATACGGATATTCCAAAAGCAATCCAAGCTGGGGCCGGGCGGATTGAACTATGTGACAACTTAGCTGTGGGCGGTACAACACCAAGTATGGGTGTGATTGAAGAAACCTTGGCATACGCCAATGAAAAACATGTCCCAATCATGACGATGATTCGTCCTCGTGGCGGAAACTTTGTCTATAATGATATTGAGCTGAAAATCATGGAGAATGATTTGATTCATGCGAAAAATGCCGGAACTGATGGTGTCGTATTTGGCTGCTTGACGGAAGATAACGAAGTAGATGAAGAAGCCTTAGAAATGCTGGTAGGAAATAGCGAAGGAATAATGACAACTTTCCATATGGCTTTCGATGAATTGTCAAAAGAGGAACAATTTAAAACTATTGATTGGTTCGTTCAACTAGGAATTGATCGGATTTTAACCCACGGTGGTCCATTATCTACCACCATTGAAGACAACCTGACTCACCTAAAGGAATTGATCGATTACGCTGCTGGGCGGATCATCATCTTACCTGGTGGTGGGATCAATGCAGAAAACGCCGAAAGCATTGCTGCGGCCTTGGGTGTAAATGAACTTCATGGCACAAAAATCGTTCCATTATAAAAAGAGAAGGACTCATTTGAGTCACTTCTCTTTTTTTCGTTGCTTGATGAAATTTTCAATTCGAATCAGAATTCGATTTTGTTTAAACCGCAAACGTACTGGATAACGTCCAGTTTTATAGTCTTTGATCTGACGATGTCGATCTGGAAAAACATTCAGCGGCAGATTATGAATATCAAAGAAATTGAAGGCCACGTAATCCTGTGATTCCATTTTACTTTGCGAAATCGTTTCTTGTACCTTGTAAACATAGGTGATCTCATCATGATACTCTTTTGTATAAATTCCAATTAGATCCTCTACTTTGCTATCGAAAGAAAGCAACTCCTTAATCAAGCGCTGCATTCCCTCACGTTCGTTCTCATTTGGAAGAAGTTCTCCTCCAGGCAAGTCCCATACAGGCATTCCCTGACGCCGGACTAAAAGAATCAATCCATTGCGGATAATAACGGCATAAGCTTTTTTCAAAATTTTCTCACTACTTTCAGCATATGTCTTTTGAAGCATCGATCATTGTCCAATAAAACGTTCCATAAAGAGACTGGCAATATTGAAATAAATCAGCACACTAGTCAAATCACTCAAGGTGGTAATGAATGGTCCGCTAGCAACAGCCGGGTCAAAACCTAATTTTTCCATCAGCATCGGAATAAAACTTCCAGCTAGATTTGCGACCGTGATCGCCGCCATCATAGCCGCACCAATAACGAATCCTAATATAAAATTATGCTTCCAAATACCAACGATGAAAAAGATCGTTACACCTGTCACTAAACCCGTCACTAATCCGGTCAGCACTTCACCAATGATCAATTTCCCGAAATTCTTTTCGTTGTCATCTGAAACGGCTAAACGTCTCACCGCTACGGCCAAAGATTGTGTTCCTGCATTGCCGGCAGTCCCAGTGATCAGAGAAATGAAAACAGCTAAAATACTTGCCTTGCTGACTAATTCCTCATAATGATTGATTAGCGTTGCTGTCGTCATCCCCAGAAAGAGCAGCGTAATCAGCCAAGGCAGCCGCCGCGAAGCAGCTTTGACAGGATTTTCATTGACTTCTTCCACGTTAACACCGGCCAAACCAGAGTAATCGCTGGCAGCTTCATCATCAATTACGTCAATGATATCATCAACAGTCACGATTCCCAATAAATGATCGTCATAATCGGTTACTGGCAACGCAAGGAAATCATAATCACGAAAGGTTTGCGCCACATCCTCTTGGTCATCACCAACGTGGACAGAGATCACCCGTTCACTCATCACATCAGAGACCATCGTATCATCATCATTAACGATCAAATCACGTAGGGAAATAACACCTACAAGCTGATTGTCATCATTCACTACATAAGTATAATAGATCGTCTCCGCAATTTGGGCCTCTCTTTTCAAAACATACATCGCAGAACGAACCGTTTGATTCGCTACAATCGAGACGTACTCCGTCGTCATCAATGATCCGGCAGTATCATCTTCATAGTGAAGCAAATCGCGAATTTCATTGGCGTGTTCAGAATCCATCAAGCTTAAATATTTGGCTACCGGCTTTTTATCCAACTCATTCAGCAAGTCCACTGCGTTATCGGTATACATCTCAGACAACATGTCTGCTGCATATTGTGGACGCATCTCATTTAGGTATTCGTCCACGTGCTCATCGTCTTCTTCGATGACATCAAACATGTCCGCAATTTCTTTGGGTGATAAATAAGAATAAACGAGCTGCCGTTCTTCTTGATTCAGCGATTGATAAAATTGTCCCTGATCGTAAAAATGCATCTCCAAAAAATGATCCCGAAACGCTGGCAAATCATTCTGATCCAGCTCCTCCCGTAATTGTTGGAAATGTATCTCTAGCTCTTCTTGGTTTTCATCCATCAATCTCACCTACCTCTGAATTATGTACTATTTTTTTATAAAGCAAAAAAATAGTTTATTATCGATTCGGATATCATTCTGCTATTCTGCCCGACTCTTTTTTTCATTTAAATTATTTGACGGTT
>NZ_JAFLVR010000006.1 GCF_017315985.1 Candidatus Enterococcus murrayae | reverse complement strand
CTTAATATAGTTTGTCTCTTTCCATCCATTATTAAGTCCATCACAGCTATCTGAAATTCTTCAAGCGCCCTGAAGATAAAAAGCCACCTGTGATGGGCTCTACTGCTGTACAAATATTAAGAAACTATTAATTGCCGAAAATTCCTACATCTACTCCTCTATTTACAAAAAAAATCAAGCTTCCCCTGCTCGATAAAAACATCGTCCTATCAACCTTTCTCCCAAAAACAAAAAAATAGAATTGTCAAAATGAGGAACATTACATTTCCCCCTCAAATTTGCAGCTTTTCCATTGGTCGTTTTAGCAAGACTCCCCATTTAATCATGTTTTAAATAAAGAGAGAATGAAAAAAGGCGTAATTTTCCTACAAAAAAGTAATTTTCCCCATTTTGACCTATTTTTATTTTGTGCTTTATTCTTTAGTCACCGGCCGGTACAAAAAAATTCGAACACACGGAGGAAATAAGAAATGATGCAAAAACTAAGTACTAAATTACAAGTGCAGCTCGCTGTACCTGGTGTAGAGAAATTAAAGAAAGTCACCTTCCCAAATGTCGTAGACGAACCAAAGGAAGCAGAAATCATCGAACTAGGTGAGATCATGAGAGCACTTGACCACGAAGACACATTATTGGATGGCGTGATCATCACCAGCCAATCACGAGTAACGAAATAGGAGGAAAACGTAAATGAAAAAATTAGTAGCGATCTTTAAAACTAGCAGCGGACGTTCCCAAACGTGGAGTTATCCGACTCCCGGTGAAGGAAAGGCGCCTGAGGAAATTCGAGGATTCTTGGAACGACTGACAATGTTAAGCCTGTTCAAAAAGGATGACGAGAAGCTGTTCAACCAAGTCGTCAGCGCAAAGTACGTCGAAACTGTTGAAACAATTATCTTTTAAGCATAGAAAATTGAGGAGCCGCGGCATTAATGCCGCTCTCCTCTAATCAAAAAAAGGAGGACATGATCCATGAATGAACAAACACTAACTTGCCGACAATTGTTTAATTTAACACCAAAAACACTAGAAAAACGAATTACTGAATACTATTACCAAACTCAAAATAGCAGCCTAACGATCAAATATATTTTGACATTACGCGTGCGTTTTCAACTCGGTGCGGAGGAGTTTGCCTTCATTCTGAAGGATCTTGTCCGTGAGATTTTTATGAATACCAAAGCCACTCGTACTATGAAACGCTTCTTTTATTACTTTCAAGATTACTTCATGGCACCCGAATGGCGCTCGTTAGCTGCAAGAGTATTTCCTGTCCGTAATTTTGGCGAAAAGGCCATCTCACTTGTCCGTTCTCTTATTGCAAAAGTTCGTCCCACAGAAACAAACGAACCTTGATAAGTTTTTACCTACGCAAAAAAAACTAATTTAGAAAGGAAAGCAGAACAATGACCCATGATTTAGTCACGACCTTTACCAATGGTCTAGGCAAAGAACACGACTGGACCTATAAAAATGTGAATGCCGATTTGCCTGTTGAACAGATCAAAGAAGCTTGCGAACTACTGACTCAATTGGATATTTTTGAAAAAAATGGCGTAAAACTATTTGATACTGTTGTCACGGCAAAGTTCGTCACCACGTACGAAACCGATATTTTTGATGTGGAGAATGATCCACAGCCCGTAGCTGAAAAAAAGGCGGGAGAACAGCATGAAAAGACAGAAAATGAAGCAACTGTAGATACACCACTTGAACCCACTTCATTAATGGAGAATTCTCTACAATTCGGGAAACAGCATACGATTGATTCTAAAAGAAGGTCCGACACTCTTCCACTATCTGTCGCAGCAGCATCGAAGTTGCCAAAGACCCCTTCTTTGTCACCACATATTGGCAGCAATAATCGTGAATGTTTCAAAGACCTAAAAACTAATATGCCGGAAAATGGCCCGAAGAGGAGCAGTACTTTTATCGGAAAGGCGGCCCCTCTTCCGAAAGCACAACAAGCGCAAAAAGAGAAGGGTAAACACAAAGGTCTGTTTGCTCGAATCTGGGGCAAGCATGGCAAAAATAAAGAAGGTCCTTCTTGAAATCAAATGAACGGCCACTAAATTCTGCCCTTTTTAAATAAAGTAGGTCAGTCCCATGTTGCAAGGTAGGTAGCCTTGAGAATGGTTGCTTTTCTATACCCTGTCTCGCTTTTCATAGGGTTAATCTCATCGCTCTTGCTAATTATTCTTAGCGTGAGCCTATCTTTGACAGTTGAACGATAGAACCCCCTGTGATTTTCTGCTTGCAGGGGGTAATTAGAGTTGAACTTTTTACACATAGTATACGTAAACACTTGGATAAATTACTCTTACCTCGCTTCAGATCGGGCATCGATCGATCATTTTTATCTATTGACAAAATAAATCCACGGATATATTATATCTGTAGACTTTTTTTATCTTAAGATTTAGAAAAGACTAATTACTAATGATATACGAGGCGAGAAACATGAAAGTGAAAAAGAAATTTTTAATCTATGCAGTGGTCTTCTTTTTATCCCTAATTCCAATACTGTATTCTAGTTTATTTTTAGGAGCCATGATGGACCCTTATGGAAAAGTAGATCAGCTTCCTGTGGCATTGGTCGGAGAAAAGGACAATCCGATCTATCAAAAGCTTTTAGAAAACAAGCTCTTTGATTATAAAGAAGCGGGTGCAGATAAAGCGAAGGCTAATTTAGAAGCAGGGAAGGTTTATGCCATCATCACATTTAATAATGGCTTTCCTCAGAAATTAAAGGATTTTCCTAGAAATAGACAAAACCCGACTTTAACCTTGACGACCTCTGAAGGGCTGAACTATTCCGCTGCTAAATTGATTACGACGACGACTGAACAATTCGTGTCCAAGGTCAATACAGGACTTTCCTCACAATTGATTCACCAGCTCAATGCTGATCAAGTCCCTGAAAATGTTGCCAGTGTAATCAGCTTAAAGCATAAGGACCTTCACCCAGTCAAAAATAACGGCGAAGGGATGGCTCCCTATATCTTTTCCTTAACGCTATTTGTTGGCGGGATCTTTACAAATCAATTCATTATGAGAGCTCTGACTAAGAAAAAGGAGAACTATCGACACTATTGGCGAGAACAATTTCTTTACCCAATGGTCATTGCCCTGCTGCAATTGCTGCTGCTGTTGCTGATAAACACCTGGTTTATTCATATATCCATTACCAAGCCTTTGGACTTTATGTTCTTTTCAATCGTTGTCGCCGCGGCTTTTTACAGTATTATTGTGGCCTTTAACAAACTGATACCTGGGATCGGCAGCTTCATCGTTTTACTGCTGACAATGATGCAAACCTCCTCATCTGGAGGAAGCTATCCGATTCTTTTATCCTCACCAATTTTCCGAACAATTCATCGTTTTATTCCAATGACCTATAGTGTCAACGGCTTCAGAAATTTGATCAGCTTGGACAACTCGAAGATCTTTATGGATTATGCTGCTCTCATTATCTTTATTATGGCAGGTCAAATAGGCATCTATTTCAGTTATCAAATTCATGAAAAGAAGGCGGTTCATTAGGGTTAAAATCTTAAGCACATAGAGAACCGCTCATCTGGAAATAGAGTTCCAAATGAGCGGTTCTTTTTTTCTATTCATTCAACTTCGTCGTTTTAAAATCCGTCGTGTACTTAAATTCTACCGGCTCTTTTTTATTTAGTAGTTCTTCATTCAGTGTAATCTCGAAGACTTCTTGATTTTCATAAGGATTGAAATAGTAGGTTGTATTTGATACATCAAAAACAGCGCGGTATTGCGTATAATCGATCGCCCCATCATTTTTGATATTGACGCCCTTTGGAATCGTCACATTGTCCAGAATTTTGAAAATGGCATTTAAAGAATCCGCTGCCGTATTTCCTGACTCCGTTAACGCCCGCAGGTAAACTGTCCGAACGAACCTTTCGGGTGATGTGTATCCCCCGGGCAAGCCATATGTTCCAGACCCTTGCCCAAAAGGCTTTATTTCATGAGTCGCAATTTTTTTGTTCGGGTAATTATTGGGCTGGATGCTCAAATAATTGTTTAAATTTTTTACATGCCATTCAAATTCAGGACTATTGGTCATGACACCAACAGGATTCTCTTTTATGACCAGCTTCCCGCTGTCCGATTCGATCACCACTGTTTCTCCTGTTTTATCTGTGACAATATAATGAAGCGGCGGCACGAATCCTAGAACAGGTACTTCCTTTTCAACTATATTCACTTCAGTGATACGTTTCCTTAATTCGGCAATGCTTGCATTCTCGCCCAACAGCCAAATGATGAATTCGTGGGGAGCCAAATTCACCTGCTCTTCTCTCACCTCGGAACTGTATTTCGCTTCATCAAGAAAGTAGAGCTCCGCAATAGCAAGTCCTTTTTCATTCACACCATCGGCTAAAAAATATTCTCCTAAATTTCTTCCTGTTCCAAGAAACCCATATTTCGTATTTCGGGTCCCGTCAAACTGCTTTTTCCAAGTATAATTTCTGGGAATAACAACTGGTCTCCCTTCAAGCTGGAAGCCAAAATCCATTGTTCTAGCCAAAAAATGATGCTGTGAGTTGTTTGTCAATGTTAAACTAGTACACATAATCAATTACTCCCTCATAAAAAGTTAAGCCATTTCATTTTTTATCGTTAACGCTTGTCGCTCTTTTCAAAGCTATTTGAAACGATCCTTAACCGTAGATGACAAGTCTTTGAATTGTTTTCCAACAGCTTTGCCTTTTTCTGCATATTCTTTTCCGATATTTTTTCCTTCTTCGCTGTATTTTTCTCCTAATTTGGCTCCTTGCTCTTTGGTTTGTTCGAAGGTTTCTTTTAACTTGTTGATTTCTTCTTTAAATGACATATCGTTGCTCACTCCTATTCTTCATTAATAAATTTTTTCCAGTCGATGGTTAAATAGCTGCCGTCGGATGCTTTCGGTAAAATTTCTGTCAGCGGGTGGGATTGTAGTTGCTCCATGTAAACTTTCTGAGCTTCTGAATGAATCTCCTTCACTACATCTGATTTTTCCCTGATTAAATCCTTGTCAACAAACATCGCGTCAATGGGTTCAAGGTTGATATGGGATAGAAACGCATTCTCTCCCTCGATGGCCAAGAAAACATCTAGGAAATTGATCTCCTCTTTCGGTTTTTTCAGCTTGTAGCCGCCTTGCTTCGACGCGTAGGAATCAATCAAATTAGCATGCTTTAATTTCGTCGCGATCTTTTGCAAGTACGTATGAGACACATTCATTCGCTTACTGATCTCACTAGATTTTAGTGAATCTTTTTCAGGAAGCTCTGCCAGCATAACTAAAATTCCGATAGCTTGAACGTAGGATGATGATAATTTCAAGTACTCACCTCTTTTTTTATAGATATTATATATCTATAGATATTTTTTGTCTATATATCGACTTTGCTTTATTCAATCTTTTACAAATTTTAGTAGTTTTTCTATGAGGATTTTGGTCAGCTGCTGAACATTCCTCCGTGATTGATTTATTCTTCAAATCGATTGCACCGTTACTACAAAAATAGGACCTTAAAAAAGGCCCCATTCGTTAAAAACTATTGGTTTATACTCCGCTGTTCAGCTGTGCCTTCAGCAGCTGCTGAATCCTAACTAATTCTTCTGAGGAAAGGCGTTGATAGGAAATTTCGTCCTGCGTGAAGCCTTCTCCTTTAGCCTGTTCAGATTCTATTTCACTAAAGGCTCCGCGGTATTTTCTAGTTAAGAGCTTCAGATCACTGAAATGAACATCCGTCTTGATATTGCTGCCGAGGCTCGTTAAAATTTCTTGATAGCTGCTGAGACCTTTAAAGCTGATCGCATTCTTCACGATCCCGGCAATCAGTTGGCGTTGGCGTGCTTGTCGACCATAATCCCCTTCTGGATCATCGTAACGCATGCGAACATATTTTAACGCGTTGCTTCCATCTAATTTTTGGACGCCTTTGGGAAATTCTGTTTCTTCATATGTAAATGCAAAAGGATTGGATACTTCCACCTCTCCAACGGCATCAACAAGTGATTCGATTCCTTGCATATTGATCGTCACATAATAATTGATAGGAATATCTAATAGCTTTTCAACCGTAGCAATCGTCATAGCTGTACCGCCAAAGGCATACGCGTGATTGATTTTATCCATCGTTCCGTGCCCTGCAATCTCAGCATACGCATCTCGGGGCAAACTGACCAATACTGTTTTTTCTGTTTTGGGGTTCACAGTGGCTACCATGATCGTATCAGAACGTCCTTGCTCCGAACGACCCAGTGCTCCGGTATCGACGCCTAGTAATAAAACACTAAAGGGCTCCTGCTGTTTTAAATCAATCTCTTTTAACCGCTGTGCTCTTGCAATCGGCTCGTAGGCATTTTCAGTCGTACTCTTTACATCGTAGAATACCTTCGCAGCAACAGCTGTGAGCAAAAGAATCAAGACCAATAAGGTACTTACCAGAACAGTCAGGATCTTTTTCAGCTGTTTTTTTCGATTAGGAGCTCTTCTCCGCTTCGTTCCCATTCATTCACTCCATCGCTTTTTTCAGTTTTTTTTGCCCAGCCGGATCGGCATTAAAGGCCTGTGCCAGAATATCGGCGATCCGTTCGCTTGCATGACCATCTCCATAAGGGTTCGCCGCTTGAGCCATTTTTTGATAGTCCTCTGTCGATTCCAACAACTTCTTGGCCTCTTGAAAAACAATTTCCTTTTTAGTTCCCACTAATTTTAGTGTTCCTGCTTGGACACCTTCCGGACGTTCTGTCGTATCACGCAGAACCAACACCGGAACGCCTAATGATGGGGCCTCCTCCTGAACACCGCCAGAATCCGTTAGTATCAAGTCGCAGTGCTGAACAAAGTTATGGAAATCAAAAAGATCTAACGGTTCGATCAGCTGAATATTGTCTAAGTCCCCAAGCTCCTTTTCTGCCAACTGGCGAACGACTGGATTTTTGTGCATCGGAAAAATTATCTCAACATCCTTTTTAGTCTTTGCTAATTGGGACAATGCTTGAAAGACTTCTGTCATCGGCTCGCCCAGATTTTCTCTACGGTGCATCGTTACTAGCAATTTTCTTTTCCCATTATTCAACAAGTTGGGGTGTGAATATTCCTTGTCGATAGTATAGCTCATTGCGTCAATGGCGGTATTTCCGGTCACAAAGAGATGTTCCTTTGAATGATTTTCCTTCAATAAATTATCAGCGCTTGCCTGCGTCGGTGCAAAGTGAAGATCAGCTACGGCATCGACCAATTGACGATTCATCTCCTCTGGAAAAGGTGAATACTTCTGCCAAGTGCGCAGACCTGCTTCGACATGACCGATAGAAATCTGCTGATAATAGGCGGATAAGGCTGCCGCCAATGTCGTCGTTGTATCGCCATGAACTAAAACGATATCTGGCCGGTGATCCTCCAGTATGGGTGTAAGCAGCTTGATGATGCGAATCGTCATATCGCTTAGAGCTTGCTTATCTTTCATGATATTCAAATCAAAATCTGGTATGATTTCAAAAAAATCCAATACTTGATCCAGCATGTCTCGGTGCTGACCGGTTACTACTACCGTTGACTCAAAGCGCGCATCCTTTTCTAAGACCTTGATGACTGGAGCCATTTTAATCGCTTCTGGCCTAGTACCAAAAATCGACATTACTTTTATCGACATATGTATCTCCCTTTTATTCAATAATTTTTCCCCTACGACAAAGAATCTTGAAGGAGATTCTGGTCCTCTCCTTCAAGATTCTCTGTACTTCAAACATAAAACAAGCGAATTGAAGAGCTAAATAATAAAAAGATTGATTGTTTTTGCGAAATATCGAACAATGAAAAAATTTATTATTTTAGATTCCACGTTTTAAGAGGTTTATCTGCTGGTGCGTATTCCAATTTAGTTGGTTTTTCTCCCGGTCCGATCAGATAATATAATTTACCCTTAGACGCTTTTTCCGGTGCTAGTACACCGCCAAAGGCTTCCATCTCTTCAGTTACGTTGTATGTCTTATCTTTTTTATCTGTCACCAAGCGAAAATCAATCGCTCCCATTCCTTTGTCCTGGGTACCAATATTCTTATACTCAACAGTAAAGGTAATCAGCTGCTTAGGCTTTTTCGCTTGATCCACAGATTCACTGCTAGATACTTCGGTGAGTTTCATTTCCATTCCATCCGCCGTGAAAGGAGCATTCAATCCATCTTTTACTTCAACCTTGGCAACCGAAACACTCGTTTCTCCGCTGCTGCTGCTTTCTTTGTCATTTCCAGCCGCACATCCAGTTAGGAGAAAACAAGCTGCGATAACACTTAATAATAATTTTTTCATTCAAAATCTCCGTTCGCTAGTTCACTAGAACTGTTTTTCTATCTAATTCTTTGCTGTCAGGTCCATATGCAACTAGGTAAGCAGTGTCGCCTTTTTTGATAGCATCTCCTACATAGTAAGTGAATGAACCATTTTTAAAGGTGCCGCCAATTGAAACCAGTCCATCGTTTACGTAAAGGCGAGCCTGTGTCACATCACCTGAATAAACGCCTGAGATTTCAATCCCACCAACAGTATACGCATTTGGCGAAATACTGCCGCTATAAGAAGAGCTTGTGAAGGAAACTTTCACATTTTCCTGCAATAATACATCATTGGTCCCGTAAGCATTCATCGTTACATTGTCACCATCTTTGATACTGCTGCCAACATAATAAGTGAAACGACCATCTTTAAAGGTACCGCCCCAAGAGATGACGTTGCCGTTTATTGATAGACGAGCTTTGCGTACATCACCAGTGTAGGTACCGGTGATTTCTCCGTTACCAATTGTGTAACTGTCAGGAGTAATCGTTCCTTTTTGTACAGGTGCTTGCTTGATGTTAACGATATTGTTTTGAGTCAAGAGGGTGTTGTTCTGATCGTAGCCGTTGATTAACACACTGTCGCCGGCTTTGATTCTTGAAGACCCTACCCAATAGGTGAAGCGTCCGTTAGTAAAAGTTCCGCCTAAAGAAAGGACCGTTCCATTGACAATCACTTTTGCTTTCTTCACGTCTCCCGTGTAAGTTCCAGTAATTTCTTCGTTTCCAATCGTATAGGCATCCGCTACCATTGATCCAACTGTTGTTGCTTCAACTTGAACAACTTTGCTGTCTAATTCCTTGTCATCTGCGCTGAAGGCAACTAAACGTACATTGGCCCCTTTAGCAATCACATTTTGACCAACATAATAGGTGAACGTACCATTTTTAAAGGTTCCGCCTTGTGAAATTAAATTATTATTGACATATAATTTAGCTTTCTTCACATCGCCAGTATAGGTTCCGGTGATTTCTGCATCGCCGACCTTGAAAACATTTGGAGTAATGGTTCCTTTTGCTTCTGGTGCAGCAACAATAGTAACTTTATTGTTCTGACTTAATACATCGCCGTCTACATCATAGCCATTGATTAGAACACTATCACCTTGTTTAATAGCATTTTTGCCAACCCAGTAGCTGAATTCACCATCTCTGAACGTTCCGCCTAAAGCAAGAACCTTTCCGTTGACGATGACTTTTGCCTTCTTCACATCTCCAGTGAATGTTCCACGAATATATTCTTCGCCGATTGTATAATCATAGGCAGTGATCGTACCGCTATAATTAGATAGTACTTTGACTGTTTTCTCATCTAATTTATTCTTGTTTTCGTCATAAGCCACCAAAACAACTTTAGAGTTTTTCTTGATTAGACCAGTCGTTACTTCATAAGAGAAGCGACCATCTCTGAAGGTTCCGCCTTCAGATACTAAATGATCATCAACATAAAACTCTAGATAAGAAACATCCCCTTCATACTTACCTGTGATCAGCCCCTGTCCAACTGTATAATCATCTGGTGTGATTTCATGAATGCTTTCTTTGACAACAACTTCAATATCTTTTGTTGCGATCCCTCTGTGAGAATCTTCAACTGAATAAGTAATGAAGTATTTACCGGGAACACTGGTGTTTACCGTGTTTGACTTAACCACAATTTTTGAAGTTAAATCGCCGTCTTCTTCATCATGAGCAGTTACTCCTTCTAAAGGATTGAACGGCGTGCCCTTTTCAATCACTTTATTTTCAGCATGGATAACTGGCAATGTGTTTTCTGCTACAGTTACTTCGATCGTTTTAGTTGCGGTCAACCCATGGCTGTCCGTGATTTTGTAGGTTACAGGGTAGACACCCTCCACATTTGAACGTACTTGATTGTCAATAATGACAACATTTTTAGTGATATCGCCATCTTCTTTATCGATCGCCGATACCCCTTTCATAGCAAATGCGCCAGTAAAGTCATCGCCTAGTACGATTTTACGGTTTTCCGCAGTCAACACCGGCTTTTCCGTCCCATAGGCTGGATCAAGCTTTGCATATTCCAAGAAGCCGCTAGACTCTTTTCCACCACCGACTGTCCAGTCAATGATATTATTATCCTGCGTCAAACCTGTGTTGAAATGATATTTACCATCCAATGAACCTGGAATACGGATTTCTGTGTCTGTTACAAATCCACCTAAATCAATATTCACTGAACAATAAACACGTGGTAAAATACCGACTATCGTCGTAATATTCGGATTTTGAATAACCAGTGAGCAACTCTCTGGATCTACTCTGATATCTGTTGATTTGTAGGTATAAGATTTAATTGGAATACCTAAGTTGTAGGCCTTCATCTCACCTGATAAATAGTTGATAAAACGCGGATCTTCCAATAACGGCTTAAATTCATTTGGCAATTTGACTTGATAATAGGTTTTATCAGCGATACCTAAATTCGCTAATTGAGTGATGTTTAAGTCAACAGTCAAAATACCTTCTGTTTTTTGATTGTTGATCACTAATTCTTTACCTGTTGACGTTTTTAAGCCAATTTTACCCCAAGCAATCAGCCCAATATCCATTGGTTTAATAAGACCATTTGTCTCCTGCTTCTTTGTGTCTTCAGCATCCTCGTCTTCAGCAGGTGCTTCAGTCGTAGGTATCTCCTTTGTTTCTGTTGTTTCCTGTACGGGTTCGTCACTTGTTTCTGGTGCTGCTTCTGGCAGATCGTTCTTCACCAGACTGTCTGCCAGTTCTGGTGCTACCTCTTCTGTTTCTACATTTTTTTCTTCAGCTAAAGCTGCAGCAGGCAGCAGGCCTGTGTTCAGCAACATCAAGCTGCTGGCACCGATTGTCAATAATTTCTTTTTCTTCACTAATTTTTCCCCTTTCTTTTTTCCCTTTTTTGAATCAAACACACACTACATTCATCCATCACCTCCCTAATATTTGTAGTATTTGTAGTTTCCTGTACTCGTAGATTTTGCTCCGTTGTAAACAAAGCCCACCAAACGAGCATTTGACTGCTTAAGCAGGTTTTTGCATTTTATTAAGTTGTTTCGTTTTGTACGGTTTTCACGAACTACTAAAATAACGCCATCAACCTTCGAAGAGAAAATCTGAGCATCTGTCACTACAAGCAGCGGTGGGGAATCAATAATGACAAAGTCGTACTGTTCCTCCAGCTGTCCTAAAATTTCATTTAACCGGTTGGAATTTAACAACTCCGATGGATTTGGCGGTATCGGTCCGGCCGGGAGAAAATCCAAATTTTTTACTTGTGTGCTTTGGATCGCTTCCTCCGGCATAGTCCGGCTGTTGCTCAATAAAGAACTTAGCCCCTTAGCACGGGTAGAAAAGGAATTAAAATATTTCCCTGCTGTCGCGCGCCGCAGATCGCCATCAACCAGCAGCACTTTTTGATTGGTTTCAGACATAACGACTGCTAAGTTAGAAGCCAACGTAGTCTTTCCTTCCTCCTGCTCTGTCGATGTCACTAACAGCAGCTTTAATGACTGCCCGGAGGATGCAGCAAACTGAATACTCGTTCGAACATTGCGATACTGTTCGGTAATAGGTGAAAATCGATTTTCGATCGAAATTAATCGTGTTTCTCTTTCTTTCATGTAATGACGCTCCTAAGTTTAGACTCTTTTTCTTTGTCTTCTAGACACACGCAAAGACTCCTCCGACAAATTTCTCTTCAGAAGATCCTTATCCTTTGCGGACATTTTCATGTCTACACTAGTCATATAGGGGATAATCCCTAAGGCATTGGTTTCAAAAACTTCATAGACCGTTTGTTCTGATTTGATCGTCTGATCAAAGCTTGCCCGCACCAAAACAAATAGAAAGCCGGCTAACACACCAATAAATAGACTTAGGACTAAATTTAATTTATGATTCGGCGATATTGGCGCCCGACTAGCAGTCGCTTCTGAAGTAATCGAAATTTCTCCAGGAATTTGACTTTCTGCTAAAGCTTCTTGAAATATTTGCGAAGTTGTATTGGCTAAATGAGCGGACAGCCTTGGTCGATCGCTAACAGCGCGGATCGAAAAAAAAAGCGATTCTTGCTGCTGTTCAAGTGTAATTGCTTCTCTTAACTGACTAATCGTCATTTGTTGATGTTCTTCTGTCTGCAATCTTTCTTGTACTCGTCCCAAGACCAAATCACTTAACACCAGTTCCTTGTAGGTTTTTACCAATTGCAGATTAGCAGTAATTTCATTAGAAAGATTTTCTTCCGTCGATTTCGTTGCCGCGATCATCTGTGTTTGCGAGCTGTACTGCGGCGTGATCCAGAAAAAGGTAATATAGCCGCCCAGCAGTAAGCCGCCGATACTAAAAAGAATAATGGTCAGCAGCTTTTCCTTAATAGTGCGCACAAAAAAGGAGAAATTTAATTTTTCATCCATAATGACTAGTTGCCTCCGATAGTTTATATACTGGTTTAATAAGCCCCATCTCGTGTGATGATGACCAAAAAGGTTTTAAGCATGATCTGTATATCCAGAAGAAAACTTCCTTTAGCTAAGTAGCTGAGATCTAGTTGGATCATTTCTTCAAAATGGAGATTGTTCCGCCCATTCACCTGCCACAGACCGGTACATCCAGGCTTAACAAGTAATCTTAGACGATGATAATCCGAGTATTGCTCCACTTCATGAGGCAATGCTGGTCTGGGTCCGACAATCGACATCTCCCCTTTCAGTACATTCACCAGCTGCGGAAACTCATCAATGCTAAATTTCCGCAAAAAATGACCGATTCGAGTAATACGCGGATCACATTTCATTTTGAACATAGGGCCTTGAATCTCATTTTTTTCCATCAAGTCTGCCAGCTGCTCTTCAGCTCCAACAAACATTGTCCGAAATTTATATAGAACAAAATAGTTTCCATTCAGACCAACACGTGTTTGACTAAAAAAGACTGGGCCTTTAGGATCTTCCAGTTTTATCAGCAGTGCGACAAAACCAAATGGAATCGCCAAAACAGCTAATCCCAAAAGACTTACAACGATGTCAATGACTCGTTTTGTTTTCCTTCCAAAAAAAATGGAGGCAGCTAAATTTTGTTGTTCAGTTAATTCAAAATCATTAATGGATGAGTTATTTTCATAAATGTTATTCATCATTTCACTTCCAAAAAATCGAAAAAATCCGATGTATTTTTCTTGATTTCCAAACTCTTTTTTTAGAATAATTACAACTAACAAACTAATAATAGAACAGAAGCTGCACCTTGAAACATCAAATAAGTGATGGTTTTTAACATTTTTATCCAAAAATCACGTTTTTTATTAACAAAATCGACAAAACGATGCTCATTCCATTCTATTTTTGTTCGATTTTTGAATTTTTAAGCTATTTTTCAAAGCACATTCTCAGCTACATCAAAAATTTTGTGTCCTTCGCTTTTTTTAAACTCGGCTTCTGCTTTGATTAAATGGTAGAATTCATCTGATATCTGATAGCCTCTTCCCCATGCTGTATCGATCGGACTAAAATCCATTCCGCTCTTTTCTACTTTTTCTTTGATGTTGCGGACACAGCTAGACAACGCGGACATTTTTGAATCCGTTACTCCTTCTTCACGCCAAATTTTCTTGCACAATTCCTGCCGTGACAGATACTGGCCTCTGTTTTCGTACAGACACATCAGCATGATTCTTTCCCGTTTAGAAAAACCAAAATTGTAAAAGCGGTAGTCTACCTCATCAGTCCTTCTTTTCCTGCTGCTGAAGGTTCTGGCCTTCGGATGTTCGGCCTGCTTTTGTTCAATAGCTTGACAAAGCTCGCGAATCTCCTCTAAGGAAGCATTTCCTTTGATCCTCTGATCAATGATGTATTCTGTCCGCTCTTCTTCATAGCCCTTTGTAAACTCACTTTCATATTTCCTGACGATTGCCGGAACATATTCGCGAATACGCGGGATTATTTCAAAAATCTCCTGATAAGACACCGTCTCACTTAAAATAACCGCGTCAAAACAAGAAAGCAGCTGCCCCATCTCCTGATCCATCGAAAAACACTCATCTAGTAAACACGTGCTGCAAAACACTTCATTATTTATTTGCTGAAGTTTGCTTTGAAAGCTCGTCTCAGCCAATATATTTTTCGTTAAAATTAATAGTTTCATATTCGATCTCCTTTACCAATTTCATTTAAGTGATTAATACTCTCAACAAATTCATCATAGAATCTTCGCTTTGAATGCCTGTTTCTTCCTTTTAAAGCTTCTTTACTCAGCTGATCACGGAACGCGTCATCATGAATCAATTGCTCTAATCCCTCAGCAAAACGCGGAACAAACTGCTGATCATACTCGATTAATAACGCGCTTTTTTCACTGATGTATTCTGGAATCCCGCCAATTTTAGTAGCAATGACAGGAATTCCCATCGCTTGCGCTTCAACCGCCGAAAGGCAACAGGTTTCGTGGAATATTGATGGAACAGCACAGATATCAGCCGCCTTCAGATAGAGAGGCATCTGACTTTTTTCAATATAGCCAGTAAAAGTCACTTCGATTGGCAGCTGCTCTGCCTGCGCCATTACCTTCTTGAAATAGGAATCCTTTTGAGCGGAGCTGTAGGTAGTTCCCCCTAATACCAATACCTTGACGTTTTGCACCGATTCAATTTGATTCAATGCATCAAACAACAGATGCACCCCTTTGGTCTCCGTCACCCGACCTGAAAAGACAATGACACAATCCGTCTCCTTATAATGAAATAGCGAACGGATTTTCTGCCTCTCAGTAGGCGCTGTCGGTTGATATTCCTCTAACGCGATCCCATTATTCACACGATAAAGAGCGGGCCATTCCTTTGAATAGCTAATCTCCTGCGCTTTCTCGTTAAGAAAATCACATACCGATAAAATCCCGTCCAGCTCCTGAAGAATCGTTGCTCCCTTCATTGTTCGATTATTGAGATAATCATTGTGTAAATAAACGGCCAGCTTCCCTGAAAAAAAGCGGCGGATAAGAGGAATTCGCTCTGGACAATTCAAATCAATCAGGCAATCCACGGAATTCTTTTGCAGATAGTGTTTGGCTGCTGTCACTAGCTCTGGATAAGGGATCATATTTTTTCTTTTGCCTGTAACGATTTGTCTTCCCTTGTTCCAGCATCTTTGAATAAACCAGCGAAACGGCCGCTCTTTTGTTTTCACCGCAACCACTTGCGTATGCTTATGTGTTCGATTGAACGCTGCAATCGCCTCATCATCCTTAGATACCACGATCAGCTCCAACAGCTGCTGCTGTTCATTTTCTTCAATTAAAGTGTCGAGCAGCGTTTCTATCGCACCGCCTTTTACCGCCGGCACAGGTAATTTTCCATAAGTCAGCAGTAACACCCGTATCCTCTTCATTTGAATTTCTCCTGCACTAAGAGATAGATAAAATAGACATTCTCAAAGATATAGCGCTTATAAAGCCGCTGCGGCTCCTTCATAAATCGATGCAGCCACTCCAATCCATTGCGCTGCATCCAAACAGGCGCCCGTGATATTTCGCCAGCTAGTACATCAAAGCTCCCGCCAACGCCCATGATTAAGTTGGCGTTCAATTCTTTTTTATACTTATTTACAAACGCCTCCTTATAAGGAGAAGTCATTCCAATGAACAGCATTTGCGGTTGACAGTCGGCAATTTTTTTTACTACCTCCTGTTCATCCTTGAAATAGCCATGCTGTGCACCAGCGATCTTCAGCTTGGGATACTGCTGCTTCAATACCTCCAGCAGCTTATTGAGAATTGTCTCTTTCGTGCCGAGAAAATATACCGTCAAGCCTAGTTCTTCCGCCTGCTTCAGCAGCGCCATCATTGTGTCGATTCCAGTAACCCGATCAATGTCTTTCTTTTTGAGCCATCGGCAGGCTCGAACCACTGAGTAGCCGTCCGCACTTACCATGTCCGCTTGTTGAATGATTTTTTTGATTTCAGCATCACGATGGCTTAGAACGACCTTATTGGAATTAACTCCTACGTGCTCTATTACTTCATTTCGCTGGATTCGCTCAATCATCTCTTCCACCGTTTCTTCCAAGCTGCCCTCATCAATCAGCAAATCAAATAGTTCAATTTTATTCATTGCGTCCCCTCCTTCTTATTGGATTGCTCCGAAACAAATCAATGGAAATGATACACACGATCACTAAAATCTGACTGCCGATCGAAGCCAACCTTGAGAAGGTCAGCCATTGATTAAGAACGATCTGTAAAACCAACAGACCGAATTGAATTCCCATTTTTCTAGCAGATAGATAATTTTCCATTAAGCGATTGGTCTCTTTTTTTCGTAAATAAAAGATGATAAAAAAGCCCAAACCAGATGCTATCGAGGCACCATTAATCCCCACCAGTGGAATCAAGATAAGGCTGCCCACGAGACTGACGGCAGCTCCGACTAGTGAAGTCGTCAAAACGCCTTTTGTTTTCTTCACCACGATATAAGCTGTTCCTAAAAAGCCCGAAACACAGGAAAAGAAATTGCTTATCAGCAGCAATGGTATGTAAGCTTTGGCAAAATAAAACTCCTTTGACAGCAATACAGAAGCTATCGGATCTAAAAACAATAGAATCAAGCAAGAGAAAACCAATAGCAGTGTGCAATAATGATTGAAGACATTTTGATAGAAGCTCCCCGCATCTTTTTTGCGATAGTTTTCAACCGCAGAAAGCTGCCAAGCCTGCAAGAAGATTGAGCCGATCACTGATAACAAGCTAGGAACCTTACTAGCCGCAGCGTACATGCCATTGCTTGCTACTCCCAGAAAGAAAGTCATAATAAAGCGGCTGGATGTTGTAAGAATCCACCACATAGCCGAATTGGGAATCAAGGGCAGGCTGTAAGTGATCAACTGCTTCTTTTGCACCTGATCCAAGTCCTTTTCTTTGATAAACAAATTCTTCCAAGAGATGTTGAAGGATAAGAATATTAAGGAAAAGCTATTCGCCAATACCAAAGACAAAAAGTAAGCATCGAGCTTATCGGCCATTTGACGAAAGAAAAATAGCCCAAAAAGCATGGTCAGCAGCGATAACAGAATGCCGTTTGATGCATAGATTCTCAGCTTGCCGATCGCTTTGATGTACTGCATAAAAATCAATTGAAAGGATTGGATCGTCAGTAAAAGAAAACTGAGCAAACCAACATAAGAAGAAATCATCACCTGCGGTCCGCATAGATAGACCCCTCCAACCAAAATCCCAGTCAGACCGAGCCCAACGAGGTTAATACTGATCGCCGTGCGCAGCCAGCCCACCTTCTCTGAATTACTTTTGCTGTCCAAAACAAAGCGCAAAACGCCTTCAGAGACACTCAAGCTGACGATCGGCAGCATCAAATTAATCGTATTGATCAGCAGATCCGCTGTCCCATACTCACTTTTGCTCAAATAGTAGGTATAAAACCCAACCAAAAAAAACGTAATCAGCTTGCTGCCAAAACTGCCAATCGCAAAAATCAACGAATCACTGAATAATTTCTTATATTGATTCATATTTCTACCAAGTTTTGCCGAATGTCAGCCATAATTTGATGATTAATCGCAAAGGCCGTTCGCATTTCTTCTTTCCGCTGCTTCATTTTAATTAGCTCCTGCTCATTGTCCGCCAGCTTTTCGGCGATTTTCTTTGATAACAGCTCTCTTTTTTCATTCAGGCCTTCAATTGCCAGCACGTCTTCCTCCAGCTCAAGATTTTTGAACATTTCTACTACTTTTTGCTGCCAAGACAAGCCAATAATTGGAACAAATTGCGAAACCGCGACTATCATTGAATGCATTCGGGTTCCAATTACCAGGCTCAGCGATTGATATAAGTCAAGCAAGTCTTCCCGATCCTTAACGAAGGCTACCTTTACCTCTGCTGATTTCTGGAAATCAGAATAGAGTGTTTCGATTGTTTCGTAATCCTGTACCTCAGAGGAAAATAGAACGATCTCTTTTTTCGCCTGAGCTAAGTGTTGGATCAACACCTTCATCTCCTCCAAATAGTCCAGATAATCCTTCCGTGAACAGCCGGTAATTCGATAGTCAATGACACAAATCCCGATGCGTTCCCGCAGAGCTCTTTGTGCTTTTAATTGCTCAAAGGGCAGTGATTCTGGCAATAGAAACACTGGATCAACAGAAGCATAAGCTGCTGGGTGTTGAGTATTTTCCAAATATCTTAATGACCGTTCATCACGAAAAGTGACATACTCACATTTCTTTAAGGTAGCGACAGCCGCATTTCTTTGCTTCTCCGTGCAAAACGGACCGATTCCAATCGAGCTGACAAAGACCGGGACCTGATGCTTATTAGCCAAAGAAACCACTTGATCAAAGCGCTGAGCGGATAAGGTGGCGGACGATAAATCAAAAATTGCATTTCCTCCACCGATTACTAAAAGATCCGTTTGGGCCAACGTCTCCTCAAAATGTTGAATATCTGCTGGATCATACATTTTTCTTCGCGATCTTAGCCACTTTCCCCTACTGACAAGGTTTCTTACCAATGGCAGCTGGCGAAAGTATTTATAATAAATTTCATGGGTTCTTGATCGACGAATCAGATTTTTATTTATCTTAATTTTTGATTCTTCAATTAGTTTGTAACTATATTTCCTTGTTTCAATTCCGGCTAACAGCTGCTCTGATAACGTCGCGGCAATCAATCGATCACCAATATTCGAGCTGTCAATGAAACTAACTAGTGTAGCTTTCACTCATGTTCCTCTACTTTCATGTTTTTTATATTTCATAAAAATCTACAATTCCGATCGCTTCTATTTCCATCAACTGCTGTGCCGCTTCAGGTGTCCTTAGGAATTTTCTTTCATGTACATAGGACCACCCAAAGCTGCAGGATGTACTGAGCATAAAACTCATGATGAATATTCCTAGGATGAATTTAGGAACACTAGGTGTCCTTTCCGTTTCAATGGATTGGGCAGAAAGCAGAAATACATTTCTAGGCAGACGACTGTTTTCGACGATCTGGGGATAATGTTCACTTAAGCTCACAGCTATTTTTTTACTTTGTTCTGGACTGCGGGTCGTAATAGCGACTGTAAAAATTTGTGAATTGATGCTGCTTGAAACTTTCATGCTGGCTAGTAATGCTTGCTTGCTTTGCTGCGGGTTATCCTTTTGTATCGCCTGCAGCATAGGCTCGCTTTTCACCATTTCCTTATAGGTTTCTACCAGCTTGATATTGCTAGAGATCACTTGATTCTCGATTTCCAATCTGTCCTCATCCCCATTGTCTTCAACGCCATGCTCCGTTGCCGGTAATAAAAAGGACACCTGATTTGTATAGTCAAACCCCTTCATAAAGAACATGCCTCCACAGCCTATTCCCATAAAACAGAGGGTCATTACTAAAATCACTTTTTTTTGCAGCCAAAGAAAATGCATGAACTCCTTAAATGAATACATGAATAACTCCTCTCCTAATCAGATAATGATTCATATACACATTCCCAATTTTGCAGGTAAGCTTCCATAGAGTAGTGATCTCTGATCGTCTTCTGAGCGTTGGCAGAGAATCGTTTACGCTTCTCCTGATTAGAGAAAAAGGCTATGATCGCCTGCTCCATTTGATCGATGTCTCCCGGCGCGACCAGAAAACCATTCTCTTGGTTTTTTATTACCTGACTGATTCCCCCCACATCCGTTGCCAAATTTGGAATGCCGCAGCCCATCGTTTCCAGGATTGCCATCGGAATCCCCTCATGATATGAAGGAAGGAGATGCAAGCCACAGTCCTTCAACAATTCCGCTTGATTCGTGGTCCAGCCATGCAGCTCGACGTTTTCACAATTAAGCCGCTTCATCTGTTCAATGATTTTCGGGGTCGTTTCATCAGTATCGCCGTAAAGATGAAATCGCACGTTTGGTATTTTTCTTTGGATTCGCTTAGCAAGTGCCAAAATATCGTGGCTTCCTTTTCGCTCACAAATGCGCCCAAAGGTTAAAACGTTGGTTGAATGAAGCTGATAGCTATTATTCGAAGGGACAGAAACAGCATTATTTATCACGATGACCTTTGTTTTCGTCAGTGTTTGATAATAGTTTCTCCAGTCATCACCCAAAGCGACCACTAAATCAACTCGGTTCAAGGTTTTGCGAATCGAACGTTTTTTATTTTCGGATGCTTCTTTATAGAAATGGTCAAAATTCGGCGCATGCATATGAAAAATAATTTTCGTTCCTTTTTTCACAGCCTTCACCAGTACTGCTTTACGGTAAAAACTCGCGTCTTGTGAAACGTGAAAGTGAACAATCGATACTTCTTCAGTATGTGTCGCTACAAACAGCTGCCGAAACGATCGTAAAGCATAGAAGAGCTTGTGCTTCTCATTCCATGAAAATAGATAACGAATCTGCCATTTTTGATTTTTGGGAAAGTAATTAATAAAATTTTTGACGACCGTTGAAATTCCACCTTTTCCTGTACTTTCCGGTCCCACCATGATTATCTTTTTCATATTTGCTCCTCTTTAATCACTTGGATGAACATGCACATAAAACCAAATACTGTCGCTGACAGTGCTGAAAAAAAGACATGCCCGACCAAAAAACTGTAAATAACCGTAAAAATTAATAAGAATACGCAAAACTTATTACTGCCTTGATAAACTGCTACTCTTAGGAAATGAACAACCACTGCCACAAGGATGATCGTTCCAATAATTCCATAGGAAAAAAACATGTCAAAAAAATCCATTTCAATCAGGCCGCCCTTCCTGCCGTACCAATTCCAGCGATTCTCAAAGCCTGAACCAAACCAAAAAATCAATTGATTTTTTGGCGCTTGAGAAAAATTAGCGGCCGCATCTCGTAAATAAACATTCCTAGAACTTAACAGCAGTCTCGGCCAATCATCCTGATAAAGCGTGCGGAAGTATGTAAAGCGTGCAATCACACTAGATAAAGATGTTAATAGGAATTCCTTTCCCTTCATCAAAAGAAATAACAACAGCCCTAACAAAAATTCAAAAACGAAAAATTGTTCATGCAAGGAATCACTGCGATAACGAAAAAGAAAATAGCCGATTAAATAGAAGGAATAGAGAACGCCTGTTAATAAGCCAGACTTTGTTCCTAAAATCAGCAGGCAATACATATTAAGAAAATAAAGAATTAATAAAAGACTTGCTGGTACTATCGGTTTATGTTGCTGGATCAAAAACCAGCCCACAAAAAAAAGCATGATTAAAAAAGCATAGGCGATATCATTAGTAGCAAAGTAAAAACCTTTAAAGCCAGCTGCATCATCATAGGTGTTATTTCCCAGGCCCAAAACATAAGGAACAATTAAACCGCCAATCAAAAAGACATCCAATACAATAGTCAGTTTAGACAACCTCTTTACGGATAAAGCTGCTCCGAATTGCTTCGCAAAGAAGGGAATCAGCAGACATAAGGAAAAACGAATAACATAGGACATTTCCTCCACCAGCAGGTTAAAGCCTGTGGCAAAAAAGAAGGCCTGAAAAATACAAATGATCGTTAATGAAAAAAGAGTAATAAGAAGCAATACATAGTCATCTGTTTGCTTCATTCCTTTCGCTAGAACACCGTAAAGAATATAAGCTATGAAAAAGATTCTATACGCTGTTCCCAATGGAATATTGCTGCCGTATGATATGAAGACCCCGTTGAAAATATCCACTATAGGAAAAATCATTATCAGCAGCAAAAAAATATGAAGCCTTATTCGTTCACTCAATAAATCTCTCCTTTTCTTTAGAATTAAGTAAAATTTGCGATGCATAAAATTAAATATAATTAATGTTAATCTAGTCGATATTTATTCAAACATCTGTTTTTGTTAATTTTTAATCAAAATTTGATTGGTTGACTTTTGAATAAGAGTATAAAATAATAAATGTAAGTTAATAAAACGGAATATTAACATCACAAAAGTCTATTTATTTATTCACCGCAACATTTCTTACTGTTTGTTTAACTAAATTATTTTAAAAATAAATGATCGAAAGGAGGGATTTACAGGAAGATGTTTCTAATCAATCAAATTGCGGATCTATTTGACAAGGAAACGTTCACAAAAATAAAAATTATTTGCTTGTTGAAGGAATGTAAAACGTGGCTATCCATTGATGAGCTGTCACTGCAGCTAGAAATTAATCAAAGAACTATTTTGAAGTACCTTACATTTATCGAAGAAGACATCGATTCGTTCATTTCCAACAATGAAATTGTGTTGAAGAATCACAATAAGAAAGGATATTTTTTGCATTATGATTTTGAACCAGCGTTAGAGGATTTGATTTTTCGAATGATCGAGGGCACTATTAACTATCAATTGATAATGAAAATCTTTTTCTCAAAAATGCCGTCAATCATCCAATTTTCACATAAGTATTATGTCAGTGAGTCTTCTCTATGGCGCATGATCAATAAATTTCGAAAAAAATTAGTGCCTAAGGGAATAACGATTGAGCGTCGTTCTTTAGAATTGGTGGGGAATGAAACACATATTCGTAATCTCAGCTTTCTCCTGCTATTGACTTCATTCAGCAGAGGCAGCTGGCCTTATGGGGGAACTACAAGATTAATCACAGAAAAAATTATTGACCGTGTTATTAACTTTTTCCATTTATGTTTATCGGAGTTTGAATACAAGAAACTTTTTTGCATGATTGCGGTGTGCATTGAAAGAGCAAAAAGAGGAAAGCATGTTCAGCTAACAAAGGAGCAGCGAGAAAATATCGAAAAAAATGAGCTGTTCGATCGCTTTTTTTACGAGCTGAGGGATATTTTTCCTAAAGAGCTCCAGCAGCAAAATGAAATAGGCTTTCTATTTTTATATGTTTTTACAATAGACGAGGTGTTTAATAATACTTACATACGAAAAGATTTTATCGAATTTCATTATGAGCGGAACACACAACTGTTCCAGTCGGTCGAAATCTTCAAAAAACTCTGGTTCGATGAACAGAAGTTTTTCATTTCAAAAGAAGACCATAAAACAGTGGATAAAAGTCTCTACAGTGCTCATCTGCATTGTCAGCTATTCCACAATAAAGAACCTTCTGATTATCATTCACAGGAATCTTGTCTATATGCCAGTGAATCGATCTCTCCTCACTTAAGAAATCGAGCAAGCGAGTTAATTTCTTTGCTATACAAAAAAACCGGTTTTCCACTCTTTCGAGACAGCAGCTATTTATTATCCGTTTATCCTTTATTGTTTGAAACGATCACGCCCCTTCAAAAAGTGGAGGAGCCTTTGCAGATTTTCTTAGCCTCAGACTTGTCAAATTTAGAGGAACAGCGTCTGATCAACATGATTAAAAATGAATTCTTAGGGCGTTTTAAAATGGAAATTTACACTCACCATGATTGCCTGGGTGAAATCAATTCACTCGATCTGCTGCTTTCAACAAGAAAAACAATTTTAGTCGATCAACCAGCTATTCCCAATATCGTGATCCCTCGAAAACCTACAAAACTAGATTTTTGCACGCTAGACGCGAAATTAAACGAACTTTTTATGATAAAAAACCAGCAAAAAAGGCATGTATCTTTTTGAAGGATACATGCCTTTTCACTTATCTAAAAAAAGAATGTCGTTTTACCTTTTGAAAAGCTGGACGCTTTACTGGATCTCCATTCAGCAGATCTTTGGTCATCTGCTCCATCTCTCTCACTAATTCACTCCCAAAATCCTTCTCAATTTCTTGATAAGCTTCCTTTAAATAAAAGCCTCGCTGCTGAATACTATGAGCATCAGAGGCAACCATGTAAACCAATCGATTACTCAACATCGTCCTAGCTACCTTTTGAATTTTCCGACCAAAAAAACCAATAACACTCGGCGCAGTTAATTGAGTTAAGACCCCCATTTCCAGATACGGTACTAGTCGGTTCAGGTCTTTTGAAAACACGCCATTACGTTCTGGATGAACTATCACAGGTGTATGTCCCTGTTCAATTAGCTGATAAAAAAGCTGATCTGTATAGGCCGGAACCTCTGCTGCTGGAAACTCAATCAGCAGGTATTGGTTATTCAGATCTGTAAATAGAATATTTTGATGCCGAATATCTTCAAGCAATTCACCAGTCAAACGAACCTCCTGACCTTCAAAAAGAGTCAAATCTATCCCTCTTTGATCAAATTCCTGCTGCAAATTTTTTACGGCCGCGATGACATTGGCAGCCGGATTATCATAACGGCCATTCTTATGATGTGGGGTACATAAAATGTGTGTAATCCCCTGTTGTACAGCTGCATGAGCCATAGCGATACTCTCTTCAAGATTTTTAGGACCATCATCCACCCCTGGAAGAATATGACAATGTAAATCTATCACGCCTATCACTCCAAACTAATTAATATCTCTAAAAACATTTTAAAAAGGATCAGATAGTCAATCATTCCCTACGGCTCGACTGTCTCATACCCAATCTTTCGTTTGATTTTAACAGACATTCCTTTCAACGCCCTATCAAAATTCGCTCATTTTTCGAAAAAAAGAGGAGCGACAGATAACGGAAGAAAATAATCCATTATTACAGACGCACCTAATTTTTTATACACAGCATAATTCTTTTATCGTGGTAATCACTGAAATGTAATTTTGCAGATAATGACCAACATTCCTATGCAAATTAAAATAGTTTGAATATTTATTGTCACAAAATAAATCCGATAAAGCTTCATTTTTTTATATCTTTTAAAAGAACTTTTCAATCAACATATTTGGCACACTTTTTTAATTTAGCTAGTTCAATAGCTTTAACTACCTATTAATAGAGTATCAACTAAATATTTTTCTTTTGGTATAGGCTTTCCCAATCTCTTGAGAAATATTCAATTGCCTGTTTTGTCGCTGCTAAATCAAAAAGATCACTTAATATTTCAGGAGAAAAGGTTACTGCATCTGCTCCTGATTCTATGGCTTCGGTTAGTTGCCCGTTACTCTTGATACTTGATGCCATAACTTTGCCAGGCAACTCGTTTCTATCAACGTATTTTCGTACTGATTGTATGATTTCAAATGGGTTAACTCCAATATTTTCTGATCGATTAGTGTACACAGCAACGTAGTCCGTTCCTGACTCTAAGGCTAAAAAAGCCTGGAGTTTTGTATAGACAGCTGAAGTTGTGATCTTACAATTTGAATTACCTTTCTTTAAACTATTTAATGCATGTAGGCCTGCTTCAGAGGCTGGAATTTTAACAAAAACTTCCTCACCAATCTGACTCCAAATTCTTTGTGCATCCTCTACCATACCTTCTGAGTCTTTTGCAACTACTTGCATATGCAATGTCCGATTATTCCCAATAACCTCTAATGTTTTCTTCATATGAGAAAAAAAATCAATTTTCCCCTCTCGTTTAATAATACTTGGTGTAGACGTTATTCCCTTAATAGGAACTATATCCATATATTTTTTTATACTATCTAATTGAATAGTATCTAACATATACTCCATCGTATTTCTCCTTTCACCCTCGAGATTTCCCACCAGCAATATTAGTAACAATGCCGCTTAAATAACTAGCATGCTCCGAAAGATAAAAAACAACGATTTCTGCAACTTCTGACACTTTTCCTACTCTTCCAAGTGGGAGATTCGAAACTTTTATATACCTTCTTCTTAGTTCATCTACTGAAATTCCCCGAATGAGAGCCAATACTTCTTCATATTTTTCTGAACGTAAATCCGTCTCCTCTATAATTCCTGGAGCCACCCCTAAAACACGAATGTTAAACTGCCCTAACTCTTTGGCCCAAGTACAGGTCATACTGTTTATCGCTCCTTTTGTTCCCACATAAGTACCCTGTCCAATCGATCCTTCTCTAGCACTTTCAGTAGACATATTCACAATAACTCCCGATTGCCGCATAATCATCTTGCGAGCCACCGCTTGACTTACTAAAAATACGCCTTTTTGATTCACAGCTACCGTTCGTTCAAATGATTCTTCCGTTATTTCATATTTTCTTGTACCATCAGAATTTACTAGGATACCTGGCAACGCAATTCCAGCGTTATTTACAAGTCCATCAATCCTGTTAAATTCCTTCCAAACGTGTTCGACTTGTTTTTCTACTTCTGCTTTATTCGAAACATCTACCTTGCAGTAAAAATAATTTCTATGTTCTATTTGATTGTTAGCTTTCACATCAAAATTGACAACCACTGCGTTGTTCTCTAACAATTGTTTTACAATACTTTTACCAATACCTGCAGAACCGCCAGTAACAATTACTACTTTATTATCTAGATTCAACCAGCTTTTCATACCCATTCTTTCCCCCATACTCATTTTATACTGGATACAACCTAAAATTCGCCTGGATTAGACTCGATCATTACTTTGATCTCATGACCTTCCATCACTTTATCGAAGGCTTCACGCCACTCTGTCAATGGGTATTTTTTTGTGATCATCTCATTGATATTGATCGCGCCTTTGGCTAACAGATGTATCGCGATGGGCCAGTCATAAGGATTCTGTGAACGACTGCCGATGTATTCGATCTCTCGCTGAATGATTGATTCAGTATCCAAATCCACCATTTGATTGGCGAATAAGCCTACTTGAATAAACTGTCCCTGTTTACGAATCAATGGCAAGCTGGCATTGACAGCTGGTACGGCACCCGAGGCGTCGTATACTTTGTCCACACCATAGCCATTCGTTACTTCAGCAACGATCTTAGCCAAATCTTCCTTCATTGTATCTACAATCACATCCGCGCCAAGTTTTTTCGCTAATTCTAAGCGATGGGTATCCTTCGTGATCCCTGTCATAATGACAAATGCCCCAATTTCTTTGGCAATCTGAAGTAAGAACAAACCAATCGGTCCAGGCCCCATGATAATGATGGTATCTTTCAGTTCCAATCGGCTCTTTTGATACATCGCATGCACGCAGCAAGCCAAAGGTTCGCTCATCGCTGCTCCCTCATAACTCAGATGATCTGGCAATAGATGGATACTCTCTTCTCGTGCCAGCACATAATTGGCCATCGAGCCGTTTTGCTGGGTACCGATTCCTTTACGATGCGGACATAAATTGTATTGTTTTTCCTGACAATACTCACACTCACCGCAGACATAGAATGTGGTCTCGCTGGTCACACGATCACCAATTTTGACCTTTGTGACACTGTCTCCGACTGCAACGACTTGTCCAGAAAATTCGTGTCCTAGCACGACTGGTGTAGTTGGGTTTTTATATTCGCCTTTAAAAGTATGGATATCTGACCCACAGATACCGGTATAAGCGACTTTGATCAATACCTTATCATCCGTTGCTTCAGGTACCGCAAGGTCGATAAATGCCATTTGATCATAGCCGGGGGCTTGTTTTGAAACACCCTTCATTGTTTTTCTCCTCTTTTCTACCTTCTGGAAAAATCATCACCTTGTTATAAGTTTCCTCTCGATTGACTGTCAGATTAAAAGCTTTTTGAATATCTATTAAATCATATCGATGAGAAATCAAATCCTTTAAATTTATTTTTCCCTGTTCAATAAACTGCGCAGAGTGTACCCACTCTTTTCCTGGAAATGGGGCCGAATAGGAATTCCAAAAGCCGTTTATTGTATACTCTCTTCTAAAAATATTCTCAAAAGCCGTTTGATGAAGCAAAACATCTGAATAGGCAATACCTTGATAGCCAATTACTCCTCCTTTTTTAGTAATCAAAAGGCATTGTTCTTCAGTGATTTTTGAACCAGCACATTCAATGGCAATGTCCACCCCTATATTATCTGTCAGCTCAAAAATTCTATCTACCAACGATTCTTCTAGAGAATTTATTGTATCCGTCACTCCATACTTCTCAGCCTCAATAATTTTATTCGAATCGATATCTATACCGATGATTTTCTTAACACCCGTTAGTCGCAACCACTGAACCGTTAATATTCCGATCGTTCCTAAGCCAAATACAGCTACTGTATCTCCAATTTTAGGATCTAAACCCATTACCCCATGAGCTGCAACTGCTAGCGGCTCAATCATTGCAGCTTCTTCAAAAGAAATATTTTTTCCAATATTAATCACATTCTCTTCTGGAACAGTCACAAACTCTTCAAATCCACCATAACGATGAGAGCCGATCATCGTATAGTTTTCACACAATTGATACTTACCTGAATCACAATAAAGACAATCGTGACATGGGATTAATGGAGCAATTGCTACTCGATCACCTACGGACACCTTTTTTACTCTGTCTCCAATAGCCTCTACGACTCCAGAAAATTCATGCCCCATAACCATGGGTAAGTCATACTTCCATTCATTTTGCATTTTATGAATATCTGATCCACATATCCCTGCGGCTTTAACAGCTACCAAAATCTCGTACTCCCTAGGAACAGGCTGCCTAATTTCTTCTACTTCAAAATGATTTAATCCTTTTAATAATGCGGCTTTCAAAATAAAGCTCCTCCTTCTTTAAAAAAATTAAGGAACTCTTTTTAGAGTCCCTCAATTTCCAACTACTTATACTAATTAAAGGATTCCAGAAACTAATTGTGAGAATTTTAAGATAACCCAGTTTAAGAAATTACCACCCATATCAAGCGTTGATACTTGAGTTGCTCCTTTAGGAAATTCATAAACTCCTCGCATCATTTCCGTATGAACTGGGGCAAAATTAGTAGCCATATATAGAGCCAAGGCAATTACCACAGTGCCCGTTAAAACAGATTGAATAATATTCCCTTTACGATGGGCAACAATTAAGGAAACATAAAATGGGATTGTTGCTAAATCACCAAAAGGTAAAACCTTGTTTCCTGGTAAAATGACCGCAATAAATAATGTTATTGGAACTAAGAGCAGACCTGTTGCTAAGTTGGCTGGATGTCCGGTAGTAACCGCAGCATCTAGACCTAAATAAATTTCTCTGTCCCCATAACGTTCTTGTAGAAAATCTCTGACAGATTCAGAAATTGGAATTAGACCCTCCATTAGTATCTTCACCATTCGAGGCATTAAGAACATCACTGCCCCCATGTTAATTCCCATTTTCAAAATACCACCAATATCATACCCACCTAATGCGGCAATTGCTGCACCAATAACAATTCCCATCATCATAGGTTCTCCAAAAATACCAAAACGCTTTTGAATAGATTCTGGATCCGCATGTAATTTATTCAAACCAGGAATCTTACTGATTGCAATGCCGATTGGAATACCGACCAGGCCAAATGCAGCAGTTGAGCCTGTCGGTAAACTAACTCCTTCCAGTCCATAAAACTTAGCAACTAATGGTGCTGTTTTATCCGAAATAATCAGGCAAGCAATCTCATATATTACAGCGCATAAAATAGCAAACCACCAATTTCCATTAGTCACGATATATCCTGTTGCTCCCGCAGCGATAAAGTGCCAATAATTCCATAAATCGATATCTAAAGTTTTTGTAACTTTCAACAAAAGCAAGATAACGTTTACAATCAAACAAATTGGAATTAAAACAGCAGATACAGGTGAAGCCCACGCAGCAGATGCAGCGGATGGCCAACCAGTATCAATAACAGTCAGATGAAATCCGAAACGCTCAACCATAGCCTGTGCAGCTGGCCCTAAATTATCCGATAGCACACCAATGACTAAGTTGATACCTACAAAACCAATTCCTATCGTCAATCCTGATCTCAGTGCCTTCCCAAATGGAACTCTAAAAATAAGTGCGATGATCAGGATCATAATGGGCAGCATCACAGTAGGTCCTAAATTAAGGATATACTGTACAACATCATTAACAGCTTTCATTCAAATAAATCCTCCTTGTGTATTTATTTTAAATAGCGGCCACTATTTTTTAACTAATCTTCCTCTCCAACAGATCTTGCCAAGTCTAAAATTTGTTGATCCAACTTGTCAGCACCGATACCACTGATATATCCTAAAGCTGTAATCGCGGGTATCTTGTATTGAGTTGGTAATATAGTTGTGGAGATGAGCATGTCAGCACCTTCTTGTTTTGACACTGCTTCAGCAATTTTAATTTGTTGAACATCTGCACTAATGTGATTTTCCTGCAATAAATCCTCTATTCGTTTCATGACTACTGTTGAAGTAGCAATTCCTGCTCCGCAAGCCACCAATACTTTAATTTTTCTCATAAAACTCTCTCCTTTTATAAATCATTTTTTTTAATTGTATAAAGCAATTGCTCTGCATTTGATGCAGTCAATACTTCTTCTAAAATAATCTCATTCTGTAATAGACTCATTAATGATTGCAGCATTTCCAATTGCGCATGAGGCTGGTTTAATCCCAAAATGAAAACAATATCTGTATTAACTCTTTTACGCTTATCTTCCATACTATTAAAAGACACAGGTTTTTTATTAGTTATCACTGCTACAAATTCAGTTAAGATACATTCAGCATCAGTATGTGGAATAGCAGCACCAAAACGCTCTAGTTGAATCCCTGTCGGAAACATTTCCTCTCTTTGTTCTATTCGTTCAAGAAAATCTTTTCTGACCCACCCCATGTCCAAAGCTCTTTCATAAACCTGTTCAAAAAGTTCCCTACTAGTTGAAAAAGACTCTTGAACAAAGATCAAAGGAGCTTTTACATAAGAAATTAGCTTCTCATTTTTTTCCATCTCTTAGTTCCTCCAATATTCTTCACTAAAATCTACCAATAAATTGGTTATTTCTTTAGTAGACTTTGCCTTCTCTATTTTTTCTAATTGTTTCGAACCTGCTAAATTCATCAATTCGAATATCAAATCGACATGCTTGTCTTTATCATTAGAGGCTAATAGAACAACCGTGTATATTTTTGATCCGTTCTCAGTAAGTACTCCTTTTTTAGCAATTCCCATGCTAATACCCACGCCTAGAGCTCCTGCTTCACTTACTGTGTGCGGTAACCCTATAGTGTTTCGCAAGATAGTATATTGCGGTAATATTGGCATTTCTTTTTTTAAAACATCCACGAAGTTTTTGCTTATAGTATTTTGTTCCTCTAAAGGCTTGGCTAAATTATCCAAAAGTTCTTGCCATTCTATCTCTTCTTCAAAAATTTGAATGGTTTCATGATTTAACACATCCATTAAATGAAGGCGTTTTTTTCCTAGCACTTCGAAATCCTTTGGAGTAAATAAGTTTAATAATTCATGGTATAGATTTTCTTCATCGGAAATCACTGTATATTTCTTAACTAGTGACATAATTTTTTCAGGACTAACACTACTATTTTTAGAAAGTGTTACTGAACGCAATACACGTTCTCTCAACTGCCTTTTTTCCTGTTCTGTTAAAAAATTATTGACAACAAAAACAGATTTTTTTGTTTCTAAAGGAATTGCTGAAAATATGAAATCAACTTCGTAATTACTTTGATAGAACTTTCGTTCAGATATTAAGTCGATAAAGTCAATTTCTGGCAGAAGATTTTGTAAAGTATTTCTCAACAACAAGGATATTGAAATACCGTTTGGACAAACAATAATGGCACGTCTTCTATTGCCGTCTCGAATTATTTCCGTACTTTCCACAATGTGACTACCGATAAACAGGGAGATTAAAAACAATTCAGGATCAGGTATAGACACTCCAAAAAAAGCTACCAATGGGGAACTCGACTCTTTCACTAGGTAAAACAATGAAAACAAATCTGAATCCTTGTTTTCTTGGTAAAAACGTGTTTGTAAATTTAGATGATACTTAATTCGGTAATAGGCTGGTCTCATATGAATCAATAAACGTTCTAACAGTTTCTCTTTACGTTCTACAGTTAATCCAGAAACTTTCTCAAAATTATTCAGAACCTCCAACAAGGCTTCCTTCAAGCTATCAATTTCTTTAACTGAAAGAATATTGGCCTGCGACAAGTTGGTTGTAAGCAATAATAGGGTTAGATAGACACGCTCATTTCTACTGATTTCATCGACATCCCAAATAATATGCTCAGCAGCCAAAAATTCTTTTGTATCAGCAAGTTCAAAATCATTGATTTTGAAATTATACGTTATATGCTTTCCTCTTTTAGCTCTACGAATAATCAAAATAAGTAGCAACGGTAAAACTTTTAGCCTGTCATCCGTAAACTGTATATTTAGTTTTTCCTCAACCAGACTTATGCGTTTTTTGAAGCTCTCGATCAGATTCGCATCAATCTTTGCAAACTGTATAATACAATTAACACCGTCATAGATTTCCGCCAAATTCATTAAAACGCTTGATAACAGATCCCTCTTGTTCCATTCATCCCCCTGAAGGAAATAACCTTTTTGACGATTGTAGTTTAGTTTCAAATCATACTTTTCAAGTTCTGTATCAAGTCTCTTTAAGTCCCGCAAAACAGTATTTCTACTAACTCCCAGTTCCACGATAAAATGATCCAACGACAGATATTCATTTTTAGCCAATATCATTAACTCGATTACCCAAACTCGTTCTTGTCCTGAAAAAATATAGTATTCATTTTTTTCATGTTCCTTTTCTTTACCACCTCCAAAAACAGACACCACCATACTAGGAACTAAAAAATGACCATTTTTAGTTCGCTTTATCTGTGGCAACTTTCCATCATCTAGAAAATCATTGATCTTTTTTAAAGCGTAATTCAATTGACTTCTCGATAGATCGAACCTTTCATATAAAACATTACTAGTAATTTGAGGATTATTTATCAGCTCAATTAATATTTGGTTATTTCGATCTTCTAAGTTCATATTCATCACCCTTACACTCTCAAAATACGTTAAAATCGCTTTCAATTCTACATTCTTTGTTATCCAATAATATGCATACTTTGTGCAACATGAGCTTAGATTGAACTGAAAGAAATTTTTCCCATAAAAAAACAGGGGAAATCCCCCTGTTTTAAAATAAATATCAATATTTTATTTTAGATGAAATTCTTGCTTAAACGAAAGAAGTTAAACTCAATAGCACAGACCCATTCATAGAATTTGTTTTTTTGTTATTCATTTTATTCAAAAAGGGGCGTGTTGCTATTCTCGGGTTGAAATATTTTTTTGATACACATATTTATAATCCTTAAAAATTTTTTACGCTTACGCGTTAATAGAATGAAATACATCCTGCTAAAAATATTGAACACAAAGATCGTTAAAGGTTCTCCCGATCTTATTTTACAATTCAGCCGAATCCACTTGAATAGCTTCTATGTCTTCTTGAGTAATAACCATATTACCCAATTCTGTTTTATCCGGTCTTAAATAAATCATTTGAAATTTTGCATCTGGAATTATATTTTTTATTGGATCATTTACAGACTTTATCCCTTTGATGAGAACAGGTTTCAGCGCTTCCATATCTAAATCTACTACAGGATTTTCTGATAATGTATATGTGTAAATAATCGTATGTTCAGCACCAGAAGTAATGGTAATATCAGAATACATATCGCCCATTTGTTCCTTAAGAACAGGCAGTTGAGACTGAGCGGCCTCGATCATCAAATCAAAATATTTTGAGTTTGCTTCTGACGCCTTTGATGAATCTTCTATCTCTTTTAATTCAGAAGATGACGATTCTTCAACTTTCACTACGGAATTCTGATTTTCACTTTTCGCCGAACTATCGGAGTTCCCATTAGAACATGCAGACAGACTAGTTAAAGCTACCCCCAGAAACATAATATTAAACACTTTCTTTTTCATATGAATCTCTCCTATTTTTTAATTATCTAACTATATCAACCCTAAGTCATAGTTTACACTAAGTCAGAACTAAATAGACATTAAATATAATTATTAAAAACAATATACAGCGGTTTTGTTCATTCAATAAAGATAAAAATTATCAGCCATAACAAATAATACTATTTAAAAAAGTATTTGAATTAGGAAAACGAAAATTACGAGTTATTTTACAGTTATTTCCGCACATTATTAACGAAGGTGTTACTGAGAATACCAACTCTTACTCTGTCAGATAAGTT
>NZ_JAFLVR010000059.1 GCF_017315985.1 Candidatus Enterococcus murrayae | reverse complement strand
CGCCTGAGTCTGCCGCAGACGAACAAGAAGCGGAAGAAAAGCTTGCACATCAAGCGCTCCAACAGATGCAGGAAGAACTAGCACGATTAAAGGAAGAAGCGCAAACCAGCATTCATCAATTAGAGGCTGAAAAGGAAGCGTTGGAAGAAAAGCTTGCCTTGGAACAGACGAGACGGTCAGATGAATTGAGCGAACGAGACGAGGAGTGGCAGACAAAGCTTGCCGAACTCCATGAGGAAAAGAAAGAAACTGAGTCAACGATCGCTCATCTCCAGCAACAAGTAGAAGAAAAAGAACAAGAAGTAACAGCGACTATCGATCGACTTCGGGCAGAGGAAGCGGAGAAGGACGCAGCCGCGGCAGTGAATCTGAAGGAGCTGACGCAACAGCTTAAGGAGTATCAACGGAAATATCAGGATTCGCAGGCAGAAAATCGTGAAAAAGAAAAAAAGCTGGCTCAGATCAGCACAGAAGCAGCGAACGCGAAAGAAGTCGTCCAGCAGCTGGAAGTACAGTACAGCGAATTGGAACAAGACTATCAACAGTTACATACCATCAATCAAAAGAGCGAAACGAAACTAAGTGAGCTTCGTGAGGAGAATGACACCTTGCTTGAACTGTTGGAGGAAAAGGAACAAGAAATCGATGTTGAGCTGACACGTCTCAGAGAAGACAATGCCAAGTACCGGCAGACGATTCAACAACTAAAGGAACAAGTCGCTCAAAAGCTTAAAAATGCATTGGAGGAATCACACATGGATGTTGGGGAACAAGGGCAAATGCCAGAGGAATATGTACAAGATTCAGAAGAAACCACTGAAAATATGGAGCAGTTAGCAGCCGAGAAAGAAGCCCTTAACAGCGCCCTGTTCGATGCTCACGAAGAGATTGCGAAGCTGGAAGAAAAGACGCGTGTGCTGGAGCAGCTGGAAGCTGAAAAAGAGCGGCTGGCGAGTCGCTTGGCAGATGCGCAGATCGAATTAAGCAAGCTGCGAGAACAAAAGGCTAATGAAGAAAGTCTTGAGCTGATCCAAGCGAAGAAGCAAGTCGATGAGCTGGTGGAGAAGAACGAGCAGCTCAAAAAAGAAGTCCTGCAATCCCAACAGGAAATCGGGGAGGTGCTGATCTCAGCGAAGAAGCAGGCGAACCGTACCGTGGAAGAAGCGCAGGTGGAAGCAAAGCACATGATCAGCTCAGCGGAATTGGAATTAGAAAACATCAGCAACCGGGCGAAAAAAATTCTGATCGAAGTCTCGGAATCACGGAAGAATGTGCTTTCGATCTATGATGATCTGGAATTTAAGGTCGAGGCCTTATCGAACGGAACGCTGTTAAAAGAGATAAAGAAAAACAAACAGGATCAGAAACTGTCCGATTATTTTGATTAGCAGTGAAACGAAACTAGAGAGAGAAAAGGGGATACGAACATTTTGATCATAAATTGGCTAAGTATCGCACTGGTCATCTTGATACTCATTGTTTGGTTTCGACGAATGATCATCAAGGTGCAGCTGCAGCGGCTTCAGGTACCGCCGAATACGCCGTTGTCCTTCCAGAGAAAGCTGGAATATGTCAAACAAGCCGAACAGGAAAAGCACGTGTCAGCCTTGTTATTCCTCACGCTCTTTTTATCGGCAGGCCTGTTGTTGACTACCTACGGCCTGTTTCAAATGGAGGATCAGCTGCATGTCGTCACGGAACGAACCAATCAGTTAAAAGACGAGCTGTATACGTTAAAAAAAGAACAGAAGCAACTGATCAATAAAATGCCTATCAAAGATTACCCTGCGAAGGGCATCGGGTTAAAGGAGTATCCATGGGAGAAACTATTCTCAGACGAAAATCGTGAGAAGCAATACGAGATCGAGAGTGACCTGTCAACGAAGGTGAGCCCGTATTTTGGGTTGTCTACTACCTTGATCGTGTTGGATATTCCGACACAGACACTGAATATCGCGTTGGCTGGTGATTCTGGCAGTGAGGAGAATCGCCAACAAATCAAGGACAACGTCAAGGCATTCGCCAAGGAAGCGAAGGATATTTCCAAATTGACCCAGATCACCTTCCAGATGAACCTAATGAATGATAAGAACAAGAAAAAGACCTATAGCTGTACATTTTCTCGTGAGAAAGCCGACGAAGAATTTTCATTGATCCAAGAAGAAGAGTAAAAAAAAGAGGAGTGGGAGTCAGTATGAACGCACAACAAAAGAAGAATGGCTGGTTTTTCAATAAGAATATCATCGACGAAATCAATTCTGTTCCAGAAGAAGAGATCATGATTGACGAACAACCAAATCCCCCAGCGGAAGGTCCGGCCAAAAAGCAAAGTGAAGAGCTTGCGGAGCTGAAACGGTTAATCACCGAAAAGGATGACTTGATCGAACAAGGCAAAAAGGAACATGGACTGGAAAAGCAGCGCTTACTCAAGGAAAATGACAAATACAAGCAGGCGCTTCTGCGAACAGGAGAGGAAAAAGCTGAGAATCGTCGCCAGATCCAAGACTTGGAATCTGAGGTTCGACGAAATCGGCAAGAGATTCAGCGCTTGCAAGAAAATAAAGAGACAGGCTATTTGAAGGAACAATTGGATCAGGCGGAAGAAGAGGCAGCGAACTTGAAAGCCGCTTTGGAAGCTCATCAGACCGTCGAAGAGGAGCTGAAAGAGGCCAAGCAGCAGATTCATGCGTTCGCTATGAGTCAAAAAGAAGGCGAACGCCAGTATCAAGAGGCGGTTCAGCAAATCGAGCGCGAAATGGCTACGCTTGCTGCTGATCTGGCGAAAAAGGAAGAATTGGTGGTCCAACTGGATCAATTGATCGCAGATAAGGATCAACAAATTCTGGAAAAGGAAGAGCTTGTTCAGCAAGTGCTCGCGGATCAGAAGCATCAGGAGTCTGTGATCGAAAGCGAGCATATCGAAAAGCTGCAACAACAGCTTGCGACGCTTCAAAACGAGAACGAGCAGTTGAAGCAAGAAGCGATCCATTCGCAGCATGAAATCGGTGAAGTCCTGATTTCCGCTCGCCGCCAGGCCAATCGGATGGTGGAAAAGGCGAAGATGGACGCCCAGCGCATCGTCAAGGATTCAGAGGCAGAACTGCAGACGATCCATGATCGGGCCAAAGAAATCTCGTGTGAAGTCGATGAATCCCGTCAAACAATCATGAGCATCTATGAAGAGCTGAAGAGCCGAGTGGATCAATTGGCCCAGAGTAATGTGCCGGATTTAGAAGAAATCAAAGGACGCTATGACTATCCGAAGGTCTCTGTGATCGCTCGCAAAGAGTTTCAGTAAACGCAATCGGGGAGGGCAGCAACGGCCCTTCTCCAGATACATAGTGCTTCAGTAGTCGAAGGAAGCCTGATTATCAGTAGGGTTTAACCAAAAAGGGGAGATTAGCATGAATCAAATCTTGATTCTGACGAAAAATATTTTAGCTGAGCAGGAGATTCAGCAAAAGCTGCAGGCATTGAATTATGAAGTGTATTGTTCCGCGCGAATGCTCGAAACCAGCCGCCAGCAAGTCGAGATGTTGGAGTTTTTCAACTTTTTTCAGTATGTCATTTTGAGTGAAACGATTTGTGAATCAGAAGTAATGGAGCTCGTACCGCTGTTGCGAAAGCAGCCCATCCGTATCATTCGAAAAGTGGAGGCTAAGGTGACTGAAATGGATCATCAGTACTTAGAAGAGGAGCTCCTTCACGCGATCATCTCAAATGAGGACTCCGTTGATGAATTGCGGGAGTGCTTGTCTAATTTGAAGCAGCAGAAAAATGAACTTGCCTATGAGAATAGGAACTACGTCCAATTATCGGATAAGGTTTCCTTGATTCGTCCCAATGTTCTGCACAAGGGACTCACGAATCCAGAGGATAATTATCAATTTTTAGAAGTCCTGCATCATCTGTCCACGACAGAAACGAGGATTCTGTCTATCTTGCTTCACGCGGGAAACAAGGTGGTTACCCGCGAAACGATCTGTCATCAAATTTGGAATGAAGACGTCAATAAGTCGCATCTGGCCTCACTATCCAGTACGGTTACCCGCATCAAAACCAAGTTTGAAGCGACGAATCTAACCAACAAGGCGATCCAAACATTATGGGGCAAAGGCTATCGGATCAATCCCGAGCTGTTAGACCGCATCAATAAAAACGATACCCTTCATACCCTCGTTTCAAATGGCTAGTGACCATATAAATGAGTGATTAAAAGAATCCCTATAGAGCGTCGTATCTGATTGCAGATTCGACGCTTTTCGTGTTGGTTCAATCGTTTCATAGATTGGAAATTCATTTCTTTTTAACGTTAATTTCTGTCTTTTTTTGTTGAAATAGCAGAAAATAAAAAGAAAATGAGAATAAAGTTTGAATATTTCGTGAAGGATTGTTATCATTTCATTTGTAAGCGTTTCAAACTGAAGGAGATGATTTTTTGAAAAGGTCGAGTGTCATAAAAAGTGCGGTAACATTATTTACAGTTTTAGGTTTTACTTTGCCGTCAGGCTTAGCGGCAGCCGAAACAATCACCAGTGAGCTGAATAGTACGATAAGCAGTCAAGCAAGTAAAACAATAGATAGCACCACCAGTGTCGCAAGCAGTGAGGATACGAGCAGTCCATCAGCAGAAGCCACCACTGAGAGCAGTTCTGCTGAGGAAGAAGCAGCAACTATTCCAATCCAAATGTTGGGGATCAATGATTTTCACGGTGCGTTGAGTACCACGGGAAGTTATTATGGTGCAGACGGCTCAAAAATATCTGGCGCTGGAACGGCAGCGTTATTAGCCGGATACTTTAACCAGGCAGAATCGAAGTTTCTGGCTGATAATAATGAAGGGAAAAGTCTTCGTGTCCAGGCCGGCGACATGGTGGGCGCAAGTCCTGCCAATTCTGGTTTGCTGCAGGATCAGCCAACGATGCGAATTCTAAATCAAATGAAATTTGACGTTGGAACGTTAGGAAACCACGAATTTGATGAAGGATTAGGAGAGTTTAATCGTATTCTGACTGGAACGAAGCCAGATGAGGGTTCAGGCTTCTATGACATCGTGAATCAGTATAATAAAGACTATCCCCAGGAACAATTAATGGGCGGCTTTGATATCGTCATCGCAAATGTTCATGAGGAAAATGGTAGTATTCCTTTTGGTTGGCGGCCGTATATTATCAAAAATGTTGGGACTGAATCGGAACCAATAAACATCGGATTTATTGGTGTTGTTACGACTGAGATTCCCAATTTGGTTTTAGCTGAACATCATAAGGATTATACGTTTACTGATCCAGCGGAAGAAATCGCGAAGTATTCCAAGGAGTTAGTTGATCAAAAAGTGAATGCGATCGTTGTACTTGGTCATACACCATCTGTCCAAGGCGCTGGTGAAAGTGTCAGTGGAGAGACCGCTGAGATTATGAACAAAGTGAATCAAGCGAATCCGAATAACAGCGTGGATGCGTTCTTTGCTGGACATAATCATGTCTATACGAATGGGGTTGTTGGAAATACCCGAATCGTTCAATCAACTTCACAAGGTAAAGGTTATATCGATTTGCAGGGAGAATACGATACAACTACACAAGACTTTGCGACCACACCAAAAGCAACAGTTAGTCCAGTGATTCCAGCTGATGGCATTACACCTGACTCAGCGGTACAAGGAATTGTCGCGGATGCGGACAGTCGCGTGAAAGAAGTGACCGACAAAAAAATCGGAACGGCCGATAAAGCAGAAGACATCACTCGAACAGCCAACGAGATGGGAGAATCTCCTGTCGGTAATCTTGTGACAGACGCGCAAGTATACATGGCTGAGAAAAAAGGACAGCCGGTTGATTTTGCCATGACGAATAACGGCGGTATCCGAGATGATTTAAAGGTGAAGTCAGACTCATCGATTACTTGGGGCGCCGCGCAGGCTGTTCAACCCTTTGGGAATATCATGCAGATCGTCGAAATGACAGGACAGCAAATCGAAAATGTGTTGAATCAGCAGAGCAGTAAGTATTTCCTTCAAGTCTCTGGTTTAAAATATACAGTAGAAAAAAATCCTGATGCCAGTGACGCAGACCATCCTTATGTGGTTAAAGAGTTAACAAAATCAGACGGCACAGCGCTTAAGGCGAATGAAACCTATAAATTGATCATCAACGACTTCCTATATGGCGGAGGCGATGGGTTCTCTGAATTCACCAATGCGAATCTGGTTGGTGCCTTAGACCCTGATACAGAAACATTTATCGGGTATATCGAAGATTTGGAAGCAAATGGCAAGAAAGTTTCGGCTGCCATCGAAGGGCGCAAAACGTTAGCGGCAATCGATCCAGCGGCAGAAGAAACTGAAAAGATAAAAGCAGAGACCGAATTGGCTGATTACCATGAAGGGGACAGCTATTTCACTGGAAAAACGATCCCTAACGGTGAAGTGACGATTGCACTAGCTAAGGCACGCGCAATGGGTCCGGTGAAAGGAACGGCTGATAAAGATGGAAACATCAAGATTGCTATAGATCAGCTAGGCTTGACAGAAGGCCAGAAGCTAACAGTGAGCATCGAAGGCGAAAATGGCGGTAAAGCGGAATTTTCAATGACGGTTTTAGCGATGGCAACAAGCAGCACAACATCAGATTCATCGACAGAGCCGACAACAAGCAGCACAACGTCAGATTCATCGACAGAGCCGACAACAAGCAGCACAACGTCAGATTCATCGACTGAGCCAACAACAAGCAGCACAACGTCGGACTCATCGACAGAACCAACAACAGTCCCTGATCCAAGCATAGCGGAAACGAAATTGATTAAAGAAAAAACTAAGTTAGATGAACTGTATGAAGGAGATGCATACTTATCTGGTGTGACGATTCCAAATGCAACGATTGAAGTCGCTGTTCCAGATGCTGGAAATGAGAAAGCAGCCGAAGCAGTACCGCAGGCAAAAATTGCTGTGCAGGCCGAAGCTCCGCAAACCTCTGATGCAGAGGGCAAGTTCAAAATTGATGTACAAAATATGAATTTGCAGGCTGGACAGTCTGTTGTGGTCAATGTGACAGGGCCAAACGGCGGATCAGCAGGTTTCTGGAAGACAGTTGCAGCAAAATCAGGAACCAATCCGGCCGCAGATGCGGAAACAGAAAAGATCAAGAAAGAAACAAAGCTGGCGAATATTTATGAAGGGGATACACAGCTGACAGGGAAGACGATCGCAGAGGCGACGATTGATGTGTCCATTGCAAAAAGTGAGAATTTTGCATTAGGAAAATCAGATGTAAATGGAAATATCCTTCTGGATGTCAAAGAGTTGGATGTGAAAAAGGATCAAAAAGTTATCGTTACTATCATAGGGCCAAGCGGTGGCAGGGCAGTGTTTGAGAAGACAGTACTTGGAAAGATCGTTGCTTCAAACGTGAACACGCAAACACCAAGCACCACTGGTTGGATCGATAGTACGATTGGAAAAATCTATCCGAAAACGGGTGAGGGCAAACAACCGATTTTGGTCCTGCTGGGCATAGTAACTTTAGGCGCCAGCGGATGGATCTATTTCAAGAAAAGATAATGAATGGAGTTAGGGCCGAATCCGCTTGTGGATTCGGCTTTTCTGCTGAAAAACAAAGCACCGACTTCTTTTTTTCAAAAGAGCCGGTGCTTTTGTGTTTTTCTTTATCTGTTACTTACTACTTGCCCTTCGCCATCTTTGTATCGTTTGCGTCAATAATTTTCTTAAAATCGGCGTTAGCAATAAATAGAACGCAACATTCCCCACCGCATGCATGACGTCCGTGGGAACGCCTGCTAGATAATAGGGCAAGAAAGCAGAGATGCCAAAAAAGGGCGCCTGAATAGCAGAAATAAACAAACCAAATAATAGACCGGTTATTCCTGCGTAGATTGCTTGTACAAGGATGCTATTCTTGAATGCAGGCAGCTTCTTCAATAGGCCTGTCAAAAAGATGATCAAAAAATAAGTGACAATTTGCGCAACAGTCCATATTCCCATACCCATATAAAAATTGGTGATCAGAATGGAGAGAACACTGACGATCAATCCTTGATAAACGCCCCAATAGATCGTAATGATCAACAATATTGCTGTAACGGGCTGAACATTTACAATAAATTGAAAAAAGGAACGGCTGACGACGCACAGTGCGATCATCATTGACAGCAGGCTCAATTCTTTGACTCCTAGTGCAAAGAAAGAATAGACCTTGCTATTAGAATTGTTCAAGCTTGAACACCACACGATCCCCATCCTTCAACACAACATCTTTTGCGCCAGAATTTACTTGCTCATCGTTAATCGTGAATACCCAATACTTTTTATTTTTTTCGTCTTGGGCGTGACCGTCAATCGAGCTTATCATTCCGTCATTATCCTCAATCTCATAATTCTTCTCGAGTACATCAAATAATTTTTCCCCATCTTGAAAAGCAATTTCTTTTTTCGACAGCTCTTTGTCTCCATCTAATAGAGTAATCGTGGATGTCACTTCGGCTTTTTTACTGCTGGATACTTCTTCCTTGGTCGTTGATTTATCAGTTGAATCTGCTTCCTTTGTTGTGCAGCCGCTAAATGCCAATAGGCTCGCTAGTAGTGTAAAGACTAAAATTTTTTTCTTCATGTGAGATTCTCCTCTTTTGTTGTGGATTAATAAAAAAGACGCCCTGAAATAAAAGGCGTCTAAAAAAGCTTGAAGCAAACGACCCTGATATTGCTTGTTCTTCTCAACCAAGATTAGTGTCTGACTTTGCGTAAAGCATTTACAGTAGAAAGGGGCTGTAAAGGAATTTCACCTTTTTCCTAATCCTTGATTGAAATCTATTTAATTTTTAAAAACATGGTCACTATTACGATAGAATACCTCAGTTTCGCTTTTTTGAGTATTGGTGTAGCGCGCGATCATGAAAAGATAGTCGGATAAACGATTAATAAAGACGTACGCATGAGTATTGATCTCCTCTTGCTCCATCAATGTAACGATCCGGCGCTCGACTTTCCGGCAGACGGCTCGAGCGTAATGAAGCCAGGATGCTAAGGGATTTCCACCGGGCAAGATGAATTTCTCGATAGCCGGTGTCTTTTCAGTATACCAATCGATTTGATTTTCCAACCATTTTGCCGCATCTGCTGTGATACGCAAGGGGAAATCTTTTTCTAAATTTGCCAGATCCGTTCCTACATCAAACAATAAGTGCTGAATCTCAACGAGTTCATCCGCTAATTTCTTGAACATCTCCTGCTCTGTATCTAGCTGACTGATGATTAAACCGATTAGTGAGTTTAATTCGTCTACTTCTCCATAGGCTTCGATACGTGGAGAATTTTTCATCAGACGGGGACGGCCAATAGCGCTGGTTTTTCCTTTGTCGCCACTTCGAGTATAGACTTTCATTGCAACAAGACCTTTCTAAAAGTAATGGAAGCGTACACATCTAAAATAACAGATAACCGTAGGAAAATAAATGCTAAAAACGAATGTTTAGTATGCCAATTTGTATCCCTCAGAAAATGATTGAGCAGAAACGATAAAATAGTCGCTTTTTGAATAGTAACTATGCTTATTCGTGAAATTTTTGTTTAAAAGAAAACGTATGATTTGTTTTGTAAGCGCTTTAGAAAAAAGAAAGGACGAATGCTATGAAAAATCCGAGAATAGTTGTTGATCGGACAAAGCTGAGAGAAAATCTTGCATTTATTGCTTCCAAATTAACGGATCATGCACTTTCGATCATGGCTGTAACAAAGGTATTCAATGCACATCCGCAGGTAATCGCTTTGTATGATGAATGCCCTGATATCACTTATTTTGGTGATTCAAGGATTGAGAATTTGATGAGCTATCAGAACTCAAAAAAACAAAAAGTACTGATTCGACTGCCGATGATCAGCGAGGTTCCTGAAGTAATCCAATATGCGGATATTAGTTTTAATTCTGAGCTGACGACGATCCGGCAGCTTGATCAGGAGGCCGCGAAGCAAAAGAAGACGCATCGAATTGTCTTGATGGTTGATTTGGGTGATTTGCGCGAAGGATTTTTTGAACGTGAGGAACTGTATGACTGCATTCAAGAGGTTCTGAAGATGGATAATATCCAAATTTACGGCTTGGGCGTCAATCTAACCTGCTATGGCGCGATTATTCCCAGCTCGAAAAATTTAGGTAATTTGATTGAGATCCAAAATGAAATCAAGCAGCGCTTTGACCTGTCTTTAGAGATGATCTCCGGCGGCAATTCCAGTTCTTTGTATTTGCTGGATTCACCAACAGATATTCTTCCCGAGGGAATCAATAACTTGAGAATCGGTGAAAGCTTTGTACTTGGAAGAGAGACAGCCTATGGAGCTGATTATGAGCAAATGCATCAGGATGCTTTTACCTTGGCAGCAGAGATTGTCGAGATCAAGGAAAAGCCTTCTTATCCGGTTGGCGAGATTGGTGTGGATGCTTTTGGTAAAAAGCCGCATTACGTTGATAAGGGCAACATGAAGCGATGTATCGTAGCGATCGGACAGCAGGATGTCGCACTGGATGATATTGCTCCGAAAGACAAAGCTATCGAGCTATTAGGCGCAAGCTCCGATCATTTGCTTTTAGATATCACTCATACGAAACAGGAGTATCAGGTTGGCGATGAAATTGAATTTTCGATGTCCTATGGTTCAGTCTTAAGCACGTTCACTAGTAAATACGTCAAAAAAGAGTTTATTCGATAATAGGAGGGAAAACGATGTCAAGCAAGGAACAGCAGGAGAATCCAGCAACGGATTCAGGATCGTTAAAACGTGGGATGAAGATCCACCACGTGGCAATGCTGAGTGTCGGAGGAACAATTGGAACAGGGCTATTCTTAGGAACAGGTTATGTTGTTCAGCAATCTGGTCCAGGCGGAACCTTTATCGCCTATGGATTTGGGGCACTAATCATGGTCTTAATGATGTTGAGCATGGGCGAGATGCTCGTACAAATTCCGGTGGCAGGAAATGTTCAGGCGTATGCATCACAGTTTTTAGGCTATGGAGCAGGTTTTACAGTTGGCTGGGTGAAGTGGCTGCAATTAGCAGTGACGGTTCCCACTCAAATCGTGGCCTCTGCCATTATTATGGGAAATATTATTCCGCAGGTACCATCGCTGGTCTGGATCGTCGGGTTTGGTCTATTGCTATTTTTCTTAAATTCTCGTTCAAATGAAGAATACGGCTCCTCGTCCTTCTTCTTCAGCAGTATCAAAGTAATCTTGATTGTCGTATTTGTATTAGTTGGTTTGGGAATGATTTTAGGTGTTGGCGGCAAGGGTGTTGGTTTAGCTAATTACACCAATGATGGCGGGCTGTTTCCAACAGGCTTTAAGCCAATAATGATGTCGATGATGACAGCCGTTTTTGCATACAGCGGGGCTGATATGTTTGCGACAGCAGCCGGCGAGAGTGAAAATCCTGAGAAGAACCTGCCGCGGGCCATCAAAATCAGCTCCTTGAGTATCATTATCAGCTATGCCTTGACCTTGTTTGTCTTGATCGCTGTTTTGCCATGGCGCGAAGCAGATTTGATGGGCAGTCCGTTTGCGTATGTGTTTGGCAAATTAGGGATTTCATCAGCAGAAATGATCATAAACCTAGTTGTCGTGACATCAGCCTTATCTTCAGCCAATGCTCACGTATTTGCGGCGGTTCGAACATTATGGTCCATGGGGCATTATGAACAGGCACCAGGCTTTGTTAAGACAGTAAATAAACGAAAAGTACCAATGAATGCGCTGATCGTAACGATGATATTCACGGTATTTGCAGTCGCATCAAGCTTTATCTCACCAGACGTTGTCTATCTGTTTCTAACTTCGTTTATTGGGGCAGCAGAATTGGTCGTTTATTCGATTACCGGCTTATGTGCGTTGAAGCATCGAAAAGCCTTTTTAGCAGCCGGCAATACTATTTCAGATTTGAAATTCCGCATTCCGCTGTTTCCGGTGGTGCCCATATTATTAGTCATTCTGTGTATCTTAGTCGCTACTGGGATGATATTAGATCCGACGCAGCGTGGCGCATTAACTATGGGAGCACCTGTATTTATTGCATTATTTGTCGGAAGTACCTTATGGGCAAATACGAAGAAAAAAGAGAAGGCACCGAATAAATCGGTTGAATAAATCATTTAACGATTACTATGTAGAAAATAATTAGGAGGAACGAACTTGAAAAACGTAAAAGTCATTATTTGGGGAATGGGAGCCATGGGAAGCGGCATGGCAAAAATGCTGATGAAAAAAACAGGTGTCGATGTCGTAGGCGCTATTGATATCGGTCAGAAAGTTGGAAAACCAATCTTTGATGTACTGGGAGAAGAATTTCCCAACAATGAAAATATAAAAATCAGCACAGCAGAGGAAGTCATCAAGGAAAAGGCAGCGGATATCGTTCTGATTTGTACGGATTCCTTCACAGCAAAGGCCTTCGATAAAATCAAGAAAGTGGTCGAAAACAAGATTAATGTGATCACTAGTGCGGAGGAAATGGCGTTTCCAAAAGCTCAAAATCCAGAACTAGCAGAAAAATTAGACCAGCTAGCGAAGGAAAATGGCGTATCGATCCTCGGTACAGGAATTAATCCAGGATTAATTATGGATGTTCTGGTGCTGGTGATGACAGGTGCCTGCGAAGACATTCATCACATCACCTCTCGTCGAGTGAACTCTCTGTCACCTTTCGGCAAGGCCGTAATGGAGGAACAGGGAATCGGTATTTCAGTAGCAGAATTTGAACAGGGCAAAGCGGACGGCAGCCTAGCAGGACACGTTGGTTTCCCAGAATCGATTTCAATGATTGCAGAGGCTTTAGGAGTAAAACTGGATGCCATCAACCAATCGATGGATGCGATCGTTACCGATGTTGACCGTAAAGCTCCGTATGGCGAAGCTAAGGCGGGCTCGGTTGCAGGTGTTTCAATGAAGGCGAGCGGCATCAAAGATGGAAAAGAATTGATTGAGATGGATCATCCGCAACAAATCGAGCCAGAGCAGGTAGGAGTCAAAACCGGTGACTATGTGATCATTGACGGCAACCCGCAGGTAAATCTAGTGAATTCACCTGAAATCGAAGGCGGTGTGGGAACGATCGCGATGTGTGTCAATATGATCCCGCAAACGATCAATGCTCGTCCAGGCTTAGTCAGCATGATCGATCTGCCGATTCCACATGCCATTTTAGGCGACTTTAGAGATCAGATCCATGAAGAGGCAAAAATCGTTTAGAGACAAGGAAGGATTATGAGATATGGTGAAAAAAGGAAGCTGGGTACAGGTGCATTCAGTCGTTTTGACAACAAATGAACGTGCTCCGCAGGTACCAGAAAGTACGAAGAATGTCCCGCTGGAAATGTGGGTTAAGGGTTTTTTAACAGCAGATGCCGAGATCGGTGAAGAGGCTGAGATCAGGACCATTACGGGTCGTTTGGAGGCGGGAAAGCTGGTTCAGGTCGAACCAGCTTTCACCCATAGCTTTGGCAAATTTGTGCCAGAAATCTTGGAAATCGATCAAATGCTGCAGCAGGAATTATTCGGAGGTGAAGCGTAGTGAGAGACGATAGTTATCAAGCAGTTATGGCACGACGCGGAGAACTGATGGAGGCTTCCTTAAAAATCAACTACGAAGATTTTGAGCTGCTGGGTATTGCTTTTGATTACGAGAAAATGATGTCAGAAGCCGCGTACTCAATGGAAGAGATGATTGAGATTCAACGATCATTAGGAGTAGGTAATACTCCAGTCGTTGAACTAAAGAACTTGACCAAACTTGCACGAAAATATGCTCCGCAGGGAAAAGGTGCTCGTATCTTTGTGAAGGATGAGGCAGCGAATGCTTCAGGAAGCTTTAAAGATCGACGTGCAGCCATCTCTGTTTATCACGCCAAAAAATTAGGCTACAAAGGGGTAGTTACAGCGACTAGCGGGAACTATGGCGCAGCAGTCGCTTGTCATGCGGCAAAATTAGGATTGAAATGTATCGTCGTTCAAGAATGCTTTGATTCCAAAGGTGTTGGTCAGCCGGAAATTGTTGAAAAGGCTCGGAAGTGTGAGGCCTTAGGAGCAGAAGTTGTTCAGTTAACGGTAGGCCCAGAGCTGTTTTATCAATTTCTAAAATTGATCGAGAAGACTCAGTATTTTAATGCCTCCTTGTATACACCATTCGGTATTGCCGGTGTGGAAACCTTAGGCTATGAGATTGTTCAGCAATTCAAGCAGATGGGGCAGCAGCCGGATGTCGTTGTCGCAACCAATGCTGGCGGCGGGAATCTGACAGGAACTGCGCGAGGCATGCGTAAAGCCGGAAATACTACAACGAAAATCGTTGGCGCTAGTGTGGATCTGCAGGGATTGCACATGGCCTCAGACTTAGATTTCAATCGCAAATCATTTACCACTGGTCATACTGGATTTGGTGTACCATTTACTACTTCTCCCGACCGTTCGGATGTTCCAAGATCGGCGGCACGACCATTGCGGTACATGGATCGCTACGTAAAAATTCGTCAAGGAGAAGTGTTCTTCATAACCGAGGCTTTAGCAAACTTAGAAGGACTGGAAAAAGGTCCGGCAGGGAATACTTCTTTGGCTGTTGCTTTTGTATTGGCTCAGGAAATGCCGGAGGATCAGATCATTTTGGTTCAAGAGACCGAATATACCGGCGCTGGAAAAAGTGTTCAGCCGCAATTGTCTTTTGCTAGAGACAATGGGATCGATATCTATTTTGGTGATCCAGAAGAGGAAATTCCTGGTAAATCCATTGTCTTGCCTTCTTCGCCAGATAAGATTTCGGTGAATGATATCGACCTGTCCTATTTGAGACAGTCGCTTGTAAAAAATGCCTTAAAAGCATCTACAGAACCGCTATCAGAGATCGAACTGAATTATTTAGCCGAAGAGATCAACGGCTCGGTCGAACAGGTACAACAAATCATTGAAAATTTGAACTAAGAGGTGACGGAAGTGGAAAATAAAGTAGAAAATGTGAAGTTTGAAGAGGCTAGAAAGCACTTGGCATCTTTGAGTGATGATGAATTGAAGGCCCGTTTTTGGCAATTAGCCGAGGAAGTGGTTGAACCGATGCTGGAGATGGGGAAAAAATATACCTCTCCTTCCATTGAGCGCTCTGTTTTGCTGCGTATGGGTTTTTCCTCAATTGAGGCGACAGAAATCGTGAAGCGTGTGTTGTCCCATGAACTAATGGGCAAAGGCGCTGGACACATTGTCTATCGCATTGCCAAAGAGAATGGACTGAGCGTCCGGGACGCTGGTTTAAAACTAGCAGACGGCGAACTTTGGGATCAAGTAGATCGTATCTTCAAGGAGGCAAACTAATATGTCAAAAGAAATCAAGCTAGATGAAAATAAAAAATTAGACATTCACGAAATCTTGGATGATTTAGCCAATTATCATCCGAGACGCCGCGGGTGGACGTGGCGGACGCCTGTGCCAAGATATAAGATGCACAGCTTTGAATATCAAGATATGGCAGAATCGTTGAAGAAATATGTTCCGCTACCATCAGCGAAGTATTTCGACAATATCGATCCTCAAGGAACCTCCTCGATTACTACGGAAATTGCTTCTGGCCGTTTTGAGGACGATGTTCGCAGAATGCGAATGGCTGCTTGGCATGGAGCCGATCATTTAATGGTTATTCGTACGGCAGGGCAATCCCATTTTGAAGGATTGATTGAAGGAACGCCTCAAGGAATCGGCGGCATTCCGATTACTCGAAAACAGGTGCGGGCACAAAGAAAAGCGTTGGATGCCATTGAGGATGAAGTGGGACGTCCAATTAATTACCACAGCTATGTATCTGGGATCGCTGGTCCTGAGGTGGCTGTAATGTTTGCTGAAGAAGGAGTAAACGGGGCTCACCAAGATCCGCAATACAACGTCTTATACCGTAATATCAATATGATTCGTTCCTTTGTGGATGCCTGCGAATCCAAAAAAGTAATGGCTTGGGCCGGCATCGCTCAAATAGATGGTGCTCATAACGCCAATGCGACTGCACGGGAAGCCTGGAAGGTAATGCCTGAATTGATGGTTCAGCATGCGATCAATTCGATCTTTTCACATAAGGTAGGGATGGAAAAGGCAGATATTTGTTTGTCGACGGTACCGCCGACAGCACCGCCTGCGCCTTCGATGTATTTAGATTTGCCATATGCTGTCGCATTACGAGAATTCTTCAGCGATTATCGGATGCGTGCGCAGCAAAATACCAAATATATGGAAGCGTCTACCCGTGAAGCGACTGTGACGCATGTCTTGAACTTGCTGATCTCAAAATTGACCAGTGCTGATATTCAGTCCACTATCACACCAGATGAGGGCCGGAATGTTCCGTGGCATATTTACAATATTGAAGCTGTAGATACGGCTAAACAAGTATTTCAGGGATTAGACGGTTTTGGCGATATGGTGAAGCTGCTTGATGACGGACCATTGCGTGAAACCGCACGTGAAATCAAAGAACGAGCTGTCCTGTTCTTCGAGGGAATCATTGAAGCCGGCGGCTATTTCCAAGCGGTTGAAGATGCCTTTTTCGTTGATTCTGGCAATTACCCAGAGCGAAACGATGACGGGATCTCCCGCAAAATCAATGGCGGGGTTGGCGACAACACGGTTTACGAACGAGATGAGGATTATTTGGCGCCGGTTACTGCGCACTACGGCTATAATAATGTCGCTCAATATGACGAAACAGCAGTTGATGAGCCGGCCAAGCTAATTGACGGTTCGACGTTTGAAAAACCAGAGAAGATTATTTTTATTGATGAACTAGATGAAAACGATAATGTTAATGTTCGTTTAGAAGAAAACAAAGAACTGCGGGAAAATGATCTGATCAAGCCAGAAGCAGAGTGGCAGGGCGATGGTATTATTCTGCTGACGATGATGATTCCAGAATCAAAACGGGTAGCTGAATTCGCGGCACTGGAGATCGGCAAGAAGATGGGACTGGTGGACTGCGAAGTAATCAATAAGGAAGTAATGCAGGCTGCCGAAGGAACACGGATCGAGCTAAAGGGACGTGTGCCATTCACGATCGATAAATCAACATTGACGATTCCTGAGGAGCCAAAAATCCTTTCAGATGATGAGATTCGAGAAGAAGTAAAACGCCAAAAAATGGTACTCGTAGCTGGAACAGTAGGAGAGGACGAGCATTCTGTTGGATTGCGTGAAATCATCGATATTAAGCACGGTGGAATCGAGAAGTACGGAATGGAAGTTCACTACTTAGGTACTAGTGTGCCAGTCGAAAAATTAGTGGATGCAGCGATTGAATTAAATGCCGATGCGATCTTGGCTTCAACGATCATCAGTCATGATGATATTCATTATCGCAATATGAAACGGATTCATGAGTTAGCGATCGAGAAAGGGATTCGTGAAAAAGTCATGATTATGGCTGGCGGTACTCAAGTGATTCCAGAGATCGCTGTTCAAAACGGAATGGATGCCGGCTTTGGCCGCGGAAGTAACGGTGCGAATGTTGCAACGGCGTTAGTTGAGCGCAGGAGAGAAATGGAAAGAGAAGAAGGCTAATGAAAATTGATATCTTAGTAGCAGAAATCGGCTCTACGACAACCGTAGTCAATGCTTTTCAAGGTATCCATAGTGAACAGCCGGTCTTCTTAGGACAAGGTCAGGCAGCAACAACTGTGCTGGAGGGCGATGTTCGGATCGGTTTAGAAAATAGTATCAACGATTTACAAGAACGTTTGGCAATCGATAGTCTAACCTTTGATGAAATGTTTGCGACCTCCAGTGCGGCTGGCGGATTGAAAATGACGGTTCATGGGTTAGTTTTCGACATGACTGCTCGTGCAGCAAAAGAGGCGGCATTGGGAGCAGGAGCGATCGTCCATATGGTCACAGCGGGCAAGCTGCGTCGAACGGATATGAAAAAAATAGCCGATTCCTCCCCCAATATTATTCTGATTGCTGGAGGCGTCGACTATGGCGAACGTGAAACGGCACTGGACAATGCAGAAAGGATCGTTGATTTAGGGCTGTCGATTCCGGTAATCTATGCTGGAAATATCGAGAACGACGAGGAAATCAAGCTGATTTTTGAAAACAGTCAGCAAGAGGTGTATATTGTCGAGAATGTGTTTCCAAAAATTGATGAATTAAACGTTGAGCCTACCCGAAAAGTAATTCAAAATGCCTTTGAGAAGCATATCGTCCATGCACCTGGGATGGAGCATATCCATGATTTAGTCAATGAAACAATCACGCCGACGCCAGCAGCAGTGATGAACCTCAGTCAATTACTATATGACAAGATTGGTGATGTATTAGTAGTAGATGTGGGCGGTGCCACAACGGATGTTTACTCAGTGACGGAGGGCACGGAGGCCATTTCAAAGATTCAGGTTGCTCCTGAACCAGTGGCGAAACGGACGGTTGAAGGTGATTTGGGGATGTTCGTAAATATGGAGCATGTCATCGAAATCATAGGGGAAGAGCAGCTGATCAAGGAAGGTCATGATCTAGCAAATTTACGACAAGAATATCACTCGATTCCCAAAAATGATGCAGAGAAAAGCTTCGTTAAACGGTTGGCTGAAGCAGCTGTTATGACCGCCGTTGATCGCCATGTCGGTGCGATTCGTTATGTTTATGGCCCTTCTGGAAGAGATACGCTGGCTCAAGGAAAGGATCTCTCAAATATTCGCTATGTAATCGGCACGGGAGGCGCCTTAACACGCTTGGATAATGGTCCGGATATCTTGAAAAAAATACGAAAAGAAGAGTCGGAAGCAAAATTATTGCCGACAGGTATCCCAAAGATCTTGATCGACCATGATTACATTATGTCCTCGTTAGGTGTCTTAGCATGCAAATATGAGGATGCGGCATTAAAATTACTAGAAGCGTCATTGGGCTGCTCGTTGATTACAGAGAAGATAAATCCTGCGTTGACTTCTTCTCAATAAAGCGCTTTTATGTTAGACTGATACTAGATGAATACAATTGAGTATGTAAATAATCGTAAAGATTATGATGGAAGTTGGTGAAAAGCCAACGCTGTACCCGCAACTGTAAGGACGAACACGTCCAAGTCAGGAACATCGTGAGTACTCAATCACTTTTTCGGGAGTAAGAAAGTGGCTATATAACCATGAAAGTAGCCGCTTTGTCTCGCAACAAAGCGGCTTTTTTTTGTTTTAAAAAGATTCCCCAATCTTTTTAATCCTATTTAGTAATTTAGATCCACTGGACTTTGGCGGTCTTTGAGTGAATCTGACTTTGCTGACGAATAACAGAATACAGATATTGAATACTTTCATGGTTGCTGCTTGCTTTATTGATCACGACATTCACCGGTTCATTGGTGGATAGTTCTTTAATGATTGAAATCTGTTTTGAGTCGATCAAATGGCGGATTCTTCCTACTCGAACGATGCCTAGCATACTGTTGTGTAAGACGGCCTCTTGTACGACCTCATCACTAGTAGAATCAATGATCTGTGGTGTGTTGAGTGATTGCTTAAACGAGTTATGGTAGTTATAATATTCGGATTGGTCTACAACGATCGGATAGCGTTCAAAATAATCCTCTAACTGAAAGTTGGGACGATAATAGTTGGTGTTGATACATAAGACAACGCTTTCATAATCGATCGTTTCATACCGTAAATCAGAGGATGCGATGTTGCCTGAGATGATTCCTATATCGATCTCGTTTTTCAATAGCTGACTGATCGTCTCTTCGTTGCTGGACCCATGCAATTCAAAAGAAACAGTCGGATTCTTCTTGCTTATTTGACGAATTGCAGGTAAAAAATAGCGAAAACAATAGTAATCGTGACCTTGCAGATGAATCAGATGATTCTTCCCGTACTCACTCGGAATTCCTTCTATGAGATTCACTTCTTTTAAGATATTGATAGCACGCTTATATAGCTGCTCTCCTGCGTAGGTCAATACATATTTTCCTCTACGTTTCTCTAATAAATTGGTTCCTAGATGCTCTTCTAAACTTCTGATGTGTTTGGTGACTGTAGGCTGTGAATAATTCAGTTTGATAGCCGCTCTGGTAAAGTTTAGTTCTTCAGCGACAACTTGGAACGTTTGCAGTGTTCGAAATTCCATAATCTCCCTCCAAATAATTTTCTGAAAATAATTCCCACAAAAAAACACTACCGACAAAAATAATTTTTAACATTACTCCCATTATAATATAAAAATAGCCCATTGTATAGGAGCTGAAGGTGATTGAAGCCCTCGCGGAGGAACGAATAAAAAAACTAATCTTTAATGATTAAAGTGAAAAAAATCACATTAATGATGAGGAAAATTGATGGATATTTCATCAATCTTTATAAAAGAGACTATTCTACTCGAGGGAATAGAGAAATAGTTGGAAAAACTCCAAGAAAGTTTTTTTCAAATTTTTTCAATCAATAGATGACTGATAGAGGAAAAGAAATGCTTACCGATTTTGACAGGAGAATTCGGTTTTTTTAGTATTTTTTCTTTTTTTGTAAGAGTCATTGTGAAGTGTTTCCCTTTTCGCTATACTCTTAATGATAACGCTTTTAATTTTTGGGAGGTGGAAGTTTTGTTTATTTATCAACTGTGAGTTTGAGTTAGATGTGGACTTAGAGTCTCTAAGTCAATGAGTAAACAAAATTTCCCTCCTGTCTTTAGTGCGTGATTTTACGTTTATTTTCTATGGATCGGAGGAGCATACAACTTTGTATGTTTCTTTTTTGTGCGCTCAACCACATGAAGTATCTGCAGCACATAAAAAACGATGAGGAGAATGAATATGAAAAAGTTTAGAATTGGTCTAGCAGTATTAGCGGCGGTTTTTGTTTTAGGAGCATGTGGCTCGAAAAAAGACTCTGCAACGGAAAAAGAAGAGAAGAAGGATATCAAAATTGCCTGTAACCAAATATCCGAGAACTCACTAAAAGCTGCGAAAAAATCAATGGAAGCAGAAGGCTATACCCCAGAATTCGTCGTCTTTTCAAATAATATAGAAGCCTTGCAAGCCGTTCAAGATGGAAATGTAGATGCTTCGTTTGCACAGCACGAGCCTTTCATGAAATCCTTCAATGAACAAAAGGGCGGCGATTTGGCAATGATGAAGCCTCATGTTTATTACACGGGGATCGGTTTATATTCTAGCAAACATGATAAGATCGACGAATTGCCGGATGGCGCCCAGATTGCCATTATGAATGATGCGATGAACCGTGACAATTCTTTATTGATGATGCAGGATGCGGGCTTGATTAAATTGAATGATGAGAAGAAGTCTGGTTACACTGCTTTAGATATCGTTGATAACCCGAAAAACTTTAAGTTTGTTGAGATTGAGCAGGCGCAAACAGTGCGCAGCTTAGAAGATTTAGATGCGGCGACTTGCTTCTTTACCTTTATGTTTAACTCGGGAGAAGATTACAAGGACTATTTGATTCGCGACCAGCATGCTGAGGATTTCCCTATCAGCTTGATCGTAAAAGACAAGAGCAAAGATACGGATTGGGCAAAGGAAATCAATCAGTCCCTTGCTACAAAAGAGAGCAAAAAAGGCATCAACGATCATTTCAAGGGAGTGTTTACTTTCTATGAGTAATTTTCAAGAGCTGGATCGGCGATTGAGCTATTTATTGGAAATGCCGCGTAAAGTCGTAGGAATCAGTTTCTTGCGAAGCCAGCAGGATTTTGACGCCTATGATGCACCAGCGACAACAAAATTAGTTCCATACTGCCGCGCGGTTCAGCAAGCGACAGAAGGTGTCAGCGTCAAAATATCGATTGACAATTTTGGCTGCCCCGCATCTGCAGCTGCCTTAGGTCTGATCGAGAATGATGAATATAGTGCCAGTGGACAAAAGCATGCCAAAATGGGTGTTTATAAGGATATTGAGGTGAGTAAAGGCATTGCGGATGATATGGTCTATTGCCGCGAGCCTTCTTACGGCATTGCGGTCGAACCAATCGACGCGTGGAAAAGTGCGCCGGATGTCATTCTGATCATCACGACGCCGTTTAACGCGATGCGGATATTGCAGGGCAACGCATATTTTAACGGACAGGCGAAAAATATCAAGATGACGGGGATGCAGGCGATCTGTCAGGAGGGCACCTCCTATCCTTATGAGACCGGTCTGATCAATATTTCAATGATGTGTTCCGGTACACGGTATGTTGCACGATGGAAGGATGAAGAGCTGTGTGTCGGCATTCCTTTTGAGAAATTTGAAACCGTGATCGAAGGACTAGAGGAAACATTGAATCCGATGGAGCTATTGGAGAAGAAACGCAAGATCATCAAAAAAATCGCAGAAGATGATGTGCCGGATTTTTATGATGTTCGCAAAAGAGATAATTATTTTAGAGGCGCTTATCAGGGCGTAAAACGTTAGGTGTTGAGCAGATGGAGATAGTTATCGATCAAATCAATAAAAGCTATGGCAAACAAACGATTCTAGAGAATATATCTCTGACGATCCCCGCCGGCTCTATTATGGGAATCTTAGGGATCAGCGGTGCTGGAAAATCAACGTTGCTGCGATGCATCAATGGGTTGGAGCAAAGCCAATCGGGCAGTATCAGGATCGGTACGCAGGCGTTGGAGAAGTTAACAGAAAAGCAATTACGAGAAATGAAGAAGAAAATCGGAATGATCTTTCAGGGGAATTCGTTGATCGAACAAAAAACGATTTATAAGAATGTTGCGCTGCCGCTAGAATGCAGCGGCTATTCTAAAGAGGCCATTAAGGAGCGGGTAGAAGAGCTATTAGCAGAGGTCGGGATTGCGGACAAGGCGCACATGAAGCCACGACAGCTATCTGGCGGACAGAAGCAGCGTGCGGCGATCGCCAGAGCTTTGACCATGAATCCTGAGGTTCTTCTTTGTGATGAAGCAACTTCGGCACTGGACCCCAACATCACTAACGGTATTTTGGAGCTGCTGCTGAAGTTGAACCACAAAATGGGGCTGACGATCGTAGTTGTGACCCATCAAATGGAGGTAGTGAAAAAGATCTGTGACCGCGTGGCCATTTTACAAAAGGGAAAAATCGTAGAAGAAGACACTGTTCAGCAGGTTTTTCTCAATAATTCTGAAGTATTGCAGACGATCACTGGAGAACAGCAGACAGATTTTGGCGAACTGAAGGCGAATCATTGTTTGGTAAAAATAGTCACTCATCTGGAAGAGGATCTCTTGGCTATGTTGCGGCAAGCGGGAGTAGCGGCACCGCATTTACTGAAGGCAACTACTGAACAATTTAAAGAGGAGACCCTAACAACACTGATAGTATCAGTACCTAAAGAGGATATTGAGAAATTACTGACACTTGCTGAGCAGGGGCACTTTATTTGTCAGGAGGTGAAGGGTCGTGAGTAATACAGTCTTGATCACGCAGGTACTGCTGCCAAATTTAGTCAGTACGCTGATCATGGTGCTGGTTTCTTCAATGATAGCCACGATCATTGGTTTTGCCTTGGCAGTTGTTTTAGTAATTACTAATAAAAAAGGGTTGTCGCCCAATGTAAGGATTTATCGTTTGTTGGATTTTGTCGTGAATATTATTCGCTCTTTTCCGTTTATTATTTTGATGGTGGCTTTGATGCCGTTTACTCGTTCATTAGTAGGGACAACGATTGGAACCTCAGCAGCGATCGTTCCTCTGACCTTTGCAATGACTCCGTATGTGGCGCGGTTATTTGAAAATAATTTATTAGAGATTAATCCCTATACTCTGGATGCAGCGAAATCAATCGGTGCGACGCATATGCAGATTATCTTCAAGGTGATGCTGGTGGAGGCTTTTCCCAGCATGATCTCAAGCTTGACCTTAGCGATTATCTCCGTGTTGGGTTACACGGCAATGGCGGGAACTGTTGGTGCTGGCGGTTTGGGAGCAGTAGCGATCACGTACGGGTATCAAAATTTTGATAACACGATCATGTACAGTACGGTGGTTCTACTGATCGTTTTTGTGCAGCTCGTTCAATGGATCGGCAGTCTCTGTTACAAAAAAGCAAAAAGTTGATTTCGATCAGAGCGCAGGCATCCTTGCGCTCTGATTTTGTCAGTCACGCGTTTTACAGTAAGTATATTTGATAAAACCAATGAAAAGTGAAACGGATGGTTGTCTACGCTGCTTAGTGCGACAAACGATTTTCTTAATGAACGGTAGAGCCGAAAGCTTGCTTTAACGGAAAAAGACCTGCATCTAAAAAGCGAGAAAGCAGGTCGTTTTTTTTCAAGAATCGTCTGATTTTGAAATTGGTATCAGGTATAATGAGGCAACAACGCTTTTTGAGGAGGGGCTATGGAGACAAATCATATCAAATTGAATTTGCAATATATCAGTATGCAGATTCCTTACTGGATGGGCTTTTCGGTATTGGGGACCTTTACATCCGTATTTTTGTTGTCTCGCGATTTTACGAATGGTCAGATTGGGATGGTCTTGTCATTGGCGAATTTACTTGCCGCAGTAGTCCAGCCGTTTTTGGCGTCATTTGCTGATCGGATGATACGGATTCGCTTGTCGCAGTTGGCGGCTGGAATGGCGGTCCTATTGACTTTGTTTTCGGGCATTTTGCTGGCACTGCCGAAAGCATTTTTGATCGTTGCATTTATTTATACGTTACTCTACGCGTGTCTCGTACTTCTGCAGCCGTTGACGATCGCTATTGGGACGTTTTTTATCAGTCGCGGTTACGGTTTGAATTTTGGTGTGGCACGTGGTCTGGGCTCATTGGCCTTTGCGGCGGCCGCGTCTGTGACCGGGATGCTGATCGAGCGCTATTCCCCAACGATCATTTTGTATTTATTGATTGGTATTTTTTTATTCTTCGCCTTGATGGCGCTGCTTATCGATACACGAAAGCAAGGTGGAAAGTACTCCGATTCTTTGATTGCAGAGCCTCATCATGAAAAGCAGTTAGAAGAACCGATCGGTCTGCTTGCCTTCACTAAAAAATATAAACGCTTTATGTTTTTATTATTTGGTGTCTCATTATTATTTGTTTATCATACGATCATTAACAGCTATATGTTCCAAATTATGCAGCCATTAGGCGGAACAGCTGCGAATGCCGGCGGCTCTTTATCCGTTGCAGCTCTTAGTGAATTGCCGACGATGTTTTTCTTTACCTGGGTCCTGCGGCGCTTTAAGATTCACTCGCTCATGCGGTTTGCTGCATTCTTTTTTTCAGTCAAAGCGGTACTGATCCTATTTTCAGGCAGTATCTTCTTGATCAATGTGGCCCAGAGCTTGCAGATGGTCGGATTTGCAATGCATACGATGGCATCTGTTTACTATACGAATCAGATCATTCCGCAAAAGGATTTAGTCAAGGGTCAGACCTTGATGGCGACTGCCAATACGATGGGCGGCATTCTTGGCGCCTTTATCGGCGGTCAGATGCTGAGTTTTTTATCTGTCTCGGCAATGCTTTTAATCGGGACAGTGATCTCGCTTGCCGGAACGCTGATCGTTTGGCTGTCTGTAGAAAAATAAAGTTAAGAAAGCGTCTATTTCCATAATGGGAATAGGCGTTTTACTTCGTTTATTTTTTTAAATAGGATAGAGTAAAGTTTGTAATAATCGATAATGACGTCAGTCTTGTTGTTTTATGCATGACAGACTGATATACGATGAGAGAGATGTATTTATTCGTATGAACGAGGAGGTCGATTATGAAACGTTATCGTTACTATCTGATTATTCTTGTGATCGCTGGTCTTTTTGTTGTTCCGCAAATTTGGACCCAGAAGCTGATCTTAGGGGCGGATGCCCTATTCCATTACAATCGCTTTTATGAGACTGCGGAGCAAATGAAAACCGGAAATTTCAGCTATTTTATTTCGATCTTCGGCTTTCAGCAGTCGGGGCGAATCGTCAACGCAGTGTATGGACCGTTGTTTTCCTATTTGCAGGGCGGACTGGTTTTGCTTGCAGGCAGCTGGTTCCGTTATCAGGTGTTGTCGAATTTTATCGTTCTTTTAGTGGCCGGCTTTTCGCTATTCAAACTGCTGACTTATGGCAAGATTAAAGAAAATCCAGCATTGTTTGCGGCAATTATTTTTATGACAACCTATAGCATCAATTATTGGATCTTGAATCAGGGCTTTACTAGTTGGGGAACCAGCCTGCTGCCCTTGTGCTTGATCCCGTTGGTGGATTTGAAAAATGGTCATTTTCCGGTCGTTAAGATCGCTGCAAGTATGGCTCTAATGACGCAGGTGCATATGCTGACTGCTGTGATGCTGGGCTTGATCTACTTTCCATTTTTTATCTCTTACGCGAGAAATCGCTGGGGCGAGGCTTTGCTTGACTTGCTAAAAGCGATGGGCTTATACGGCTGCTTATCAATCAATGTCTGGGTCAGTCTGCTCTTGATCAACACAGGGGATCGCTTGAAGATGCCCTTTACCAATCCGCAAATGAGTGAAAAGGCCATCGATTTGGGCGGAGCCTATTGGCTGCACTATCCGGGGAGCTTACGACTATTGCTGATTATCGGTTTTCTCCTTTGCCTTGTGTATTGGCGCAGTGTGCAGCGTTTTACGAAACAGCTTTTGATTTTTAGCGGAATCTTCTTGCTGCTTTCAACGAGTATCGTTCCGTGGGATTGGCTCGTTGCCCATGAGGTGCCGCTAATATCATTGATCCAATTTCCGTTTCGTTTTTTTGCACCATTCACAGTTCTATTTTTTTTCTTCATTGCCTCATTAAGCAGTGAGTTAGCGAACAAGAAGTTTCTTCCGATCGTTTTGGCTTTATTCAGTGTGATCAGTATCGGGCAGAATCTACGGATTTTAACTTATGATCTGAATCAATGGGGACAACAGACTTTGACCAGCAAGCATACCTTTGTCCGTGCTTCTGAAAAGGAAGCTAGGCAAAGCTTTTATGATAAAGACATGCAAAAAGCGTTAAAGCTGGTTGAAAAATCCAGCCCTGATTATTTACCGATCTATCATGAAAATACGAAAAATAAATACGTTAGCTACGAAAAACAAATTCTCACACCGCAAACAAACGTTACGAAGACGGTCAAAAAGAATCAGCTGGAGCTTTCTTGGCAAGCGGAAAAAACTGGGAATGTCCAACTGCCGGTGATCGTCTATCAAAATACAAAAATAATGGAAGGGAATCGAGAGGTTTCCCCAGTTTCACTTTCTACTATTGGTGTACCTACAATCAAGCAAAAGATTGGAAGAAATACTGTTCGTCTGCGCTATGATCCGCCAGGCTATGCAACAGTGATTTTTGCTCTTTGTGGGCTGAGTTGGTTCGCGGTGTTATCCTGGTGGGCTTATCGGTTCTTCATGGATGCAGGTTAATTTTGGCAATCTTTTCTACTATCGGGTAAAATACAAAAAAGAAATGGAAGGATGAAGCACAATGACAAACTATAACAATGAAAAAGATCGTCGTTTACGTGGTTCGATGGCACCTAAGACAGATGAGGACGTTGCATTAGCTGGAACAAATTCCAGTGAAACAGAGGATAAGCAGGAAGCGCTGGCCGGCAGTAATTCTGGCGAACCAAAGGAGATTGCCCGCTCTGGCTCTAATGCGGTGGAAGAGGAAGAACCTCATACTTCATTGAAAGACGAAGCGAAAAAAATCATTCAAGAGATTGAAGATAAGATTGATCGAAAGAAATAAGCAGTGAAAGAGTTAAGCGATGGATAATTATTTAGAGATTTACGAGCACTGGTATCCGCGAAGCTACGGATTAAATGATTATCCGACAGAATGTCATGTGACCTATTCGAATGCGGAACGTAAACTGCTGTTTGGAAAATTAACGGAGGCGCAGCAAGCGCTGATCAATCAGCAAAGAAAATACGAGGTACGTTCACTGTTTTTACAGAAGCAGTACTTGCAGACATCGGACTGGGAATTTGTCGCATTGAATATCGATGACGAATATGAGCGTGGAGTCCATAGTCAGTTGAAATGTGCCTGCGGTCGTCCACTGAAATATCAGTTCGTGATTGAATCGAAGAGCAAGCAGCAGGAGATTCGTCTAGGAATTCAGCATTTCAAGGATCATTTAGGGATTTCGCAGCAGGTGGCAGAGGAAATCAAAAAAGGTGTTGCGCATGTAGATTTGGCCTTGGATGAATTGCTTTGGCTGACAGAAAAGGAGATTTCTTTTCCTGAAGATCTGTGGCAGCGTTACGTCTTTGCCTATTATCGAAACAACACTCTCCGCCGTCCGCTTCCCTTGAATCAAAAACTAGCAGAACGGGTCGTCCAGTTTCGAGAAGCGCAGATGCCGCTGTTTATTGGCGACTATCTGAGCGTGGTCACGGAAATCAATCAGGTTGATCGAGAAGTTTTTGATCGGCAGGAGAAGAATTTCTTGGCAGATAAAACAGTCTTTGAAGCCTATTTAGGGGACTTTCAACAGGATATCCAAACCTCTATTTATCTGGATCGAAGGTTTTGGGGACGTAAGCTGACTGATTTTATTCAATTAGAACGTCACGGTGGGGCGACTTATGAAGAAGCAAAAGTCCGCTACTTTGATGATTTATTATCGTTTTTACTCGTATTGAAGGAGCCAAATAAAGCGGAGCGGAAGATCCGCAGCTTTGAGATATTTCATCAAAAGAAATACGGGAATGCGGAGTTGATCGTCTTTCTTATTGAAAAGTATCAGCAATATCAGTTCACGCAGAATTTTTTCTTGGCGATACCGAAAGTCTATCGAATCGGTATACGAAAAGCGATTCAACGAAAACAGAAGAAATAAAAAAATCCGATTTGTGTCGGATTTTTTTTATTTGAGTTTATAACGCAATAGGGTTTTTTGCTTCGCCGGAATGACCTTACGGGGATCAGATAAATAGATTTCCCGATGAATATAATTTCCCATCGTAGTCGCATGGGTGAGACTATTTTTCTCCATAAATTCGTGGATTTTAGCGAAGGTCGCTGGTTCCTCATCATATGAACCAAGATGGATCGTTTGCACTACGGGACCTTCTTCGTATTCAATGAAGGTTGCTTCTTTGATATGCGGATTTTGTTTCTTTTGGAAGGTCGGTTCAACGACAGCTAGGAAGTCTTCTTTTGTGAGGCGATCAGGTTGACGAATCATGATTTGATAGATGAGTTCGTCTTTGTTCACTGGCCCATCACCGGGATCTTTTTCAGAGGTCCAGACACCCTCCAAGGGATAGACGGTGTATTCAAACGGCTCGCCTAGCTCTCCTTTTTTTAGCTTCATTCGAAGCGCATAGGACAGGGCATAGAGTGCACTGATTTGCTGGCCGAATAAATCGCTGTTAGGATTTCCATTTCCTGAAAGGCAAATGAATTTGTAATTTGGGATTGTTTGGACGTCAATTTTTTTTGGCAGATAAACGTGTTTTTCAGCTTTGCGCCATTCGTACTTCATCGGATACTACCTCCCTGTAGTTACTAAAATCAGTTTACGTGATTTTATTTAATAACGCAAAAAATGATCGATAAGCTGTGTGATTTCTGATTTTTATGGGATAATGAGGGTACGAATACCATTAGGAGTTGAAAGCAGATGTTTGATTCGCAAAAGGTGAAAGAATTAAACGAGTTGGAGTTGCTCGTCTATACCTTTATCGTAGAAAATATGGAACGAATAGGCGGTTTGACGATCCGTGATCTTTCAGATAGCTGTCACGTGTCTACGTCGACTATCCTGCGCTGTTTAAATAAGCTTGGATATTCAGGCTATGCGGAGTTTAAATATGCATTAAAAGAGAACCTTTCACGACAGGGACAATCCTTTGAAGCCTTTTACGATGCGAATGTGCATGTTGATGCTTTTTTAAAAAAGGTAAACAATGAAAGCTACCATGTGGTGATTGATCCGGCGATCGAGCTGATATTGAACAGTAAGCATATTGTCTTTTCGGGGATTGGAACAAGCGGTACATTAGGGACCTATGGGGCTCGCTATTTTTCTAATTTGCTATTTAATGCTTACGCCATTACAGATCCTTTTATTCCCGTCCCAACAAGAGGCTTGGATACGACATTGATGATCGCATTGTCTGTTTCTGGTGAAACAGTCGAGATCATTAAGCAGATAGAATCCTTTAAGCGGTACGGAGCAAAGATATTGAGCATCACCAACGATCAGCATTCAACAATCGCACAAATGGCGGATTTTAATATTTCCTATTACATGCCAGAGGTCGCAGGCCCCGATCCGACAGAGGAGTCTATCAATTTAACGACACAGGTCCCGGTCATCGCACTTTTGGAAATTTTAGCGCACCAGGCTTATCAGAGAGAAAATGATGCGAAGGGGTAATTAGCAGATTAAGCTCGGTGATCATAAAAATTCTATCAACTATTCTAAACTAGCTGTCTAAAAAACAGTTAGTTTGTTTTTTTTATTGGAACATGTTTCTGACTGTTTCGGAAGTATTCCAATCGGGGACAGCATCCATTATGATGAAACTGTAAACGGATACAAAAAATGCGAATGGCCATCGCTGCACCATGTTTTTGGATACCAATTCTACTTTTTGCTTCATAGAGGATTAGTAGAAGAGGAGAAGCAAGAAAAATAAACACATTAAATTGAATAAGGAGAATCATTTATGAATAACTTTATTAACGAGAAATTATTACCCCCTATTTTAAAATTTGTAAATACAAAGGCTATTACTGCTTTACGTAATGGGATGCTGTACACCATGCCATTTACGATCGTCGGCTCTGTTTTCTTGCTTTTAGCGAATTTCCCAATTCCAGCAGTTTCTGAATGGGTTGCTGGCAGTGGTTTGGATGTTTATTTTAATGAAGCATTTGGCGCATCATTTGCTATTATGTCAATTTTTGCTGTAATGGGCATCGCTAATTCATATGTGAAAGAAGAAGGATTTGAAGGGCTGCCAGCAGGAATGATTGCGCTAGTGGTTTTCCTTTTAACGATGAAATCCAGTGCAACCAATGCAGAAACAAATACGATTGTGACCAATGTCATCGATAAGACTTGGACAGGCGGTCAAGGGATGATCAGCGCCATTTTAGTTGGTTTATTTGTGGGCTGGGCCTACTCTTGGTTCTTGAAACGCGATATTCGCATCAAATTGCCAGAGCAAGTACCTGCAAACGTGGCGAACTCATTCACCGCATTGATTCCGGCAGCGGTAATCACTACCGTTTCATTAATTGTTTACGTACTCTTTGATAAATTTCTCAATACGACTGTGGTTGAATCCATCTATAAAGTTATTCAAAGTCCGATGCAAGGAGTTACTGATACCTTTGGCGGAGCAATGATGCTTGGTTTCCTAGTACCATTCTTATGGTTCTTCGGTGTTCACGGTTCAACGTTAGTCGGTGGAATCATGGGACCGATTCTGACAGCGAACTCATTGGAAAATACAGCGATTTTAAAAGCAGGAAAAGAATTAACTGTTGCTAATGGCGGGCATATTGTTACGCAGCAATTTTTAGATCAATTCATGACTGTTACAGGTGCTGGTATGACGATCGGAATCGTGATGTACATGGTCATGTTTGCTCGCTCTGCTCAGTTCAAACAATTAGGGCGCTTGGCCTTGCTGCCGGCATTCTTTAATATCAACGAACCGATCTTGTTTGCTACACCCGTTGTAATGAATCCGATCATGGCTTTACCATTTATCTTGACGCCGATGATTTCAGGAGTGATCACATACTTCTCACTATACACAGGACTTGTGCCATTATTTACTGCGGTACAAGTACCTTGGACAACACCACCGATTATCTCAGGATTTCTAGTTGGCGGCTGGAGAACCGCTCTTTTACAAGCAGTTGTTTTAGTCATCGGCTTCTTCATCTATTTACCATTCGTCCGCAAGGTAGATTCATTGAACTACCTGCAAGAGCAAGGTGAAAGCATGGAACAGATCGAAAAAGACTTAGAAAATAAAAATGAAAAAGCTGAAGGACAAGCGACAGTCTAATCAAAAAAGAAATGAAGAGGTAGGACCATGAGTATTTTTAAAGAGAATTTTTTATGGGGCGGCGCAGTTGCCGCCCATCAGCTAGAAGGCGGTTGGCAAGATGGCGGGAAGGGTGTGAGTGTGGCAGATGTAATGACTGTCGGCGCTCATGGCGTACCACGTCGAATCACTAATGGTGTTCTAGAAGGAGAAAATTATCCCAACCATGAAGCGATCGATTTTTATGGGCGCTACAAAGAAGATGTGAAGCTGTTTGCGGAGCTTGGGTTAAAATGTTTTCGCACGTCAATTGCGTGGACTCGAATTTTTCCTAATGGAGATGAGACGGAACCGAATGAAGCGGGTCTGCAATTTTATGATGACCTTTTTGACGAATGTCTAAAATACGGGATCGAGCCTGTCATTACATTGTCACATTTTGAGATGCCCTACCATTTAGTTACTGAGTATGGCGGTTGGCGAAATCGTAAAATGATCGACTTCTTCGCGCGTTTTTCTGAAGCCTGCTTCACTCGTTACAAGGATAAAGTAAAATATTGGATGACCTTTAATGAAATCAACAATCAGGCCAACTATAAAGAAGATTTTGCACCATTTACCAATTCAGGTTTGAAATTCGAAGCTGATGATGATCGGGAAAAAATCATGTATCAAGCCGCTCACTACGAGTTGGTGGCTAGTGCTAAAGCGATCGAGATTGGTCATACGATCAATCCTGATTTTGAAATTGGCTGTATGATCGCCATGGTTCCGATCTATCCTTACTCCTGCAGTCCTTCTGATATGATGGCTGCGACAGTAGCGATGCAGCGCCGTTATTGGTTTACCGATGTGCATTGCAAGGGACGTTATCCAAGCTATATGAAAGCGTACTTCGAGCGCAAGGCATTTCAGTTGGACATTACGGATGAAGATGAAGCGCAGTTAACGAAAGGAATCGTTGACTATATCGGCTTTAGCTATTACATGTCTTTTGCAGTTAAAGATCATGATAAAGGCCCTGCCTATGATTATGACGAAGCCAATGATTTGGTCGGAAATCCTTATGTTAAGGCTTCAGAATGGGGCTGGCAAATCGATCCGACCGGATTGCGCTATGCGATGAACTGGTTTAATGATCGCTATGAGCTGCCATTATTTATCGTAGAGAATGGATTTGGGGCGATTGATGAGATTTCTGAAGATGGCGAGATTCATGATGAGTATCGAATTGATTACTTGCGTGAGCATATTGAAGCAATGCAAGAAGCAGTCATTTATGATGGAATCGATTTGATGGGGTACACACCATGGGGATTCATTGATCTGGTTTCTGCTGGAACTGGCGAAATGAAAAAACGTTACGGCTTCATTTATGTCGATAAAGACAATGAAGGCTCCGGAACGTTGGATCGAAGTAAGAAAGATTCGTTCCATTGGTTCCAACAGGTAATCGCAAGTAACGGAGAAACATTATAAGGACTAATTTGACCTTCGCAAAGAACTTGGTCGTAAAGTTGAAAGAAAAAAGTGCTCGAAATTGGAGGCAGGAATGATGAGTAAAAAGACAATTATGCTAGTTTGCAACGCTGGTATGAGCACCAGTATGTTAGTGACTAAAATGCAAAAAGCGGCAGAAAATCAAGGATTAGCGGTTGATATTTTTGCGATTGCTGCTGCGGATGCGACAAATAAACTGCAGGAGCGTGAAATCGATACCGTCCTGTTAGGACCACAGGTGCGTTTTATGCAAAAACAGTTCGAAGAAAAATTAGCGCCATTGGGAATTCCTGTGGATGTCATCAATATGACAGATTACGGGATGATGAATGGTGAGAAGGTGCTTGGGCAAGCAGTTGCTATGATCCCTAGCTAACGTATTCGTGAGAAAAAATGAAGGATGGGTAATAACATGCAGGAAGAAAATTTAGAAGCAGTGATGGGATTGATTATTCATGGCGGTAATGCTAAAAGCAATGCCATGGAAGCCATTCAAGAGGCCAAAGGCGGCGATTTTGAACTAGCTGATGAGAAAATCAAGCAGGCGGAAGAATCATTGGTTGAAGCGCATCACTCGCAAACAGGACTATTAACAAAGGAAGCACAGGGAGAGCAGCTCAAGTTGAATTTACTGACTGTTCACAGCCAAGACCATCTGATGACTTCCATCGCTTTTACTGATTTGGCTAAAGAGATCATTGATGTTTATCGAAAAATGAGCGCATAAAGAAATCCCTCTTCATTTGGAGAGGGATTTTTGTTAGTTATAAGTAAAGAACGGTGCTTTTTAAACCACAAGGCGTATTAGCGGGGAGGATAGACCAATCCATTTTATCGATCACATCTGACGAATAAATCCGATTTTTTCCTCAATAGAGAGAGTGTAATATTAACT
>NZ_JAFLVR010000058.1 GCF_017315985.1 Candidatus Enterococcus murrayae | reverse complement strand
GTTTCTACTATTTTTTTGTATGGATAAATGGTATAATAATAACAGATATAATTATATTTAGGAGGTGCAGATGATTGGCTAAAAAGGAAAATCAGCTTCTTTTGAATAACAAAAAATTGGAACAGAAGAATAAAGAGTTAACCGAACAATTTCAGCTTGTTCTTGAACAAAATCACTACCTTCAAGAACAACTATTTGTGCTGCAACGACAAATGTACGGCCGAAAAAAAGAAAACACCCCTTCTGTCGAAGGACAAACAAATTTATTCGATTCAGACCCTTTTAAAGAACCAGAGCAGACTGGTCAAGAAAGCCAGGAATCAATCAAGGTAAGGAGCTTTCGTCGGAAAAAATCATCTGGCAAAAAGGCGTTATCACTCGCTCATTTGCCTTCTAAACATCTTCACTATTGTTTAGAAGGGGAAGACTGTCTTTGTGATGCTTGTGGGAGTCAGTTAACAGAGATTGGATCAACGATCGTTCGCGAAGAACCTCTATTTATTCCTGCTCATATTGAAAAGAAATTAGTTCATCAACATGCTTATAAGTGTTGTGCTTGTGAAAAGAAATCGGGAAGTACTCCAATTAAAAAGGCACGCGTGCCAAAACCGTTGCTCAATAATAGTTTCGGCAGCCCAACGATGGTTGCACAAACAATCATTGAAAAGTATGTAAAGAAAGTTCCTGCCTATCGGCAAGAGAACGAATGGAAAACCTTTGGTTTTCCATTGGATCGCCAAAAGATCACGAATTGGCATCTCTTGGCGACAGATTACGTCTTGGAGCCAGTCTATCAACTGTTAAAAGAAACATTGCAAAAACAAGAGGTGCTTCATGCGGATGAAACAACGTATACTGTTTTAGATGTTCCAAAGGCTACGACCTACTACTGGTTGTACACCTCTGGAAAATCAGAAACACATCCCATTGTTCTCTATCAACACGAGCTGTCACGTAAGCACGAACTACCGCAAAAGTTCTTAGATCGTTTCACTGGTTATCTTCACAGTGATGCGTATTCGGCGTACGGAAAAATATCTCAGGTAAAGAACGTCTACTGCTGGGCGCATGTTCGGCGAAAGTTTCACGAAGCAATTGGTTCACAGCCGCAGAAATATAGCACGGCTTTAATGGGGGAACGCTATTGCGATCTGCTCTTCAAAGAAGAGAAAAAAATGCGGCATCTTTCCCCAGTAGAACGTCAAAAACAGCGAGAGCAATGGATAAAGCCAATCGTTGATGAATTCTTTTCTTGGGCAGCGAATCTCCATATTCTGCCACGATCAAAACTGGGGGAAGCCGTTGGTTACCTACTAAAGTACAAGGAAGGCTTGTGTACTTTTTTGACGGATGGTCGATTGGAAACGACCAATAATCGAGCAGAACGAGCAGTGAAAGAGCTCGTGATTGGGCGTAAAAATTGGTTATTCTCGAAAAGTGAGAAAGGCGCGCAAGCGTCGGGGATCATTCTGAGTATTCTACGCACAGCGGTAGAAAATGGATTAGATCCGAGAAAATACCTTGTTTACTTATTCGAACAAATCCCCAATCTGCCAAGTCTAACAAAAACTGCGCTAGCAGCTTATTTACCGTGGAATCAAACAGTTCAAGCGTATTGTCGCGCAAGCTATTAGCAAACTTTAGAGAAGCCCAGCGTCCTCCCTATTTTATAGGATGGACGCTGGGCTTTTAAATACACCTTGGTATATGACGCTTAC
>NZ_JAFLVR010000057.1 GCF_017315985.1 Candidatus Enterococcus murrayae | reverse complement strand
GGGTGTAGTTTAGTGGTAAAACAGAAGCTTCCCAAGCTTCCGTCGCGAGTTCGATTCTCGTCACCCGCTTCTTTTTTTAAAACACGACTGCTTTCTACCAACAAGCAGCCGTGTTTTTAGTATTTAATACTTTTCTTTCTACTGCCCCCTTGCTATTCAAACAGTGATTGATGTATGCTAAGGGTGATGTGAGGGGAAACCTTCACTTAGGGTAATTTATCCTGATTAAACCAACGTTTGTGGCTGAGCGTTGGTTTTTTTGCGTTGCTTTGAAAGCGGATTATGCAAAAAAGGATATTTTCAAATATAGTGAACTCAAACTGAGGTGCTTACTTTAATGAAGAGATTTATTTGTGTCATAAAATCGTTCTTTCTCATTTGACATTTACTAGAGTTCCTATAATTCAAGGAATATACTATGAGCTAATAATAAAAGAAGGAGGAGAGGAAATGATTTTTGAAGGAATTTATCGGTGGGTGAAACGAAGCCATATGTTTTTCTCTGTGCTGCTTTATGGTTTGAAAATACGTTTCTATTCTCGTTTACCTGCTGAAATCCCGAGCCGATTTGGGTGTAGTAGAGAGGTAAACAGCTGAGGAGATAAGGGAACCGTTTTTCCTTTTCGGATTGTTGGTAACAGTGATTAGTAAGAGTAACTATTCTGATTTGAACACGGAAATTCTGTTAGATAAAGTTGCTTTTAGTGGCTGCTTGCTGCTCGTCTCCTCAGTGAGTGCCTATCTCTTCTTTTTGTACTTGCAATTGTTGGAGTAAAAAGCTTCTATGAGGAGAGGTCAGGAGTGATTCTAAAAAAACTTTAGGAACAGTAGTAAGAGTGCCGGCAGCATTGAGTTCATAGTATTTAGCATCCAGTGAACGATGATCGAGCTCCAAATATTGCCTGAGAGCAAATAGATACCTCCAAAATATAGACCTAATACCATGTAAGGGATCATTGCATATACATTGCCGTTGAAATTGTTCCAATGAATCAAACCAAATAGAATACTTTGGACAAAAAACATCATGCGCCAGGTTTTACTAGAAAATTGCCCTAATAGTAAATAGCGAAAGGTCAGTTCCTCAGTAAAAGGAGCAATAAAAGGAATAACGGCAGCTAGCACTGTCCAGCTGGGACTAAGTATTTGTAAGGAGTCACCTGTAGGGGTGCGAAGCTGAAGAAGTTCGCTAGGAAGCATTCGACGTGTAGCCTGCAGTATCAAAAAAGCACCGACAACTAAAATAATACTCACTAGTAATCTAAGAAAAAGCTTTTGTCGATAATGATGCCATTGTTCTTTTAAAAAATCGTGAAATAACCAAATCATAAGCAAAGCACCGATTAAAACTAGCGCTGTTGAGGCAAGTAAAGTGACTTTGGGATTTTTACTTAAACGGAATAAGTGGGCACCGATCAATAATTCTAATGGAATGATCAAAAGGCCCCACTGTTGTTTTTGAATTGCTTTCATTTGTTATCCCCCATTTCTTTTTTAGTTTAAAAAAATAGGGGAAATGTGTAAAGCAATATGAAATAAGAGTAATTTTGTATATGAATGTTTTGGTATACTGAATCAAATGCAGAAAACGATGGTGAAGTGTTTTCGCAGTAAAGGGTCAAGTATTACTGGGCTCATTCGAATTTTGGGTAGTTGGTATGACTACAAAG